>JBATXM010000192.1:0-16010 GCA_049673305.1 Pseudonocardiaceae bacterium | reverse complement strand
CCGCCGGTCGGCGGGTGGATGTGCGCCGCGTCGCCGGCCAGCAGCACCCGGCCGACCCGGTAGCGCTCGGCCAGCCGGGTGGCGTCGCCGAAGCGGGAGAGCCAGCGCGGTGAGTGCACGCCGAAGTCGGTGCCGGCGAGCTTCCGCACCTGCTGCTTCAGCTCGTCCAGGGTCGGCGGGACCGTGCGGTCCTCGGCCACCCCGTCGGCGGGCGCGATGATGCGGTACACGCCGTCCCCGAGGGGCATGGCGCCGAACCGCTTCTGGGTCTTGCGGACTTCGGCTATCACGGCGTTCAGCGTCTCCGGCGGCACGGTCACCTCCACCTCACCCAGCAGCGTGTCGACCCTGGTGGGCTCGCCGGGGAAGCCGACGCCGAGCAGCTTGCGCACCGTGCTGCGGCCGCCGTCGCAGCCGACGAGGTAGCGCGAGCGCAGCCGCATGCCATCGGCCAGCTCGACGGTCACCCCGTGGTCGTCCTGGCTCAGCCCGACCAGTTCGCAGCCGCGCCGGATCTCGGCGCCGAGCTCGGTGGCGTGCTCGGTCAGCAGGCGCTCGGTGGTGGTCTGCGGGATGCCGAGGACGTACGAATGTGCGGTGTCCAGCCGGTCAGGCCACGACTTGGTGATGCCGGCGAAGAAACCGCCGACCGCAAACCGCTGGCCGAGCGCGAGGAACCGCTCCAGCAGACCGCGCTGGTCCATCACCTCCACGCTGCGCACGTGCAGACCGAGCGCGCGGGCATGCCCGGTCGGCTCCGCCGCCTTCTCCAGCACGAGCGCGCGCACGCCGTGCAGCCGCAACTCGCTGGCCAGCATCAAGCCGGTCGGTCCGCCGCCGACCACGATCACGTCAATCATGAAAACCCGTCGTTTACCCACAGAATGATCTTGGCGGCTGGTGCCGTTGCGCACCGGCGAGTACGACGGCCTTTCTCGGCTGATCGCGTCGATTAGCAGCGTCGCGGCCACCGTTGCTCCGTCGGTGCGGATCGTGCCGGCCACGGCTGGTTGCCGATGACGTAGTCGCGGACGTTGTCCACCGGTGGCAGGCCGATCGACGCCCGGTTCGTGTTGAGCGCCGCACCGAACAGCGCGCGGCCGGCATCATGCCGGTCGCCACCACCGCATCGCATCCCTCGGCCGCCGCGGTGACCACGTCGAACTGACTGGCGATCAACTCGGCCGCGTGCCGGGGCAGGGATGACGGCGGCGGCGCCCCGGTCGTCAGCGCGCCCCAACTGGCCGACCGGCACCAGCGGCACGCCGACACCAGCCAACCGCTGCGCGAAGTCCGGCGGCGCGCACATCCGCACCTCCGCGCCGAGTGCCCGCAACCGCACCGCGAGCCCCACCAGCGGTTCGACGTCCCCGCGCGACCCATACCTCGACAACAACACACGCACTTCACGACTCCCATTTCCGCAGGTTCTGGCCTCGGCCGACGATTCTGCGGCACGACCCGGGTCTTGCCGCAAGCCCCCCGGTGCGCTATATGTTGAGAGTGGAGAGGAGTAGGTACTCTCCTTTCCGGCATCGTGGGCGACCATGGCCAGGCTTTCAGCCGGCCGGACACCACCACACCGTTTCAGCAGTGTTGTGATGATCCATTGAGACCGCCCGGGTCAGCCGCAGGGCGTCGGCGCCTCGGCACCCGAAGTAGATCACCTCGCTGTGGACGCCCAAGGGCGCGCAGCGGCGACGTTCGCCGTCTCGCCTGATCCGAGCCGAGGTCAGCTGTCGAGCGACGGGCGGCGCTGCACCAGTTGCTCCACATCGTCGACTGCGTGGCGTACCGATGCCAGGCGTCGAGCGAGTGCCTCGAGATCGAGCGGCTCGTCGCGATTGGCTGCGGCCACCGCAGCTTGCCGAATGAACGTGGAGATTTTCATGCCCGCTGCTTCCGATGCTGCCGCAACCTGCTCAGCCTCATCCTCACGCAGCCGCACCGACACCACCAGGGACAGGGGACGCGCCGGCTCGATGTCGACCGGCTCACCCGGTTCACGCTCGATCTCGTCGCGGTGCCGGTAGTAGTGCTCCGCAGCCTGTTCATCCGTCATGACGTTCAGCTCGTTGTCGCTGCTCATCCACGCTCCCATGCGGCGATCGGTCGAACTCCGTACCCGTCGGTGTAGCTGAAGATCACCAAGATCTGGCGACCGCCGTCGGTGACCCCCAGAGCGATGTAGTCGCCGGTGCGTGCTCGGCGGTTGCGGCGGATAGCTGGATCATTGCGGAACACCTGTGTGATCTCTCGCGCTGATACTCCGTGCCGGGTGACGTGGTGCTCGTTGTTCTCATCGATCCGCACCTCGACGTACCGCGCCATCCCGCCCTCCTATCGTAGTACAAATCGAACACTAAGTCATACACGGCAACCAGTCCCCTCAGCTTGGAAATCCTGCTCATGCCACCGGGAGGCGATCGGCGCCTCCAGGATGCGCCCGTCCGACTGCTCGATGACGACACCCACCCCATGCCGGCCGTCACGATCCCGCAGTGCCCCGGTGGCGTCGACGCCGAGCAGGGGACCGACGAGCGCTGGTTCGACAAGATGATGCTTGGGTCTGCCGGTCAACCTGGACAGCCGGTCCGTACTCCACGCCGGCAGCGGATCGACCACCAAGAGCGCCCAGCAGCCTGTCGTAGGGCCAGCTCAGACTGATCCGGCCAGGCGTGGATCGACTCGGCGAGGTAGACGGAGGAGCCCACAAGACCCGACAGAGGCTGGAGCCGGCCGTTTCATGCCGACTTGCAACGTCTCCACTCGGGACTCGGCTACATGATTCTTAACGAGGTCTACGCCGAACACCTGAATCGACAGCTCGCAGTATGAAACAGTCCACTAAGCACCTGTCCGGAAAACGCGTGGCCGCTCAGATCAGGAAGCCACGTCGACGATCGTTGCTCCATCTGCTGCCAACTGCACCGACTCAGCGCCTTGCCTGGCCGCAACCTTGGTCTCGTAGACCTCGCTGGTCGCGACCACCTGGCCGTTGCTCGCCTTGAATCGAAATCGGAACTTGCCGGCCCGGTCCTCGTAGACCTCGAACCGAGCACTGCCGCTGCGGGAGTAGGCATCGAACTCGCTGCGCGAGGTGACGACCTGCGCGGGTGTGCCGCGGTTCCTCGCAGCACGAAACTCCGCTGCGGTCATCTCCGTGTCGTCCACCTCGGCTCTCACAGGTCCATCGTGCTCCCAAAGGTGCCTGCCTGTCATCTCCACTGCGACTACCCATCGTCGGTCATCGCTGTTCCGAGTCGCCACGTTCCTTTTTCCTCGTTGACCGGGTACAAGACGATGAACAACCTGCGTCCGTGGTAGGTCGTTGCGGTCACCAGCAGTCGCCAACCTCGTGCCGGGTCAGGGTGCCAGTCCCAAACGGACGACTCCACATCGGTGAGGACCACAGCCTCGCGAACCTCGTCCAGGGTGACGCCGTGCTTACGGTGGATCTTGTCGATCAAGACTGCACACGGTGGCAGCAACTCGGCAATGTAGGCGACGGGCCGTGGCACACCGAAACGTTACTCCGTCCCATGATCGGGCGATGTCAGGTCACCGTCGATGACAGGTTGTTCCGTCGCCTCGCCCACCTGGGGCTTGTACTTCGACCCGATGAGGCGCTCAAATCCGGACCCATTTCGGACCGGTGACCAGATTCCCGTGGTTTTGGTTGCTCTCTGTTACCAAATACCACCGACCGCTGGTGCGCAAGCACCAGGCGTGTGGTAAACGATGAGGCCCTGTGGCTGTTCACCGTCGATAAGCCCACCAGCGCACCGGTGGAACTGCGCCGCTGGCTCATCAGGCTCGAACGAGTCTGGGGAGAGCAGAAGCGTTTTTTCGCCATCGTGTGGGACACCCCGCACGGCCACGTGCTGCCGCCGTCCTTCGTGGCCGAGTGGCCGGCCAGTCTCGACGCCGTCGCCGCGTGGAACGACCGGACGGTGCTTGCTGCGGACCACGCCCACCAGGCCACCGCCATCCTGGCGCTCACTCCGACCGACGACGGGCAGATGCGCGTCGATCCGGTGCCGCTGCGGGGACACCGCGCCCATGGGAACGCCTTCGCCTACGGCTACGGCGGCGGCACCCCTGTCACTACCTACACCGCGATCCTGCGCTGCGCGCTGCCTGACAAGTACCAGCCGGTCAGTCGCCTGCTCCACTGGGCGCCCGGTGATGACGGCGAGCGCCCGATGAGCCAGCTGTGGGACGCGATTGCCACCACCAAGGGCACGCTGCGGCTGCGCTGGTCTCAGGTGCAGCATTGGGCATGCAATGACCTCGCTGCGGTCAAGGTCACCGCCGCTCGCCTCCCCCAAAACGAGGCCATGAACATCCCTAAACCGGCTTCCCCTGCCATCGCGTGAGTACCGTCTCCCTGACCGCGTGTGCAGAGGTGCCAGCGCTGATCAGCCCGCGCTCGCGCAGCGGCACTGTGTTGACCGTCGTATGTCTGGGGAAGGAGTGAGCGTCGGTGGATTTCCTTGGCCCGGATTTCCTTGCAGAGTTCCTCGACGATAGCGAACTGCGCGCTGCGCTGCGCGCTCGCGACATCGGTGCGCTGTACCGGCTGCTGAAGCGTCTGGGCCTGAGCCAGCGCCAGATCGCGGGGTTGACCGGCCAGACCCAATCGGAGGTGTGCGAGATCCTCGGCGGTCGCCAAGTGGTCAACGTGTGGGTCCTGGAGCGCATCGCGGACGGGCTCGGTCTGCCCCGGGCGCGGATCGGTCTGAGCTACGGTGAGGAAGGACCGGACCTCACGCCGGTCGCGGAGGAGTGGAGTGAAGAGGTGAAACGCCGCATCCTGATCGTCGCAGGCATGAGTCAGCCATTCCTGAATCTGCGGGGTGAGCCGGTCACACTGCCGCTGCCCACCGATGACGAGCTGCTGCCCACGCGGCTGAGCATGGTCCACGTCCAGCAGGTGCGAACGTTCACTGATCAGTTGGTTGGCAGGGCGCGGTACTACGGCGGGCAGGCTGGCGTGTTCGGTGACGCGGTGCGGCGCTACACGCGGTGGATGGACGTGCCTGGGCCAGATGAGGTCAAGGCCCAGCTGGCCGCCGCGCTGGCCGAACTGCACACCGAGGCGGGCTGGACCCACCACGACTCTGGTTTGGACGGGATCGGCTACTTCACCCGTGGCATGGGACTGGCTGATGATGCCGGGGACGCCTATGTGTTCGCCAACGCCGCCTGGCACGCCGGAGTGACGTTGGTCCGCAGCGGACACCCCAACGACGCGCTCAAGCTGTTCACTCTCGGCACGCTCCGACTCAAGGGATTCTTGCCCGGCAAGCCCCAACTGGTGCCCCTGCAAGCCGACGACCCCCGGGTATCAACCCTCACCGCGCGGCTGAACCAGCAGTCCGCGACCGCCTACGCCATCATGGGCGGCCGCGATGAGGCCACCCGCCACCTCGCCCAGGTCAACGACGGGTGGGAGCCCCGCGACGCTTTCGAGCGCGCGAGCGCCGATAACGGGACCGCAGGGATTCATCTCGACCTGGGCCAGCTCGATGCCGCCGAGCAGTTCGCCACCAGCGCGCTGGGCACCTACAGCGAGAGCCACCGCCGAGGTCGCACCATGACCCAGCTGCTCCTCGCCGAAGTCCACATCCGCGCCGGGGAACCCCACGGGCTGACCCTGGCCCGCCAGGCCATCGACGGGGTGCGCACCCTGCACTCCATCGCCGCCCGCCGGGAACGGCTCATCCCCCTGGCCACCGCCCTGGAAGCCCGACCCAGCACCGACACCCGAGAGCTGGCCCGAAAGGCCCGAAAGGTCGCCGCCACCCGAGTCTAACGGAACCGCAGGCCGCACCGCAGACGCCATGATCGCTCTGGGGTACCACCATCTGAGGCGCGCCGGCCCGGGTGGCCGTCGTCGTGGTGCCCGCGCCGCCGTGGTGCACAACGGCGGCCACCCGGGCGACGTCCGTCGATGCGCGCATGGGCATGCTGCCGAAGCCCACGTACACCGGTGGTGTGCCGGCGTCCAGGTCCCACAGCACCCGGTTGTCGGTCACCTCCGGCGGGAACGGCCGGCCCGGATACGCCAGCGGCGGGTGGTGCGGCGAGGGCAGGGTGAGCTGCTGGAAGGTCACGGACACGCAGCGGATGTCCAGTTTCTCGACCACCGACCGCGCGCCGGCCACGGCCGGCATCATGCCGGTCGCCACCAACGCCACGCCGACACCAGCCAACCGCTGCGCGAAGTCCGGCGGCGCACACACCCGCACCTCCGCGCCGAGTGCCCGCAACCGCACCGCGAGTCCCACCAGCGGTTCGACGTCCCCGCGCGACCCATACGTCGACAACAACACACGCACGTCGCGCCTCCCATTTCCGCAGGTTCTGGCCTCGGCCGGTGATTCTGCGGCACGACCCGGAGCTTGCCGCAAGTCCCCCGGTGCGCGATATTCCGTACCCGTCGGTGCAGCTAAAGATCACCAAGATCGGTAGACGTCTCCGCGGTGATCTACTCGCATGACCGTGACCGTGCGGGCTTTATCATCAATGAGGTAAACGACCCGGTAGGCACCACGTCGGGCGGAAAAGTGGCCCGTCAGCTCACGTTCGAGGAGTTTGCCAAGACGGTGCGGGTTGGCCGCCAGCGGCCCTGCGACGAGCCGAACTCCGCCCGGATCTCATCGATCGTCACCGTCCGGCCCGCCACGATGTCCTCAGCCGACTCCCGGATCTCGGCGAGCGCGCGAGGATCCGACAGGATGTCGAGTGTCTCCTCGAGTGACTCCAGGTCATCGGGTGCGATCACGACCGCCACCGGCCGCCCATGTCGTGTGACGACTATCCGCTCGTGCGTGCGTTCCACCTCTCCGATCAGCTCCGAGAAGCGATCTCGTGCGTCACCGACCGGCACCAGACTCATGACCCAAAGATACGCCAGACTTCACGCCACATCAAAGACTCAAAGACGCGCCGTAGGTGTTCACTAACCGCTCGACTGACACCTCCCGCTATGGCCCTGGTTGCCGCAGCGGGAAGTGGCAGGCGGCGAGGTGGCGGGGTGCGAACGGGCGTAGCGGCGGTTCGACATCGGCGCAGAGCGCTTGGGTGCGGGGGCAGCGGGTGCGGAATCGGCACCCGGATGGCGGGTTGATCGCCGATGGCAGTTCACCGCGAACAGCGGGCTGCGACGGGCTGGCGCCGTTGCTGGCGGGGCTGCCGCTGGTGGTGACGGGGCCGGCCAGGTGGAGATCGGGGACGGCGCGCAGCAGAGCCTCGGTGTAGGGGTGGGCGGGGTGGTCGCAGACGTCGGTGGCGGGACCGGTCTCGACCAGCTTGCCGAGATACATCACGCCGATCCGGTCGGCCATGTACCGGACCACCGCCAGGTCGTGGGAGATGATCACATAGCTGAGCCCGAGGCGCTCGCGCAGGTCCCGCATCAGGTTGAGGATCTGCGCCTGGATGGAGACGTCCAGGGCGGAGACCGGTTCGTCGGCGATGACCAGCTTCGGGTCCAGCGCCAGCGCGCGGGCCAGCCCGATGCGCTGGCGCTGCCCGCCGGAGAACTCGTGGGGATAGCTCTGCGCGGCACTGCCCCGCAGGCCGACCTCGTCGAGCAGCTTACCGATCCGCTGGTCCTGGTCCCGGCGGGAGCCGATCCGCTGGATGGCCAGCGGCTCACGCAGGATCGCCTCGACCCGCATTCGAGGGTCGAGCGAGGCGTAGGAATCTTGGAACATCAGCTGCAGGTCGCGGCGGATCGGGCGCAGCTCGCGGGCGGACATGGCAGTGATGTCGTGGCCGCTGAAGATGATGCTGCCCGAGGTGGGCCGCTCGAGGGCGACAAGCGCCCGGCCGAGCGTGCTCTTTCCGCAGCCGGACTCCCCGACCAGGCCGAACGTCTCCCCGGGCGCGATGGAGAAACTCACTCCGGCCACCGCGCTCAGCGCACCGACCCGGCGCCCCAACAACCCGGCCGTGACCGGGTACTCCTTGACCAGGGCACGGACCTCGACCAGTGGGGCGGCGTCCGCATCGAAGACACGGCCGCCGGGGACGCGCTCGGTGACCTCGAGGGCGGAGCGCGCCGTCTCGTCGACGTAGTCGACCGGGTGCAGGCAGGCGTGCGCGTGGCCCGGGGCGACGGTGACCAGTGGCGGGTCGATGGTCGGGCAGTCGCTCTGGGCGAAGGAGCAGCGGGGAGTGAACCGGCAACCGGCCGGCGGAGCGGACAGGTCCGGCGGCAGCCCGGGGATGCTGTAGAGGTCGGTGGCGGTGTCCTGGTCCCGGCGGGGCACAGCCGCCATCAACGCCTCGGTGTAGCGGTGGCGCATTCGCCGCAACAACAGCCCGGTCGGGCCGGTCTCGACGATCTTGCCGGTGTACATGACCGCGACCCGGTCGGCGTAGCGGGAGATGACCGCGAGATCGTGGGTGATCAGCAGGATCCCCATGCCCAGCCGGGCGCGCAGGCTCTCCAGCAGGTCGAGGATCTGCTCCTGGATGGTGGCGTCCAGCGCGGTGGTCGGCTCGTCGGCGATCAACAGTTTCGGCTCGCAGGCCAGCGCCATCGCGATCATGACGCGTTGGCGCATGCCACCGGACAGCTGGTGCGGGTAGTTGTCCAGCCGCTCGTGGGCGTGCGGCATGCCGACCAGGTCCAGGGTTTGCGCCGCCCGCTCCCGGGCTGCGCCGGGCGAGGCGCCACGGTGCAGCCGGACCGACTCAGCGATCTGATTGCCGATGGTCATGGTGGGGTTCAGCGAGGTCATCGGATCCTGGAAGACCACCCCGATCTCGTTGCCCCGCACCCGGCGCATCGCCTCGTCGTCAAGCGCGGTCAGCTCCTGACCAGCCAGGGTGACCGAACCGCCGACAATGTGCCCGCCGGGGGGCAGCAGCCGCACGACCGACATGCCGGTCATCGTCTTTCCGGACCCGGACTCACCGACCAGCCCGAGGATCTGCCCCTCACCGAGAGTGAGCGACACCCCGTCGACGGCGTGCACGGTGCCGCGGCGCTGCGCGATGTCGGTCCGCAGCTCGCGGATGTCGAGCAGGTCACCCATGGCCATCCCTACCGTTGTCCTACCGTTGGCGGAGCCGGACGTCGAGGGCGTCGCGCAATGCGTCGCCGACGAAGTTGAACGCGAGCACGATGAGCAGAATCGCCACCCCGGGTGGGTAAATCTGCCACCAGTACCCGTCGTAGACGTACGCGGTGCCGCTGGAGAGCATCTCGCCCCAGCTCGCGGCCGGCGCGGACAGCCCGAACCCGAGGTAGCTCAGCACCGCGAAGATCAGAATCGCGTCGGCCACCGCGAACGTGGCCTGCACGACGATCACCCCGATGGTGTTCGGGATGAGGTGGCGCGCCACGATCCTCGGCCCGCTCCCGCCCATCACCTTCACCGCCTGCACGTACTCCCGGCTGCGCAGGCTGAGCACCTCGCCACGGACCAGCCGGGCCGGTATCAGCCAGGCGAACAGCGCGATGATGGCGATCATCGTACCGAGAGTGGGCGGGATGATCGTGGCGATGAACAGCAGGATGAACAACCCCGGAATGGACAGCACCACGTCCACGATCCGCATCAGCACCGCGTCCAGGACGCCGCCAGCGTAGCCGGCCACCGCCCCCCAGATCACCCCGATCGCCGAGGCCATCACCGCTGCGGCCAACCCCACCTCGATCGAGCTGCGCCCGCCGGCCATCAGCCGGCCCAGTTCGTCATAACCGAGGTAGTCCGTGCCCAGTGGGTGAGCCGCGCTCGGCGCCAAGTTCGCCGCCGCCAGGTTCGTGTAGAACTGCTCAGTGTGGTAGATCAGCGGCCCGAGGAAGCAGAACCCCACGATCACCACGATCAGCCCGACCCCGAGCACAGCCAGCCGGTTCGCGGTGAACGCCCGGCCTATCGTGCGCCACAGGCCACCGCCTTGACGGACCTCCCCACCTTCCGGGTCGCCTCCTGGGTGGATCAGCAGGGCATCGATGTTCGGGACGGTGGTCATGCCAGCCGCACCCTCGGGTCGGCGACCCCGTAGGCGAGGTCGGCCACCAGGTTTCCGACCACGACCAGCGCCGAGCCGAGCAGCGTCAGGGCGATCTCCACCGGATAGTCGCGCCGCAGCGCCGCGTTGAAGAACAGCAAACCCACCCCCGGATAGTTGAACACCTGCTCGACGATCAGGTTGCCGGCGACCAGCGCCGGGATGCTCAGCCCGATCAGTGTGATGATCGGCAACATCGCGTTGCGCAGCAGGTGCCGGACCAGGATGGTCCGCTCGGTCAACCCCTTGGCCCGGGCGGTGCGAATGTAGTCCTGGGCCAGGTTCTCGATCGCCGCCGAGCGCATGAACCGGCTGAACGACGCGATGGAGACGATCGCCAGCACGGCCACCGGCAACACCATCGCGGCCGGATCGGCAAGCGCGCCGCCGAGTGTGGCCGTCTGCGGCGCCTCCGGTGGCAGCAACGACAGGTCCACGGCGAACCAGGTGATCAGCAACAGGCCCAGCCAGAAGACCGGCATCGAGTAGCCGAGGAACGCCCCGGTGGTGACCGCATAGTCCACGACTCCGTTGCGCCGCACCGCCTGAGCGATCCCCAACGGCAGCCCAACGATGATCGAGATCGCCAGCGCCAGCAGGCTCAGGTACGCGCTCTTGGGGACGTCCTGAGCCAGCAGCGCGGCCACCGACTGGTTCTGGGTGTACGAGAACCCCAGGTCCCCGTGGGCCAGCGAGTTCAGGTAGCTGAGGTACTGCAGGTAGATCGGCTTGTCATAACCGTGCGCCCGATTGAACGCGGCGATTGCCGCGGGGGTGGCCCGGATGCCGAGGATCGCCCGGGCCGGCCCGCCCGGTAACAGGTGGGTCAACGCGAACACGATCACCGACACCCCGAGCAGGACCACGAGGGACTCCCCCGTGCGCCGCAGCAGGTAACCGGTCATGACCTGAAATGCCACCTCTCCGGTTGCAGGTTGTTCTGGGTGAGCTCGGTGAACGTGCCCGTGGTGGCGAGGGTGGACTTGACCACGACGACGGCGTCGGGATCCGGCTGGAAGAGCACCGGGAGCTGCTGGGCGATGTAGTCCTGGTAGGCGGTGAGCGCGTTCGGGTCACTGCCATAGAGGGTGGCCTCGATCAGGGTGTCCGCGGTGGGGTCACTGTAGCTGCCGGAGTTCAGTGCGCCGCCGGTCTCGAAGAGAACGTCGCCCGTCGGGTAGGTGTTGAACGCGATGCCGCCGAAGTCGGACATCTGCCAGCCGCAGGCGCTCTGGTTGGGCGTGCAGGAGGTGTCCTGGGCGAGGATCGTGTTGAACGGCGCACCGCGCAGGTCAAGCTGGATGCCGACCCGGGCCGTGTCCGATTTCAGCGCGCTCACCTTCGTCGCGGTCGGCTGGATAGCGTTGGCGTAGTCGAGGGTGAACTCCAGCCTGGCGCCTCGGGCGATGCCGGCGCCGCACTGGTCGGCTGCGGTGCCCGGGTTGACGCAGGTGTCCACTCCCCCCGGGATGACCGACCAGCCGTGCGACGACAGCAACTGGCGGGCTGCGGCCACGCTGTACGGGTAGGTGCCCTGCTTTTCCAGCGCGCTGGCGTAGGGATTGGGCGGGCCGACCGGCACCGGACCGTAGGCGGGGATCGCGTGCCCGGAGTAGACCGCGTGGATGATCGCCGGCTGGTCCACCAGGTGCTGCAGGGCTTGGCGGATATAGAGCTGCTTGAAGATCGGGCCGGCCGCCGGATTGTTGAAGTTCATGTTCAGGTAGGCGATGTAGAACTGGGGCACCGCGAAGACCTGGTAACCCCCACGCTTGACCGCCGGCAGCTGCGGGAGGTCGTCGGTGGGCAGGTACCCGACGTCGATCGCGCCGGCCCTGACCTGGTTGAACTCCGCCGCCTCCGAAGTGAACGGCAGCTCCTCGAAGTGGGAGATCACCGGCTTGTAGGGACCGCCGTAGCGTGGGTTGGCCACCATGGTGAGCTGCCCGGTAGTGGAGAACGAGGTCAGGTGCCACGGGCCGTCCACCACCTGCCACAGCGGGTTGGTGGCGTAGCTGGCCAGATCCGCAGCCTGGCCGGCGAGGAAGTCATAGACCTGCTTGGCCCCTGCCGCAGTCAGGTCGTAGTCACCGCTGGGACCGCTCGCCGAGGTCTTGTCCCAGGCCAGCGGCAGCGGGGTGAGGAGCTCGAGCTGCTCGGTGGTGAACCACTCCGGGTTCACGCTTCGGGTCAGGATGAACGTGATCTGGTACTGGCCGGTCGCGGTGTAGCTGGCGAGGTTGTCCGGGATCTCACCGGGGGTGTAGTTGCCGAAGTTGGCCGGGCTCTCCTTCACCGCCGCCTTGAACAGGTTCAGGGAGAACACCACGTCGCGGGCATCCACCGGCTCGCCATCAGACCACTGGTAGTTGGTTTTCAGGTTGACGGTCACGACGGTGTTGTTCTGCGAGTAGATCGGCTCCTCCGCCAGGCTCAGCTCGTCGTCAATGACCGGTTGGACCCCCTTGGGGGCCCAATACAGCGGCCGGTACATCAGGTACTGGAACCCGGCGATGGTGGGAACGTTGAACTGTTGGGTCGGCGTGATCGGAAAGATATAGTTCGGCGCCGCCCCGGGGCCCTCCGCAAACGTCACCGTGTCGCCGTGGGTCGGCGCGGCGCCCGACCCTTGGTGGCTGGCGCTGCCGCCGCCGCACGCCGCAGTCATGAGGACACCAACCAGCGCCACCGCCACCAAGCCCGCCCTTCGGCGGAGCGACCTGGCCAAAGCCACCATCTGCAACGTCCTCCACGTCCATCACTGGCCTCGGCGGATCGGGGCGCTGCGCTACCTCAGCACAGTGCCCCGGATGGGTGTCAACCCCGACCCCCGGCTGCCGGCCCACCATGGTGGGCCGGCAGTGGACAGGGGTATGGACAGGAGGCTGTCAACGCGCCCCTTGATGGCGACAAAAAGAACTTTTCGGAAATAGCAGATCTTTTGCCTTTTGTTTTTCGTTATCTGCACGTGCAACTGACCTTTCCGTGAAATCTCGTCTGTGCAATCTCGCAAGAATCACCCAGACTAGCGATGCGCTTACGTCCGTAGTTGAATACGGTTGTCACTAGGCGCGCTTTGTTCACGAGGAGGAGGTCGCCATAGCAAATAGATGCGGGTACCACTCCAGTTCCACCAGCTCCGACTGCGCCCGTTGCGACTCAAGCGGTTGGCCGAGCTGCCCCAGAGTCATAAGATGCTCCACCGCAGGACCATTGACGAGGGCTGACGTGCGCCATAATTATGCAGATTTTCGTTAATATGGAAAACTGAGCTGCAAGATCTCATTTACAAGGATGTCAAAAATGGCTAAAATAAAATCTCTCACACTCAAAGAACGTTTTCTTGGTGGAAAAACTCGCTGCTCGCACTGTCAGGAACCGTTCAAAAAAGAAAAAGGGTGGCCCAGCAGGTACGGACTCATCTGCCCAGATTGCAAAAACACCTGGAACCAGATCAGCGATCTGTGCAAATGAAAAGCCGCGTGCCATTTCGGCGGGCGAAACGCTGGGCTGACGCCGGTCAGGTCAGGTGGCCCGAGCGCTGAGCCAGCTGGCGCACTGCGGCGACGAGCGTGTCGATTTCGTCGCGGGTGTTGTAGAGCGCCAGCGAGGGGCGCACCGTGGCCTCCAGTCCGAGCCTGCGCAGGATCGGCTGAGCGCAGTGGTGCCCGCCGCGCACCGCGATCCCCTCTTCGTTGAGCGCGCTGCCCACTTCCTCGGGGGTGTATCCGGCTAGGACGAAGGACACCACACTGGCCTTCTCCGCGGCCGTCCCCACCAGACGCAGTCCGGGAATCTCGCGGAGCGAGGCGGTGGCGTACTCCAGCAGCGAGTGCTCGTAGGCGGCGATGGTCGGCATCCCGATGCGCTCGACGTAGTCCAGCGCGGTGGTCAGGCCGGCGGCGTTGGCGATGTTGGCGGTGCCGGCCTCGAAACGGCCGGGTGGGGGCTGGTAGACCGACCGCTCCAGAGTGACGTCGGTGATCATGTTGCCACCGCCTTGCCACGGCGGGGTGTCGGCCAGCACTTCTTCGCGGCCGTAGAGCACCCCGATCCCGGTCGGCCCGAAGATCTTGTGGCCGGAGAAGACGAAGAAGTCTGGCGCCATCTCTTGCAGGTTGATCGGGGTGTGCGGCACGGATTGTGCGCCATCAATGAGCACGGTCGCGCCCGCCCGGTGCCCGAGCTCGACGATCTGCTTGACCGGGGTCACCGTGCCCAGCGCATTGGACACGTGGGTGACCGCGATGAGTTTCGTGCGGTCCGAGAGCAGCGCGGTGTAGTCCTCGAGCAGCAGTTGCCCCGCGTCGTCGACCGGGATCACCTTGATCACCGCGCCGGTTTCGGCGACCCCAGGCCTGGGCCACGAGGTTGATCGCCTCGGTGGCGCCGCGGACGAACACGATCTCTTCGGCCGACCCGGCCCCGAGGAACCGGGCGACGGTGTCGCGCGCTGACTCGTAGGCGTCGGTCGCCCGCCTGGCCAGCTCGTGCGCCGCCCGGTGGATGTTGGAGTTCTCGTGCGTGTAGAAAGACGCGAGCCAGTCGAGGACGGCCTGTGGCTTCTGTGTGGTCGCCGCGTTGTCGAGCCAGATCAGCGGGCGGCCGTTGACCAGCTCGGACAAGATCGGGAAGTCGCGGCGTACGGCGTGCACGTCGAACGCCGGATGCGGGTCAAGCGGCAGCGGCGGCACGGTCGCCGGCCCGTCACTGAGGAAATAGAAACCCGACCGCGGGAGCGGGAGCGCTGGCGGTGCCACCAGCGACGGTTGCACGACCTCACCGAACCCGGGCAACGCGGGCGCCGCCGGGGTGTAGGCGGGCGTGCCGGAGAGGAAGTAGTACGACCCCGACACGGGCTCGGGGACCGGAGCGGCCACGGGAGGGAACGGGAGCCCGGTCCCGGCCGGGACCGGGCTCCCGACGGTGGGGACACCCGCGGTGGGGACACCCGCCCCTCCCGCAGCGCCCGGCAGCGCGGCCGTCCCGCCCGGTAGCGCCGAGAAGAACTCCCCGGCCAGCCGGTTCATCATCGCTTCGTCGGGCAGCCAGGCGGGCAGCCCGACGTCGTCACCGGTAGCTGAGGTCGTAGGCATGGAACTTGTCCACCTCGGCGTCGTCGAGCACCGCGACCGCGTCGGCGGTCAGGACAGCGAGCGAGCAGTACAGTGACACCAGGTACGACGCGATCGCGCTGCGGTCGATCCCCATGAACCGCACCGACAACCCGAGACCCTGCTCGCCGGCCAGGCCCGGCTGGAACAACCCGACCACGCCCTGCCGGGACTCCCCGGTGCGCAACAGGATGCACTTCGTCCTCCCGTCCTCCAGCGGCACCTTGTCCGAGGGGACGATCGGCAGCCCACGCCAGGTGAGGAACTGCGAGCCGAACATGCTGACGGTGATCGGCGGCACTCCCCGCCGGGTGCACTCCCGGCCGAACGCGGCCACCCCCTCAGGGTGGGTGAGGAAAAACGCCGGTTCCTTCCACACCTTGGTGATCAGACTGTCCAGGTCATCCGGGGTCGGCGGGCCGCCGATCGTCGAGAGCCGCTGGGAGTCCTCGGTGTTGGCCAGCAACCCGTACTCCGGGCTATTGACCAGTTCACCCTCCTGGTGCTCCTTGACGGCCTCGATAGTCAGCCGAAGCTGCTGGGCGATCTGGTTGTGTGGGCTGGAATAGAGGGCCGAGATCCGGGTATGGACATCAAGGATGGTCTGGACCGTTTTGAGGCGGTATTCGCGGGGGATCTCCTCGTACACGTGCGCCAGGTAATCCCCCAGCGGCACATACACCCCGCCCAGGACACAGACCTCCTGAAGTAGGCCATGAACGTCGATCGATACGGTGCTCACTGGCGGCGGGCTACCATCTGCCCGTCGCCCCTTCTGCCCGCAGGCGGTGGTGGCCCCCATCAGGGCGGCACTACGGTCATGATCACGGTTTGGGTGCCGAAAGTGACACGATGTGTCAC
>JBATXM010000191.1:0-14917 GCA_049673305.1 Pseudonocardiaceae bacterium | reverse complement strand
CGACCCCGAGCACCCGCCGCCATACCCTTGTCGTGCGCACGCCGTTCCCATCTTGATCGTCTCTGACTGTGGTAGGCCAGAAACCCTAGATGAGACACGGCGTGCGCCCCTATCGATCATGAACAGGCGCCCACAGGAACGTCAGTAGCGCCTATTCGGTCGGGTCGTGACACGACGGCCGTGCTGGGGTGGGCTGTTGATCGTGTTCCTGGTGGGCACGGGGGCGGCTGGGTGGTTGTTGTGGTATCTCATGCACTGCTGCGCTCAACACCAGCGAAATTGGTGGAGATGAATGCGTTTCCCCTGTTCATGTGCTTGCTGTAGCCCCTATCAATCGAGGGTGATCCGAGGACGGTGCACGCGCGAAGTCACTCCGATCGACATGGATCACCGTCGACCTGGACCAGTCACGCTGGAGGGTGTAGCACGACCAGCCAGGCCGCTGCGAGCATCGCCGGGCCATGGGGCACGTCTCGGTAGCCAAGCATCCGTGCCGGCGCGGCGGCGACGGCGGTCACCACGCTGGCTGCCAGGACCGCCAGCAACAGCCCTGACCAGGATGTCGCGGCAGTGAGCCCACCCAGGCTGCCGGCGAGCTTGACGTCACCGCCGCCCAGGGCGCCCGGTGCGACCACCCGTACCGCGGCATATCCGCCGGCCCACAGCACCGCACCGGCGACACCGCGAGCCAGTGGTGCGGCGTCTCCAGCGCCGAGGGCAGCGGCTCCCAGCAGAGCTGCGACCACCGGATAGGCCGGTAGGGTCAGCGCGTCTGGCAGCCGCCGGGCGATCAGGTCGGCACCACTGAGCAGCACGCCGGCCCAGCCAAGCACCAGGGGGACCGGCCACCACCACACCGGCAAGCCTCCCATAGCCCGCTCACCGACCACTGCCCACAACGCGGCCACCGCGACGGCGCAGGCCGGCACCGGCACCGGCACACCACAGGGAATGCGGCGCAGCATCATCGCTCCCCCGGCACCTGCCACAGCTCCCATCACGGCCACCCAGACACTGCCCACGCCTACCAGCGTGCCCAGCGCACAGCGCCGGAGGGGCCAGCATGGAGGCCAACTGTGGATTGCGGGGGTAACTGTGGATAACAGCCGGCGCGGACCGGTTAGAACACACCACGGGCGGCTGCGTCACGGACCGCGACGTCGTGCTCCTCTCGGGTTACCGAGAAGCACGACGCACCGTCTTTTTGGCATTTCACGAAGTACCGCCAGGTTCCCGGCTCCGGGTTCAGCGCGGCAGCGATGGCCGCCGCGCTCGGCGAGCCGATCGGCGACACCGGCAGCCCGACGTTGAGGTAGGTGTTGTACGCGCCAGGCCGGGCACGGTCAGCATCGGAGGTGCGTACCTCCTGCCGGTCCAGCGGATAGTTGATGGTGGAGTCCATCTGCAGGGGCATCCCGGCGGCAAGCCGGTTCTCGATGACCCGGGAGACCCGGCGGAAGTCCCGGGTAATCGCCTCCCGCTCGATCACCGAAGCGATCACCAGCACCTCATATGCGCTGCGACCGGTGGCGGACGCGGGAAAGCCACCGGCCAACAGCCGAGCCACGGACGTGCTGATGACCTGGCGCAACAGCTCCATCGGCGAACCGCCGGGGCGGACATCGTAGTTCCCTGGGACCAACAGACCTTCCAAACGTCGCCGAGGCTCGACGCGCGACATCGGGTCAACGGCCCAGCTGGGTATGGCGAGCTGGGCCAGGTCGGCCTGGCTCATCGCGGCGCGGAGGTCCTCAGGGCTCACGCAGGTACTTACCCCCGCAATCATCGCGCAGCTGGCCCGGGAGATCTCACTGAGCAGTCCCGGTACGATCTTCCCGTCGGGCTGCTCGACGTTGTCGAGTTGCCCGCCGCCACGAATCTCCAAATGCCCCACTCGGGCCGACGGTTCTTGCAGTATCGCCACCGCGACTGAGCCGGACATTCGCTCCCGCAACTGGTAGTAGCCCGGCTGCACGGCTTGGATCCGGGGGTCAGCTTCAGCGGCGCGGGTGAAAGCCCGGACGCTGGCGACCACGTTGCGCCGTAGCAAGGTGACTCCGATCGCGGTGAGGCTCTGGCCCTCCTCGACCTGCACGACGGTCTGCGCACCACCGGTTCCGGCAAAGTCAGGCACTGCCCGCAGCTCCTCCAGCTCGCGCACCCCGAACAGGACACCGCCGACCGCCAGCACCAGCACGACCAGTACCGTACTCAGCACGACACGGCGCCGGCGCCGTTCCCGGGCCTTGCGCCGTACCCGCCGGTTGTCGGTGAGCCGCCGTGGCGCGGAGCGCGTCGCCGCATCGGTCGTGTCCCGGACACCATCGGTCGCGTCCTGGAACAGCCCGAGGTCGTCGGTCATCTCGCCGCCCGCCGCGCCTCGAGCCATCCTTGCAGGATCTCCACCGCGGCGGCCTGGTCCACCACCGCCCGTCGCTTGCGACCGCGAATCCCCCGCTCAGCGAGCACCCGGGTAGCCGAAACGGTGGTGAGGCGTTCGTCGGCCAGCCGGACCGCAACACCATCGCCAAGCCGTCCGGCCAGGGCACGGGCGTAGTCCGTTGCCGACCGCGCCGCAGGACCGTGCCGGCCGGCCAGCGTGCGCGGGAGCCCGACCACCACCTCGACCACCTCGTGCTCGGCCACCAACGCCGCCAGCGCGTCAAGGTCCGTACCACCAGAGCGGTCGCGGTTCAGGGTGAGCAGGGGCGTCGCGAGGATCCCGGAGGGATCAGAAAGCGCCACCCCGACCCGCACCTCGCCGTAATCCACGCCGAGGCGGCGGCCAGGCCCGGGATCAGGTGAGCTCACGCGCCGTTGCGCCCCGCGAGCTCGGTGCGCAGGGCCGCCACTGCGGCCGGTATGCCGCCCGGCTCGGTACCACCGCCCTGGGCCAGGTCCGGCTTGCCGCCGCCACGGCCACCCACCGCAGGCCCGAACACTGGCACCAGCGCGCCCGCAGCTAACCCACGCTGCCGCGCGGCAGCGGTGGTGGCCACCACGAAGGACACCTTGCTCACCGAGGGCTCGACACTGAACAGCGCTACCACCCCGGGCCGCTCACCCAGCCGGCCCCGGACCTCCGTGGCCAGTGCCCGCAGGTCCGCGCTACTGATGCCCGCACTCGTCTCGGCCGCCACCAGCGCGGTGCCACCGACCTGTTCGGCGCCTTCGGCCAGGGTGCCCGCCGAGGACAACACCGCGGTGGCGCGCAGCCGCTCCAACTCCCGCTCGGCCGCGCGGAGCCGCTCGATCACCACACCGATGCGATCTCCCAGCTCTTCGGGCCGGGCCTTGAACTGTTCAGCGAGCTGCGCCACCAGCACATGCTCTCGGGCCAAGAAGCGGAACGCGTCGAGGCCGACCAGCGCCTCCACCCGGCGTACCCCGGAGCCGATGGACGCCTCGGACAGCAGCTTGATCATGCCGATGTCAG
Source organism: Pseudonocardiaceae bacterium (assembly GCA_049673305.1). Classification (GTDB taxonomy): domain Bacteria; phylum Actinomycetota; class Actinomycetes; order Mycobacteriales; family Pseudonocardiaceae. The sequence goes on along the minus strand of JBATXM010000191.1, from coordinate 11,481 downwards.
CCGAGTTGGGCACGTGGGTGCCACCGCAGAGCTCCTTGGAGTAGTCACCGATGGTGACGACCCGGACCGCGTCACCGTAGCGCTCGCCGAACATCGCGATCGCGCCCTCGCGGCGGGCGGCCTGCATCGGCATCACCTCGACCGTGACCGGGAGCGAGCGCAGCAGCACCTCGTTGACCTCGTCCTCGACATCTGCCAGCACGCTGGGTGGCACCGCACCGCCCGGGGAGGTGAAGTCGAAACGCAGCCGGCCCGGGGCGTTGAGGGAACCGGCTTGCGCAGCACCCCCGCCCAGCGCCCGACGAATTCCGGAGTGCACCAGATGCGTCGCGGAATGCGCCCTGGCCACCGCACGCCGACGGGTGACGTCCACCCGCGCGAAGACCGGGGCGTCGAGGGCAACCTCGCCGGAGACGACCGTGCCCCGGTGTACCGGCAAGCCCTCCACCGGGGACTGCACATCGGCCACCTCGATGGTGAACCCAGCACCGACCAGCGTGCCGGAGTCGGACTGCTGGCCACCGCCCTCGGCGTAGAACGGAGTGCGGTCGAGCACCACCTCCACCGTGGCGCCCGCACCGGCCACCGGGACTCCGACGCCGTCGACGAGAAGACCGATCACCCGGGCCTCGGCGGTGAGCTCGGTATAGCCCAGGAACTCCGGGCGGCCGTGCGCGTCGAGCACGCTGCGGTACTCGCTGAGATCCCCGTGCCCGGAGCGGCGCGCGGTGGCATCAGCTTTGGCCCGCGCTCGCTGCTGCGCCATCAGCGTGCGGAAGCCGGCTTCGTCGATGGACAGGCCGGCCTCGGCTGCCATCTCCACGGTGAGGTCGATGGGGAATCCGTAGGTGTCGTGCAGCGCGAAGACCTGCTCGCCGGTCAGCCGCGAGCCGCCGGCCTGGCGGGCCTGCGTTACCGCCAGGTCGAAGATTCGCGACCCGGCGGAGAGCGTCGCCAGGAACGCCTCCTCCTCAGCGCGGGCGATCGCCTCGATCCGCGGGTACTCCGTGACGATCTCCGGATACGACGGGCCCACGGTGTCGCGCACCACCGCGATAATCTCACCGAGCACCGGTTCAGTCACGCCGAGCAGGCGCGCGGAGCGCACGGTGCGGCGCAGTAACCGGCGCAGGACGTAGCCCCGGGCCTCATTGCCGGGGCTCACCCCGTCACCGATGAGCATGACGCCGGTGCGGGCGTGATCAGCGATCACTCGAAAGCGCACGTCGTCGGCGGGATCCGCGCCGTAGCGCCGGCCGGAGAGCTCTTCGACCCGGGTGATCACCGGTCGCAGCAGGTCGGTCTCGTACACATTGCGCACGCCCTGCAGCAGCAGCGCCACCCGCTCGACGCCCATCCCGGTATCAACGTTCTTCGCGGGCAGCGGCCCGAGAATCGGGAAGTCGCTCTTGCCCGGCCCGGTGGACGCACCGCGCTCGTCCTGCATGAAGACCAGATTCCAGATCTCCAGAAAGCGATCCTCATCGACGACCGGGCCCCCTGGCAGGCCGAAATCCGGGCCGCGGTCATAGTAGATCTCCGAGCTGGGCCCGCACGGGCCGGGCACACCCATGGACCAGAAGTTGTCGTCCAGGCCGCGGCGCTGGATGCGCTCGGCGGGTATCCCGGCGATCGTGCGCCACAATTTCTCGGCTTCGTCGTCGTCGGTGTACACGGTGACCCAGATGCGATCCGGGTCCAAGCCGTAGCCGCCAGAAGAATCCCGCGATCCGGTCACCAGCTGCCAGGCGTGCTCGATGGCCCCCTGCTTGAAATAGTCCCCGAAAGAGAAGTTGCCGGCCATCTGAAAGAAAGTGTTGTGCCGGGTGGTCTTTCCGACCTCATCGATATCTGGGGTGCGCACACACTTCTGGATCGAGGTCGCGCGACGGTAATCCGGTGTGGCCTGGCCCAGGAAGTACGGCTTGAAGGGCACCATGCCGGCATTGACGAACAGCAGATTCGGGTCGTCAAGCAGCAGCGAGGCGCTGGGCACCACGGTGTGCCCGGCGCGTTCAAAATGGTTCAGGAACCGCTGGCGGATCTCGTGGGTCTGCACGGGCCTTCCTCACGAACACGGATGCGGATTAGGTGAGATCCATACCGGTACGCTGGGCGACGGTGGCGTGCAGCTCGGCCTCCCGCTCGACCATCCCGGCCCGGACTTCGGCACCGAAGGAGCCCACCGCCGCAGCCAGTTCCCGAATCGCATCGCCGACGTTCTCGGCCGCACCGGCAGGAGTCAACCGGTGGACGGCACCGCGCGCCTTGCGGCTGGCCGCGACCCCGGCGGCAATGCCGAGACCGAACCAGAGCATCCGCTTCACCGCTTACTCCCCTTGCGTCGCCGCCCCCGTAGCCGACGCCCGGATGAATCGTTGCCGCTCCTGCGGCGGCGCATGGCTTTGCTCACGCCATAGGATAACGCCGCCAGCCGCACCAACGGTCCGCCCAAAGTCGCGGTGAACAGCGAGGTGAGCGCCGAGACGTTGCCGGTCACCGCTTGGGCGTTGGCGGTGATTCCGTCCAGCCGTTCCAGCTGGGCGTTGACCTGCGTGACGGTCGTGTTCGCGCCAGTGAGCAGCGGGTCGGTCTCCTGGCTGGCCTTGCGGATCGCCCGCGTCGCCTCATCCAGGGTGCGGCTCAGCTTCATCAGTGGCACCACCAGCAGACCAACCAACACAACGAACGCACCAGCGGCAATCAGCGCGGCGACCTGAACTGCCGGCACGGGCCCTCCTCGCCGATGGCAGGATCCGGACGCGGCGGGCTACACCGCTCCGGTGATGGGCAATGAGGCTACCCGGCCCGTTCCCGCGTTCGCACTGTGGGCTGGGCTGCGCTCACGGTGCGGTGAGAATGAGCTGGGTGGGGTGGGGATGGCTGAGGAAGTCGTGGTGGGAGATTTCCCAGCCATACGCTCCGGCCAGCGGGAACACGATGATGTCACCGACGCGCAGGCGCTGCACCCAGACTCCCCGGGCGAGCACGTCCCGAGGGGTGCACAACTCGCCGACCACGTCGACGCACACCGCCCGTACCTGCGGCCGGGCAAACGGGTAGCGCCACTGCTCGACCGGCAGCACCGCGAACGGGTGGCTGTATCCCCAGGCGGCCGGCAACCGGAAGTGATGGGTTCCACCGCGGAGCACCGCGAAATGGCGGCCGTGGGTGCACTTGAGGTCGAGGACCTCGGCGGCGTACCAGCCAGCCTCGGCCACCAGGAACCGGCCCAGCTCGAAGATCAATTTCACGCCGGGGGGCAGCTGCTCGATCGCCGCGCCGAGCCCGTTGGTGAACCTCGGCAGGTCGAAGCCGCCACCGCCGGTGTAGTCCACCCCGATGCCGCCGCCGACGTCGATGACGTCCAGGGTGATGCGGTGTCGGGCCGCCTGCCGCAGGCACCACGCCACGCTGTCGGTCACGAAGCGCGCGTGCGCGTCCGCGTCGAGGTTGTTCGACGCTGCGTGGAGGTGAAAGCCGCGCAGCGCGACCGCCGGAAGTGCGCCGGCCAGCTCGAGCGCCGCTGCCAGCTGGGTCTCGTCGACACCGAACTGGGTCGCGGTTCCGACCATGCGCAGCTCACCTGGCAGCCCCCCCGCGCGCCGATTCACCCGCAGCGCGACCGGCACCCGGACGCCCAGCTCGGCGCCGATCAGCCCCACCCGGCGCAGCTCGTGCATGCTCTCCACGTTGAGCAGGCGCAGCCCAGCCCGCAGCGCGGCGGTGATCTGCGCGTCAGTCTTGGCCGGGCCGCTGAACACCAGCCGGGACGCACCCGCGGCGAGTGCCTTGTCAATCTCACCCAGCGAAGCCACCTCGAACCCCTGGAGGTGCGCCGCCAGCGTGCTCAGCACCGCAGGATGACCATTGGCCTTGATGGCGTAGTACAGCTCGCATCGCTCAGGCAGCGCGGCTCGAACCGCCTCGACCTGCCTGACCAGCGTCTGCAGGTCGTAGACGTAGGCACACACCGGCTGCGCGCCAGATGTCTGGCCGTGCAGCGCCGCGCTCACCCGTTGCCAGGCAGGCCCCTCGTGGAGCGGGTTGCGCACCTGGACGTAATGGTCACCGCCGGATGGGTCCAGCCGCATCCGGGCGAACGCCTTGATAGGAACCGTGGGCGCGAGCAGGACGGCGCGGTCAGCGGCAACGTCAGCGCGCAGTGCCGGATCAGCGTCCAAGCCGGTGAGCAGGCCCTCCAGAACCACCCTGATGCGCCGCCAGGCCGCTCGCGGGTCGACGCCACATCGAGTGACCAGGTGGGCGACGATCTCGCCGAGGTGGTTCGACAGCACGGTGTACAGCATCTTGGCCCGCATCACCTGGACGTCGTCGGTCACCGTGACCGTTCCCGGCCGGGAGTCCAAGCGCAGTCCCTGCCGGCGCAACCGTGGGGGGTAGATCCGCATCCCGCCCCAGTCCCGCAACACCAACCGGGTGGGCACGGCGTCGACGAAGGTGAAGATGCAGTTCTGCAGGTGGGCCTCCATCGCGATGCCATACTTGGTCATGAGGATCACCGTCACGGGCAGCAGCAGCGTGGCGTACTCTTCGGCGAAGCGCAGCCCGGCGACGCTGAGGTCGCTTTCCCCGAGGGCCGCCGCATAGCGGGTGAGCAGCTCGACCAACAAGCTGGACTCCGTGACCGGCGCGTGGGCGGTCAACGCACAGCCCGGCACGGGCAGCTCGTCGGAGCGAAGATAGGCGCTGATGTCACGGCGAACGAGTGCGGACAGCGCGCGAGAGCGACCCTCCGCGTCTGGATCGTGGGCCAGCGGCAGGTAACTGGCCCCAGCGAGCTCATCCAGCAGGACGATCCGATCGGCCAGCATGGGCTCACGGGCGATGACGTGGCGGAGCAGCCGGCTGTACACCGGCCCGTTGTTCGTCGTGTGCGCCGAGATGGACCGGCGGGTCGAGCCGATCAGTGTGTCGAGGGCGGTCTTGACGAGTAGCCGCCGGCCCGAGGGTGAACGCTCGGTGAGCAACGTCCGCAGGCTGGACGTCGGCACGCCAGCCAGCCGGGCAGTGGGCACGGGCACCACCGTGCCCTCGGCGATCTCGTCCGCGAACAGGGGCCGGACGACCTGCTCGAGCTGCCAGGCGTGCACGGGCAGGAACAGGTAACCGGTGGGGTCGAGCTGATCGGCGCGGAAGTGCGCACTGATGGCGATGTCCAGTCTCGGGTACTCAGCACCCAGCAACTGGCCGATGTCGCAGCCTCGCTCATCAGGTGTGGACTCGACGCGCTCTCGCCGGATGCCCACCAGGATCAGATCGGTGGACGTCTCGGACTCCAGGTCGTGGCGCAGCAGGGCAGCTGGTTGCATCCCCAGCCGGCCGCGTCCGCACGGGTGCAGGTTGTGCCCTTCGGTGTTGAGCCGCTCGAAGAACACCAGCACGTCCTCGGGCGCCTCACGGGCGCAGACCAGCTGGGCAAGAGCTACCGTGTCCGGCGCGCGGCGCTGGATCGCGATCTGGCGCAGGGCCAGCCGCTGCTCCTCGGATCGGACGTAGGCCAGCGTGAGGTTGGCCACGGTGTCCGCAAGCTCGGCGGCGAACGATCGCCAGCCCGGTGCCGGCTGGTATTCGGCCATGAGCTCGACGAGATCCTGCGGTGCGGCGATCACGGTCACCGCACCGGCACGCAGGCACAGCACCGGGTCATCCGGCTTGACGTTGTTGAAGGCGTGCTCGGTGCGGATTGGGAAGGCCAGCACCGTCGCGCCGTCGAGCTCGTGCACTTGCCAGGCGTCCCGCTGAACCCCGCCTAGCAGCGCCTGGAGCGCCGGGGGATCCGCGTGCTCCAGCAGGTGGGCGCTGGCGTCGAGCCGAGCGCTGGCGCTGCGGAGCGCACCGACGTCCTCCCGCCACAGGGCCGCGAGCAGCAGATGCAAGACCACAGTTCGCGCTCTGGGCAGCTGCTCGAGGAACGCTGCGGCGTACTGCGGCTCGTTCGCGCCCAGTTCCTCGTACATTCGCAGCTCTTCGACCGTGCGCAGCTGGTGTGGGGTGCTGACCTGGAGCTCGCTCATTCGGCTGCCGCCAACGGGTTGGGCACCGCTACCCACTGCGGGGCGTGCGGGGTGGCGGACATGTGCACCCGCAGCATGGACTTGGCCAAGAGCGTGGGACCGAACAGGGCGGCCTCGTCCCGGCTGGCCTGGGCCGCGATGGCGGGGTCTGCGGTGAGCGTTGCGTAGGCCGCGCGGCAGCACCGGGCAACAAGGCGCCACAACCGGGTCACCTCACTGTCACCCGCCCTGGCGAGCGCGGCGACGACCTGGCTGAGGTTGGTCTGGACCAAAGGGAAAAACACAGTGGCACGGAGCTCCTCTTCGTCATCGGTAGGCAGTGCGCCCAGCAATGCTGGTGGGCGCAGGCCGCTGCGAGCCAGGCGTGCCGTGCTGACCCGGATGCTGCCAAAGTCGCGGTAGAGCAGGCGTACCGGCAGGCCGTTGCGCAATACCACGACGGCATTCTGTCCATGGGGCTCCAGCGCAATCCCCCAGCGGGACAGCAGCGTGAGCAGCGCGGGCACCGTGCAGTCGCAGTAGCTGGCGAGGAAACGCTCAGCGGTGTCATCGCAGCGGGCCGCCCGGCGATGCGACGCCAGCTCATCGAGCACGTCAGCGAACATCGGCCGACCGGTCAACGGCGAGCGGGCCGCGAGCGCGGCGGCCGGCAGCGCGACCTCACCATCGCCGACGTGGCGCTCCGGGGACTCCCGTGCGATCGCGGCGAGGCTGGCCGCGGCGTCGACCGGCTCGCCCGGCGCCGGCCGGTAGCTCCCGCTGGCCAACTCGGCAAGGCTGATGAACCGTCCATCGAAGCCGCGCTCGCGGCGGCAGATCTCGGCCAGCAGCGCCGACATCATCGGGCCGTTGTGGACCGTTGCCGGCGAGACGACCCTGGTCGCGGTCGTCAGCCGGATGTCAACCGCAGTCTTGATGTGGGCGGCCCTGCGGTGCACCGAAGGAGCCAACGTCCGCAGCGACAGCAACGGCCGGGCCGGGATCCGCGCTCCCGGGATGACGATGACGCGCCCGTCAGCGAGCTGCTCGGCGTAGCGGTCCACCAGCACGCGGCACAGCTGCCACGGATGGACCGGCAGCAGCTCGTAATCCGCCGGATCTCGCGCAACGCCGCGCAGGTGCGCGTCGGCGGTGTCAACGGCCCTCGGGTGCCAACGGCGCAGCAGGTCGGTCATCCCCCACCGCGCAAGCGGGGGCTGCGTAAACGACGCCCGGGCAATGGCGACGATCCGGATAGGGACCTCATCGGCCCACTCCGGGGCGTGGGCGAACAGCTCCGCCACGGTCATCCCATCGCGGACCCGCGCGCACGGGTGCAGTGGATGCCCGTCGACGACGGCCTGCTCGAACAGGGCGAGCGGGCTGAACCCCGGATCGGCGTCGGCCCGCCGAGCGGCCCAGCTCAGCGCGTTGCCCTCAGGGATCTCCTGCGTCGCCCATCGTTCGCGCCGCCAGAACTCCCCGACCAGCGCGAGCGCGTGGTTGGCGACGCTGTCACCCAGCTCAGCGAACAACCTCAGCCACCGGCCGGGCCGGGCCGCCACAGCCGCGGTGAGCAGCGCAACAGGGTGGTCGATCACCTGCGGAACAGCTCCGTGCAGCGTGACGGCCAGCCCGGCCGGATGCTCCGCGAAGGCGTCGGTGATCGCCGGTGGGCCGGACAGCGTGCTGCCGCCGGGCAACAGCAGCGTCGGGCGGCCACCGTGTGCCGAGGGGACAAGGCCATCGATCCGCTCCCGCGACAGCGCGACCCACAGCTTGCCCAGCGCCGCCGCCCGAGCGTGCCGTAAAGCCATGCCGTACCCGGTGGCCAGCGCCGGGTACCGGGTCCGCAGCGCCGCGAGCGCGGCCTGCTCCGCCGTCGTGTCACCACCAAGTGCGCGTCCCTCGCAAGACAGATCACAGGCCACGGCCCGCCCCCTCCAACCCGCTCAGCAGCTCAACCCTCGTCCATCTTTCACAATAGGTGAGGCAAACCTTAGTCGATACCCGAAACGTGTGTTCGACGAGTCTCTCCACGCCGCCGGTACAGTGCGATAAGTACGCGGCAGAGAAGGTTCGGGACGGTGACATGGGCTCGTGGCCGCACCGGGGAGCCGAGGCGGCCGCCTTGGAGCCATACACCGGGCGCTGGATCGCCCAAGACGGCCTCGAAGTGCTTTATGACGCGGACTCGCCGTACGACGTGGTGCGCTGGCTGCGCACGAACGGCCTGCACGCCACGGTGTGGAAGGTGCCGACGACGCCGGAGGAGGCCGGCTCCATGCTGTCCACGCCGTGAAGATTGCCTACCGCGAGCTGCCACCCAAGATCAACGGCTGGTCGCGCCCGTTGCTCAATGTCTGACGTCGGCGATGCGGACGACCTCCGCTTACGTTGCCGCGTCGACAGCAGAGCCAAGCCTCACTGTTGAGCCTCCTCGACGAGGTGCCCAGCATGGCAACCGCAATTTGTGATCTTCAATCCCCCACCCCGGACCCATCGGGCCGATGGGCAAGACCCAGAGCCGTGAATTCGACAAGAGCTACGTAAAACGGCCCAAAAAAGTCCGTGATGTCGAGTTCACGGACAGCATCGACCGCGCAGATGTCCGGCGGCAGAATCATGGAGCTGGCACGCCAGCTCACGTGGTCTGAGGTGCGGGCGGAGCTGTTCCATTACCGCACTTGCGACAAGACGGAGGTCGACGCAGTTCTGGAGAATGGCCGAGGGCAGACAGAGGCACTATGTGGTGATCAGCCGACGTCAAGCCGTGGCTTGTGCTCCCGATCTCACGCGCTCTGGCGCGTGTCCTTAGCCGGCTTGCTGTACCGCTGGCGGGCAGCTTCACCGGATGTGCCCAGCAGCGTGCCGATTGACTGCCACGAGTGGCCCTTGCCGTGGGCAGCACGGACAACTGAGACGAGTGTCCGCTCGGCTTCCGATCGGGCGATCACAGCGTCGCGTACTGCCGCAAGCGCCTCAGGGTCCCGCCTGTCGGAGGGGTCGGGCTCGTAGTCATTGAACCGGCGGGCCAGTTCGTCAGCGTGATCAAGGATCTCTTGCACAGTGCGCGGCATCGTCATCACCTCAGGAACTTCGCTCGGACCTTCATGGCGTGGACAATCACGGGTGCCAGGTCGCCGTCTACGACGCCGACCTCCAGCATCCGCGCCGACCGATCAGGCCCGATGAACATGGCGAGATCTTCGTCCACCCCATAGATCCGGATCGGGTTGGCGTAGGCGTGGAGCATGTCTTGGTCCGACACGCCATGCTTGCGGGCCGTACTGGCGATGATGGGCTCCAACGCCATCATCACAAGGTAGCTTGCTAACCCAGTCGTCCGCAAGCTAGCTTGCGAACCGCGGGCCTGGCTGGCGATTGTGACTCATCGTGGAGCTTCCGGTGCCCACTCGTTGGCGAAGGTCTCTATCTGTTTGATGACGAGATCGACGGCCGCACGCTCCTCCTCCGGCGGGTACTCGAAGGTCGCCAGCAGGCGGCGGATGCGAGTGCGCAGCTTGGCGCGCACCGGCTCACAGGAGGGCCAATCGACGCACGGCATCGTAGAAGGCCAACTCAGCGTGTTGTGCTGGGTCACCTCGCGCATCTTCTGCTCGATCAGGCGACGCAGGGCTTCGACGGCCAGGTGTGACGTCTCGGAGGTCTGGAGCTTGCGCAGGGCTTCCTCGTTGAGCTGGGTTGGGACCGCCCCGCCCCAACATGCTGCTGACCGTGGGGTTGGACGGCGGCTCTGTCCACTCCTGCACCCAGACCTCGCGCAAAGACCGCTGGGATGGAGTTGAGCTCGAACCGCAGCTCGATGAACACACCAGCCGCAATGCACCCCGGTGATGGCTCCTCAGCCCCGGCTCGACGGAGTACCACCGCGCACTCAGCGACTCCTGCGGGTCGGTGCTAGCGTGTCCTTCGCGCATCGCGGGCTTACGGTTATTCGTCATTTGATATAAGCTGGGGATGCCCTGGCAGGTCGTCATCCATCCCGAGGCGGAGGTCGAGCTTCGTGCTCTGCCACGGCGCGAAGAGGTTGCCATGCTCAACGCCATCGACAAGCTCATCGCCACCGGCACTTTGCTGCGGTTCCCGCATCAAAGTGATGTGCGGGGCGTTCAAGGCCTGCGTGAGTTGCGACCGCGCCAGGGTCGGAGCCCGTGGCGAGCCCTGTACGGACAGAAGAACGAGGTGCTCATCGTGGTCGCGATCGCTCCGGAAGCGGAGATGGATCACCGCGGTTTTGAGCGAGCGATCAGGCGCGCCACGGTGCGACTAGCCGAAGCGGAGGTCTAACGTGCGTCTGTCTGACATGAAACCGGCGGAGCAGCTGATCGCAGAGCGCCGTGCTGACCCTGCGTTCCAAGAGCGGTGGGACCGGACTGCGTACGCTCGCACCGTTGCCAACCGATTGATCCTCTACCGTGCTGAGCACAACCTCACGCAAGAGGAGCTTGCCCAACGCCTGGGTGTCAAGCAGCCTCACGTGGCACGCCTGGAGTCCGGCGAACACGCACCATCCATTCCGACGCTCCTGCGGCTCGCCCAAAGGTTGGGCTTGGAATTTCACCTCGACATCACCCCGACGAACGTCGCTATCTCGGCGTGAACGTGAGGTCACCCCTCACGAGCCTTTCAGGCATGGGCGCCTCGGCGGGCCTCGGCTCCAGAATGAGCCCAGGGATGTGACCAGAGGAGAGGTCACCCTGGTGGTGCCTGCAGCAGACTGAACACAGCTCCACGTTGGGTGAGCACGTGACTGCCTCGCAGGCCTCCACGATGATCCCGTCGATGCGCCTGACGAGGGCAAAGGCGACCAACTGCTGGATTGCGCGCAGGGTGCCCCGAGCCTTCGCCGTCTTGCCGACCACGAGCCCGATCCGCGGTGGCGACCAGCATGGCTAGCTGGCGCCGTGACTCATCGCGGAGCTTCCGGTGCCCACTCGTTGCCGAAGGTCTCCATCTGTTTGATGACGAGATCGACGGCCGCACGCTCCTCCTCCGGCGGGTAGTCGAACGTCGCCAGCAGGCGGCGGATGCGGGTGCGCAGCTTGGCGCGGACCGGCTCGCGGGAGAGCCAGTCGACACTCAGGTTCGTGCGGATGTCCGCGACCAGCGTACGGGCGATCTTGGCGAGCATGTCGTCGCCCATGAGGGCTCGGGCCATGCCCTGGTGGGCCACGGAATCGTAGAAGGCCAGCTCAGCATGGTTAAGTGGGGGGTCGAAGCGCTCGCCACGACGAGCGTCCGCAGCGACCTCCTTGGCCATGGTGACCAGTTCGGCGATCATCTCAGCGCTGCTGAGCTGCTGGTGCATGTAGCGGTCGAGTGGCCGGAGGGAGTTTCACCCTCCGGCTCTCGCAGATCCCGGCGTGAACCTCTCGGCTCACCGGGCTCCTGTCATCCGGCTCTTGCCGCTGCTGTTCTCGTTCGCAGTTCCCATCTCCAG
>JBATXM010000190.1:0-26261 GCA_049673305.1 Pseudonocardiaceae bacterium | reverse complement strand
GGCCACCGCCTCGTCTTCAAGCTCTGTGGAAGGAACCTGAAGATGATCAAGCGGTGGCCGCGCTATGTCACGGCGACACGCCGCCAAGAGGCGACAAACCCAACCTCAAGAGGTTAAACGACAAGCTAAGGTCATCACGGTCACCCGCACCGTGGTGGTGAGCGGATCGGCGTTTTCGTCCCACACCCGCTCCAGCAGCTCCTCGCTGCTGACCACCCCTCCCCCGGCGGCAAGCAGCACCTCGAGCACCCCGAACTCCTTTCGAGTGAGGTCGACCGGAGCGCCAGACCGGCTGGCGGTGCGCCGGGACGGATCGAGCAGCACATCACCGGCGCTGAGTACCGGGGGCACCGCGGGCGTGGCCCGGCGACCGAGCGCGCGTAGCCGGGCCACCAGCTCGGGGAACGCGAACGGCTTGGACAAGTAGTCGTCAGCTCCCAAGGACAGCCCGGCCACCCGATCGGACACCGTGGCGCTGGCCGTGAGCATCAGCACTCGAGTCACCGATCCGGATCCGGTGATCTCGGCGCACAGCCGGTCCCCCGACATGCCGGGCAGGTCGCGGTCGAGCACCACGACGTCGTACCGGGTCACCGCAGCCTTCTTCTGCCCGCTGTCACCGTCGTAGGCGATGTCCACAGCCATGCCCTCACGGCGCAAGCCACGAGCAACCGCATCGGCCAGCGGCTGCTCGTCCTCGACGATCAGAATGCGCACCCTCCCACGGTGCCACACTCTGCTGTCACGGCAGCACCGGCTGGGGCGCTCGCCCCGGTACTGGCTGGGACATCGCTACGGCTAATCCTCCCGGCCGCCCAGCCGGTCACCGCCCTGGCGACACCTTGGGCGGTCAGGCCGAGATCCGCGAGCACCTCATCGCGAGAACTGTGCACGAGAAACCGCTGGGGGATGCCGAGATCACGACACGGCACGTCGATCTCAGCATCGCGCAAGGCGGCAGCCAACGACCAACCGAAACCACCGTGCCGGCCACCATCCTCCACACTGACGACCAACTGGTGCTGGGCGGCCATCCGCACCAGTACCTCTGGCACCGGCAGCACCCAGCGAGGGTCCACGACAGTGACCCCGATGCCCTGATCGCCAAGCCGTCGCGCGGCTGCCACAGCGAGTTCGGCGAACGCGCCGATACCCACCAGCAGCACGTCCTGCCCCTCCGCCGGAGCGGGCCGGGCCAGCACGTCCACCCCCTCGACACGCTCCAACGCCGGCACCGCCTCGATCACCGGGCCCTTGGGGAAGCGCACCGCGGTCGGCCCGTCGTCCACCGCGACGGCCTCGCCCAGTTCCTCACGCAGGGTGGCGGCGTCCCGGGGTACGGCCACCCGGATCCCCGGCACGATCCCCAACACTGACAGGTCCCACATGCCGTTGTGGCTGGCGCCGTCATCACCAGTGACACCGGCCCGGTCCAGGGTGATGGTGACGGGAGCGTTCAGCAGCGCCACGTCCATCAGCAACTGGTCGAACGCCCGGTTGAGAAACGTGGAGTACAGCGACACCACCGGGTGCAACCCGCCCAGGGCCAGCCCCGCCGCGGAGGTGACCGCATGCTGCTCGGCGATGCCGACGTCAAAGCAGCGGTCCGGGAAACACGTGGCGAAGGCAGCCAAGCCGGTCGGGCCGGGCATCGCGGCGGTGATCGCGACCAAGTCCTCGCGGTCGCCGGCCAGCCTGATCAGCTCTTCGGTGAAGACGTCAGTCCAGGAGATACCAACAGGTGCGAGAGGCGCACCGGTCTCGGGGTTCATGATCTTCACCTGGTGCATCAGCTCGGCGGCGTCATTTTCCGCAGGTGGGTAACCGTTGCCTTTGCGGGTCACCGCGTGCACGATCACCGGCCCACCGAAGTCCTTGGCCCGGCACAGGGCGGCCTCCATGGTGCGCAGGTCGTGTCCGTCGACCGGGCCCAGGTACTTCAACCCAAGATCTTCGAAGAGGACCTGCGGAGCCAGGGCGTCCTTCAGTCCTCGCTTGGCTGCGTGCAGACCGGCATAGATCGCCCGACCCACCACCGGGGTGCGCTCCAGGGCCTGCTTACCGCGGTACAGCACCCGCTCGTAGGTCGGCTGTAGCCGCAGCGTGGAGAGGTGATCGGCGAATCCCCCAATGGTCGGTGAATACGAACGGCCGTTGTCATTGACCACGATGATCACCGAGCGGTTCTTGCCGGCGGCGATGTTGTTGAGCGCCTCCCAGCACATCCCACCGGTCAGCGCACCGTCACCGACCACGGCGACGACGTGCCGGCGCAACCCGCGATGCGCAAACGCTTTGGCCAGCCCGTCCGCGTAGGACAGCGCGGCTGAGGCGTGGCTGGACTCCACCCAGTCGTGCTCGCTCTCGGCGCGGCAGGGGTAACCGGACAGGCCACCTCGCTTGCGCAACCGGTCGAACCCCTCCATTCGCCCAGTGACGATTTTGTGCACGTACGCCTGGTGACCGGTGTCAAAGATCACCGGGTCGTGCGGGGAGTCAAACACCCGATGTACCGCGAGGGTGAGCTCCACCACACCGAGGTTCGGGCCCAGGTGGCCTCCGGTGCGCGACACCTTCTCCACCAGGAAACTGCGGATCTCACCGGCCAGCTGTGTCACAGCGGCCATATCAAGACGCTTGATGTCCTGCGGGCTGTGCACCGACTTCAACAAGGTCACCGGATCCCCCACATCGCTCGGACCGCCACCGGTCGCCCAGTCTAGGGAGAGAGAGTTCCCTCCGGGAGAGGAGCTTGGGTTTCTTTCAGCACAGTCGCGAGCAGTCCAGGTGTGGGGGTGAGCATGTCGGCGTAGCCTTCGGCGAGGTCTGGGGTGAGCTCGGCGCAGATTCCCTGCGCGATCAGCGTGTCAGCCAGGGCGGCGGTGTCGATGCCGGTTGCTGTGGTGATGTCGTGGATGCTGGCCGGTTGGCCGCTGAGCAAAGGGCGTAGCGCGGGCAGGGCGTTGGCTGGGACGGTGATTTTTTTGCCGGCGGCCAGGATGATGGCTTTCTCGTCGTGGGTGTGCAGTTGTGGTGGGAAGTCGGTCACGCAGGCCACCACATCTGGAGGGCCGAAGACGCCGAAGGTCATCACCTGCCTGGTGCTGGTGCGCTGGTACTGGCGGGTGGTGAGGTAGTCGGCGGGGCAGTGCGTCTGGATGAGCCGGGTGGCTGCTGCGGCGAGTTCCCGTTGTTGGGTGTCTCGGTCGTTTGGGGGTGCTGTGTTGGTGGAGGTCGCGGCGGAATAGCTCGTCGGCGCGGGCTTGGTCGGCGACCCATGCTAGCCAGTCGACGCCGGTGCGCCGGGTGAGCCCGAAGGTGGCGTGCAGGCTGCACCCGTCGCCTTGGCTGGTTCTGGTGGCCTGGTGCCACCAGCCGCGTGGGATGTGCAGGACGTCGCCCGGGCGCATGGTCCCGGACCACACGAGGTCGGTGCTGGGCTCTAAGTTCGGGGCCGTGTCGCGTTCCATGGGCGCGGGGCGGGAGGGTCCACGTACCTCCCAGTTCTTCTCCCCGGCGAGCTGGACGCAGAGCACGTCGTGGGAGTCCCAGTGCAGGCCCCAGCCGCTGGCGTCATGGGTGGTGAGGTAGGTGTTGACGCGGGTGATCTCGCCGGCCCACCAGCTCAGGGCGCGGCAGGCGAGTTCCAGGGTGGCGTCCAGCGGGCCGACGTCGTCGAGGACCAGGGTGGCGCCCTCTTTCAGCAGCCAGCCGAGCCGGCGCATGTCCGCGATCTCGATTCGTTGGCCCCGGCCGGTTGTGGTGGCACTCAGGTAGGCGCTGGGGTGCAGGTCTTTGCCGTGTTGCAGGCAGCGTAGCTGCGGATAGGTGAGGCTGCGACGCAGGATGAGACCGAGCAACTTGCGCGGGTTGAGCAGTTGGTCGCAGAGGCTGGGATCGGGCCTGCGCCCGAAGGCGAACGTGGCGCCTAGGGGTTGGGGACCGGCCCAGCCGAGGGCCTTCTCGATGTGCTGGACAAGCCGGTGATTCATGGGATTTCTCCGTCCTCGTGGCCGTGGCGGGCCCGTGGTTGGCGGGCCCGCCACGGTGTTGATCGCACCCTTATCGGCGCCGGGCGGCTCAGCCGTCCTTGTTCTCGCCGGAGTCACCGGTCGGGCCGTCGCCGTCGAGGGCGTTGCGGCACGGACGGTCGTCAGCTCCTCGACGATGATGTCCAGTTCCGTGTGCTCGTTCATCTGGTCACCTCCTTAATCTTTGCTATCGCAGGTCTTTTACGAGTTGGTTAGCGGCGGCTTTGGCTGGCTCGGCGAGGTTGTGGGCGTCGGCGCGAGTGTTGGCCATGCGCAGGATGTTGCCGCAGACCCACAGTCGCGCGATCTTCCCGGAGCGGCAGTCGAGGTCGGTACGGAACTCGGCGTGCACCCGGTCGGCGGTGTCGGGAACGGCCAGAGCGCTGGCCCACAGGCAGGCCGCGTCGTTGCCTCGGGGGGCCAGTCCCCAGTCAGCCCAGTCCAGCAGGAACAGCCCCGGGGCGGTGATGTTGCCCCAGTGCAGGTCACCGTGGGAGGTGGCCCACTCGGTGACAGTGGTGTCTATCGCACCACCGAACATCTGGCTGACCCGCCGAGTGATCAGCTCTTGGCGCCCGGACACCCGCAACGACCGGAAGCCCCCCAGCGCCGCGAGGGCGGCGCGCAACTCGGCCCACCAGGTGTCCGGCAGGTCCGGTGGTGAGCTGAGCATGGTGCCGGTCGCGGCCACCACGGGCTCGGTGACCAACTCCATCTCCTCGGCCCGCCAGACCCGCTCGCGGCCGGTGTCGGCCCAGGTGGCCGACTGGAACCAGGCGGGTTTGGGGACACCGGGGATCACCGAGGCGGCCTCCGTGCCGACCCAGGACTGCGACTGGATCACCGAGCGCGCCCGGGAGTCCACCCGCACCCACGTGCCCCGGTCACTGCGGTACCCGGCCGATTCCGCCCACGCCCCGCTCTTCGCCGATGCGAGGTCCAGTCGAACATCCAACCGACGCTCGACCTGGCCGACCACACCATCGGGTAGCTGCACTGCGGTGTCCCTTCCGCTCTTCGTCTGGCCCCGGGTGTCGGGTCAGACGCCCGCTTTGGGCCATCTCCGACCAGGATGACCAACCCATCGAGTAGCTATTATGCACACAAGTGGCTAGTATGATGCAAGAGACGGAATCGACTAAACATGAGTGGACCAGGGACACTCGCCCTTGACCGAGAAAAGCCCCGGATGGGAGGGAACCCATGATCGCTGTGTTGCGTGACCTTTCTTGCCCGAACACGTTGGACTGCCCTGAGATCCGCAGGCCACTGGACGACGGGAGAGTGCTCGTGCGAGGCGACAAACCGGACGCCGCGGTCCTAGCGGAGCTGAACCTGCCTGACCACGAAAGCGCTGTGATCGTGCCCCCGTCGCTGGTGCTGGAGGTCCGCGACGTGCTCACCCTTGACCAGCTGGGCGAGTTCGTGGCCAGCCACCACACACGGGACCTGTTCCGGCTGGAGACGCTGTCCCGCTACAACGCGGCCTCAGACGCCGACGACGTCCGTCGGTACTTGCGAGGCGAGCCTGCGCCGAGCGCCGAGGCGAAGCGGCCGTGGCTGGACCGGATCCGTGCCGATGTGACCTCAGGTCGGGCCTGGCGGCGTCTCCATGCCGTCGCGGAACCGTTGTCGGATTACCTCCGTTACGAGTGCGAATGGGGCTACGTACCGAACAGCGCGGCGGGTGAGCAGGTCCGCATCGCGGAGCTGACCCCGGCGCTCGCCCAGATTGGGGATTTTTTCGTCCTTGACGGGAGGCATGTCGTTCGCTCCCGCTACGACGAGACAGGTCGGTTTGTTCATGCCGAGGTGATGGGCGACCCGGCCAGCGCAGCGCCGTTCCTGGCTATCGCCGAGCTGTTGTGGAACCAGGCGACGAACTTCAGCACATGGTGGGACGCGCACCCGCATTACCACCGCGACACCCCGGTGGCATGACCACGTGCCCCGAGGGAGGTCACAACCGGTCGCGCACAGTGAGATAGCCAAGCTGTTGCGGAAGATCCGCGACGACGCTGGGGTGAGCTCCGGCATCGAAGCGGGACGGCTCGCGGGCTTCTCTCAGGCCAAGGTCTCGCGGATGGAGGCAGGTCGATTCGTCCCCTCTCCGCAGGACGCCGACCGTTACGCCCGCGCGCTGGGTGCCTCTGCCGCGATTCGACGCCAGCTCGTTGCGATGGCACAAGACCTCCACGAACAACACCGGGCAGCGACACCGGCGCGGGTGTCCCTCAGTCGTTCTGCGGCAACCCACGAACAACGAGTACGCCGCAACGAAGCGCGATCTACCCACCTCGCGGTGTTCCACCCGCTCGTGATCCCGGGCCTACTCCAAACCGAGGAGTACGTCCGGGCGGTGTTCACCTCCGGCACTCTGTCGCAACCGGAGATCGATGCTCGCGTCGCCGCACGGCTAACGCGCGCGGAGATCCTCCAGGAGCCAGGCCGCCAGTTCACCTTCGTGCTCACCACGGGTGCATTGGGTTGGCGCGTGGGCAGCCCCGAGGTGATGGTGCGGCAGATTGAGCACATCGCCGAGATGAGCCGGCGCCCTCATGTCCGGGTCGGTGTGATCCCCTGGGGAATTGAGGCCACGGTCTTCCCACCCTGTGGGTTCGACCTCTACGACGAACACACCGTCGTGGTCGGAGTCATCGGCGGGTCCGCGTACTACAACGACCCGGCGGATGTCGCGCGGTACGTCGCGATGCTGGCGGCACTTGAACACCTTGCCGTCTTCGGGGATGAGGCTCGCGCTGAGCTACAACACGTCGCAGACAAGTACCGAGGCCTCGCCTGACCTGGAGGATGTGCGATGGCCTACGTGATGGGATGTTTACCGCTCCGGTGGTATCGCGGATCGTCAAGCCGAGATCGGTGCCGCCGAAGCCGGTGCGGCGCTCCTGCGTGGGTATCAGCCGTCGCTGATTCCCGGCATTGTGCAGACCGTCGCGCTCGATGGAGCAGCGGACCTCAGCGAGCCAGCAGCGCCACACATTCGACGTGGTGGGTCATCGGGAACGCGTCCAGCGCCCGCACTGCCAGCAGCTGGTAGCCACCCTCGAGGTAGGCAGCGATGTCGCGCGCCAGCGCCGCCGGGTCGCAGGCCACGTGGACAATGCGCGCGGGCCCGCAATGGGCCACCGCCAAGGCCACCTTCCGGCCGGCCCCGGATCGGGGCGGGTCGAGTACCACCACGTCCGGGGGTCCGGGTAGCTGGGCCAGCTCCCGCTCCACCCGGCCGGTGACGAAGCGCACCTGCGCAAGATCGGCCAACGCCGCCGCGCCGTCGGCCGCTGCGCGCCGGGATGACTCCACCACGGTGACCGAGCCGGTCGGCCCAACCTGATCAGCCAGCATCGAGGCGAACAACCCCACCCCGCCGTAGAGGTCCCACGCCGTGCCCCCGCGCGGCGCACCTGCCCAGCCTCTGACCAGCGCGGCCAGCGCATCGGCCGCAGCGGGGTGCACCTGCCAGAAGCCGAGCGTGGACAGCTCCCAGCGCCGGCCAGCGGCGTGGCGCACAACGCGCCCGGCGCCGCGAAGCTGTTCCGGCGCCCGGCCCGGACGCAGCGCAGCCACCTGCGGCTCACCGGAATCGTCGGCGACCACCTCCAGCTCCCCACCCGGGCGCCAACGGCGGGCGAGCACCGGGTCCAGGGAGCCGGGCACCGCCAGCGGGCAGGCTGACACCGGCAGCACCGTATGACTGCGGTGTACCCGGAAACCGGGCTCTCCCGTCTCGTCCACCACGAGCCGGGTCCGGGTCCGCCAGCCTAGCGGACCACCGGGCAGCTCGTGGACGGTCACCTCGACGTCCAGCCCCGCGATCCGACGCAGCTGCTCGGCCACCACCTGCGCCTTGAGCTGGCGCTGCATGCGAGGCTCGACATGCTGGAAGTCGCAGCCGCCGCAGCCGCCGGGTCCCGATAGCGGACACGGCGGCGGCACCCGGCCGGCGGCGGGTTCGAGCACCGCCACCGCATCGGCCCGGCAGTAGGACCCGCCGCGGTCCTCGGTGACCACCGCCCGGACCCGCTCTCCGGGAAGCGCGTGCCGGACGAACACCACCCGACCCTCATGGCGGGCCACACAGAACCCGCCATGGCCCACCGGTCCGACGGTAAGTTCCAGGTGGACAGCCACCGGGACCACGGTACGGTAGATGCGGCAACCATCGACCCAGGAGTGGCCGCGTGCACGTCGTCATCATGGGTTGTGGCCGGGTGGGTGCCGGTTTGGCCTTCGCGCTGGAACGGCTTGGCCATGACGTGGCGGTGATCGACCAGACTCGGCAGGCCTTCCGCAGGCTCGGCGCGGACTTTCACGGCCAGCAAGTTCGCGGCAGCGGTTTTGACCGCCAGGTACTCATCGAGGCCGGAATCGAGCAGGCCGCAGCGTTCGCCGCAGTGTCCAACGGTGACAACTCCAACATCATCGCTGCTCGGGTCGCCCGGGAGACCTTCGGAGTGGCGCACGTCGTCGCCAGAATCTACGACCCCAAACGCGCCGCGGTCTACGAACGACTCGGCATCCCGACCGTGGCTACGGTGCCGTGGACCACTGATCGCTTCCTGCGGGTGCTGCTGCCCAACAGCGTGGCCACCGCATGGCACGACCCGTCGGGCACGGTGGCGATGCTGCAGCTGCCACTGCACGAGGGGTGGGCCGGGCACACCATAGGTGAGCTGGAGGAACACACCGGCGCGCGGATCGCCTTCATCGTCCGATTCGGGACTGGGGTGTTGCCACATCATCACACCATGGTGCAGGCCGACGACCAGATATACGCCGCCGCCGTCTCCGGCACCGTCACCGACGTCACCACTGCGGCAGCCACCGCGCCCCACCCGACGAACTGAACGAGTGATCCACGTCACTGCACCGATCTGGGAGCCGCCATGCGCGTGACCATCGCCGGAGCGGGCGCGGTGGGCCGGTCCATCGCGGCCGAACTGCTCGAGTTCGGCCACCAGGTAGTGCTCATCGAGCGAGATCCCGATCAGCTTGACCCGCCTGAGGTCGAAAGCGCCGAATGGATCCTCGCCGACGCCTGCGAGCTAGCTTCCCTGGAGCAGGCCGGGCTGGAGCACTCCGACGTCGTGATCGCGGCGACCGGTGATGACAAGGTCAACCTGGTGGTTTCGCTGCTGGCTAAGACCGAGTTCGCGGTACGCCGGGTGGTAGCCCGGGTCAACAACCCGAGAAACGAGTGGCTGTTCACCGAGGCGTGGGGGGTGGACGTCGCGGTGTCAACCCCGCGGATGCTCGCCGCGATGGTCGAGGAAGCGGTCTCCGTCGGCGACCTGGTGCGGCTGATGACCCTGCGGCAAGGCCAGGCCAACCTGGTCGAGGTCACGCTGCCGGCAGATACGCCCCTGGCCGGACAGCCGGTGCGGCAGCTGCAGTTGCCCCCCGACGCCGCGCTGGTCACTATCCTGCGCGGTAACCGGGTGATCGTCCCGCAAGGCGACGATGCCCTGGAGGGTGGGGACGAGCTGCTCTTCGTCGCCGCCACGGAGGTCGAGTCCGCCGTACGGGCGGCGCTGGACCGGCACCGAAGCTAGCCAGCCACCTGTACGGCGGACACGGCGCGGCGGATAGCCCAGATAGTGACCAGGGCGGCCACCGCAGTCAGCGGCAGGCCCATCACCAGCCGGGCCACCCCGAGCCAGTCAACCTGTCGCAGCTCATAGAAGTGGTGCTGCACACCGAAACGGGCCAGGAAGAACACCGCCCAGACCGTGGTTGCCACGTCGAAACCGAACCGGGCGCGACGATCGGTGCGCCAGCCAAACCCAGAACCGTTGAGCACCGACCACAGCACGCCCACCAATGGCCGGCGCACCACCACCGACGACGCCATCATCACTCCGGCGATGAGGCTGTACCAGATGCCGTACAGGAAAAAGCCTCGGGCCTGCCCGGTGTGGTAAGCGACGAAAGCGCAGAGGGCCACCCCAAGAATCCCGGACAAGGCAGGCTGGAGAGGCTCCCGGCGCAGGCGCCGCCACACCCCCACCGCGACCGCGGCACCCAGCGACGCCCAGATCGCCGGTTGCAGCCCGGCCAACGGGTTCACCGCCACGAAGACCACAGCTGGGACGGCAGAGGATACGAGACCTCCGACGCCACCCAACTGTTCCAGCAGAGTAGGAGCGCGAAGCTCGCAGTCAGCGCGGGCCCCAGCACCCGGTTGCTCGGCAGCCGAGTGCTCCGCGTTCAGGTGCTCTGTGATCGCGGGCTCTGGCAAAGGTTGAGTCATGAACTCCGCTGCAGCTCGTAATAGGGGTTGTAGAGGACCTTACGACCATCCCGAACGGCGATCCGACCCGACGCTTTCACGGTGCGGCCAGGTTCGATGCCAGGGATTCGGCGTCGCCCCAGCCACACTAGAGTAATCGCCGCAGAGCCATCGAACAGCTCGGCCTCCAGGGTAGCCACCGCATCCCGGGGGAAGTGCTCCACGCTGCGCAGCCGGCCCAGGACGGTGACCGCCTGACCGGAGCAGCATTCGCTGGCCCGCCGCGCGCCACACTGCTCAACACGGCGAGACAGGTCTTCGGCGTCGAGCGCGGAGGCGTCGCTGGTAAGATTACGGACCAGTCTCCGCCAGTAGCCGGGGGCCGCTTCGCCCATGTCGACCTCCGGACTGCGATTGCGGGTACCTCGACGGGCCCGCTCGAAGCCCAGGGTAACCTGACGACACCGCAATTCCGCTCGGCTAATGCCTATGTCCCCCATCTGGTTTAGCCGCACGTGGTTTTAGCCTCACTGGTTAGCGTCCCAGCCGCTATCTGGGGCCACTATCAGCGGTGGCGGTGACCAGCTCGGCGGTGGCCTGCTTGAGCTGCTCTCCCAGCGACCCAGGCAGCCGCAGGGGCAACGGGCTACGCACCGGAAGCGGTTCTTGACCACGCACCACCACGGTCTGCCGGATGACATCGCGCAGCAGGGTGGTCCGAGCGCCGGCATGTTCGGCAGGCCCGGCCGCGACGCCGCGCAGCATCCACCGTGGCCCATCGACCGCGAGCAATCGCAGCACCGCCTGCTCGGTCACAGCCTCGATCTCCTCGCCCCACTCGCCAGCGGCCCGCCCGACCCGGGCACCATCAGCTCGCAGCCTACTCACCAGCTCCGGGGTAACCTCACGCCACAACCCGCCACTGCGGGGGGCGGCGAAAGCGGTGATGGTGAACTGGCCGAGACCGGTGATCAGGTGCACCGCGCGCACCGGACCGGAGCTGTCCACCTCGACCTGAAGTTGTGCGCCCTCCGGGACCGGCAGCCGCACTGAGCCGAGGTCCAGCCTGGTCCACCCGTCATCGGGCATCTCGTCAACGTCGTAGGGCCCGAACGCCGGCCCAGCGTCGGTCCCGTTTTTTTCCGGTCCATCGCCTTTGCCTTTGTCCAGGACACCGTCAGGGACTTCGGCGCCCTCGTCTCGTGGCTGGGGCTGTTTCCTGGCCGGGGCCCCAGCCAGTGCTTTGGTGCGACGTCCGAACATTGCTGAACACTCTCCCTTCAGGCGAACCCGGGCGGCGAGACTACCCTCGGTCCGGTGTCCGATCGTCAGGCCCCGCAGCGGCGTCCGCCCGACATCGAGCCGGTCTTCGATGAACGTCTCTCCGTACCGTGGTGGTGGTGGCCGCTGGGTTTCGGGGTGGCCACGTTACTGGCCGCCGAGGTGCACATGGGTTACCCGGGGGTACGCGCCTGGCTGCCGTATCTGTTGACAGTGCCGCTGGCCAGCGCGGTGCTGATACGGATGGGCCGGCATCGGGTCGCGCTGCGCGACGGCGAGCTGTGGGTGGGCCCGGCGCACATCCCAGTGCGCCATCTGGGACAGATCCAGGTGCTCTACCCGGATACCAAGCGACGCGCGCTGGGTCCGGACCTGGACCCAGCGGCATTCATGCTACACACCGGGTGGGTGGGACCCATGTTGCGCATCACTGTCACCGATCCAGCAGACCCCACCCCTTACTGGATCTTCAGCGTCCGTCATGCCGAGAAACTCGCCGCGCTGCTGTAGAGAGACTCTCAAGCGGCGCAGTCCCGGCAAACCATCTGACCGTTGTGTTTTACGGCCAGCCTGCTGCGGTGATGGACGAGGAAGCAGCTCGAACAAGTGAACTCATCAGCCTGCTTGGGCAGTACTCGAACAATCAGCTCCTCGCCGGACAGGTCGGCGCCGGGCAACTCGAAGTTCTCCGCGGACTCCGACTCGTCGACGTCGACAGCACCGGACTGCGCCTCGTTGCGTCTTGCCTTGAGCTCGTCCAGCGAGTCCTCGACAAGCTCATCCGCCTCGCCCCGCCGGGGAGCGTCGTAGTCGGTCGCCATGATTTCCACCCCTGAGTCGTACGGGTCGTGCCGCAGCACAAACGCACAGGCACGGTCATTTGTGCCCGAGACGTCGGTCACACTTTCGACTGTGTCTGTGCTGCTGTGTGTGGCGCAAGGGGCGCGAGGATAACCCGCCAGCCAGCGCACGCCACGGATTTCCCCGGCGTGTCTCGTCAGTTGCGCCCTAGCCGGCTGCGCCGCTCCCGTCCCGCGCCTACGCTCACCTGCAGAGGCTGGCCAGATGAGGGGCCGAGGAGGACGAGGCCGTGATTGCGGTAGGCTCATCCGCCAAGCGAGTGAAGGCTTACCACACTCGTCGGCCGGGGCCCGGAATCCTGTTAGCAGTGATTCTCAGCATGGTGGCTGGGCTCGTCTGGTTCAACGTGCTGCACCAGACCGAGGGTGGCTGTCCCAGCCGCAGCGCAGCCAGTCAGAGCGCTACCGCTGCGGCCCTTTCCAGCTACCGTATCCCGGCCAATGGCCTGGATACGGTGCGCCCCGCGCCACCCCAGTTCACTCGCGTGGAAGTGCTCAACGCAGGTGGCGTGACCGGCAAGGCGACCATCGTCGACGGCGCCCTGGCCCAGCTGGGGTTTGCCCCTACCAGCACGCCCGCCAATGATCCACAATATCCCGACTTCGACTTGCACTGCTACGGGGAAATCCGCTTCAGCGCCGAGGGGCAGGCCGAGGCCAGAACGTTGAGCTTGGCGCTACCGTGCGCTGACCTCGTTCGTGACGTCCGGCCAGGTGCAGGGGTCGACTTGGCGCTAGGCACCAAATTCATCGCGGTGCAACCCAACGACGCAGCTCGCACGGCCTTGCTCGAACTGGCTGGACTCGGTCAGCCGGTGCCGGCTGGGCCTTCTCGTGGCGGCCTAGCCGCCCAGATGGGAACCCAGTCCATGGCCGGAACAACAGGGATGGCAGGGATGACGCAGTCCGCGCCGATGGTGAATCCGGAACTCCTTCGCCGGGCCCGCCAGGTGACGTGCTGAGACGCCTTTAGACCGCATCAGCGCCGCACTGCGCCACCAGGTCGGCCAGCGCCTCGACGATCCCTGGTGTGGCAGCCAGCAAAAAGTCTGAGCCGTGCTGAGGCAACCGGACCACCGCGCCGGCCTCGGCCGCGATCAGCGCACCTGCCGCCCAGTCCCAGCGGCACAGGCCGTGCTCGGCGAAACCGTCCAACCAGCCGGACGCGACTGAGCACAGATCCAGGGCAGCCGACCCCGCGCGACGCAGGTCCCGGATCCTCGGCAGCATGCCGGCTACCATGGCCGCCTGCCGCCCCCTTCGCTCGGACCGGTAGGAGAAACCAGTGCCGATCAGCGACAGTTCCAGCTGGGTAGCCCCGCTGACTCGCAATGCGGCTCCGTCGCAGTCGGCCCCTCGGCCTCGCGCCGCGCTCCACAGCCGGCCAGCGGCGGGCTGCCCCACAGCGGCGGCCAGGGACTGCCCGTCCCGCTGAGCTGCCACCGACACCGCATACCAGGGCAGCCCGTAGAGGTAGTTCACCGTGCCGTCGATGGGATCGACCACCCAACACAGGCTCCCCGGCTGCGGACCAGCGCCGCCCTCTTCCTCGCCCAGTACCGGCTCGCCGGGCCGCCACTGCGCAAGCAGCCGCCGGGCCAACCGTTCGGCCTCGGTGTCCGCGACGGTGACCACGTCCGTGGCGCTGGTTTTGGTCTCCACCTGCCCAGCACCCGCGACCCGCATCCGAACCACCAGGTCACCGACCTGCTGGACGACCGCCACCGCAGTGGCCCGCAACTGCTCGACGTCCTCCCCACGAACGCTTGGCATCCCTTCATCCGACCACACCCTGGTAGAGAGCTTCGAGCTAGGGTCAGATCCGAGCGGCGGGCGATCGGCGTCGTTACAATGCCAGAGTCGTACACTGGAACGTGGCACCGTCCCCGAGCACCCTGGATCGCACCGTCGGAATCCGGCAGGCCGCCGTGATTGCTGACACTGGCTCCAGTGGCGGGCTCGCCGACGGGAACCCGATTCCCGCACCGCGCCCGAACACCGACTGTTCCGAAAGGCCGTCCGTGGCAGCCGCAGAACCCGCATCCCGTCGCGCCGCAGCCCCGAACCCCGCTGCCTCGAACCCCGCTGCCGCGAATCCGGCAACCTTGAATTCCGCTGCGGCGAACCCCGGGACCGAGAAGAAGCCCTCCGCCCGCAACGGCGTCGCGCGCACCCGAGCGAAAACCCCCAGCAATACCACCAAGACCAAAACGGGCGCCAAGCCCGCCACCGCAGCCAAACCAGCTACCGTGGCCAAACCAGCGGCCAGCATAGGTGGAGCCCCCGCAGGCGGCCCCACGCTCGATCCCGGAGGCGACATCGAGGGTGGCCCAGCTGCCGAGGACCTCGCCGACGTTGAGGTCGAAGTCGAAGAGATCACCGTGGACGCCGAGGAGGCAGAAGCGCCCAGCGGCCCCGGCGCGGAGGACTTCGTCTGGGATGAGGAGGAGTCCGAGGCGCTGCGCCAAGCCCGCAAGGACGCCGAGCTCACCGCCTCGGCCGACTCGGTACGCGCGTATCTCAAGCAGATCGGTAAGGTCGCCCTACTCAACGCCGAGGAGGAGGTGGAGCTCGCCAAACGCATCGAAGCCGGGCTCTATGCCGCTGAACGAGTCCGTCGGACCGAGGACACGACCGACAAGGGTGATGTTAAGCTCTCCCCGCAACTGCGCCGGGACCTGCGGTGGATAGTCCGAGATGGCGAGCGCGCCAAGAACCACCTGCTGGAAGCCAATTTGCGCCTCGTCGTGTCGCTGGCCAAGCGCTACACCGGACGCGGCATGGCGTTTCTGGACCTGATCCAGGAGGGCAACCTGGGCCTGATTCGTGCGGTGGAGAAGTTCGACTACACCAAGGGTTACAAGTTCTCCACCTACGCCACCTGGTGGATCCGACAAGCCATCACCCGAGCGATGGCTGATCAAGCCCGCACCATCCGGATCCCGGTGCACATGGTCGAAGTAATCAACAAGCTGGGCCGCATCCAGCGCGAGCTGCTCCAGGACCTGGGCCGCGAGCCCACCCCCGAAGAGCTGGCCAAGGAAATGGACATCACCCCGGAGAAGGTGCTGGAGATCCAGCAGTACGCCCGGGAACCCATCTCCTTGGACCAGACCATCGGTGACGAGGGCGACTCCCAACTCGGCGACTTCATCGAGGACTCCGAGGCCGTGATCGCGGTGGACGCGGTCTCGTTCACCCTGCTCCAGGATCAGCTGCAGTCCGTGCTGGCCACGCTGTCCGAGCGGGAGGCTGGTGTGGTGCGGCTGAGATTCGGTCTCACCGACGGCCAACCCCGCACCCTTGATGAGATCGGCCAGGTCTATGGGGTGACCCGGGAGCGCATCCGGCAGATCGAGTCCAAGACCATGTCCAAGCTGCGCCACCCCTCCCGCTCCCAAGTTCTCCGCGACTACCTGGACTGAGCAATACCCGACCTGGCTGGCGCTATTGACACACCTGATGCGCCCAAGGAGCGTTAACATCATGGACCGTCGTACTGCTTGCGGGAGCGAGATCGTGGAGTTGAACGAGCAGGAAGCCGAGGAGGCCTTCGACGCTGTGGCGCGCCGCGAGATGGGCATCAGCGGTCCCGAGTTCCTCCGACGCGGGGACGCCGGGTACTACACGGGACAGCGCATGAACGACATTGAGGGCCTCGCGGAGACGTGGATGGTGGTCGGACTCGTACGATGATCCAATATTTGGGGACAGCCCACCGGAAGCAGTCGCAGCGTTCCTTGAGCCCTTCAGGACCGCATCTATGCGTCCTCAATGGCAAGGGCGACATCGTTGTCACCAGGCGCGGCTCGTGGATCAAGGGCAAGGCGTACTCGTAGGTACTCAACCCTCAGAAATGTATGAAGCGTCGGACAGGCAGGCATGTTGTACGCCTCAATAGTTGATCTGCCTCGTCCTCGGGGGAGCGATAGCCCCCAGTAGCGCGAGTCGTAGGCAATGGGCCAGGTCGTGTCGATGCTGTCACCGTTGCTGCTCCGCGCGGTCACGCTATTAGGTGGAGGGGGCGCTCATCGCTGTCCGCGCAGTGTTGGGCGAGGGCGGATCTCGGCTCCGTCGGCGTCTAGTAAAGGAAAGTCGCACAGGGCACCAACGGTGGTATTGGGTCGTGGTGGCGGTGTGGGCATGATGTCACCTCGGGGTGGATAGTGGGTGGGGCCGGTCGGTCGCTGGGACGCGGCGATTCCATGGTCACTTCTTTCTCCCTCACCGGTCAGTGGCTTTTCCACCCGGGCCTGCCAGCAGCTTCCCCTGGTGCTCATATACGTAGTGATCCTGGAATGCGCAGTCATGGTGACGGCTCCCCGGGTCAGTACCTCGTTGAGCACATGAACCGCGCTACCCTCCACCCGGCGTTGACATTGCCCGAGTTCGTCTTGGGACACGATCAGTGAGAATGTCCACTCACGCCAGGCGGAGCAGTCACGACTGAATCCCTCGATGTAGATCAGATCGATCCAGTCGTCGCTGACTCGGTGCCCCACCAGCGGAGCGTCCACGCCCGGCGCTGTGCGCTGGAAGGTAAAGCCACACAGCCTGGCATGGTCGAGGAGTTGTTTCACGATTACCACATCTTGCAAAGCGTGGTCCACAGCGGTGCTGTCCGATCTGTCTGGTGGAAGGCGAGGGCCGTGCCCGGGGTGGGCGCCAGGAGCGAGGCCACTTATCGACGCGAACGTCGACATCGCCGCCGCGCCAGGTGGATGCTCCACTCATGGGTCACGAACGTAGAGACCCCAACCACACTCGATAGGTACGGTTTGTACCACCGGCTGGACCAGCGAGATCCTCTGCACTGAACATTGAGGACTTGAAAAGCTGTGCCGTTGTGCCTCGGTGTTGTCCGAAGGGTGGCGGAGTAGAGGGCATGACACTGGGGGGTACGGCGCGGTTGCTACCCCGGCCGGAGGCCTCGACCACCACGCCGGTCCGGATCGGTTATTGCTCGATCGTTACCCTAAGCTCGTCGGCCCGCTGGAGCCTGCGTCAATTCCGCCACTCTATCGCCACCCACCTGGAAATAATCTTGGCTCAAGGGTTCGGTGGCGGGGTTCCTTGCGGTCACGATGCGGTGTGTCAAGCTCGGTGCAGTGGCCACTGGAGTGGCGGGTGGGAGGAGAATCTGATGCGACCGGAGATGAGCTTTGGCGCTCGGCTGCGGTACCACCGCGAACGCGCCGGCAAGACTCGCGCCGTCCTGGGCGGACTGGTCGGCCGCAGCGAGAAATGGGTCAAGGCCGTTGAGACCGACCGGCTGCTTCACCCCCGGCTGCCGATGCTGCTGCGGCTGGCCGACGTGCTCGGCATCACCGATCTGGCCCAGTTGACCGGCAACCAGTCCATCCCCGTCACCTCGATCAGCAAAGGCACGCACGACGCGGCCGGCACCGTAGCCACCGCCATGATCACTGCTACCCATGCCCCGGCGGCCGAGCAGCCATCGCTGGCTGCGCTGACCGCGCGGGTCGACCAAGCGTGGGCCTTGTGGCATCACTCAGAGGCGCACCGTAGCGCGGTGGCCACCGTTTTGCCCGGCCTGCTTACCGACGCCCACGCCGTCACCCGCGCCCTGACCGGCGGCCACCGCCGGGCCGCGCTGGCCGAGCAGGCTCGTGTTTACCATGTGACCCAGTTGTTCTTCGCTTTCCAGCCCGCCAAACAACTCGTGTGGTTGGCCGCTGACCGGGCCATGACCGCCGCCACCGACGCCGACGACCCCGCCGCTATCGCCGCCGCAGCCTGGTACTACGCCCACGTCTACCACACCTCCGCGCAGCTTGATGCCGCCGAGGACACCCTGGCCTGCGCGGCCACCCTGCTCAACCCCGACGCTGGCGGCGAGCACCTGGCCCGATGGGGTCAACTGCAGCTCGGCCTAGCGTTAACCCACGCTAAAGCCGGCCGTGCCGGCCAAGCCTGGCACCACCACGACCTCGCCGGCGACGCCGCCGACCGCCACGGCGGCACCCACCCGTGGTTGATGTTCGGTCGGCCAGCCGTCGACGCCTACGCCGTGTCCATCGACACGGACCTGTTCCGGCCCGGCGAGGCCCTCCACCACGCCAAGCGCTACGACGTGGCCGCGCTGCCCTCTCGCACCCGCCGCGCGGTCTACCTCATCACCGTCGCCCGCGCGCACAGCCTGCGCAAGGACAACCTCGCCGTCATCCACTTCCTCGGCAACACCCTGCGTGAGGCCACCGATACCGTCCGCTACGACACCTTTGCCTGCACCACCGTGCTGGAACTGGCCGAACACGGCGGTGCGCTCCGCGCTGACGCCCGCCAACTCGCCGCCGCCATCGCGACCTGGCCAGCTGACCCCCGACCGGTTCATGAGCCCCACTTCCGATGAGGCCGACGCGCTCACCCTTGCCGATATCCAGCGCCGCGACTCATGGGCGGCCTTCAGCCAAACCAAGGAGTACCGACACCACTACTGCGCCGACCGACGCCACTTCCCCTCGGGGGGCCACCAGGCCAAAGGACGCCGCCGTCGACCTCGGCCAGGTCTTGTTACATGCGGTGCACAGCAGGCCTACCCCTCGTTTCTGAGGTGGTCATCCTCGAGACGACCTGCGCATCTGCCGGAGCCGTCCCAGCTCCGTGCGGAGCTGTCCGAGCGGCCGGACCGATCGACTCTTACCAACCCCGGCGATGACCCGGAGATGATGACAACAGCACGGCTCAGCAGGGTGCTGGCGTGATCCGAGTGGTGACCTGTTGGTTGGATACTGGGCGCACACCACCGCCTCCCTTGGCGTATACTCCCACTAAACACTTGCCGTGTAGCGCCCCTACACTTAGACTCGTGTCCAAGCCGCCCAGCCTGAAGTACTCGCATGCCGCACGCCGTCTGCAGGATTCCGGCGCGTACCTGCACCGGCAGGGCAGCGAGCACGAAATCTGGCGATGTAGCTGCGGCAAGCACCAAACGGCGTTGCCCCGACACAACATCGTGTCACCGTACGTGGTGGGCCAGATCGGGAGGCAGATGCCGCGCTTGGGAGAGGAGTGGTAGCGATGAGCATCACCGACACGCGCATCTACACGGTTCAGGTGTTCCGAGATGGGGGGTTTTGGATTCTGGAGGTCCCGGAGTTGCGCGCCGTCGGTCAAGCCAGGACGTTGGCGAGCGCGGGCGGCACCGCGCGGGAACTAGTGGCGCTGTGGCTGGATGTCCCGGCCAACCAGGTCCAGGTAGTGCTCGATTACAGCCGAATCGATCCGGAAGCCATCGAGCTAGCGGCAGGAGCCCGCAGTGAGCAGGCCAGGGCAGAAGAGCTGAGTCGTGTCGCGGCTCGACGTTTGCGGCAGGCTGCGCGGCGCCTGGTACGGACCGACGGGCTGAGCCTGCGGGACACCGCGACGGTGCTGGGAGTGACGTTCGGCCGGGTGCAGCAGCTACTGAAAAACTAGTTGTCCACACGGAGATGTTGCGTTGCGCGAAGCCGGGACAGGCAAGATCGTTGATCCCGGTTGGTCAGATCGCCAGGGCCAGCTCGGTGAAGGCAGCCGCCACCCGCAGCGTCGTGGGTTCTTCGACTCCGAGTTCATAGTCACGGACCACTTCATCCCGAGCATCACGCACGAGTGCCCCAATTTGCCTCCGTCACCAGCGTTCGCGCCCCTCACACAGGACGGCAGGTGTACCCGGGAGCACATCAATCCGGAAC
Organism: Pseudonocardiaceae bacterium; assembly: GCA_049673305.1. Taxonomy (GTDB): domain Bacteria; phylum Actinomycetota; class Actinomycetes; order Mycobacteriales; family Pseudonocardiaceae. The sequence continues at coordinate 6,148 of JBATXM010000190.1, read as the reverse complement.
TCGTGGATGAGGAAGCGCAGAAAATCCTCAAGGAATGGGCGCATCCGGGCACCACCGACTGCGCGAATTCTTGCACAGCCTTCTGGACGTCGATGCTCACGCACCATCTCCCAAGAGGAAGTCGATCTCCTCAAGCTCGTTCAGGGCGTCCCGCTCCTCCGGTGTCAGTACGTGCTCAACAGCTCGCTGGCGGAGCGCTCGCTCAGAGATGTCGAGCCGTGCCAGAGCAACCCGCCTGCGCTCCGTCAGCTGCTCCCGTGTGACTTCATAAAGTTCTGCGGTCATGGCCTGCCTCCGTGCTCCCCAGTCTATGTAAGACAGTGCAGCAGCTACCCCTGTCATTCTTCGGCCTACTCGCTACCTTCCTTGACAATGTCACCCGTTCGCCGGGAGTTCCCGCGTCAGCGTTACGGAGCGTTAGAGGAGCGGCACAATGGTCGCAGGCATCCAGCACGCTGACGCCGGCACGGGCGCCGTCGGACCTCCGCCAGAATGTGGTCGTAAACGATCAGACAGCACTTGCCAGCCTGCTCCGAGGCACTGCTGAGCTACTGGCAAGAACTCTCCCGGAGTGAGACGGCCAGCGCCCTCCCGCAGAGCGCCGAGCAACGGGAGACCAGTCACGGCAGGCAGATCAGCGAGGTTGCACTGGGCGGCAAGGTCCGGCCGGGTGGGCCACGCACCGATCACAAGCCCGACACAGCACAGGCCACGGGTGCGCAGCACCTCGACGGTGAGCGCGGTGTGGTTGAGGGTGCCCAGCCCGGCAGCGGCCACCACGAGCACCGGAGCGGCCACGGCGGCGGCGACATTGGCGAGCGTTCCCCCCCTGTCGTCCAGGGGCACCAGCAATCCCCCAGCCCCCTCAAGCAGCACCAGGTCGTGTTCTGCGGCAAGTTCCCGGACCGCTGCGGCAACGGTTGCCGGCGTCACCGGAGGCAGGCCAGCGCGGCGGGCTGCCATCGCCGGTGCCAACGGGTCTGGGTAGCGGGCCAGCTCCCGGCAGGTGACCGAGGAACCCACCAACCGCCGCACCTCGTCGACGTCACCTGGCTGGCCCGCGTCAACACCGGTCTGCGCGGCTTTGAGCACCGCCACCCGGTGACCGGCGGCGATGGCGAGCGCGGCGATGGCCGACGTCACCACCGTCTTGCCGATCCCAGTACCCGTCCCGGTCACCACCAGCACGGTCACCTGAGCGCGGTGAGCAGCTTCGCCACCCGCGCCAGGTCAGGATCGGTCAGCGTGGCGTGGGCACTCAGCCGCAGCCTGCTGGTCCTGGCGGGCACCGATGGTGGACGCAGGCAGCCCACTCGCACACCGTGGCGCAGGCATTCGGCGGCCGCCTCGACCGCCCGCTGCGGTGCACCAAGGATGATCGAGACCACTGCGGCGCGTGGCCGAGGTGCGCCAGCCGCGGTGGCGATGGCCTCGGCGGCGTCGAGCACCCGGCCGGGCAGCGCTGGCTCGGCGCGCAGCACCCGCAGCGCGGCCAACGCCCCGCCGGCAGCTGGCGGGGCCAGGCCGGTGTCGAAGATGAAGCTGCGTGCCGTGTTGACGAGGTGCTCGATCACCGCGCGAGAACCCAGTACGGCGCCACCCTGGCTGCCCAGCGACTTCGACAGCGAGACCGTGGCCACCACGTCCGGTTCGCCGGCCAGACCGTATTCCGCGAGCAGACCCTGCCCGCCGGCCCCGCGTACGCCGAGACCGTGTGCCTCGTCGGCCAGCAGAACCGCCCCGCGCCGCCGGCACACCGCGTGCAGCTCCACAAGCGGTGCAAGTTTACCGTTGACGCTGACCACCGAATCGGTGACGACCAGCGCGCGCCGCTCGGGCCGGGCGGCCAACGCGGCGTCCACCGCCGAGACGTCAGCGTGCGGGGTGATGACGACCCTGGCCCGAGACAGCCGGCAGGCGTCCACCAGCGAGGCGTGGCTGGCGGCGTCGGACACCACCAGAGTGCCCCGACCGGACAACGCCGTCACCGCACCGAGGTTGGCGGTGTAGCCGGAGGAGAACACCAGGGCCGCCGCCGCGCCACAAAACGCGGCGAGCTCGTCCTCCAGCTCGGCGTGCAGCTCGGTGGAGCCGGTAACCAGCCGGGATCCAGTCGCCCCCGCTCCCCATGCGCACGCCGCGTGCACTGCACCCTCGACAACCCGAGGATCCCTGGCTAGGCCCAGATAGTCGTTGGAAGCCAAGTCAATCACCGGCTCGAACACCGATCGCGACCGCAACACCCGCCGCAGCCCAGCGGCCCGACGCGCGAGCTCGTCATCGTCCAGCCAACCCAGGGCGCCGGTCACGACTACCCAGCGTAGAACGCGCCGGCAGAGGACCGCAGGGGGGCTACGCCCGCAAAGACAACCACGATTGATCGTCGGAGCACCTTGACGACATCACTGGCCGGCCGGCGGTGCCTGGGCGGCTGCGTCGGGAACCGCCAGGCCACCGGGCAGCTGCTCGTCGGGCACCGGCCCGAAGCGCGCGGCTTCGGGGCCGAGCAGCAGCAGCCGGGCAGTTCGAATGTCCAGGAACAAGCCCGCGACTTGCACCCGGCCGGTAGCGACGGCATCGCGCACAGCAGGGTGCGCGCAGAGCATCTCTACCTGAACGGCGACGTTGACCATAGCGAGCTGGTCCACGCCATTGCGGCCCTCCGCCGCCGCCGCAACACCGACTGGGTGCCCGCTGCGCATGGCCTTCAAGCTCGGCAGGCCCCACCGTAGCCATCGCTCGAGGGACCCAGTGACAGTCTCGTTACCGAGCAGCCCCTGCATCGCGGCACAGCCAGAATGCCCGCAGACGAAGATGGAGGGCACCATAAGATGGTTCACTGCGTACTCCAGCGATGCAGCGACTGACGACTCGGACTCGTGCCCGGGCGGCGGCACGAGATTGCCGAGATTGCGTATCGTGAACAGGTCGCCAGGCCCGCTGCTGGTGAGCACGTTGGGCACCACTCGCGAGTCGGCGCAGGTGAGGAACAGAGCTCGGGGACGTTGCCCGTTCACCAATTGTTCCAGGTGCGGCAGCACCTCAGGTGCTGAACGGCGGTGGTACTCACGCACCCCGGCGAACAGCGGCTGCAACGCACCGTGGTCAGAGTCCTCGCGCTGGATCTGCCAGACCCTCCAGGGTGAGAAGGCGCGTGGCAGCGCTGGAATCCGCACCCGCCGGGCGGGGCTGGTGCCGCCATCGCCGGTGGACCGGGCCGGCCCCACCTCGTCCACGACAACGGTGCCGCCGGTATCTTCGTGCTGTCGCTGCCAGGTGGCGAGGTGTTCATAGGCGGCGTGGTCGAGAAAATCGAGCACCATCTCCACAACCACATGGCTGCCGGCGGGCACCTGCGCCAGCACTCGGGACAACCGAGGAATGGACAGAAAGCTCACGGTGCCCTCGATCACTACTCGCCAGCAGGCCGGTGCCCCATCTGACGCCGGCCGCACCATCTGCGCATGCACCGCTGACCGGACCACCCGGCGCAACACCAGCAGCAACGAGAGCCCTAGCCCGATGAGCACGCCCTCCAGCAGATTGAGGAACACCACGCCGGCCATCGTGACCAGGTAGATCGTCAGCTCGCCCTGCTGGTGGGCCGACCGCAGGTGCGCAAGCTTGACCAGGCGCATCCCGATCACCACGAGCAGCCCAGCGAGTGCGGCCAGCGGGATCAGCTGGATCAGCCCAACGAGCAGCACCGAGAACAGCAGCACCCACACACCGTGCAGCACCGCCGACGTGCGAGTCCGCGCGCCCGCAGCAACGTTGGTAGAGCTACGGACAATCACGCCAGTGACCGGCAATCCACCCAACATCCCGGACAGGATGTTCGCCGCGCCCTGGCCGACCAGCTCTCGGTCGAAGTTGGTCTTCCCGCCCTTGCCCATCTTGTCCACCGCCACCGCTGAGAGCAGGCTCTCCACGCTAGCGATCAACGCCACGGTGAGCACACCGGTGAGCACGCCGAGCCACTTGCCATCGGGCAGATCCGGCAGATCCAACGAGTCCAGCAACGAACCGGGCAATACCACCCGCTCGATGTCGAGCGCCAGCATTGTGGCCAGCACAGTCACCCCGACCACAGCCACCAACGGCGCCGGAATGCTCGGCAGTGGGCGGGGCAACCGCGGCCAGATCACCAGGACGACGATTACCGTGAGTCCCACCAACGTCGCGGGAACACGGTGAGCGATGAGCTGACCGGGTAGGCCGACGATGTTCGTGATCGCATCGGTGCCGGCCTTCCCACCGAGCAGCACGTGCAGCTGACCCAGTGTGATCGTGATTCCGATACCGGCGAGCATCGCGTGCACCACAGCCGGGGAGATCGCCAGTACCGCCCTGGCTACTCGGCTAAAACCGAACACCACCTGCAGCAGCCCGGCCGCCACGATGATGGCGCCCGTGACGTCCCAGCCGAACCGCGCGATGAGGTCGGCCACCACCACGGTGAGCCCGGCAGCGGGACCGCTGACCTGAAGGGGTGCTCCGCCGAGCAGCCCGGCCACGATCCCACCGACGACGGCGGCGACGAGCCCGGCCATCACGGGGGCGCCTGAGGCCACCGCGATCCCCAGGGATAGCGGTACTGCGACCAGCAGCACAACCAGGGAAGCTGGTAGGTCGTGGCGCAGCACAGTCCACACCCGGCGGTGTACGGCGGGCAGCGGGACGGCAGCGGTCGTGGGGGATCGCATTAAGCCTCCGGATCGGCGGGTGTGTGAGCAGTGGACAACGGTCCGGCGCTGCATCGAGACACCGCCGCGCTGCGGTATCCGACGCTTGCCGGACGGTCCGGTCCGGGGTGGACGTCACTGACCGTTACTAACTTGGCTAATCCCCGTTCCGTCGCTGAGTCTACGTGAAATCTGGGCAAGGCCAGGCTGAGCTACCTTCGACATCACTCTTTCGGAGCTAACAATAATCACCTGAAAGGGTGGATTAATATTACTAATAGTTAACACTAACACCAGTTTAGTGACATTGCGCGCAGGCTTAGCCCATCGAACCGGTACGCCACCCTCAGCCTCGATCACGCATCGGAGGTCACCCCACGCGAGCATAGGATCGCCTGGTGATCACGACGGCAAATGTTACACAGAGTGAACGATAGTGACGGAATGTACTCTACGTAACACTACGGGCCGTAGTGACGATGACAAGCTGTGCAGAGTCCCTGCGGGGATCCTGCGGTGTGGGCCCCTTTGGGGCCACTCGTAAGGGGGCGGCAGGGCGCGTTCAACCGCTGGGATGGATGTGGATCGCACATTCTTCCCTGGCACCTGGGGAGGGGACAGCCCAATGGCAACACATTGGCGACCATGCATGTTCCGCGACCGAGTCGATCTCGTTCGCGTCTCATGATTTCACGACACCGGGAACCGCGCAATCTCGCGACAAGCAGCGTCGCTGCGGGTGATGAGTACGCTGGTATCCCTCATTCACAACCAATCCGGGTATTCCTGGTTATCGACATGAGCCTGCTTCGTGGCGCGCTTGCCACCCTGCTGTCCAGTGAAGAGGACATCGAGGTGGTGGCCGGAATGGCAGCGGGCGACCGCGTGGTCCCCACCGCGATCCGACACCAACCCGATATCGTTGTGTTGGATCTCGACCAGGGTGGGTCGGACGTGCTCGCGACCGCGCAAGCACTGCACGAACGGCTGCCTGAATGCCGGGTGGTTGTGCTTGCCACGGCGCAACGACCGGGCTTGGTCCGCCGGGCGCTGGATGTGCCAGTGGCCGGAGCGGTGGACAAGGACGCACAGCCCCGGCGGCTGCTGGCCACTATCCGCCAGGTCGCCAAGGGAAAGCGGACAATCGACCCCGCCCTCGCGGTTGCCGCGATCGGCGTGGCGGGTAGCCCGCTGACACCCCGGGAACTCACGGTGCTCGACCTCGCCTCCGGCGGGGCGTCGCCGACCGAGATCGCTCAACGGCTTTTTCTCAGCCGCGGGACGGTATGCAACTACCTTTCGCGCGTCATGAGCAAGCTGGAGGCCCGGACCCGGATCGATGCCATTCGCATCGCCGCCGAGGCGGGCTGGATCTGACAGTTCCGGTAAACCTGACAGTTCTGGTAACGACCAGATTGTGGTGACACTGTGGTGCCGACGGGCCGGTGACAACAGTCAACTCC
>JBATXM010000189.1:0-16816 GCA_049673305.1 Pseudonocardiaceae bacterium | reverse complement strand
CATCGGTCACGCCGTTGCGCCGTCGCCGACGTGGGTCGCTTTCGCCAGTCGAAGAACCCGGACGATGAAACAGAGAGCCACGCGCACATTTTCTTCACGGGGTAGGCGTACTTCGTGTCGTCGAGTCGGCACGAGTCGATGAACTCGTATTTCTCGGCTACCGGGGATCCCGGGCGAAGTACGCTGCCGCTTTTTTAGGAATTCGTTCTCCATGCGGAGTTCTCGAAGCATTCCCTCGGCCTCGCTCAGTCGCGCTCGCTCGCTGACGGTCAACGGTGGCTCGTCGTCAACATGCTCCGTACGGTACCGCGTTACCCAGTTTCCCAAGGTCCCCTCACTCAGGCCAAGTTCACGTGCGACCTGTGCGATCGGACGAGACGCCTCAATCACCAGTCGAACGGCTTCGTCCCGAAACTCAGGACTGAAATTCCGATACTTCCGAGACATTTTCGATGGCGCCTTTCGGATACAACCCTATCGGGTCGTGGTCCGAGAACCTCGGGGCACCCCAGTTTGCCGGTGGCGGCGAACTCGGGCCAGTAGTCGGCGACGGGGGCGTCGATGTCCAGTTCGCCTCGTTGTACCACGAGGTGGGCGCAGGTGGCGGTGAAGGCGTCACGGACAGCCTGGAAATGGGGACCGTTGCTGCCGTGGATGGGTGTTGCCTGACCTCCGCGATATGGTCAGCGGTGAACTCATGGTAGCGGCCTTCCTGGGAGAGCGTCTTCAGGCAGTCGATGGCTTCACGGCGCTGACGAGGGCGCCCCTCTTGGTTAACCACAGGGGAACGTCTGCCTGCTCGGCTCTGTCGAGGGGAATATAGTTTGTGACAGCAATACGCTCGAATTTTCTCGCGGGTCTCCAGCGGAAAGAACATGCGGTCCAATCGCTCGACAACGACGTCCTCAAAGACCGCAGCGATGATGTCGGCCGCTTCCTCGGCGTCGAACGACGAGGCTGGGTACTCCTCGACCATGATCTTGGGGTCGTTGTCGCGCGCCGCGCTGGAGGCGAAGTACCGGCCTCCTGGTCTGAGAACCCGCGCCGTCTCGGCGATTGCCACCATCGGATCAGCCAAATGGTACAAACACCACAGGTGCGTTACCTCCGCGAATGCCCCATCCCGAAACGGCAGCGCCCCGGATCGGAGTCATAGTCTGGCGGGACAAGCACGCTAGCCCCTTGATCCTGTGCTCCGCGTGGTGCCGTTGATTGTCCCGGCGGTGTGCTCGATGGTTCGCGCGCTTGTGTTGATCGACTTCGCTAGGCCAGCGATGTCCCGGGCGGTGGCGTCGGTCGTGTTGAGCAGGCCCTGTAGCGGCTTCGTACTCGACAAGATCGATGATGCCAGTTCATTGGTCCGGTTCAACTCGATGACCGGGTTGGTCGCAACATTGATCTTTCCAGCGTTCTCCGCGATAATCTGCGCCTTCTTGTCGATGCTCTGTGCCGCCGCCAGCGTGCGGGCGAGCAGGGCGGCCGCTATGCCGATCACCAACACGCCGACAATGAGGATCACGACGCTGACCACGTTGAACAGTCCAGCTCCTCCAGATCCCCTAGATCGAGCATCCGTTCTTGTCAACTCCACCACCGCTTCCCGAGTGCAGGGTTGTTCACAGTTTAGCCTGGATCCCCGGGGATCCAGGCTAAGCCTCAGACATCAATGAAGTCGCGCACCAGGTCGAGCAGCGCATGGTGCTCGGAGAACTCGATCGACCAGGACTCGGTACGTGCGGCTAGGCGCAGCAGGGTCTGCAGCGCGTCGGATCGCGACTGCCGGGAGATCCGCGACGCTGGCGCTCCCGGTACGGACCTCGGTGATCGGCGTCTGGACCTTGTGCCCGTTGCGCCACATTCCGACGGAGTGCGGAAACGGCTCCACCACAGTGGTGCGACAGTGAATCAGGGCGGTCTCGTCGCAGAGCACGTGCGCGCCGAGCCGCTCCGACACCAGCAGCGCCGTCGTCGACTTGCCGGACCTGCGATTGCCCGCGATGCGCACGCCCTCGCCTGCGGCGGTGCGGACCGTGGCGTCTGGATGAAGACGCCCTCCAGCGCAACCCCAGCGCACTCTTCCGGTCGTTCCTACCTGATGACGAAATTCACGATTTTTCCTGGAACGACCACGACTCGGACGATCTCCTTGCCTTCGACCAGCTTCGCCACCGCTTCCAGGGCTAGTCCAGCTTCGGTGACCTCGGTCTGGCTCGCCTGCTGATCGACGGTAATCTCGCCACGGGGTTTCCCGTTGACCGTGACTGGCAGGATGACGTGGGTCTGCGTCAGAGCGTCGGGGTCCGCAATGGGGAAAGGGACGTCGTCGATGGCCTCGTTGTGCCCCAGCTTCTCCCACAGCTCCGATGCCACGTGCGGGGCCAGCGGGAACACCATCAGGACAAGCGCCTCAGCGACCTGGCGCGGGCTCGCGCCGTGTCGCTGGACGTACCGGCCCAGCGCGTTGTTCAGTTCGGTGATCCGCGCGACGGCGACGTTGTACCGGAGTTCGGTGTACAGCTCGTTGACCGCGTCAATCGTCCGGTGCAGGATTTCGAAAAGCGGCTCGTCCGGTGGTAGGTCGTCCTCGGAGATTGTCAGCTCGCCGGTCTGCTCATCGACGATGTTGCGCCACAGGCGCTGCAGCAGCCGAAATACGCCCACGATGTCGTCCGGCTGCCATGGCCGGTCCACATCCAGCGGGCCCATGGCCATCTCGTACATGCGCAACGTATCCGCACCGTATGAGTCATAGATCTCGTCCGGCGAAACCCCGTTCTTCAAGCTCTTGCCCATTTTGCCGGGTCTCCGGCGGAGCTGTTCCCCCTGGTAGACGAATCCGCCGGCCGTCGCCGTGACATCGGCCGCTGGAACGTATCGCCCATTCGCGTTGGTGAACGCGTCGGCGAGGATGTACCCCTGGTTGTACAGGCGTTGGAATGGCTCAGGTGTCGACACATGCCCCAGGTCGAACAGGAGCTTGTGCCAGAAACGGGCGTACAACAGGTGCAACACGGCATGCTCGACGCCACCGATGTACAGGTCCGCCCCACCGATCCGTTCGTTATCGTCGGCGCTGCCCATCCAGTACCGCTCTATCTCTGGATCCACGAATCGTTCGTCGTTTGTCGGATCCAAGTAGCGCAGGTAGTACCAACAGGAGCCGGCCCACTGCGGCATGGTGTTGGTCTCTCGCCGGTATGTTTTGGTTCCCTCGCCGAGGTCCAATTCGACGTGCTCGAAATTCGGCGCCCGGGACAGCGGGGGTTTCGGCTCATCGCCCTCGGTCGGTTGCGGGCGGAAATCGGCCATCGGCGGCAGCTCGACGGGCAGCATCGACTCGGGCAATGCGATCGGCAGGCCCGTGTCGTCGTAGACAATCGGAAACGGCTCGCCCCAATAGCGCTGGCGGGAAAAGAGCCAGTCACGCAGCCGGTAGGACGTGCGGCGGACACCGTGCCCAGCCGACTCCAGCCAGCGCAGGATCTCATTGGTAGCGTCAGCGGTTGACAAGCCGGTGAGCGAGACGTCGGCGCTCGCTGAGTTGATCGCCCTACCAGCGCCCTCGAACGCCTCTCCCCAACTCGCTGGATCATCAGTGGTCGCGCTGGGGTGCTCGGCCAACCAGGCGTCGCCCGGACTTACTACCGCGCGCAGGGGCAAGTCCAGCGCCCTCGCCAGCTCATAGTCTCGCTGGTCATGCGCGGGCACCGCCATCACCGCACCGCTGCCGTAACTGGCCAGCACATAGTCAGCGATGAAGATCGGCACCTGCTCCCCAGAGACGGGGTTCACCCCGTAGCTGCCGGTGAAGACCGCCGTCTTGGTGGTCTGCGCCTGCCGCTGCCGGTCACTCAGCGACGAGCTTCGCTGGACGTAGGCGTCCACGGCCTCGCGCGGTGAGCCTGCCGGACCGCCGCGCCAGGCAGCGGGGGTACCGAGCGGCCACTCAGCTGCGGTCAGCTCGTCCACCAGTGGGTGCTCGGGTGCCAGCACGATGAAGGTGACGCCGAACAGCGTGTCCGGCCGAGTCGTGTACACCTCAACACAACGTTGCGCGCCATGCGGGGTTCGCGCGGTGAAGGACACCTCGGCGCCCTCGCCGCGGCCGATCCAGTTGTGTTGCATCAGCTTCAACGAATCCGGCCAGTCAAGCGGCTCCAGATCCGCCAACAGCCGGTCGGCGAACGCGGTGATCCGCAACATCCACTGCCGCATTCGACGTCGGTACACCGGATAGTTTCCGATGTCGGAGCGCCCGTCCGTGGTGACTTCCTCATTCGCCAGGACCGTGCCCAAACCGGGACACCAGTTGACCGGCGCCTCCTCCAAGTAGGCCAGCCGGTACGAGTTGACAACGTGGCGCCGGGCCGTCGCGTCCAGCTCGCACCAGGGCAGGTTGGTCGGGTTCGCCGACGAGACCGGTTCCCGAATACCGGCCTCGAACTCCCCGATCAGGTCCGCGATGGGCCGGGCGCGTCCGGTCGCTGGGTCACACCAGGAGTTGAAGATCTGGAGAAAGATCCACTGAGTCCAGCGGTAGTACGCTGGGTCCGCTGTCGAGATCTCCCGGCGGGGATCGTGCGCGAGGCCCAAGCGCTTGAGCTGGCGCCGCATGTTGTCGATGTTCTGCGTTGTCGTGATGGCCGGGTGCTGGCCAGTCTCGATGGCGTACTGCTCGGCCGGCAGGCCGAACGCGTCGAATCCGAAGGGGTGCAGGACGGTATGCCCCTTCATCCGCAGGAAGCGCGCGTAAACATCGGAGCCGATGAAACCAAGCGGGTGTCCCACGTGCAGACCGACACCAGACGGGTACGGGAACATGTCAAGAACATAGAATTTGCGCTCGCGCGGCTTCAGTGCGCCGCCGGACAGCTTACCGACCGGATTAGCAACGTCGAATGCGCCACCCTCGGCCCAGACCCGCTGCCACTTCGACTCGATGCCGCGCGCCAAAGCCGCCGAGTAGCGGTACTGATTGGTGTTGGTCGTGTCGTCAGAACTCATGGCTCGCAGTCTCCGCTAGGGGTCACTCGGAAAGTCAATGCTCAGCTGGGACCCCGACGCTGGCCCTGCGGCGGGAGGAAGTCGAGTACGTCTTTGCCGAGATAGGGCTGGAGCACTTCCGGGACCCTGACCCTCCCGTCGGGGAGTTGGCCGTGTTCGACGATTGCCGCCCAGAGTCGCGGGGTGGCAACGGCGGAGCCGTTGAGAGTGCACACTGGCCGGGTTCCGGTCTCGGTGCGGAATCGGATGTTGCTGCGGCGGGCTTGGAAGTCGGTGAAGTTGCCGACTGAGGACACTTCCAGCCAGCGGTCCACGCCGGGCGAGTACACCTCCAGGTCGAAGATGCGGGTGGAGGCGAAGGTCAAGTCTCCGGTGGCGAGGTCGACAACCCGGTAGGGAAGGCGCAGCTCCTGCAGTGTGCGCTCAGCGTCGGCCAGAAGTTCCTGGAACTCCTGCTCGACGGTGTCGGGTAGGCACAGGCGCACCAGCTCCACCTTGTGGAACTCGTGCAGCCGCTGCATGCCCCTGGTGTCCTTGCCCGCGCTTCCCGCCTCGCGGCGGAAGCAGGATGTGTAGGTCATGTACCGGCGCGGGAGATCCTCCGGATTGAGGATCTCGTCCCGGTGCAGGGCGGTGAGCGGTACTTCGCCGGTGGGTACGGCCCAGAAGTCATCAAGGGTGGTGGAGTATGCGTCGTCGGCGAATTTCGGGAGATGACCGGTGCCCACCATGATCGGTCGGCGGACCAGGTGTGGGACGATCAGCTCTTCGTAGGTGGGCCGGTGCAGGTCCAGGCCGAAGGAGACGAGTGCCCGCAGCAGCCGGGCACCGTCGCCGCGAAGGAGCGCGAAGCCCGAACCGCTGAGCTTGGCCGCCCGCTCGGGGTCGAAGATGCCGAGATCGCTTGCCACCTCCCAGTGCGGGCGTAGATCCGGCTGTGGGACCGCTTCGGGGCCGCCGTGGCGGAGCACGACGTTCGCGGACTCGTCATCGCCGACCGGGGCCTGCGGGTCGGGCAGGTTCGGCAGTTCCAGTAGCAGGCTCAGGGACGCCTCGTCGGCCTCACGGTGCTCTTCTTCCAGTTCCGCAATGTGTCTTTTGAGTTCGGTCAGCTCCGTGCGCAAGACGTCGGCGGCGGGATCCTTGGCCGCGACGAGCCGGCCCATCTCCTTCGAGCGCTGGTTCATTCGTGAGCGCAGCTCGTCCAGCTTCGTTCGTACCTGGCGGCGGTGGACCACGGAGTCCCGCGCGCTGTACACCTTCGCTGGATCGAGGCCCTTCGTCGCCAGCCGCTTGGCGACGTCATCGGTGTGGTCCAAGATCAGGTCAAGGTCGAGCACGCCATCTCCAGAGTTTCGTTATCTCGTCTCGGGACGATTCTGCCAATTCAGAGGCCGCCGCCGCGCTGGTGGCGCCTAGCTTATGCCCGCAGCCGGTCCAGGGGCGTTGCCAGGTTGCGGGGTCGGCGTCTGGCAAGGCCGCGACTCATCCCACGACGATGTTCACCAACCGGCCCGGTACCACGACCACTCGCTTGATCGAGCGACCGGCAACCGCCTGCTGAACCTCATCCAGCCGAAGCGCTGCTTCACGGATGGCGTCGTCGGATGCCTCCTGGGCAACGTTGATACGGCCGCGAACCTTGCCGTTGATCTGACAGGCCAGCTCGACCGTCTCGCTCCACAACAGGGCTTCGTCGGGCTCGGGCCACGGCTGCTTCCACACGTGCTCGCCCGTGAGCTGGTAGTAGCATTCACTGGCGATGTGCGGCGCGAAGGGCAGCAACAGCGAGGCAGCTGTGCTCAAAGCGAACTTCACCACGTCGCGGTCGATGCCGTCTTGCAGCGCTTTGCTGCATTCGTTGGTCAACTCCATCAACGCGGCGATTGCGGTGTTGAAGGCGAACCGACCTGACATGTCGTCGGTCACCTTCTTGACCGCCCACGCGACCTTCCGCCGCAGTGCGATATCCCGTTCAGGGTCAGTCGGGCCGCCAATAGTGGCGAGGTCGGAGGTTGCTACCTGAGTCGTGAATCGTGACAGCCGCCGCAGAAAGCGATACACGCCCTCGACGCCCGTGTCCGACCAGTCGGCACCTTGTTCGGGCGGTCCCACGAACAGGACGTAGCACCGTGCCGTGTCGGCACCGTACTTCTCGATGATCGTCCGAGGGGACACCACGTTCCCCTTGGACTTCGACATCTTGGCGCCATTCTTGGTGATCATTCCCTGGGTGAACAAGGCAGCAAACGGTTCCTGCACCGGCAGGTGTCCGAGATCGGCCAGCGCCCTGCACAGGAACCGCGAGTACAGCAGGTGCAAGATCGCGTGCTCAATGCCACCGATGTACTGGTTGATCGGCATCCAGCGACGAACTGCGGGCAGGCCCCACGCTGCTTGCTCATTCTTCGGATCGCAGTAGCGCAGGTAGTACCAGGACGAGTCCACGAAGGTGTCCATCGTGTCGGTCTCCCGCCGGGCGGGTCCGCCGCAGCGCGGGCAGTGTGTCACCACCCAGTCTTCAGCGGCGGCCAGCGGAGACTTGCCCTTGGGCATGTAGTCCTCAATGTCCGGGAGCCGCACCGGCAACTGCTCCTCAGGCACCGGCGCCAGGCCACATGAGTCGCAGTAGACGATCGGGATCGGGCATCCCCAGTACCGCTGTCGAGACAGCAACCAGTCACGCAGCTTGTACTGCACCGTGGCGTTCCCGTGATCGTGGCGCTCCAGCCATGCGATGATTGTTTTCTTGGCTTCGGCGACACCCATGCCGTTCAGACTGAGCCCATTTTCTTGGCAAGAATTGATCGCTGGCCCCTCGCCGTTGTACGCCTCGCCGTCGAACCCCTCGTTTGGCTCGACAGTCCGAATGATCGGCAGGCCGAAGACGGTGGCAAAGTCCCAGTCGCGCTGGTCCTGGCCCGGCACGGCCATGATCGCGCCCGTGCCGTACCCCATCAGCACATAGTCGGCGATGAACACGGGGATCTGCTCGCCGTTCGCGGGGTTGGTGGCATAGCCGCCGGTGAACACGCCGGTCTTGTCCGTGCTCTCCTGGCGGTCCAGCTCGGACTTGATTCCCGTGGCCATGCGGTAGGCGGCGACCGCCTCGGCCGGTGTCGCCGCGTCGCCCGTCCACCGACTGTCAACCTTGGACGGCCACGCGTCCGCGACGATCTTGTCGACGAGTGGATGCTCCGGGGCCAGCACCAGGTACGTCGCGCCGAACACGGTGTCCGGTCGCGTCGTGAACACTTCGATGTCGGCCTCTCGTGCAGAGAAGCGGATTGTCGAGCCCTCCGAGCGGCCGATCCAGTTCTGTTGCATCAGTTTCACGTGCGGGGGCCAGTCCGGCGTTGAACAGCTGGAGGAAGATCCACTGAGTCCAACGGTAGTAGTCAGGGAGATGTGTGCTGACCTCGCGGGTCCAGTCGATCGAGATTCCCCACTGCTTGAACTGCTCGCGGAACGACGCGATGGATTCGTCCGTCGAGACGCGCGGATGCTTCCCGGTGCGGATCGCGTGGTTCTCGGCAGGAAGACCGAAGGCGTCATATCCCATCGGATGCAACACATAGTAGCCGCGTCGTCGCAGAAAGTGAGCGACCGCATCTCCTACAGCGTAGTTCTTGGGGTGTCCGACGTGAGGCTCGCCGCTGGCGTAGGGCAGCATTTCAAGTACGTACGCGCTCTTGGCTGCGGGTGCGGTGTTGGATACCTCCCACGACCGCTCCTCGCGCCACACCCGCTGCCAGCGCTCGTCGATGGCGCGAGGGTCGAAGTCTTCATCCACCATGGTCGTCACCTCGGTTGTCTCGTCGGTCGACGGCTTGCACGAGCAACCGCAGATATGAAGGACATGAAAAAGCCCCCCGCATGCGAGGGGCCGCCGTGCTGTTGCTCTTGCCTCGGCACGGCTCGATAAGGAGCAGGAGGGCTCCGTTCATGCGCACAGTCTAGCGTCACGCGGCGGGCCCGTCTTGGCACCCCTATCACGTCGCTCCGCACCCCTAGGGTGTTCAGCGAGACACTGACAGAAAGGTGCTGATCATGATTGTCGCTTTCTCGGTTACCCCGCTCGGTGCTGGTGAAGATGTGGGAGAACTGGTAGCCGATGCGGTGCGAGTCGTTCGGGCAAGCGGTCTGCCCAACCACACCGATGCAATGTTCACGAGTATTGAAGGTGAATGGGATGAGGTAATGGCCGTCGTCAAGCGGGCAGTGGAAGCCGTGGCGCAGAAGGCCAATCGGGTCAGTATGGTATTGAAGGCCGATATCAGAGCAGGCGTCACCAGCGGTTTAACGACGAAGGTGGAAGACCTTGAGCGATACCTGACGGAACGCTGAGCGGTCACATAGCGCCGATGGTTTGGCGGGACTCGGCCAGCGCCGCTCGGTACTGACTGACAGATCGACGGTTGGAGTATTTTTCGGGTATAGCAGCGAAGATCTTCTTGCCGTACCCAAGAAATATCGAAGCATGACGAAGCATCACCAAGGGCGGCATTGTCACGCACGCGTGTGCGTGCAACCGCACCATGTGATCAATTCTGTCAACCTGCGTGGACGTGACCGTGCGTTCGGCGACAGTCCGATCCATCATGTGTCGTGTCTGATCGGCTTGGGCGAGCAGATCAGGCCCGTGCACGGGCAGCTCATCAGCCAACGCAGATATCGGCTGACGACTTCCCGATCGCTATTCGGCTCCGAACAGCGATCTGTGGCGCGCACGGTCGGTTCACACTCATATCATGATCTTGAGGCGATCGTGGGCACTGCTGGGCGGGTGAGCTGGTTGACGTCGATTATCATTGCCTGCTTATGAGCGCCACGCTGATCGCCAAGGAGCTGGCCGCGGGTTATGGTGATCAGCTCTTGTTCGCTGGACTGGATCTCGTCGTGGCGCCGGGTGACGTCATCGGGCTGGTCGGGGCCAACGGTGCTGGCAAGTCGACGTTGTTGCGTGTTCTCGCGGGCTTGGAGTCCCCGGAGCACGGTGGCGTCCAGCTGCATCCGTCGACGGCGACAGTCGGGTACCTGCCTCAGGAACCCGAACGCCGCCCGGGCGAGACGGTGCGCGCCTTCCTGGCCCGGCGTACCGGTGTCGCGGCCGCGCAACGTGATCTGGACCGTTCCGCCGCCCAGTTGGCCGCCGGTGTCCCGGGGGTGGACGACGTGTACGCCACAGCCTTGGATGAGTGGCTGAGCCTGGGCGGCGCGGATCTGGCGGAGCGGGCCGAGCAGGTCGCCGCGGACCTCGGGTTGGCGGTGGACCTCGACCAGCCGATGACCGCACTGTCCGGCGGGCAGGCCGCCCGGGCCGGGATGGCGTCGCTGCTGCTGAGCCGGTATGACATCTTCCTGCTGGATGAGCCGACCAATGATCTCGACCTTGATGGTCTGCGCCGGTTGGAGGAGTTCGTCGCTGGCTTGCGGGCCGGTACGGTCCTGGTCAGCCACGACCGGGAGTTTCTGGCCCGGTCCGTGCACCGGGTGCTCGAGCTGGACCTCGCCCAGCAGCAGGTACGTCACTACGGCGGCGGGTACGCCGGGTACCTGGAGGAGCGCGAGGTGATCCGCCGGCACGCCCGGTCGGAGTTCGAGGAGTATGCCGAAACCCGCTCGGCGCTCCAGGAGCGGGCCCGGACCCAGCGAGCGTGGGCGGACAAGGGCGTGCGCGACGCCCGGCGCAAGGCCAGGGACAACGACAAGTTCATCCGCGCCGCTCACGTCGAGTCGAGTGAGAAGCAGGCCGCTAAGGCGCGCCAGACCGACCGGCTGCTGGAGCGCCTGCCGGTGGTCGACGAGCCGCGCAAGGAGTGGGAGCTGCGGATGGAGATCACCGTCGCGCCACGCGCCGGGGCGGTGGTGGCGGTGTTGCGCGGTGCGGTGGCCCGCCGTGGCGCCTTCACACTCGGCCCGGTCGACCTGCAGATCGACTGGGCCGAGCGGGTGGCCATCACCGGGGCCAACGGCTCGGGAAAATCGACGCTGCTGGGTGCGTTGCTCGGTCGGTTGCCGCTGGATGCGGGCAGTGCCTGGTTGGGGCCCAGCGTGGTCGTCGGTGAGATCGACCAAGTCCGTGGCCTGTTCCTCGGCGAGCAGTCGCTGCTTGACGCTTTCGGCGCCGCGTCGGGCTTGGTGCCGGCGGACGCACGGACCCTGCTGGCGAAGTTCGGGCTGCGCGCTGGGCACGTTCTGCGGCGCGCGGTGACGCTGTCGCCCGGCGAGCGCACCCGGGCCGCGCTCGCCCTGCTGCAGGCCCGAGGAGTGAACCTGCTGGTCCTTGACGAGCCGACCAACCACCTCGACCTGCCCGCCATTGAGCAGCTCGAGTCGGCGCTGAAGACGTACCCGGGCACCTTGCTGCTGGTCACCCACGACCGCCGGATGCTCGACGCGGTACCGATAAACCGGCACATCAACGTCGACCACGGACGGGTCACCGAGTACTGACGTGTCATGGCCGACGAGCTCGGCGGGTTGCCAGGTCCCCGGTGGTGAGCTGCAGCTGCAACGCCGTGCACCGCCACCGGCTGCCGTGACCGTCCACCTGCTGGTCGAAGCGGGCGGCCAGCGCCCGCATGCCGGTGTTCAGCGTCACCAGCGCGACCGCCTCCAGCGTGCCGCACGTGTGCTGCTGGGCGAGCACCTTGCGCATCCTCGGTTCCAGGTGCACCGCCGTGTGCTGGAGCGATACCAGGTATGCCAGCAGCTCGGGGGGCAGCATCGCGGACAGTTGCCGCGCCGGGCGCCGGCCGCCGAGGATCTCCACCGCGGCCCGCAGCACCCGCTCAGCGAGGACGGGCGCGGTGGGGTCGGGCACCGGTAGCGCCGTGGGCAACGGTGGGGTGACGGTGGCTGGCGCCGCTGCCGGCAAGATGTCCACCAACCGACACAGCACCGGCCGGTACGGTCGCGGGGGACATGACTCGGCGACGCTCATGGTCAACGGGCCCTCCAACGTCTCAGGGCCACGCGGGCGCGCGTGACCGATCAACGGCGGGGCCGAAAACGCCGTAATGGGATGGTCCATGGCAGTGGCGCCAGGGACCGTGGGCGGCCGGATCGGAGGAAGGGGCAACGATCCGGTGCCCGGCAAGTATGCGCGATGTGGGGGGGTATCAGAGGTGTTGTCGGCGACTGTCCCCGACATGAGTGGTGATGTGCGCCCAACCGGCTTACTTCGGTATCTGGTGGCGCTTGTGAGCCCCTTCACACCACACCACCACAGCCGCGCTGGCGACGTTGAATGACGATGAGGGTCTACATTCCCGCCACACTCGCCATGCTGCGGGTGCTCGTCGAGTCCGGGGAGCTGCTCCCCGTCTCCGGCACCGCCTTCGCGCTCACCCCGATGCTTCGCGAGTCCTACGCTGTGGGGGACGCCGAGGAGCTGGAGTACGCGGCGCTGAACGAGGCGGCCCGGGCCTCGCTGCGGCTGCTGGCCGCTGAGCTGGACGGTGACCCGGCGGCGCTTCCCCGCCGGGTCGTGGTGGCCGCCGACGTCGAACGGGTGCGGTTGCGCCCCGATCTCGATGACGCCGCCGTCACGGTCACCGGCGCGGTACCGGCGTCGGTGGTCGCCGCCGTGCACGTTGACGTGGCCGAGGCGGAAAATGCGGTGCGCGCTGCGGTGGCGGTGGTGGACGCCGCTGACCTCGGTGATCCAGACGCCGAGTTCGCGCTCGGCGAAGCGGAGGACCATGCTATGGCCTGGTACGCCACCCAGGAGATCCCTTTCCTGCTCGAACTGCTCTGAGGAGGACAGGTTGGGCCAGGACAGATCGGGCCAGGACAGATCGGGCCAGAGCAGATCAGGAGGTCCTGATGGACGCGATCACGTCCGCGCCGGCCCCGCGCAATGAACCGGTGCGGGGCTACCCGCCGGGAAGTCCGGAACGCGATTCGCTCACCCGCGCACTCGCCGCGATGGCCGCCCAGCGGGCTGAGCTGACCATGACCATCGGTGGTGCCCAGCGGATGGCCGGTGGGGAGCCATTTGACGTGGTCGCCCCGCACCGGCACGCCCACGTGCTGGGCACCAGTGCGCAGGCCAGCGCCTGCGACGTCGCCGATGCCGTCCGCGCCGCGACGCGGGCCGCCCCGGCCTGGCGTGAGCTGCCCTTCGACGAGCGCGCCGCGATCCTGCTGCGCGCCGCGGACCTCGCCGCCGGCCCGTGGCGCGACACGCTCAACGCCGCCACCATGCTCGGCCAGTCCAAGTCGGTGCAGCAGGCCGAGATCGACGCGGCCTGCGAGCTGATCGACTTCTGGCGCTTCAACGTGCACTACGCCCGCCGGATCCTGGCCGAGCAGCCGAGCTCGGCACCGGGGGAGTGGAACCGCCTGGAGTACCGCCCGCTGGAGGGGTTCGTCACCGCGATCACCCCGTTCAACTTCACCGCGATCGCCGCCAACCTGCCCACCGCGCCCGCGCTGATGGGCAACACTGTGGTGTGGAAGCCCACTCCTACCCAGCAACTCGCCGCGCACCACACCATGCGGCTGCTGGAGGCCGCCGGGCTGCCGCCCGGGGTGATCAACCTGGTGACCGGCGACGGAGCGGCGGTCAGCGAGGTGGCGCTGGCCGACCGGGACTTCGCCGGGCTGCACTTCACCGGGTCCACCACGACCTTCAAGCAGCTCTGGCGCACCATCGCTGAGCACCTGGACAGCTACCGCGGCTACCCGCGCATCGTGGGGGAGACCGGCGGCAAGGACTTCCTGGTGGCGCACCCCTCGGCGGACCCGGCGGCGGTGAGCACCGCGCTGGTGCGCGGGGCGTTCGAGTACCAGGGCCAGAAGTGCTCCGCGCTCTCCCGGGCGTACCTCGCCCAGTCACTGTGGGACGGCGGCCTGCGCGAGCAGCTCGCCGACACCACCCGGACGATCAGCTACGGCGACGTCGCCGACCTGTCGAACTTCGGCGGCGCGGTGATCGACGCCCGCGCTTTCGCCAAGCACCGCGACCTGCTGGCCCGGATCGCCACCGACCCGTCGATCGAGGTGCTCGCCGGCGGCGGCTGTGACGACTCGGTGGGGTGGTTCGTGCAGCCCACGGTGCTCCTCGGCGCTGACCCCAAGCACGAGGTGTTCGCGACGGAGTACTTCGGGCCGATCCTCGCGGTGCACGTCTACTCCGACTCCGACTACGCCGCGATCCTCGATCTGGTCGACTCCACCAGCCCGTACGCGCTGACCGGCGCGGTGTTCGCCACCGACCGCGCTGCGGTGGCGCAAGCCCAGGCGGCGCTGCGCTTCGCTGCCGGCAACTTTTATGTCAACGACAAGCCCACCGGGGCGGTCGTGGGCCGCCAGCCCTTCGGCGGCTCCCGCGCCTCGGGCACCAACGACAAAGCCGGCTCACTGATCAACCTACTGCGCTGGACCAGCCCCCGCACCATCAAGGAAACCTTCACCCCACCCACCGAGCACACCTACCCCCACATGACGTGAGTTCGGTGCGGGGTGACGCGCGGACATGGTGAACGCGGCCGATCCGCCCGGCGCGCTTCGCCCCTGACCTCCCACCGCGGGTGACAAACTGACCCTGTGTCCGTGAGCGTGCTTGATCGAGAGATGTACTCCGAGGCCGAGGCGGCCCGACTGCTTCGTGTGCCGCAAAACACGCTCAACTACTGGCTCCAAGGCGGTGAGCGGCGCGGCAAGACCTACCAGCCGGTGATCCGGCCTGAACCGCGCGGTGGGCGGCCTCCAGTCACCTGGGCTGAGTTCATCGAGGCGGGGCTGCTGCGCAGCTACCGGAGCAGTGGCATCCCGATGGCCGAGCTCCGCGCGTTCATCGACCTCCTTCGGGACCGCTACGAGATCCCTTACCCGCTGGCCGATCGTCGGCCGTACATCGCCGGTCGTCAGCTCGTGCTCGAAGCCCAGGAGCAGGCTGGTCTCGATCCTGACTTCTGGCTCGTCGCGCCAGTCCACGGTCAGCTTCTCCTGCTGCCGCCGTCGGATGCGTTCCTGCAGCGAGTCACCTGGGAAGGTGACCTCGCCGCTGGATGGCGCCCTCATGATGACGAGGCATCGCCAGTTCACATCGACCCGGATCTGCGCCACGGCCGCCCGGCGGTTGGCGGCGTCAGCACGAGCGCCATCTGGGAGCACGACGACGCAGGCGAAGACCACGACGACATCGCCGACGACTTCGGGCTGACCGTGGATCAAGTCCGCTGGGCGCTCGCGTTCGAGACCTCGCTTCGAGCGGCCGGCTGAACCGTGCCGGTCAAGCCGGCCGTTCCCGGGCGGCGCTACAAGCCCGCCACCGTCCGCTTCTACTTCGATGCCGACGTGCTCGGCCTAGCTCACCAAATCGCAGGGCTACGGCCCGATGCGACCTACCCCGGCGATCGTGGGGGAGTGGTGCTCAAGCAGCAGCGCCAGCCGTGCCCGATCACCAGCACCGCAGTCAAGGACCCGGTCTGGATTCCCCAAGTCACGGCTCTCGGCTGGCTTATCATCACGCGCGACGCCAAGATCCAGGAGTACACGGCCGAGATCGAAGCGGTGCGGGACAACGGTGCTCACAGTGGACACCGGCCCTGCGCCGCGCGTAGCAGGGGCGCTGTCGGTAGAGGGTGGCTGAGGGTGGACCG
Source organism: Pseudonocardiaceae bacterium (assembly GCA_049673305.1). GTDB lineage: Bacteria > Actinomycetota > Actinomycetes > Mycobacteriales > Pseudonocardiaceae. The sequence goes on along the minus strand of JBATXM010000189.1, from coordinate 1,199 downwards.
CAGGTCGCATTCCAGGTGCGCCGGCCGGCTCTCGGTGGTCCAGTTCCCGGCGTCGTCCGTGCCGACCACGGTCATCAGCAGCCCGCGATCGACCGCCTCGATCGGCTCCTCGCAGTGCAGGCAGCGCTCACCGACCGGGGTGGGAACGTGGGTGGCGTTGTCAACGCGCGGCGCGTCCCATCGTGGCCCGAAGAATCGGGTGCTGACATCTGGCTGGCTCACTGATCCCCTTCCGCCCTCGTGATGACGACCGACCCGGCCGGTCGCCGGGAGCGTCGCACGGGGGATAGGGCTGATGGGGCCCAACCGGCGGCCGGCCGGGTCTCATCGGGGTGTCCTACCCCGATGCTGGGTGCTCCGCCACGCCGCCGTGGTCACAGGCCAAGTGGGCGAGGGCGTCGCTGGTCGCTTGTGGTGTTGTTCTCGTCCTGCCTTCCCGCAGATCCGGCAGCTCCATATGGTGGTGTCGACGCTGGCCATGGCGTCGAACCAGGCGACTTGCCGCAGGGGGAAGCGGACGGTGATCGTGGGCCTCATGGCAGCGCCCGCGCTCAGTCGGCCAACGCCAGCAGTTGGTCGACCAGCTCCTCATTGGTCATCATGAATGCTTCCTCGGCCAGCGCGATGAGCTGCCGCGAGAGGGGACGCGCGGCGTTGAGTTGCTTGATGGCCGCGGTGAGGCGATCCATGTACGGCTGGGGGTTGACGGTGCTCACCGGGTGTCCCTCGATCGTTGTCTCGGGATGAGGGAGCGGCATGACCAGCAGTAGCGACGAAAACCAGGATCGGTGAGGTCATCGGCGCGCATCACCTCCGCCCCGCACACGGCGGGGAAGCGACCCGCGTGGTCAGCGCCCGCCGCCGCGGCGGCGGAGGTCACGAGGTGGATCACGCCGGTGCGCACGTCGAGCATGTCCACAGTTCGGTCCACACTGCGGTGCAGGGGTCCTCGGGTCTTCGGTGTCGTCAGTCTGTGTTTCGCCATCGGCCCCGTACTTTCGTGATCAGAGCGCGGGCCCGGGCGAGGCGCCGTGGTTGGCCTCGGGCATGCAGCGCGCAGCTCACGCAGCTTGCGCAGCCCGACAAGGTGAGACGGCCGTCAGCGAGGACCTCACCGCACAACGCCGGGTACCGCCCGGAGCGCCGATGCAGGGGAACAACCTCCACTGCGACGAGATGCCGGTACCCGGTGTGGGTGT
>JBATXM010000188.1:0-1544 GCA_049673305.1 Pseudonocardiaceae bacterium | reverse complement strand
CACACCATCACCCACGGCCTGCACTGGTCAACCTGGCGCCGTCACCACCAAGCCCAAGCCCGCCGAGCCCACGTCCGACGTCACCTCCGCCTCCAAACACTAATGATCTAGCTCTGTAGTACTAGTCGGTAGCCATCACGCCATCACACGTATGCACGACACAGCAGCCAGGGCCAGTAGCGCAGGATAAACAAACACCCCTCATTTCCATGGTGGCACAAAGCGCAATCCAGCCACCACCATGCCGGCCAGACACGCCAAAACCGCAGCCCACCCGGATCAACGCTAAGCTGACGGGCCATGAACCGCACCACACCCACCGGAACTATGGTCACGTCATCGGACAAAACCCCGACCTGCACAGCAACAACAACAACCAACCCAAGCGGTTCCCCTCTACTCACACTGCGCATCCGCTAGGAACCGGACCGGCACCCGACGGCACAACGACCACCACCATGGGACCGCTCACCGACTATCGCGTTGGTTTTTAGTCCACTAATGTTGCTTTCCGAAGAAGACAAATGCTGCCCGATGACAACGACACCTCCGCGTTCGTGTCCACAAAGGTCGAGCTCGACGAGATGACGCTCAACGTCATCGACGCCGGCGAAGGCTCCCCGGTCCTACTGCTGCACGGTTTCCCGGACCGAGCGACCATGTGGCGCCACCAGATCCACGCTCTCCTCAAGACCGGACACCGGGTCATCGCTCCCGATCTGCGCGGCTTCGGCGACAGCAGCAAACCCGACCGCATCGAGGACTACGCCCTCCCCCTCATCATCCACGACATCATCGGCCTCCTCGACTACCTCGACATCGACAGCGTCTCCGTTGCCGGCCACGACTGGGGCGCACTGCTCGGTTGGCTCCTGGCTGGCACCGTGCCCGAGAGGGTGAACAGGCTGGCGGTCCTGTCGGTCGGACATCCCGACGCTGTCTTCGGAGCGGGGTTCACGCAGAAGCAACTGTCCTGGTATGTGCTGTGGTTCCAGTTTCTCGGGGTCGCCGAGGAACAGATGCCAGCCAACGACTGGAGTTGGTACCGGCAATGGATCCATGACGGCCGCCTCCGTGACGACGACATTGACCTCGATCGGCAGCTCACCGACCTCGAGCGGCCCGGCGCCCTCACCGCGGGCCTGAGCTGGTACCGCGCGAACCTATCCCCAGAAATCTTCGCCCTCAACCAGGTCAACTTCGGAATGTCCACGATCACCTGCCCGGTGCTAGGCGTCTGGAGCGATGGCGATCCCGCGCTCGGCGAGCAACAGATGACCGGCTCCGAGAAGTACCTCGGAGGCACATGGCGCTACGAGAAGACCACCGGCGTCAGCCACTGGATCCCCGTGCACGCCGCCACCCACACGAACGAACTCCTCGTAGAATCTTTCGCCTAACCGGTCCATCCTCACCATTAAGCTGAACTTACTTGATCTTTGTGGGCGTGCGTGGCTGTGAGCTGCGGGTTTGATGTCGGCTGGGTCGGTGTTCGTGGCTACGTGCCGGCGAGGGTCAGGGGGATGGGAGCACCGATCAACTCG
>JBATXM010000187.1:0-2772 GCA_049673305.1 Pseudonocardiaceae bacterium | reverse complement strand
GCAATTCCACACCCCAAGTTGCCACCTGTGGCACCTCCGCAGCAGATCCCCACCTCCCCGTGGGACGGCGGGGGCGGAGCGGTTGAGCGCCAGAGCGGGCAGCGGCCCGTATCGCGCCACACCAGGTGGCCAGCAACGTCGCCGAAGTCCTGTGCCGAGATGCCCGGAACACGGAGACGTGACCACCACAACTATAAACACGATCTTGGAACGACCGTGATACGTACCCGGTGTACTCATGGGCCCGGCGCGGCAGAAATGCGAAAAGGATCATCGCTGTCGCCGGTAACCCGCTGCGGTACGAATCGGCAGGTCACGGGCGCAAAGGGGACCGATGACAGGGCGGGTGGGCGCGCGCTGGCGTTTCCTCGTCAGGGAAGACCTCCTGCACAGCGCCAGCACGTCTTCGACGGTAGACAGGCTCAGATGTTTGACGAGGAAGCGGACGTCGTCGCTGTCACGCCGTAGGGCAGCGAAAACCTTCATCGCCAACAGATGCTCCAGGGATGCGACCGACACCCGCAGCCCGGGGTCAATGGCACTCAGTTAAGGAACTGGCCTGGGAGAACAGAGTTGTTGACGGCGTCAGAACAGCGTGCAGCCGCACATGCTGAGCCCCCTCGTGGATACCGCCCAGGTACCCACGAGGGTGTTTCTCCACCGGATGATCCATAGATCGTTGTTTGGGAAGGTTCAGCCGCGCTGAACGCGGCTGAACCTTCCCAAACAACGATCATGAGGAGGGTGTGGTGTCATCGGCCAGCCCCAGTCGCCGGTGATCGGCTGAGTACGCGGCGGCACCCGCGACGTCAGGCAGGTGGCCATTACCACAGACTCGCCAGGTTCCCCGCCTTTCTCTTCATGGCATTGAGCCCGGGGGGTCGAACACCCGAGGAACAGCAGCGTTACCGCCCGGCGCGACATAAACAATGCCTCGGCGGGCCAACCGGTCGCCGAGCCGATAGAAGGCATGCTCGATGATGGCCCGATCGAGCAGTGGATCATTGGCACTCACGCGACCCCCAACTCCTGAGCGGCCACGTACACTCCCCGCCGCCGGAACGAGACAGGTGCGTGGACCAACGCATCGATCCGCGCAATCCGCGATCAACCGCCACTGTCGTGACTCATCGGCCCCGGCCAGCAGAGCACCGAGCCGCGCCAAGCTCAGCGGCTGGTAGGCCTGACCACGACCGCGATCATCCACGTTAACGACAGTAGTACACCCAAAAGCTTGTTCCACCGAACAACTACCAAAAGTTAGCATAACTCATGGTAATGATACTCCAAAAAGGTGAAAAAAGCCGACTCTTTCGAGTTTTTATGACACTCTGCGTGTCACCTGAGGTGAAGGGTTCCCGATGAGAACCTGAGGCCATCGGCTCGCGGGAGGTGTAGCTCATGGCCATCGTGTGGGCAACGATCGGTCTTCCCCGGTCGGGGATCAGAGTTGTTCGGAGGGCAGCGTGAACTTCGCCGGGCGATCGGATCTGATCTCGTTCCTGGATCAGTTGGTGAAGGTCGACGGCGGCCCCCAGGTGGCGCCGGATAGTGGGCGTCCGGTCCTGGTACTGGAGGGGTCCGGCGGGTCGGGGCGCTCGGAGCTGCTGCGCCGCACAGGACAAAGGTGGGAGAAACGGACGCCGACGGTCCTAGTGAACCCGCTGGCTCTCCCGGATGACCAAGCGGGCTCGACGCGGCCGCTGCTCGCGGCGGTGATGCTGGGCCTCAGCGCCGACGTACCCGGGTACAAGGTGTCATTCAACCGGGTAGTGCTGGCGCACATCGCGATGTCCGCACCGGTCCAAGCCCCCGGTCCGGGACATGCCGTGGAGGTGATGTGCCAGCGGTTGAATGCCTATCGGGACCGTGACGCTGTGATCAAGCTCGTCGGCAACTGGGTGGCGGCTTCGGCGGCGGCCGTCGCGAATGTTCTGGTGCCGGATGGCGGGGTCTTTGTGCCGGAATTCGTGAAGGCAGTCGCACAAATGATCGTCAATAAACTGCCGGGAACCCGCTTGCTGACCCGCTTGAGCTGGAAGGGCGCCCTGGAGTGGTTCGGGCATCGGGACCAGGGACTCAACCAGGACCCGGTCCGAGCGCTTGTCCAGCTGAGTGTTCAGGCGCAGAGCAACAACGTCGCGGTCCGAGCCAGCGTGGATGACCTTCTGGTGGGCGCGCTGCTAGCGGACCTGCGGGAGAGCCTCAACCGGGTCAAGGGGCACCCGTGGAACGCCGTCGTTGCCTTGGACAACAGCGATGCACCCGTGGCGACGTGGTTTGTCACCGCACTGGTCCGGGTGCGACAGGATCTCGCGGCTCAGGGCACACCACCTGCCCCAGTGACCGTCGTCGCCGCGAGCGGCGGCTCCCTTGCGGCCAGCCTGGCTGGGCAGGTTCCCGTGCCCGTGCGGTGGGAGGAGTCGCGGCTGGCTGACCTGAGGGCCGAAGATGTCCGTCGAGCCGGGTCGTGGTTGTCCATCATGCTCGGTGACTTGTCAGTGAAAGACGTCCGTCAGATGGCGCTGGCCCGTGTGTGGCCACCGTGGCTGGGCACGAGCGTGGTCGAGAACGCGGTGCACCGGCTTACTGGCGGACATGCCGCAGCGACCGACCTCGTGCTGCGGGACCTCCAGGCGGCGCCGCGGGCGTGTCATTACAAGTGTGTAAGCCACGGATGGACCAAGATCGGTCGGTGTGATCACCACTCGGCCGGGAAGGGAACCATCTGTGAGTCAGGACACCAGTGTCGAGGATCGTGAGGTCGAGGCG
>JBATXM010000186.1:0-28570 GCA_049673305.1 Pseudonocardiaceae bacterium | reverse complement strand
CTTCGAGTTGATCGGTGCTCCCATCCCCCTGACCCTCGCCGGCACGTAGCCACGAACACCGACCCAGCCGACATCAAACCCGCAGCTCACAGCCACGCACGCCCACAAAGATCAAGTAAGTTCAGTCTAGTAGCGGCTGCTCAGCCTGACACACGAAAGCGAATCTGCGGCCGCGTGCGTCGAACTTGCACGACAGAGTCAGGTGGCAGCCCACACTGGCGCTGCTTGAGGGCGCCTTAAATGAGCTGAAGCGGACCCTGGTCGACGAGCTTTGCGGCGACTCTCTGGATGACCGCCGTGCCGACATCTTCCAGGTAGTCAAAGAACATGTCGACGTGGCAGTCCTCGTGCACCGGTGTCACGGTATCGTCTTCCTCAGCAACAGCGATGCGAGCAGGCGACGCAGGAAGCAGCACCGCGATCTGCAATCTTTGTTCTGTCAGCAGCACCAGTACAGCCGTCCCGCCGGCTTCTCGAATTCGATCAAGTACATAGCCCACGGTGTCGTCTGGAAGTGCCAGGATGATCGTCTGCTCATACGGCTCATTGGTGAGCTCCGCGAACGCAGATCGGAAGTCGCGGGAGCGGGCTAGCCGGGAGATGACCGGCACAGCCCGCGCACGTAGTTGCTCTCTAGTAGCCATGATCCGACCTCCGTTCGTTCTCCTGGCAGTGCTCGAGCACACGGTCAACCACGTAGTCGAGACCATCCTCAACATCCTTATAGGACGTCACCGACCGCAGACGTACCTCAGTAAACTCTTCTTCCTGGCGGTTGAACAGATGGACGTGCACCCCCTTGCTGTGACAGATGTCGTAGACCGCCACCAGCTGCCACCCGCCCACGCCTGCGAGACGCGACTGGATCACGGCCCATTCAACCAGTCGCTCCCGCTCGTCGTAATCAAGACGCTGTACTTCTGCCATGGCGTTGAGCATCAAGAGCGACGAGGCGGCCCGTCTCGCGCGAGAACTGGCCGCCGCAACTGGCGAGTCCCTCACCGAGGCCGTCGTGGTTGCGCTCCATGAGCGCCTGGTAAGAGAACACGCGCGGCGGGGCCCACGGATGAGCGTGCGGCTGCGTCGGCTCCAGTCCGACGTGGCGCTGCTGCCCGTCCGCGACCCGAGGGCTCCGGAGGAGATTCGCGGCTACGACGACCACGGTCTGCCTACGTGACCGCGCCGACAGCCCGCGCGGTGGTAGTTGACTCTTCAGCGGCTGTCGCGATTGTCCTCAGCGAGCCCGGCAGCGATGATCTCGTTGACTGTCTGGAAAGTACCGTCGCTCGGCTGATGTCGGCGGCCAGCCGGGTAGAGCTGGGCATCGTGATCGAGGCTCGGCTGGGTTCCTCGGGGGCGGATGCGATCAGCCGGTTCCTGCGCGACGCCGAGATCAAGATCGTCGCCACCGACCTTGACGTGATCCGTCCAGGCACTATCCCAGAGCAGCGCGGTTGATCAGCTCTGTAAGCACCATCACCGTACGACGCCGCCCACGGAGTGCCGAAACACACCCTCCGGAGGTGACGCCACCCCGTGGGCGGCCAGCACATCCCTCACCGTCAGATGTGCTTGTGCCGCCGTTGAGGGAGCCTGGTTCGATCCTGACCATTCGCGGCCCTGGGCACCGTGCCTGCCCTGCGCACCGAAACGGAACTGTGGGAACAGGTTGGCGGACTCAGCCGCAACCTGCGGCTTGCTGCCCAGCAGCTGCTCCAAGCTCGCCCGCAGGGTCGTCAGCTCGGTACGCAACTCCATGATCTCTCGCCGCTGCGATCGCTGCGCCTGTTCGCGAAGCTCGCGCTCAACCTCTAGTTCACGCTGGTCAAGCGTCCGCAACTGATCGGCATGCTCGACCAACGAGCTGGTTTCGCGCCGTACCCGCGCCGTGGCGAAGGCTCCGAGCAGCGCCGCCCACAACGCCGCGACAACCCCCAGTCTCAGCAGGCGGGGGTCCTGAATTCCCAGGGCGAGCACGGCCACAGCCACCACAGCCATGACAACAGTGCTCAGCATCAGAGCCTGACGGCTCCCCCCCAGCAACGGATGCTCGCCGGTCTCGAACATGGTGCATACCGTACCGCTCGCCCTGTTGGCGGCGGATCAACCGTCGTCCGGCTCCGGGCCCTCAGGGTCGTCCGGGGTCCTGCAGCAGTGCTCCAACCACAGCGCGGCCGCTATCAGCGCTCCCGCGCAGAGCGCCCCAATCGAGGCGGTCACCGTGTCCGAGGCGGCGGAGAGCAGCTGGGACCGCAGCGGCAGCACGTATCCGAGCACCCCCAGCCAGGCTCCCCCGGTGATGGCGCCGGCCAGCGAAGACGCCTTGGCCAGTACGACAGCCTTCGCTGCGGTAAGCGCCTGCACCGGCCGGGTTCCCGGATCCTGGCGGATCCGCGCCCGCAACGTGTTCCCCAACACCACCTCGGCGATCGCGAAAGCGAGCAGGGTGGTTCCGGCCGGCTGCGGCAACGTAGGCACCTCGCCATAGGACAGTCGCATCAGCAGGTTCACCGCCACCGTCGCGACGGCGGCAGCGGTGAGGAGATCACGCGCTCGGGTGAAGGTCACGGGGACCCCAACGTCAGGTCGTCCCGGCGACGCACACTGCGCCGCTGCGCAACCGGCAGGGCGGCGACCAATTCGGCCACCGTGCCACGGCCAGCAAGCACCGCGCCGGGGGCTAAGTCCAGCCAGGGCACCAGCACGAAGGCACGCTGATGGGCCAGGGGGTGCGGCAAGGTCAAGTGTGGATCGTCCCGACGGGTCTGCCCCACCTCGATCACATCGACGTCGAGGGTGCGCGGTCCCCACCGGACGTGGCGGGTGCGCTGCGCGGCGGCCTCACAACACTGCGCGCGGCGTAGCCACTCCTCCGGGTCAGCGTCCCGATCTTCGACCAGCAAGACGGCGTTGAGGAAATCGTCCTGCGCCACGCCCCCCCAGGGCGCCGTCGAGTACACCGGTGAGACCGCACGCACCGCGTTCCCCAACAGCACGACACACCCGCGCAAGTAGCCCAGCTGATCCCCCACATTCGAACCAATCGACAACACCGCGGTACTCATTGCGTACTCATCCCACAGTCACCACACTGCCCCAGAGCGTCATGAGCGGGAGCGCCGGGTCGTCACAGCTACGTCGGTGACGGGGAAGGCCAGGGGCGCGGCGGGCTTGTGCACCGTGACCTCGACGGCCTGTACCCGCTGGTCGACCAGCACGTCACTGGCGATCCGCGCGGCCACCGTCTCGATCAGGTTGCAGGGTTGCCCACCGACGATCTGGGCGGCGCGGCGGGCCAGCGTGCCGTAGTCCAGCGTCGCGGACAGCTGATCAGTGGCTGCGGCGCGACCGAGATCCAGCCAGACAGTCACGTCGACGACGAACTCCTGACCGTGCGCGCGCTCGTGCTCATGCACCCCGTGCCGGCCATGCACCCGCAACCCGGTGAGGGTGATCCGGTCGGTGGACGCCGCCTGGCTCACCGCAGGCCTCCAGTCAGGCCAACGGTGGAGGAAGCACCAGCCAGCCAGGCCGCAGCGACGTCGATGGCATCCCGCGAGGCCGCGGCATCGTGCACCCGGACTCCCCAGACGCCGGCAGCCGCAGCCAGCGCGGACACTGCGGCAGTAGCGGCGTCCCTGCCGTCGGGGGGCCGGCCAGCGCCACCTGTGCTATTTGGGCTGTTTGGGCCGTTTCTGCCAGCTAGCAGGGAGCCCAGGAACCGCTTGCGGGACGGCCCGACGAGCACTGGGAACCCCAGCTCGGTCAGCACGTCGAGGTGGCCCAGCAGAGCCCAGTTGTGTGCCGCTGTCTTGGCGAAGCCGAGCCCAGGGTCCAGCACCAGTGCACCGGGGTCCACCCCGGCGAGCACCGCGGCGTCCACCCGAGCCATCAGCTCGGCGCGCACCTCAGCGACCACGTCGTGATAGCAGGCCAACTCGTTCATCTCCGCGCTGTGCCCGCGCCAGTGCATAAGGATCCAGGGCACCCGGGCGTGGGCCATCACCGGAGCCATTGCGGGATCAGCCAGACCGCCCGAGACGTCGTTGATTATTATTGCGCCCGCCTCCAGGGCCGCATCGGCAACCGCCGCGCGGGTGGTGTCCACACTGCACGGCACGCCGCTGGCGGTCAGCTCACGCAGGACCGGTATCACCCGGGTGGTCTCGGTGCTCGCATCGACGCGCTGCGCCCCCGGGCGGGTGGACTCGCCACCGATGTCAATCAGGTCGGCCCCCTGATCGCGCAGCGCCAGGCCATGCGCCACCGCGTCGTCGTGGTTCAGGTACCGCCCGCCATCGCTGAAGGAATCGGGGGTGACGTTGAGGATGCCGATCACCACACAGCGGCCAGGATCGGGCAGCGCCGGGTGCACGGTCACCTGCGCGTCATCAGGTGCAGCACCTCGCTACGGGAGGAGGCGCTGGTCTTGAACAACCCCCGGACCGCCGATGTGGTCGTGGTCGACCCGGGCTTGCGGACACCGCGCATTGCCATGCACAAGTGCTCGGCCTCGATCACCACGATCACCCCCCTCGGTTGCAGCCGGCGCACCAACGCGTCAGCAACCTGCGAGGTAAGCCTCTCCTGCACCTGCGGGCGTCTGGCGTAGAGGTCAACCAGCCGGGCCAGTTTCGACAGCCCGGTGACCCGGCCGGCCTCGTTCGGGATGTACCCGACGTGCGCCACGCCATGAAAGGGCACCAGGTGATGCTCGCACTGGCTGTACATCGGGATGTCCTTGACCAGCACGAGCCCGTCGTGTCCCTCGTCGAAAGTCCGCTCCAACACGGCATCGGGGTCAAGGAACAGGCCGGCGAACATCTCCTGGTAGGACCGTGCAACCCGGGCTGGGGTCTCGCGCAACCCCTCCCGGTCCGGATCCTCCCCACAGGCGATCAGTAACTCACGTATCGCTGCCTCGGCCCGAGCCTGGTCGAAGGCCAGAGCCGGGCCGGATGCCGAATTCACGGTGCTGGTCATACCAGCCAGCCCTCCGTTCGTCGGCTCAGTCGGCAGGCGACCGGTCGTCGGGGGGCTCCTGCGGCGGGCGAGTGCCCGGTGGCGCCGGCCGCCAAGACGGAGCGGGCGGTTGGGTAGCCGGACGCCAGCCTGGCGGTGCGCCGTAGTTCGGCGGCCCGGTACTACCGCTGCCCGGTCCTTGCGGGCCAGCTGAGCCGCGCGGAGGCAGTGGATAGGACTGGGAATATGAAGGAAATCCGAGCTGCGAGGGGTCCGGAGCCGGCTGACCGGGTGCCGGATATCCAGCAGGACCACCATTGGATGCACTCGTTGGGTAGCCCGGATATGGCCCCGCGCCGTTGGGACCGGGATGACCGGGCGGCACATGCGGCGGACCACCCGGCAGGTCGTCTGCCCCCGGAGCCACCCCTACCGGCGTGGGATCCCGTTCCGGCTTGATCGGCGGCCACGGTTCACCACGCTCTTTGGCCAGCTCACCAACCGTCTTGATCGGCGGCTTGTCCGAAGGAGTACGCCCGCCGAAGTCGTTGAAAGCCGTGATTCGCGGACGCTTGCGGACCCGGTTGAAGACCCGCTCGAGATCCTTGCGATGCAGCGTTTCGCGTTCCAGCAACTCAACGACGAGATCGTCGAGGACGTCTCGATAAGAGTTGAGGATGTCCCACGCCTCAGTGTGCGCGGCCTCAATGAGCGCCCGCACCTCCTCGTCAATCTCATGTGCAATTTCCAAGGAGTAGTCCGGCTGCCGGCCCGCAGAGCGGCCCAGGAACGGGTCACCCTGCTCGTGGCCGTATTTCACCGCTCCCAGACGCGCGCTCATGCCGTACTCAGTGACCATCGATCGAGCAATCTTGGTGGCCTGCTCAATATCCGAGGACGCACCGGTGGTTGGCTCGTGGAACACCAACTCTTCGGCCGAACGTCCGCCCAGCGCAAAGACTAGCCGAGCGATCATCTCCGACCGGGTCATCATCTGCTTGTCATCCTCGGGTACCACGAGCGCGTGCCCGCCGGTACGCCCTCGGGGCAGAATCGTGAGCTTGTACACCGGATCGATGTCCGGCATCGCCCAGGCAGCCAGCGCGTGACCGCCCTCGTGGTAGGCGGTGATCTTCTTTTCCCGCTCGGAGATGATCCGGTTCTTGCGCCGAGGGCCGCCGATCACCCGGTCGACCGCCTCCTCCAGCGCGGCGCCGTTGATGAGCCGACCGCCTTCCCGGGCGGTGAGCAACGCGGACTCGTTGATCACGTTGGCCAGGTCGGCTCCGGAAAAGCCGACGGTGCGCTTGGCCAGCCCCTGGAGGTCGACGTCGGTATCGAACGGCTTGCCCTTGGAGTGCACCTCAAGAATGGCCCGACGGCCTTGGATGTCTGGCGCGGAAACCGGGATCTGCCGATCGAAGCGTCCGGGGCGCAGCAACGCGGGGTCCAGGATATCCGGGCGGTTGGTCGCGGCGATGAGGATGATGCCACCCCGGGCATCAAAGCCGTCCATCTCGACCAGCAGCTGGTTGAGGGTCTGCTCGCGCTCATCGTGCCCCCCACCGAGCCCAGCGCCGCGCTGCCGGCCCACCGCGTCGATCTCGTCGACGAAGATGATGCAGGGGGAGTTCTGCTTGGCCTGCTCAAACAGATCCCGCACCCGGGAAGCGCCAACGCCGACGAACATCTCCACGAAGTCCGAGCCGGATATCGAGTAGAACGGCACCCCGGCCTCGCCGGCCACCGCGCGAGCCAACAGGGTCTTGCCGGTACCGGGTGGGCCGTAGAGCAGCACACCCTTGGGAATTTTGGCGCCGAGCGCCTGGTAGCGGCCCGGGTTGGCGAGGAAATCCTTGATCTCCTCTAGTTCCTCGACGGCCTCGTCGGCACCCGCGACGTCAGAGAAGGTGGTCTTGGGCATGTCCTTGCTCAGCTGTTTTGCCTTGGACTTGCCAAAGTTGAGCACCCGGTTGCCGCCGCCCTGGACGTTGTTCATCATCCACAGCAGCACCAGGAGCAACAGACCTAGCGGGATGAGGTAGATCAACACCTGGAAGAGCAAGGACTGCTGAGTGACCTTGGTGTCCCAGCCGTCCGGGATCGGAGAATCACGCAGCGCCTGGGTGATCTGGTCGGTGCTGCGCTCCGGGTACTCGGTGAGCACCTTGGTGCCCTGAACACCAGCGACCGGGTGGTCCAGGGTAAGAAGCAGCCGCTGCTCTTTGTCCTCGAGCGTCGCTTGCTTGACGTTGTGCGCGCTGAGCTGCGCCAACGCCTGCGAAGTGCTGACCTGGCTGTACTCTCGGGTGTTGTCGAGCAGGAAGCCGAAGGCGTAGTACAGGAGCAACCCGGCTATCACCCACAGCAGCGGGTTACGAAGTATTTTCTTACGGTCCATTCGGCTGCGGCCCTCGGTGGCCTCGACCCTCCTGAGCTGACTGTGCCGTCCCTTGATGGGCTTCTTTGCCATGCTCCCTGCCATCTCTGTGCCATCTCAGGACAGCTAGAGCACTCCCGTTGGCTACACCCTACCCGGCGGGCCGAGCTGCCGTTCGGTAGATGAACCGGAGTGGATGCTCCGCCGAACCGCTAGCCGGCGTAGACCTTGGGGTCGAGGGTACCGATGTAGGGCAGGTCACGATAGCGCTCACGATAGTCCAGGCCATAACCAACGACGAACTCTTGGGGGATATCGAAGCCGATGTAGCGCACCGGCACGTCGACCTGGACCGCGTCCGGCTTGCGTAACAGCGTACATACCTCCAACGCGGCCGGGCGGCGGGTCGCCAGGTTGCGCAACAACCAGGACAGCGTCAACCCTGAGTCGATGATGTCCTCCACGACGAGCACGTGACGACCAGAGATGTCCCGGTCCAGATCCTTGAGGATTCGTACCACCCCCGAGGAGGAGGTCGCCGAGCCGTATGAGGACACCGCCATGAACTCCAGCTGTACCGGGATGGGCAGCGCTCGGGCGAAGTCGGTCATGAACATCACTGCGCCCTTGAGCACGCCGACGAGCAGCAGGTCACCCATGCCGTGTTCGGCCTGGAAGTCACTGGCGACCTCCCGGGCAAGCTCCACGGTGCGGTGCCGGATTTGCTCCTCGGTGACGAGTACGGAGGCGATGTCACCCTGATACATGCAATCACCCTGATACATGCAGCCTCCCCTGGGCCCGTCCCAGCTCGACACCACCGGGCAACCGCAGCGCGCCCTGGCCCGACCACCGACCGATGAGGTCGTCGGCAGCACGGAGGTGAGCGTCGGTCAGCTCGGCCACCCCGGCATCGAGCAGCCAGCGGCGCAGCACCCGGCGGCGCAGCGCGGCCGGTACCTGGACAAGCGCCGCAATGTCCAGATCGGCAGCGCTTGAATCGGTGCCCGATCCAGGGCCCGATCCCTGGCCCGAGCCAGGGCTTGGATCAGGGTCCAATCGCGCTGCTGCCAGCAACCCGCACGCTTGCTCTTCGAGCACGTCAAGGTCCTCCTGTAATTGCCCGGCAGTACGGGCCAGCGCACGCGCCACCCCACCGGCAAGCACATCCTCCAACAGCGGCAGCACCTCGGTGCGCAGCCGCACCCGCCGGAATCGGGGGTCAGCATTATGCGGGTCGGCCCACGGGGCCAGATCCAGGGCGGCGCAGGCCGCGGCAGTGACGGCCCGGCGCACGCCGAGCAACGGCCGGCCCCAGGGCGGGTCAAGCTCCCGCATCCCCGCCACTGACCGGGGCCCCGAGCCCCGCCCCAGCCCTAGCAACACCGTCTCAGCCTGGTCGTCCAAGGTATGACCGAGCAGCACCAGCGCCCCGGCCGGAGCAGCTTCGCGCAGCGCCGCGTACCGGGCCTGGCGGGCCGCCGCTTCCGGCCCGCCAGGCCCGTCCACGGTGATCTGCAGTACCCGCACCGCAGTGCAGCCGAGCCGGCGTAGCGTCTGGGCGGCGGTCTGCGCCACTGCCGCCGAGCCCGGCTGCAGCTGGTGATCTACGACCAGGCCGTGCACCGTCAGGCCCAGCGCAGCGGCGCAATGCACGGTCGCGGCGGCCAGCGCCAGCGAGTCAGCACCGCCGGAGCAGGCCACCGCGACGGTGCCGGTTGTCTCCACCCTGCCCACAATGCCCTCGGCAGTCAGGAATCGGCGCAGCGCTGCGCGCACCGAGCGGACCGCCGGATGCGCCGCTGGGCTGGACAGCGTCAGGCTGGATGGTTTCAGGCTGGGGTCATGCGATACAACCACGCCGCCGGATCGGCGATCTCGGCGCGGGTGGGCAGTGTTTCCGGTGAGGTCCACACTGCATTGAACCCGTCCATGCCGACAACATCCACCACGTGCTGGGTGAACGCTGCGCCCTCAGCGTACTGGCGCAACTTGGCATCGATGCCCAGAACTGCCCGCAGCACCCGTTCAGCGAGACTACCGCCCTGCCGTCGGGCGGTGAACCGCTGGCGGATCAGCCGTACCGAGGGCACCACCGACGGTCCGACCGCGTCCATGACGTGGTCGGCGTGCCCCTCCAACAGGGTGGCCAGGGCGAGCAGCCGGTCGAGCACGACCCGCTGCTCGGGGTCCTGGAGCAAGGTCAGCACGCTGAGCGCATCGGGGGTCGTTGCGCGCCGTGCCCCGCGCAGCGCCGAGGGCAGCCGGCCGATCATCTTGGCCATGGTGTCCGGGTCCTCGGTGGCGGCGACGAAGGACTGCACCTGGCTGGCGAAATACTCGCGTAGCCACGGCACGGCATTGAACTGCAACCGGTGGGTGGCCTCATGCAGGCACACCCACATCTGGAACTCCTCGGCCGGAACGTCCAGCATCCGTCCCACGGTGACCACGTTGGGAGCAACCAGCAACAGCCGCCCAGGGTCTTCGGATGGCCCACCGAACGGGTCGTACTGCCCGAGTACCCGGGAAGCCAGAAACGCCAGCGCGACCCCCACCTGCATGCCCGCGGTGGTGGCCAGCATGCGGCGGGCCCTTCCCTCCGGAATCCGGTAGTCGGCGAGCAGCCGGCACAGGCCCTCGGTCGCCGCAGACACCCACCCGGGCCGGTCCACCACCTCAGCGGGGCGCGGAGGCTGGCCGTCGTCCAGCCCGGTCAGCTTTCGCACGTGCTGCTCGGCGGTCACTGACAGAGCGCGCAACTGGCGCACGGCGGCGGCCGCCTCCTCAGCGGGCACCGAGGGGCTGGTCGGCAGCAGGCGTTGCGCGGTGACCGCCGCCACCGACCAGTCGATCGGTGAGCCGGCCGGGCTGGTTCGGGGCGCCTGCGGGGTATCGAGCGCGGGATGTCCCATATGACGAAGGTAACGCGGACTAGTGACAGCCGCATGACCTTAACCCGGTCGCGAGCGTGTCGAGCCGAGGACGAACCGACACGGGATTGGGTCCATTGGACAGCAGCGCGAACACCAGCACCCTGCCTTCGACGTCCAGCACGGTGCCGGCCAGGCTGTTGACACCGGTCAAGGTGCCGGTCTTGGCCCGTACCCAACCCCGGCCGCCGGCCGCCGGGCCGTGGTAGCGATCGACGAGCGTGCCGCTGCCGCCAGCCACCGGGAGCCCCACCAGGAGCGGCCGCAGTGCGACGGTCCGCTGCTGATGGGACTCATCGGCTGGGAGCTTGTCGGGGGACTTGGTGGGGGGCTGAGCGGGGGCGGCTGCGGCGCCCAGCAGCTCGGTGAGCAGCGTCGCCGGCACGGCGTCGTTCACCGATAGCCCGCTGCCATCGACCAGGGTGGCTCGGCTGACGTCAAAGCCGTGGCTGCGCAGCACGGTGAGTACCGCCTGGGAAGCCCCGGAAAATGACGCCTGCGCGCCGGTCGCGCGCGCCACCTCCCGGGCCAACGCCTCGGCGAGCACGTTGTCCGATCGTCGCAGCGCGGTGGCGACCAGGTCTTGGATTGGCGGGGAGGACACCTCACCGAGCACCCTGCCGCCAGACGGGGCGCCGGACGGGGCGCCCGGCGGGGCAGTGCCGATGGAGACGGTGTTGGGGTCAGCCCCCAGCCGGCGAGCCAGTTCCCTCGCCGCAGCAGTCGCGGGCTGCGCATCTCGCGGGGAATCTTCCTGGGTGGGATCCTCGCGGCCGCCATCGAGCATCACCGGCTCGATCGGCGCGATATCTCCGCCGGCCACGTCGGTGGGAAACCAGCCCGGGGCCAACGCGTCGCCGCTGTAGCGGCTCACATCGACCAGGACGCGACGCACCGGGCCGGGTGCTGCCGCTCGTACCTGGCTGACCAGATCGTCCAGCCGGGCGGCACCCGGGTAGCCGGTCGCCGTGCCGGGACCCGCCGAAGACAGCGTTGGGTCGCCGCCACCGAGCAACACGACGGTGCCAGGCTCCGCACCAGCCAGCACTCTGGTGTGCAACCGTGCCTGATGGTCCAGCGCCAGCAGCGCGGCCGAGGAGGTGAGCAGCTTGGCGGTAGACCCGGGCACCAGCGCCTTTCCCGGGTCCCGCTGCCAGAGCACTGTACCGGTCACCGGGTCAAGCACCTGGCCGGATAACGTCCCCAGCCCACCCGCCGTAATCAGGGGGTTGAGGACGGCACCAACCCCGGTGCGGGTCGGTGCCGGGCCATTGACGGCAGCCGGGCGCAGCACCGGATGCACCACTACCGGCGCCGGTGGTGGCACTGTCGGCACGGCTGCGACAAGCCGGTTGGTCAACACTGTGACGCCGAACCCCACGCCGATCCCGGCAACCACCGCGAGCAGCAGAACGGCGGCGATCACCGCGACCCGTTTGCCGCGCTGGTCCGGCAAGTGCAGCGCGGCAAGACGGCCACCGAGTCCCGGCACCGTTGGCTTCTCCGTCACCTGATCCGTTACCTGATCCGTTTCTGGGGGTGTTTGCATCGACCATGTTCCTACCTCAGGACCCCATTTCTTCCTGGGCGGGGTCCGCAGTTCGATACCGTGGCCCAGCGCGACGCTATCGCGACGCTGCCCCAGGGAGGATCACGATGACCACGCGACCAGACAGTGGCTGGGCCGATCACATCAGTGAACACGTCGACCCGCACCGGGCTATCACGACTCAGTTCGCTCGAGGCGAACTGGTGTTCGATGTAACCGTGGCGGGACCGCCGGAGGGCGAGCCGGTAGTCCTGCTGCACGGCTTCCCGCAGTTCTCCGACAGCTGGGACGCGCTGGTGCCGCTGCTCACCCAGCACGGGTACCGCACCCTGGCGATGGACCAGCGCGGCTACTCAGCGGGCGCCCGGCCACCAGGGCGGCGGGCCTACCGGATTCCCGAGCTGGTTGCCGACGTGGTCGCGCTGATCGACGCCCACGGCGGCGGCCCGGCACACGTCGTCGGGCACGACTGGGGCGCGGCGGTGGCCTGGGCGCTGACTGCGGGCCGGCCAGACAAGGTGCGCAGCCTGACCGCGCTGTCGGTGCCACACCCATGGGGGTTCCTCAAGGCGATGGCGACCAGCGGGCAAGGACTCAAGTCCTGGTACATGTATCTCTTTCAGCTGCCTTGGCTGCCCGAGCGGCTGCTGCGCATCCAACCCGTCCGGCTGTTGACCCGCTCCGGCCAGTCCTGCGAACTCGCCCGCCGCGACGCCGCCCGCTTCACCGACCCGGCCGCGCTCACCGGACCGCTGAACTGGTACCGCGCCATGCCATTCATGGACCCGAGGGCGGCCCGGCAGCCAGTCCGCCGGCCTACGCTGTTCGTGTGGAGCGACGGTGACATCGCGATCTCCCGGCACGCCGCCGAGACCTGTGGGCGTTACGTGGACGCGCCTTACCAATTCGAAACGCTGCATGGGGTGAGCCACTGGATTCCCGAGGCGGCGCCCAGCCAGCTAGCGGCGCTGCTGCTGCCACACCTGCGGCGTTGGTCATGAGGTGGATTTCTGCTGCTCGGATGGGCCACCACTAGTGGGGCAAGAGGACGACCCGGGCCTGTGGCTGCTCACCGACTAGCGCACCACGACCATCGCCGTGGTGCGCTGTGGAACCTGCTGGGCGGGCCCGGCGTTGAGGTCCTAGCTATCCGCCGAGCAAGGGGAGAGCACATTGACCGACGAGATGACGATCACCGATCGCATCGAAGTCGACATCGAAGGTCTGTCCAAGTTCGACGATCACGCCGCCATCCCGGCCGCCGAGCCGTTGGAAGCGGTCGTCAAGGACAAGAAAACCCATGTGCAACGAATGCTGACCGTGCACGGGTTCACCGCCTCCGGGCACGCCCTCGTGCTCGACCCGAGCAGTAACCACCTGGTCAGAGTCTGGGAAGCCACCCAAACTGGCGGAGTGTTCCAGCGGATACAGCGCCGGACCACCACACCCACCGCCGCGACAGGCCCCTTCACCCCCGCACCGCCCGGTCTCTTCGCCATGTTCAGGGATGAGACACGGGTACCTGTCGTCTTCTACGACGTCCACGGCAGGCCGGTCATCATCGACAAAGAAGAACTCAGCCACGAGCTCTGTACCTGGCCAGCGACGACGAAGGCCTGGTCCGCATCGAGGGCAACCTGCCCGACGGCAGCTGATTCAGCGGGCAGAAGCGTTGCAGTCCCCGGCCCTGCCCGAGAGAGTAGGTAGACGAGGCCGGGGACGACTAGCTAGACCCGCGACCACCAGAGCAGGCGGACGGGTTCGAGTACGAATCGCACACGGACCTGTTCCGCTGTGTCCTCTGCCGCCAGTACGAGGTGTCGGTCACCGACTCCGACACCGGCGCTATCACGGCTTCTCCCGAAAGCCGAGCCGAGCAGGGTGAGCAGGAAGCGGTACCCGACCTTAGGTCAGACGGCGACGGTAGGCTTCCCCGATGGCCAGCCCCGAACGCCTTATGCGCGCCGAGGAAGACATCACCGCGCTCAGCTACACCGTCCTCGACATCAAGGCGACAGTAGACGCCCACACCGCCACATTGGCCTCCCACACCGCCACGCTGGACGCCCACACCGCCACGCTGGCCTCCCACACCGCCACGCTGGCCTCCCACACCGCCACGCTGGACGCCCACACCGCCACATTAGCCTCCCACGGCCGGGACCTGGCGGACATCAAGGGCACCCTCAAGACGATCATGAACACCCTCGGCGAGGTTCTTAGCGCGATCCGCCCTGTCGAGTAACTTCCCCCGTCTTCACGGGGCGTGCCCGCACGCCTCACCAGCCGGCGCCGGACCCGGGCCCGGTGGGTGGCAACACGACGTCCAGCCCCAACTCGTCGATCAGTGGGTTCAGCAGCAGCACCTCATCAAGCTCACGCAGACACAGAGTCGCCTTGCGATACACCTGGCACGGCTGCCACCGAACACCGACCCAGGCCAGCGGCACGACCGGCAGCGACCCCGCTGATCAATCGGATGCTCCCGCAACAACTCACACAACGCCGCGCACGCCCGCAGCGGAACCGACCCGATCCCTCCCGGGGCACGCGGCCCGACCTGCGCTCCCGCCACCAACACCGCGCGCAACGTCCGGCGCAGCAGGTCATGATTGGTCTGGTCGACACACGAGCCACCGTGAATCACCGCTGTCACCACCTGCCAGGTTGCCGGCAACGCCGGGGTCACGGCGCAGGCAACGGGGCCTGCCGCCAACGAGATCTCTCGTTGGTGTGATCAGTCAACCGTGCTCGGGGGAGGTCCGGCAGGACGCGCGGGAGTAGTGCGGGGTGGCGCGAAATCCTTGAGCACCCGTGCGAGAACCTGTGACGGTGCAAAGCGATGGGGGACGGACGCGGAGGGACCGGTGGTGAGCAGGCCGCGCAGCGCCAACGGTGACTTGGAGCGGGCCTGGGAGCGCACTGGTTGGTCGCGAAAGGAGCTGGCCCGGCGGGTCAATCGGCGCGGCCAGGCCCGGGGCCTACACCTGAACACCGACGCCAGCCGGGTCCGGGCCTGGTTCGCCGGGCCACACCCGCAGCCACCGGTTCCGGCGATCCTCTGCGAGTTGTTCAGCGAGCACCTCGGTTACCCGGTGCGACCTGAGGAGATCGGGCTGGCCGCCGACGCTGGCACCAACATCGGGCTGTTCTACCAGCCGAGCGTGGGAGCTACTGTGGCGGCAATCGCCGACCTCGGGAGGAACGACGTGCATCGCCGCAATTTCCTGCACGACGCCCCGTTTGTCGCGGTCGCTGCGATCGCCCCGAGCCGTGACTGGCTGCTCGCCACCTTGGACACCAGCACGCCGAGACCCGGGGGCAGGGTCGGTCATGAGCAGGTCACGACGATTCGGGAGACGTTCGCCATCTATCAGGAAGCCGATGTGATGCGCGGCGGTGGAAACGCCCGCCACGCGCTGGCCCAGTACGTCACCGGTCACGTGCTCCCCCTGCTGCGCGGTGCCGACCCCGACACCGACACCGGAGCAAGCCTGTTCATCGCCGCCAGCGAGCAGATCTATCTACTGGGCTGGATGACCTTCGAGGACGGGCTCCAAGCCCTCGCGCAGCGCTACCTCGTCCAGGCCCTACGGCTAACCCAGGCCTCCGGAGACGCCACGCTCGGCGCGCACGTACTGGCCGGTCTGAGCGACCAGGCCCGAATGCTGGGCCATCCCCGAGAGGCGCTGCAGCTGGCTACCGCCGGTCGCCACGGACTCCAGGGCCTACAGCCCTGCCTGCGCCGCAGACCTGTGGGCTCTGGCAGCCCGGGCGCACGCCAGCCTCGGCGAATTCCGCGAGGCCGCCCATGCCATCGCCCAGTCCGAGGCCGCATTCGAGAAGGTCCACCGGGACGACGAGCCCGAATGGGCCCGCTTCATCGACACCGCCTACCTAGCCGGGGAGTGGGCCAACGCCTTCGGCGACATCGCCCGCCCGGTCGAGTCGACCCGCTTCGCCCGGCTCTCAGCCACCGAGGCCCACACCCAGAACCGGGCCCGCCGCGGCGCGCTGAGCCAGGCCACTCTGGCCCGCGCCGCTCTCACCAGCGGCAAGCTCGACCTCGACATCGCGGTATACAACGCCAACCGAGCCCTGAACCTCGCCGTCACCGTGACGTCATCCCGCTGCACCCACGCCATCACCGACCTACGCGCCCGTCTCCAATCGTTCCACACCGTGGCAGCAGCCCGTGACTTCGACGAACGAGCACGTCTCGCGCTGGCGACGCCCCTGGTCAGAGATTGATCAGCGGCAGCATCGTTCGGCGAAGGAAACTTCGGATTTCCGCACACTGAGCGTCGGTGGCGGTCACCAGCGGCGGCCGCACGTAGGGGGAAAGCCAGGGAGCCGAGCGGCCAGAGCGGCCTTCACGAACGCGATCTCGGTCAACGGCGAGGCACGGCGGGCATCACTCCACTGGTCGAAGTCCGCCTGCAGCTGGTGAGCGTACTCGAGATCGTCGCCTTGTACCGCGTCCACAATGCGCAGCGGAAGTTCGACGACCGGGCCTCCGCCTCCGGTCACGAGGCCATCGACGCCGATTTTCGACAGGCGTGCCCCTGCACGATCATCACCGACGAAAACCTGCATGTCTGGCCGCGCGGCCTTGAATTGCCGGGTGATGCCGCGATCGGTTCCAGAGTCCTTCACACCCCGCAATAACGGAAACTCGGCCGCGAGTCGCGAGACAATCGATGGAGTGATGTCAGTCTGAGTATGCCGGGGGAAGTTGAGTGGACAAGACAGCGCGGTGAACTCCACCTCGGCATTCGCGTAGGCGGTGTCACCGTCGGCGAACTGGCCCTGCGCAAGTACGAGATCTCCCACTGTCACGAGCGTATTGGCGGCACCCAATCCGTCATCGATCTGGCCATAGATCTTTGCCGCTTCCCGTGCTCGCCCCTGCGCGCCGGCGAAGTCCTCGCGCATCAGATCAGTCTTCGCGAGCCCCAGCAGAGCATTGGCCTGCCCCTGCAAGTCACCGATTCGCTGGCTGACCAGCAGTACCTGGTCATAGTCAATCCGGGCACCGTCGACGTCATGCAGCGCCAGTCGCGTCTCCCCAAGGCTGTGCGCCGTGTTCGTCATGCCCACCAACCCATCAGGCACCAACCGAAACGCGCGGCGCGCATCGGTATACAGGGTGATGGCCCGATGCCAGTCTCCCGTGACATGTGCGACATCTGCCAGGCACTCGATCGCATCACCCCGGGCGAGCGGGTTCTCACCGAGCTCCTCGTGGAGTCGAAAGCCGAGCTGGTAGTGCTCGGCGGTATCAACCGGTGGAAGCAATTGAGCTGGCCAGGAGGTCGGCGAAGACTTCTGCTGGTGTTCGGTAGCCCAGGATACGACGTGGTCGGTTGTTGAGTTCGGTGGCCACGCGGTCGAGGTAGGTTTGGTCGTCGGTGATCTCGGTGCTCTTGGGGAAGTACTCGCGCAGCAGTCCCTGAACCAGGCCCTGTCGCTGCGTACTCGACCGGAGTACGCAGCGACAGGCTCAGGAACAACAGGTCAAGATGGGCGACCGTGCCAAGTCGGTGCACGTGGCCGATTTTTAGCGCAGTGTTGTCATCGCAGCCAGGACCGCTGGCTGAAGTCCTCATCATCTCCCGGGTCGCTGCGGCGCCTTGTCCGCGCCGCCGCTGCTCGGCGCTCCCGTGCGATCTGTTCCCGCTGCTCGGCAAACTGCCGCTCACCCTCTGCGGCAAGCCGCTCACGTCCGTCATCACTGAGTTGCTCGTAACGCTTCGCAAACTGCTCAACCTGCGGGTTGAGTGCTCGGGCGAATGCCGGCGACGTCACGGCCTCTCGTAGGCTCCGCCGTCCCGCCATGATGTCGTCGGCGAACTCGCGGAATTCAGGGGCGTCGGTGCGATCTCGCAGCATCTTTAGGCAGTTACGCAGGTGGCAGGACAGGGCGGGGTCGCCACCTGCCACATCCATCATCAGTTCCTGATCTGGTCGGCTCATACTGGTACTCCCGGATGGTGGTATCCGCTCGCCGGCAGGGCGTGCTTTTCCATAGCATGCAGGCCACCGAGGAAGCCAGCAGCCAGACCAATAAAACCTTGCACCGCGTTCCACGCATAGTTGTGCATCTCGAGGATCTGCCCCCACACACCCATCGCCTTCGTGATCGTGGCAATGGCGGCTCCACCCGCCAAGATAGGACCAATTATGGTCCAACTGGACGCCGCCGCAGCTGCCGCTTCCAGCCCAATCGCTATAAGCAGGTCAAGCAACGTCTCCCACAAACCCTTGATCGCATTCGCAGTCTCGTACATGCCGACCGCCATCGTCTCGAACTCGCCGCCGATGGAATCCAGCCCAGGAGCCTGGTCCTTAATGGTCTTAGTGAGCCTGGAGAAGTAACCTTCCGCACTGTTCGCAGCGTTGCCTTGCCAGTCGGCAAACACTGGCACAGCGGCGGAATTGATGTCGTTAGCGAAGACAGTGTTGAACTCCCCCAAGTTTTTTATCGCTTGCCCAGCGCTCTGGGCGGCCTCCCAATCTCCTGCGTATTGCTCGGCAATCCATTGCCATGGGTTGGTACCAGTCACCTGCTCGGCAGCCCAGCCTAGCCAGTAGGAGATGCTGATATATTGGTTGCCGCCGAGGATGTTATCAACAAGATCGGGAATGGGTTCCCTCGGTTGCGGTTCGGTCAGCTCGTCAACAGGTGCAGCCACGTGAGCCCTTCTTTCGAGGATTTGGTTGGCTAACTGTAAGCCCTGTCGAGCCGCCCTGCCTCAGCCCTGTCAGTTTCCCGGTACAGTTTCGCAGTCTTTGCAATCTCGTCGGACGAGGACGACACCACGGTCTCCAGCTTCCGGTAATTGGCCAGCAGTGCCTCTCTGACCTCGGTGGCCTTCTCGACGACCGAGGCGAACATTCGACCCTCTGCGTATCCAATGTCCAACCACTTGTCGACGTAGGTGACAGCCGCTGTCGAGTCTGTCTTCAGGTCGCCAACCAGCCTACCGAACTCGGCGATCCTCTCGTGATCAACTCTGAACGACGCCATGCTACCTCCTCAAGCCGGGCCAACAAGCGGCTACAAGACTAGAGCTGCCAGCGCCACGAGCTGCGCTCGGGGAGCGCGGCAACTCTGACCAAACACTGAGGAGGCATCCTCACCGGAAAGGCGGTTGCATGACTCGCGAGCCACGCCCGACTTCCCTTGGGGTGCCAGCGAACTGGATGTGTGCCGCCACCAGATTGCCAGCACACTGCGTCCGCCACGGGCTGCCCGCCGTCCGATGGGTTGACCTCGCCCTACAGTCCCGATCGCAGATGGCCAACAACCTTCTGACGCGCGGCAACGTCCTCGGCCTGGGTAGCCGGTTTGGCGAGCGGGGACAGCGCGTAAAGATCACACGCGTGCACGGATGGCCACTGTGTAGCAGGTGCGTCACCCAGCGACGCACCTGGATATGGCCCACCAGGGTATTTTTCTGGGGCGGACTCGCGGCCATCATCGGTGCTGTAGCGGCCAGTATTTTGGCCGGACCAACTCCACTGCTCGGAATTCCCCTGTTGGGCGGGTGTGCCATGACGCTGGCCGCGGTGATTCCCTTCACCAGGGCAAGTTACCTTCGTATCGTCCAGGCTCAGATGTCGGTGGACGGTTCACAGGTGATCATCACCAACCCACACCCTCGTTTCGCCTCGGAGATGCGTGAGTTAATCAACGACACCAGTCATCAATCCCGGTTCGCCGAGTAGCACGATAAGTTAATCCCTGTCGCGAGAAATTGATCTTTTCAGGAGGTACTCGAACGATGGGCTCGGTTCGATGTCCGCAATTCGCAACGGTAGGAGGATGACGTTGCGTGCCGCTGCTCGCTCGACCTCTCCCGGCGGTCCGACGAGGTCAGGTCGCGGAGAAGGCCTGGATGGCGGCTGCGGTGAACGCGTCGAGATCGTCTGGCTTGCGGCTGGTGACGAGGGTCCACCCCTTCATGGGGCAGGTGAAGACCTCGACGTCATGCCACTGCCCGCCGGCATTGCGGATGTCGGTTTGCAGGCTGGGCCAGCTGGTGAGGTCCTTGCCGCGCAGCACGTCGGCTTCGACCAGGGTCCACGGGCCATGACACACCGACGCTATCGGCTTGCCGGCACCGACGAATCTGGCGACGAAGGAGACCACGTCGGCGTTGGTTCGTAGCTTGTCGGAGTTGGTGGTCCCGCCTGGGAGGACCAGACCATCGTAATCGTCGGGGTCGGCATCCGCGATGGCTAGGTCGGCGTCGAAGGTGTCGGCCGGCTCCACGTCGTTGTTGAAGGCTTGGACGGTCTCTTTGTTCGGGGCGATCAGGACGGTATCGGCACCGGCGTTTCGCAGCGCTTGCCACGGTGTCGTGAGTTCAATCTGCTCGACGCCAGCGTTAGCGACGATGAACGCGATGCGTCGTCCTTGGAGTTCAGTGCTCATCTGTGCTACTCCGATCAATTCGAGGTGTTGAACGGCAGGGTGCATCGGTGGGACGTTCGATCGTCGCGTCCGGTAACGTCACTGAGGGCTGTTGCCACCTGGGGACTTACCCACTTCGGTGTGCGTTCACACCGCGTCCCTCGCGATCAGTGGCACTCACCGTCGGCTACCAGAACGTCAGCGCCCTGCGTACCTGACAAGGATGTGCGCCGGCCGGCGCACCAGCTCGCCTCGTAAGCGGCGGTGAAGCGGTCGATCAGGTCGGCGAACTGCTCACGTTCGGCGGGCTGCCACGATCCGATGATCGCCGCGGTCCGGACGTCGCGGCGCTGCCGGGCGTGCTCCAGCAGGGCTGCCCCAGCGTCGGTGATGGCCAGCAGCGACGCGCGCCCGTCACGGGGATCAGCACGCCGCTCCACCAGCCCTATACCGACAAGATGAGCGGCCTGCCTGCTGACGGTGGACGGGTCGGAGTGCACCGCAGCGGCGAGCGCGGTGACCCGCGACGGTCCGGCGCAGACCAGCGTGTGGAGCAGCATGAACGACGGCCGGTCGAGGTCTTCCCCTTGGGCGACGGCGACACGCTCGATGAGCCGGATCAGCCGGGCCAGCCCGGTGTCGATCCGGCTCACGGCCCTGAGATCATCGGCTACCGGCGGGGAAGCAGGCATCGAGCCCCCTTCACTGTATGTCGCACACAAGTAACTGTCCGGCTCCAGCATTCCCGGCCTGCCCGGCACCGGCAAGGATGTTCACCGGTAGGTGGTGGGTGGGCACCTCGGACGCCATATGGCTGACTAGACGTTATATGAATGATCCATCCGGGTATGTCCGGCGTACCATCTCAAGGCCAGGAGGCACTGATGACCACCGCAAGTAACCTGACATCTGGTGCGGTGCGCAGCCTGATCCCGGCGCGGATCGACCGGTTGCCCTGGTCGCCGTTTCATACCCGGATGGTGATCGCGCTCGGGGTGGCGTGGATCCTCGACGGCCTGGAGATCACCGTCGCGACCTCCGTCGGGGCTGTGCTCAACCAGCCTCAGACGCTGAACCTGTCCTCGACTGAGGTCGGCCTGATCGCGACGGTGTACCTGGCCGGCGAGGTCGTCGGCGCGCTGGTGTTCGGGCGGATGTCGGACAAGATGGGGCGCCGAAACATGTTCATGATCACACTGGGTGTGTATCTGGTTGGCAGCGGCCTGACCGCGCTGACCCTGGGCAGCGGCATCGGCTGGATCGTCTTCCTGTACGCAACCCGCTTTATCGCCGGTACGGGCATCGGCGGGGAGTACGCCGCGATCAACTCCGCGATCGATGAGCTGATCCCGGCTCGCTACCGCGGGCGGGTCGACATCGCCGTCAACGGAACGTATTGGGCGGGCTCGATCCTCGGCACGCTCGGCACATACATCCTGCTGAACCAGCTGAGCCTGAGCATCGGCTGGCGGATCGGCTTCCTCATCGGACCGGTGCTGGGTCTGGTGATCCTGCTAGTACGGCGCAACCTGCCGGAAAGTCCCCGGTGGCAGGTCATGAACGGCCGCGAGGAAGCCGCCGAGAAGTCCATCTCCTACATCGAGCACGAGGTGGAGCTGTCCGGCAAGGCGCTGCCGCCGGTGGATCAGAGCAAGGCGATGGAACTGCAGCCCGCCGACCAGATCGGATACCTGGCGTTGACTCGAGTGCTGTTCCGTGAGTACCCGAGCCGGGCCGTGCTCGGCGCGTCATTGATGATCAGCCAGTCATTCCTGTTCAACGCGATATTCTTCACGTCTACCCTGGTGCTGGGCAAATTCTATGGAGTGCCGTCGACGTCGGTACCGATATTTCTTATCGCCTTCGCAGTCGGAAATCTGGTTGGTGCGCTGACCATCGGGCGCTTCTTCGACACGATCGGTCGCAAGACGATGATTGCCGGCACGTACATCATTTCCGGCATCCTGCTCGCCGTCAGCGCCTTTTTGTTCAATGCCGGATTGCTCACCGCGACAACCCAGACGGTCGCCTGGTGTGTGATCTTCTTCTTCGCCTCACCCGGTGCCTGCGCTGCGTATCTGACGGTCAGCGAGATCTTTCCACTCGAGGTGCGAGCAAAAGCGATCGCAGTGTTCTTCGCCATCGCGCAGTGCTTCGGGGCGCTCGGCCCGGTCATCTACGGCGCGCTCATCGGTGAGGGCACCCAACCGTTCAGGCTGTTCCTTGGCTACCTGCTCGGCGCGCTCGTGATGGTCGCTGGCGGTCTGGTCGCGGTGGTCTTCGGAGTGGCGGCCGAAGGTCAGTCGCTGGAGGACGTTGCGGCGCCGCTGGCGGCGGCTGGCCGCAGCCGCCCAGATAACCACACAGATGGCCACCCAAGTGGAGCCTGAAGGAATCTCAGATCAGCCACCACGCCATCCCCAGCGCGATAGTGATCATCGCGATCACCAGCAGCAGCACCCCAGACAGCATTCGGGCTGGGTCCGACTCACCTGGCCACACGCCCAGATCATGGCGAAGTTCCTCGGCGGGAGCGCTGTTGCTCCCGGGGCGTGACCACGGGAAGCCGTTGTCCTCGCGGCCGGACGCGGGGGTGAGTTGCGGGGTCATGGGACAGACGCTACTGAGTGCGTGGTTACCGCCCGGCCTGAGCCCGGTTAGCCGCAGGTAAAATCGTCGAACGTTGGCGCCTGCCGCCCGACCCGCTGCGGCGCCGGAGCCGCAGCGGGACCCGGTGTTGCTCGTTGAGCATGGTGGACAATAAGCACCAGGCGATACGGAGCGTACGGTCATCAAGAGCACCTGGAAGTACCGTCTCGCGCTCGTCATCATTGCAGCGAGCGCCAGCCCCATCGTTGCCACACCGACCGCCGCAGCACTCGGTGTGGCTGGCCCAGTCTCCGCGAGCCAGGCCCTCACGCTGGTCAACCAAGAACGGGCCAAAGCCGGATGCACCTCCTTACGGGTCGTTCCGAAACTCCAGAACCCAGCCCAACAGCAAAGTCAGTACCAGGCCGCCCTAGACAGATTCGGCCACGACGGGGCTAACGGCAGTACAGCCGAAAGCCGACTGGGCGGATTCGGTTATTCCCGATGGGGTGAGAACGTCGCCCAGGCCCAGAGTGCTTACGCAGCGGTGAATTTTTGGTCACACAGCGCACGTCACCGTGCCAACATGGTTAATTGTGTATTCACAGAGACTGGCCTCGCGCTGGCCAGTAGTAATTCTGGCAGATTCTACTGGACGCAGACCTTCGGCGGCTGACCGTGCCTTAGCGGGGCTTGCCCGTTCCGCTCCGGTGGAGGGTATAGCTTTGGGGAGTCGAGCGGTCTTTGCCTGATCCACAGGCAGGAGGCCGACGAGGAGGTAGTGATGATCGAGCCGGAACACCTCGCGTCCAACTTGCCAGAACTGGACCGCACGGACGATCCTCGGGGTGGGGCTGTCGCCTGGGCACTGCTGGTGGTGGGCGTAGTTGTGCTGGCCGGCATCTTTCTGGCAGTGATGCGGCTCACTGGCGCCTGGTAGGACGTTGGGCGTCCGATGCATGGCCTCCGACTCACGTGTCGCGGCGCGAAGCACTCCCTCCGGCGGTGACCGGATAGACAGCATCGGCGACCCAGGGTAGGAAGCCGTCGAGAAACCGGCCGGTGGCTGGCATAAAGTAGCCGCCGTAGTGACTGATTGGGTCCAGTGTCGATACGATGATCGTGCCTGCGGTGGAGATCCGGTCGACGTAGAGCAGCGCTTCCCCGGTAGCCAGCTCCACCAGCACCTGGGCGCCATCCGGCGGTGTGAGCACCCCATGGTAGTGCCAGGTGCAGTCCCGCAGCGTGAGCCGCTGGAACAGGGGGTGCTCATCGGTCGTCAGGCGGACGCCGAGGTCGGCGCCGGGTTCCAGCCACCACCAGTAGTTGGTTGGCCGGTGTTGCCAGCGCACGCCCGGCAGGAACTCCGGGATCGGCTCGCCGCCGCTGAATACGATCACCGTCCCACCAGCGTCGAGCAGCTCGATGATCCGCTCGGCGGCGCGGTCGAGCAGGCCGCGGTGCAAGCGTTCCGGGATGAGTAGCCCTCGGTACGCGGTCAGGTCGGTGTCGGCCAGTTCGGGAAGATAAATCAGCCCGCCGGTGAGGTGCGTCGCGTACTTCGGCTCGGTGAGCGTGCGATGGTGCTGGGCCATGCCACCGTAGACGGCGGCCAACCCGCGCGGCCGGTGGGCGGCTTGGGCTCGGCGCTGGGCCGACTCGGCGACAGCCCAGTCGAGGAGCGCCTCGCCACAGTAGCTCAGCAGGTCGCTGGTGGCCTGGACGACGATGGTGCCCGCGGTGGAGACCCGGTCCAGATAGGTTGACGGCTCCCCGCCGGATAGCCGGGTGAGAACCTCAGCGCCAGCCGGGATCGGATGATGCCCGCGGGCGAAAAACCCGGCGACCCCACGCCGGAAAGTCAACTCATCGCCTATCCCGCGGAAAATCGGATGGTCCGCGACCTCCACGACGCGGTAACCGGCCAGCGACTGGTTCGGCAGCGGGACGAACGCCGATGCGCCGGGCAGCCAATCCCGGTGCAGGTGGCCACCGAAGATCACCACGCCGCCACCACCGAGGTAGTCGCGGATCACGTGTTGCCGCCGCGCGAGGTACTCCTGGTCGACGGTCGGCGTGATAATCAGCGCCGCATACCGAGTCAGGTCGGTCGACCCCAGCGCATAGCAGTCGACTCGGTGCAGCCGGCTGGACCACTGACCTCCCTCCGGGTTGCGGATGTCCATGTCCAGCACCGCGACGTTGTACAACGCTGGGGTGGCGGTCATGCTCGCTCCCTACAACTCACCGGGCTCTGACTTGCCAAGCTCTGCGCGGAGCGCTCCAGTGGGAAGGTCGCAGCACAGCAGCTCCTGATGAACCCGCCAGAACTCCTGGCACGCGTCATGGAGATCATCTTGGGCCGCCTGGAGCGCCTCGACGGGAGCGGGCGTGGCCACCCAGCGACCTCGGACCTGCTCGATCACCGTTAATGCTTCCAGCGCGTGTGAAGAATTGCGCAGGCGCTGATGAGCTCGATGAAGCAGCTGGCGTTGCTCCTTCGAGAGCTCCTCTGGCTTACGGCCCAACTCCACGTCGCACCTTCCAAGATAGCGGTTCCCTGCGGTTGTCCAACCGTAGCCCAGCAGCCTCCACCACTGGCCCAGGTGCTGGCTCGCGGTGGCGAAACCAGCTGATCGTGTGTGAGCATGGCGGCACTTGGCGGGGCCGGCGACGAGAGGAACCCTACGGTGAATCTGACCCTGCTAGCCGCGGTGTTCGGCATCATCTTCGTGGCCGAGCTACCTGATAAGACCGCGCTGGCGAGTCTGGTGCTGGGCACCCGCTACCGGCCCGATTCGGTGTTCATCGGGGTGGCGGCGGCGTTTGCGCTACACGTGATCATCGCCGTGGCCGCAGGCAGCGTCTTGAGCCTGGCACCGCACCGGATTGTGGAAGCTATCGTGGCGGCGCTGTTCCTGGCCGCCGCCGCGCTGATGCTGCTGCGCCAAGGCGATGAAGTGCCCGACGATCACCACGCGCCGTCGGGTGCGCAGCCGGAACAGGTGCCAAGCTCGGTGTCCGCTGCCGATGAGCCCGGGCACCACGGGGTGGCGGCCAGCCTGACCAGGGTCCGCAGCCAGCGAGCTGGCCGGCCGATCGGGTTCTGGAAGATCGCGGCGACGAGCTTCGGGGTGCTGTTCGTCGCGGAGTTTGGTGATCTCACCCAGATCGCCACGGCCAACCTGGCCGCCAAGTATCACGATCCGCTCACCGTCGGAACCGGCGCGGTGTTGGGCCTGTGGGCTGTCGGCGGCCTGGCCATCCTGGGTGGCCGGCAGCTGCTACGCTGGATCCCGTTGACCTGGATCACCCGTATCGCCGCACTGGTAATGACCACCCTAGGCGTGATCAGCGCCGTCCAGGCCATCACCAGCTAACGCCATCGGATCCCAGCGCAGGATGGGGTCCGGCCGTAAGCCAGGCCCAAGTTTTTCCCACCCTTCCCCTACGACGCCGCCCCAAGGTAAGGTACAGAAGAACACCATCGGCAACGCCGCAGCCGTCCGCCTCTACAATAGCAGCTGCGGCGTTGCCGCCAGCACATCATTCGGGCCGGACCTGTGCCGCCTGCATGCCCTTTTGTCCCTTCTCGGCAACGAATGACACGGTCTGCCCCTCCTTGAGGGACTTAAAACCGTCCGATTCAATCGCCTTAAAGTGTACGAAGAGATCGTCCCCTCCACCTTGAGGGGTAATGAAACCGAACCCCTTCTCATCATTGAACCATTTCACTGTGCCGGTCTGCCTATTGGACATGTCTGCTCCAGAAATTGTGCGCCTAACGCGTGAACATGATGCCAGTCCGGACACACCCGGACAACAAAAAACCTGACAGTGCCTCAGGGCCAACGCGGTGACTGCGAGAGACGCTGACGAGACGGAACCCAGGGATATCCTACAACCTACGCTGGAGTAACGTTAAACCAGTAATTCTGTCCGTACCGACTATCCCAAGCAACACACCCGTTTTCGTCAGTGTTCTTGAACCACAGCTCGATTTTTGTCGCGTTGCTGGGGATCTCCACTGCTAGCGGCGCAGCCACCACCGCGCCGTTTTTTCCTCGGGCGGTCACCGCGCCGCTTTGCTCTTGGCCGTCCGGGTGGAAGCGTATACCGGCAATAATGCTCCAAGCATCCTGCCCGTAGCGGCTGGCGCGGCAGCGCGGGAGCCGCTCGCTAGCGTACTCGATGGACAGCGACTCCCCTGCGCGAATGTCGCCGTTGTGCTCATACGACCAATCGGATAGAAACTTCAAGCTCCCCACACTTACCTCCAGAGCAACTGAAATTTGCCCTTAGCTCATGTAAAACAGGGCCAACTGCTTCCTGATAGCCTATCGGGCTCTGAGGAGCCGAGCAAGCATCTCGACAGTGGTGAGCCTGATGGAGTTTCTGCTTGTGATTTTTGAGTGGCTGTAGGAGCGCGGAGCTTCCCGTTCATGTCTTTAGACGCAGGGTAGAGCGTTCTCGCAGGTCAAGACGTTGGATTTGGCACCGGTCCATGGCACGACCAGGCCAGCGACGGTGGATCCATTCATCCGGACGGCCCATGAGGAGGGCAACCTGGGAGAGCTCGTCGGCGTCGCCACCGATCACCCACTGCTGGCCCTGGCTCTTAGGGACATGTATGGACATGTATGGACATGTATGACACAGACAGCCGGGGCTGATGTAGGCAGACTGGGCGGCATGGCACTGACCCTCGGCGGCGGCCCGCTGTCCTCCCGCCCGCGCGCTACCGTGAACTACCGCATTGATGGCCCCGCGCACCGGCTGCTGTTCGAGCCCTTTCCTCGACGGGTGCGGGCGGTCTTCGGCGGCGAGACGGTGTTGGACACTATCAGCGGCATGTTGCTCCACGAGAGTAATGTGCTTCCGCAGCTTTATCTGCCTCGCGACGACGTCCGTGATGATCTACTCACTCGCACTGACCACCGCACGCACTGCCCGTTCAAGGGAGACGCCAGCTACTGGTCGGTCGCGGTGAACGGCCAGACGGCGGACAACGCCCTGTGGTCCTACCTCGATCCGCTGCCCGATGCGGGCTGGCTTCGCGATTATGTGGCGCTGTACTGGGGTTCGATGGACGCCTGGTTCGACGAGGACGAGGAGGTCGCCGGGCACCTGCGCGATCCCTACCACCGAGTCGACGTCCGGTCCACCAGCCGGCACGTGCAGGTGGTAGCCGGTGATGACGTGGTCGCCGAGTCCCGGCGCGCGGTGGTGCTGTCCGAGACGGGCCTACCCAACCGCTTCTACCTGCCGACCGACGATGTGCGCAGCGCCCTGCTCGAGTTGTCCAGCACTCACGCGGTTTGCCCGTACAAGGGCACCGCGTCCTACCGCAGCCTGCGCGCACCGTCGGGGCTCATCATCGACGCGGCCTGGTGCTTCCCGGAGCCGTTGGACGGAGTGCGGGCGATCCGAGGCTATCTGTGCTTCGCCGCCGAGGGGGTCACGACCTGGGTGGACGCAGACCTCCTGAAGTAGGCCATGAACGTCGATCGATACGGTGCGCGCTGGCGGCGAGCTACCCTCTGCCCGTCACCCCTCCTGCGCCCCGCCAGCTCGTGTGGTGCGCACATCCATGACCCCACCAACCGGGCGCTGCCTCAACAGGCGACGACGTAAGCGCGGGCGAACAACGTCCCGCCCGCAAGCGATGGTGGCCCCCATCAGGGCGGCATGACGGTCATGATCACGGTTTCGGTGCCGAAAGTGACACGTCGTGTCAC
>JBATXM010000185.1:0-80798 GCA_049673305.1 Pseudonocardiaceae bacterium | reverse complement strand
CCCAAACCGTGATCATGACCGTAGTGCCGCCCTGATAAGGGCCACCACCGCCTGCGGGCGGGACGTTGTTCGCCCACGCCCGCCTCATCGTCTGCTGAGACAGCACCCAGTTGGCGGGGTCATGGGTGTGCGCACCACACGAGCGGGCGGGGCACAGGAGGAGCGACGGGCAGATGGTAGCTCGCCGCCAGCGAGCACCGTATCGATCGACGTTCATGGCCTACTTCAGGAGGTCTGCGCCGCCGGTTAAGCTCAAGGCCAATTTCACAGCACATTCGGCCAGGATTGGCTGCCAGAGCCGGTTAAGTAGGCCCTAACCTCGGGCTTTCATCGTAATTGATCATGTGGGCGACACGCTGGGGCGAGATGCGCGAAAGTGCCTGCTCAACCCGGTTGGATCGGAGTTGTCAAGGCTCGATCGGACCGGAGTGAGAGGCACTTCGCAGGTGAAGAATAAACATCGTCTCCCGTGGTTGTCAGTGATCGTCGGCGGCGAGTCGTTGGTCTCGCACGCGGGTGGGGCGCTCTTGGTGGCGACAGCTCGTGCGGCTGGGCTGTCGCGGGAGCTGTCGGTTCGGTTGGGGCCCTGGCGTGGGCCGTGGGCGGTCCACGATCCAGGGAAGATCGTGTTGGATCTGGCGGTCGCGGTCGCGCTGGGCGGAGACTGCGCCGCTGACGTTGCGGTGGTGCGCGCGCAGCCTGGGGTGTTCGGGCTGGTGGCCTCGGATCCGACGGTGTCGCGGCTGGTCGCGACGCTGGCTGGGGATGTTGATGCGGCGCTGGGTGCGATCGCCTCGGCTCGGGCGGTGGCCCGGGGGCGGGTGTGGGGTCGGGCCGGGGCGCCGGTCCAGGACGGGCGGGTGGTGATCGATCTGGATGCCACGCTGGTCATCGCGCATTCGGAGAAGGAATCCGCGACCCGGACCTGGAAAAAGACTTTCGGGTTCCACCCGCTGCTGGCTTATGCCGATCATGGTGCGGGTGGCACCGGCGAGCCCCTGGCCGGGCTGCTGCGCCCGGGCAACGCCGGCTCCAACACCGCTGCCGATCACATCGCGGTGTTCGACGCCGCGCTGGCACAGCTGCCCGCGCACCTGAGCCGCCGCGACGAGCACGGAAGGCGCCAGGTGCTGGTGCGCACCGACGCCGCCGGTGCCACCCACACCTTCACCTATCATCTCGCCGCGGCGGGCATCGAGTTCTCGGTGGGTGCCTACCTCCACCATTTCGACATCCACACCGTGCTAGCCCAGCTCCCCGAGCAGGCCTGGACACCCGCCTACCAGGTGCGAGCACCCCGCGCCGGTGAGCCCGGCCCGGTGGTCGAGCCCCGCGACGGGGCCTGGGTCGCCGAGGCCACCGGCTTGGTCGACCTGAGCGCCTGGCCGGCAGGCACCCGGCTGATCCTGCGCCGCGAACGCCCACACCCCGGCGCACAGCTGCGCATCACCGATGTCAACGGCCATCGCATCGTCGGCATGCTCACCAACACCCCCGGCGGGCAACTGCCCGAGCTGGAACTACGCCACCGCCGCCACGCCCGCGTCGAAGACCGCATCCGCAACGCCAAAGACACCGGCATGCGCAACCTGCCCTACCACGACATGGCCCAGAATCGGATTTGGCTGGCCATCACCGCCCTGGCCACCGACCTACTCGCCTTCACCCAGCGCCTCGCGTTGACCGGCCCCGCCGCCAGCTACGAACCCAAACGCCTGCGGCTGCGCATCCTCGCCGTCGCCGGACGCCTCATCCGCACCGGACGACGCCAACTCCTCAAAATCGACCCGGCCTGGCCCTGGGCCCACCAGATCACCACCGCCCACGCCCACCTGACCACCCTCGCGCCCTGACCCAGCCACCACGACCCACGACCAAGGACACGGAGCACCGGCCACCACCGCAGGGCCGGGAATTACCCCTGCCCACCAACCGAAACAACCACACACAAGATCAACCAACGAGATCAAAGATCACTATGCGGTCCGGATGAAAGATCGAGGCTAAGAGTTCACCCACGCGGATAGCACGCGATGATGTCGCCATGGACCAGTGCCGTGAACTCAATGAGACCGACGTAAACTAGCCTAAGAACGTCAATCTCGTCGAGTTCACGGACAGCGCCGACCAGCGCCAGTGACGCGTCCGTGCTGTCTACGGCCCCGTTCCCATAAGCCCATGTAGCTATTTTGTGGGCGTTGGTGGGGGTGTTGGGCGGGGTCCAAATTCTTGTTCAAGCCTGATCTGATCGTCGCTTTTTCCGGCGGATGACTCGGCCCACGTGAAGTGATACTGCTTGACGACGCGGGCACTGTCGTCCCGATCGGGAAGCGGGGGTTTGTCTGACGAGTAGAATCTTATGTCGATTCCGTAGACTTTGGCGGGTGACTGCCAGTATTCATCTAGTGCCAATTCGTACAGCCGGCGCGTCACCGTGTCGGAGATCTGCGACTCCTTGACTGTTACGGTGAACCACAGCGAAGGGGAGTTGTCGAGACCGTAAAAGTAAAAATATGTGACGTTCGATACTGGCGGCTGAGTTTTCAGGCGTGCTGCCATGGACGCGCCGAGTTCATCGGCCTCCTTGGTGTAGCCAATCCCTTTTCCGCATCCGGATATGGCCAAGCCGAGCGCCATCAGCAGTGCGACGCCGACACGCTTTTTTTCCATTTTCATCAGCGCTTCACCTGGTATTGATGGGTTTGAACCTGTGAACCGTTGAGGAAATTGTTTGCGCTGTTCTGGAATGCTTGGACGGACGGGTCGGTGCTGCTGTCGAGCTGTCCTGCGGCAGTCACATAGTTGCCTGCGAGCTCATGATTTCCGCCCGCGCTGCCTGTCTGGTTGTCAAACGTCACCGTGGTTCGGTTGGTGGTGGCGGGGTTGTCGCTGGCGTCGAGGTGCGGCACGATGTCTCCGCTGTTTTCCAGGGACAGCACCTGTACCGTATCCGGAATGGGTATCCGGCCGATCGGCGAGCCCGCCGTGACCAGGTGGGTAACATTGTATTGGCCACTGGTGACGAAGTCGTTGGCGGCTTGGGCGGCGACGATGCCGCCTTGGCTGTGGCCAACCAACATGACCGGGTCATCGCGATGGACGCCGGCTTGACGCAGGGCGTCCCGCACGCCATTCTCTAGCACGGTGGGGTTGCCGGCCATGGCGTTGAGATTTGTGCCGAGGTCGTTGGCGCTTCCTTTGTCCTCGCCGGGAAGGTCCCATATCTTGGTTCCGGGGATATCGACGATGTAGGAGATTTTGCCGTCAGGGCTGGTCACCTTGCGCACATCGACATTGGGGCCGATAGGCCTTTTTTCAGGATCGAGAGCGCTCGTGTCGTTGCGATGAGCCAGTTCGTCGAGCAGATCCTTGAGGTTGCGCGGAAGTCGGGTTCGACTGCCGTCGAGGCCCATGTCCGTGACCGTGTATCCGCCGTCGGGATAGGACCTGGCGAGCAGAGCTGTCAGGCCGGCTTGGGTGGTGGGCAGGCCGAGCGCGCTGAGCATGCCTGGTGACATGCCGATAATCTGGTCGATCATGCCGGGATGATTGACCAGATACCGACCCCAGTCGCCGTTATAACGGAGGTAGACATCGGCGGCCACCAGGCCACCGACACCAGCATCAACAGGTAGTGTATGGCCCTCCATCCAGCGAACCGCATCAATGGCCTTGGCGTTGAGCTCATCAGTCATCTGATAGGCCGCTGCGGTCGCGCGGAATGCGGCACCTCGTAAGCCAATGGTGACCGAGGTGGCGGCAAGCCCGCTAGGGCCGTCGAGGGCGGCGAGTATGGCGGCCTCGAACTTGGCTGCTCCGGCCGGGTCCAAGACAGCCGAGGCAATGACGTCGGGAGCCGCCACGTACTGGTGGCTGGTCGCGGCGATGCGCAGGGTGTCTTCGGCGACGTCGTCAGTGAGCCGGCCCATCGCGGCCAGGTCCTCATACTGCGCCGCTAATCCGCCGGCGCCGCCGCTGACGCGGATGTTGGATACTCCAGGGCCGGTTATGACAACGCTCCTGCAATTAACGGCGCCACCCAGGTGCCGAGATCTTCCCGCGCCGCTGGGATGAGGCGGACCATGTGTTTGCCCGAGCCATCGGGGTCTGGGAGCAACCCACACCACCCGGAGTCCCCATGCAGCCAGACCACCACGGTGGAGGCGATCTCCCCGTCAATCCGGGCGGTGACCACGCACTGCAGGCCGCCGTTGGATCGGCTCACCCGCTGAACCAGCTCGGCTTGGTCTGCCGGCAGATCAAGGCGCTTCGTCACTGCGGTGAATGCTCGCGAGTCGGCGCTGGCCAGCAGCTCTGCCACACCAAGTTCGTGCAGCGCGTCCAGCGGAACCCGGCCACGCGGCACCATGTCGGTGCTGGTGGCGTCGCCCAGCAGCGAGCCGATCCTGGTGTTTTGCTCGGCGGGTACCGCCCTGATTAATTCCTGGCCTAAAGAAACGGCGGCGAACATTGACAGCTCGACAGCACCGTCGTCGAGAGCGAATAACGAAGCACCCAGCTCACCGGCCACCGCGTGCAGGCTCCGTGAACCCAGGCTGCCGATCGAGGCGGTGGTATCCGCCATGACCATCGGTCCGGCCAGGATCCGCAGATTCAGCAGTATCGATGGATGCACACTCAGCTGGTCGCCCTCGCTCTCGAGCGCGCCGCAGGTGGTCAGCTCGATGGCTGCGGCACCTGAGCGCGCGTTCTCGTCCGGTCTCCACCCTGGCGGCATGTCCACTCCGGAGAGCTCGACAAGCTGTCGGTACCCGCTGGCGGAGAGCGTCAGCCGGCGCGCGGCGGGCACGGTCACGCGGGGAGTGCCCATTCAGATCACCCCTTGTCTTTGCATGAATTCGCCAACCTCCAGCCACCGCTTGTCCCCCGGAGGCGGCAGGTTGTCCGGCTGGTGCGGCCAACCTTGCCACGGCGGCGTGGGCGGCTCCGGTTGTCCGCCGTCAAACCCGCGGACCACCCCCCGGGCGATGTCGGACACCAGATTCTCGAACTCGTCTATCGCCTGGTCGAACATCGTGATCGCACTGTCGAACCAGTTGACGACTGTCTGCTCGAACATTGCGATCTTCGCGATGATCTCCCGGACCTCCTGCGCGTGCCGTCGCAGCAAGGTGGCCGCCTCGTCCAGCTGCCGCGCGGTCTCCTCGAGCTGGCGGCGATCGCCGGCCACTGTCTCCCGCGCCCGGTCAGCAGCCACGGATTTCCACTGCATCGCACGAGCCCGGGCGGCCATCTCACCGCCACGGGTACGCACGTCCGCTGCGTGTCTTCCGATCTGCCCGGCGAGGCGATCGAGCTCGTCTGGGTCCCCGTAGAACGACATGCACCCCTCCGCGGACGTCTGGGCAGACGCCTGGCTGCGGCACGCTATCGGAGTAGCAACCCATGCACTCGTCCGGGCTACGTGAGCGG
The DNA here is from genome assembly GCA_049673305.1 of Pseudonocardiaceae bacterium. GTDB lineage: Bacteria > Actinomycetota > Actinomycetes > Mycobacteriales > Pseudonocardiaceae. Next base: position 75,365 of record JBATXM010000185.1, on the reverse strand, counting down.
TGGCCGATGCAGGGACCTCACGGTACAGTCAGGCCCGGTTGATGCACGGATTTTTCGCCTGAATAGTGAGGGGAGTCAACGATGTCTGAATCTCACGCTCCGACGGAAGGCACGTCTTCTTCGGCAGAGGAGATAAAAGAGAACGTGCGGCAGGAACACGAAGCGACGGATCTCGGCGCGGGTGAGGAAGAACCGGATCCGGCCACGGCTGAGAACCCTCCGAGTGATCTCAAGAAGGGAGCTGAGAAGAGGGGAGAGAAGGGGGTAGACCGGTCCCGCACCGAACACTGAGTCGAGGATCCAACGACTGAGTAAGATCGATGCCAGGCCCGCACGGGCCTGGCATCGCGCCACGTGTCACGTGGGTACCCGGCGTGAACTCGTCGTTTCCCGTGCTGCCAGGAGTCCGCGCTGACCGTGGATCAGCTTCGCCTGCCGATCCCGACCCGGGTCGTTGTCCTGGTGTCCGGTGCCGGGACGCTGCTGCAGGCATTGCTGGACGTCGCCGGCCCGGATTATCCCGCTCAAGTCGTCGCCGTCGGCGCGGACCGGGCCGGCACCGCAGCACTAGAGCGCGCCGTAAATCGAGGGCTGCCCACCTTCGTCGTCGAGCTGGCCCAGCATCCCGACCGGGCGTCGTGGGACGCTGCGCTCACCGATGCGGTCGCCGCGCAGGCGCCGGATCTGGTCGTCACCGCCGGGTTCATGAAGATCCTCGGCCCGGTTTTCCTGCACCGCTTCGGTGGCCGCGTCCTCAACACTCATCCCGCGCTGCTACCCGCGTTTCCCGGCCTGCACCCGGTGGCCCGTGCGCTGGCGCACGGTGTTCAGGTGACCGGCGCCACCGTGCACCTGGTGGACGCCGGGGTGGACACTGGCCCGATCCTGGCCCAGCGCGCCGTCGAGGTGCTGCCTGATGACACTGAGCAGCAGTTGCATGAGCGGATCAAGATTGTGGAGCGACGGTTGCTGGTGGACGTCATTGCCGAGCTGGCCCGCCGGGGGTGCACCGGCGCCAGACGATAAGCTCTTACTGCATGACCCTCGACGATCGCCGGCTGGTGCGCAGGGCGTTGCTGAGCGTGTCGGACAAGAGCGGTCTGCTGGAGCTGGCCACCGGGTTGCACGCGGCTGGGGTGGGGATTGTCTCCACCGGCTCGACGGCGAGCGTGATCGCTGGCGCAGGGGTGCCGGTGACCCGGGTCGAGGAGCTCACTGGTTTCCCGGAATGCCTGGACGGGCGGGTCAAAACCCTGCACCCCCGGGTGCACGCCGGGTTGCTCGCCGACACCCGCAGACCTGAACACGTGGCCCAGCTGGCCACCCTGGACATCGCGCCGTTTGAGTTGCTGGTCGTCAACCTGTACCCCTTCGAGGCCACCGTGGCCTCCGGGACAGGTTTTGCCGAGTGTGTCGAACAGATTGACATCGGTGGCCCAGCGCTGATGCGGGCTGCCGCGAAGAACCACGCCTCGGTGGCCGTGGTGGTGGACCCGACGACCTACCTCGACGTGCTGAACGCGGTCCGAGATGGTGGATTCACTCTGGCGCAACGCCAGGCGCTGGCGCTCGCCGCGTTTCGACACACCGCTGACTACGACATCGCTGTGGCGTCCTGGATGGGGTCATCAGCCCCTGGAGATGCCGAAGCTCCTGGCGATGCCGGGTTTCCCTCGTGGGTGGGCGCTTCCTGGCGGCGTGCGGCGGCGTTGCGTTACGGGGAGAACCCGCACCAGCGAGCCGCCCTGTACGTCGCTGGGGGCGCGCGGGGGCTGGCGCATGCGCGGCAGCTGCACGGCAAGGAGATGTCCTACAACAACTATGCCGACGCCGACGCGGCGTGGCGGGCCGCGCATGACCACGACGGCGCCTGCGTGGCGATCATCAAGCACGCCAACCCGTGCGGTATCGCGGTGTCGCTCACCGGGGACATCGCTGACGCGCACCGCAGGGCGCATGCCTGCGACCCAGTGAGTGCGTTCGGTGCGGTGATCGCGGTGAACCGCGAGGTCACCGTCGAGCTGGCCAAACAGGTGAGCGAGGTGTTCACTGAAGTGCTGCTGGCCCCTTCGTATGCCCAAGGTGCGGTGGACGTGCTGGCCCGCAAGAAGAATCTCCGGCTGCTGGTGGTCGCGCCGCCGGAGCGTGGCGGTGTCGAGTTCCGGGCGCTGTCCGGCGGGCTGCTGCGCCAGACCCGGGACGCGATCGACGCCCCGGGCGACGATCCGGCGTCGTGGACGCTGGCCGCCGGTGCACCAGTGGACGCTCCGACTCTGGCTGAGCTGGCCTTCGCCTGGCGGGCCTGCCGCGCGGTGCGCTCCAACGCGATCCTGCTCGCCGTGCGGGCGGCCACCGTCGGCATCGGCATGGGGCAGGTGAACCGGGTGGACGCGGCCCGGCTCGCGGTCAGCCGAGCCGGGTTGCGGGCGGCGGGTTCGGTGGCCGCCTCGGACGCGTTCTTCCCGTTCCCCGACGGGCTGGCGGTGCTGCTCGACGCTGGGGTTCGCGCCGTGGTGCAGCCCGGGGGATCGATTCGCGACGCCGAGGTGATCGCCGCCGCGCAGGCCGCCGGCGTGCCGCTCTACCTCACCGGGACCCGGCACTTCGCGCACTGACACTCACTCGGGACTGACACTCACCTCGACCACCTCGCCGGGCCGCAGTCCAGTGTGGCTGGCCGCCGAGCCGCCATGACAGGCCACCGCGAGATGCCCAGCGGCGTCAAGCAGCGCGACGAGCTCGCCGTGCGCCACGTCGGCGAATGTCGCGCCCAGGCACACGCGCCGCGCGCCGGTGGGCCATCGCAGTGTCGCCGGCTCCCCGCTCCGCAGGCCGATCGCGGCCAGCTCAGCCGCTCCTGCGGCCAGCGCCACGTTGCCGAAGTGGTCCACGCTCAGCACCTCCACCCGGATCCGGCCACCGTCCACCTGGCACACCGGCGCCGGGAGGCTGACCAGCGACGCCAGGTCAACCACGGGCCCCAGCGCGTCTGGGGGCACGCCGAGAGCCAGATGCGCGGCGGCCGGCGCGAACACGTCACGGCCATGGAATGTCGCGCTGACTGTCGGCAACTGGTAGCGGGGCTCGACGAGCTGGTAAGCGGCGCGCACCGTGCCCAGGGCCCGCGCCGCGGGAATCAGCAGCCCGTTGTCCGGGCCGACCAGCACAGCCTCGCCACTGACCAGCGCGACCCCGCGCCGCGCCGTACCGACCCCGGGGTCGACGACCGCGACATGCACCGCTGGTGGCAGCCAGGGCAGCGTGTCGGCGAGCACCACCGAGCCGTGACGCACGTCGCCCGGCCCGATCGCATGCGTCACGTCCAGCACCCGCGCCCTCGGCGCGATCCTGGCGATGACGCCGTGGCAGGCGGCCACGAACCCATCCCGCCAGCCATAGTCGGTACACAGGGAGATCCAACCAAAGCCCGCCACGCCACCCAGTGTGCGCCGTCGCTACTCCTTGGCGGAGTTCTTGCTGGGCTATGGGCGTCCTGACGTTCGCGATGTCAGTGGTACGCGGCAGGATCCCAGCATGACATCGGAATCCAGGCATATCAGCATAGCGATCGACCGGCCTGTCACCGAGGTCTATGACTACGCTTCACGCCCGGCCAACCTGCCGGAATGGGCCGCTGGGCTCGGTAGCTCGGTCCAGAGAGTTGATGGGCGCTGGGTCGCGGACTCGCCCATGGGGCGGATCGTCGTCGCCTTCGCCGAGCGCAATGAACACGGCATCCTCGATCACGACGTCACGTTGCCCTCGGGCGAGACCGTCTACAACCCGATGCGCGTCATCGCCGATGGAAGCGGCTGCGAGGTGGTGTTCACGCTGCGCCGGCGGCCAGGGATGAACGACGAGGACTTCGCGCGTGACGCCGAGGCCGTGACCGCCGATCTCACCGTGCTCAAGCAGGTGCTTGAACGCCACTAACGCCAGCCCCTCAGCCGGTCGCGACACTCCTCGGGCAGAACCCGGCACTCATGAGGAGTGTGGCGCGGAAGGTCGCGCCACACTCACCCAGGTAGACCACCGCCGCGGTCTGGGCGTCGGCGTCCGGGACGACCAGCGTGATCCGTAGCCGCCCCGTCGGGTGTGGACGATCGAGTCCCCATCAGCGGGCTGCCTCGAGGACCAGGGTTGTCGTGAACCGTCCCGCTTCGAGGATCACCAGATGTGGGAGGCTGCCGCCCTGGGAGGTGAGCAGGTCAGCGTGGGTGTCAAACAACGCAGCCGGCCTGGCCTGGTAGATGTTGAAGAACTCATAGCTGACCGAGCCGGTGGCGGTGAGGGAATCTTGATCGCCGACGAGCTGCGGCCATCCTGATAGCGGGGCCACCTCAGCGTTGACCGCGTCCTCCCCGCACGCCGCGACCAGATGCCGGGTGCGGCGCACCCCGGTGTAGAACCGGTCGGCCACGGACAAGTGCGGATTCTGCTCCCCGTATCCGAGCACCCCGAGGACTAGGCGGCGAGCATGGCAGCCCCGGCGGCCTGCTCCCGGTAGCGCCGCCACGCCTGGCGCAGCCACCGGGCGATCACGGCGGTGCCACTGAAGTGTCCCCCTCGGCGACAACGGGTTCCCGCCCCACGCCGTCGTCCGCGAACCTCGACATGACCACCCGCCTTGTCCCCGGCCGGTGCGGACCCCGCCATTCGGAGCCGAATAGCGCCCTGTGCGGGTCCGAAACCGCTATTCGGCTCCGAATAGCGCCCTGCACGGCGGCTCGGCTGCGGGGTGTTGCCATAGGGGAACATGTGTTCGATACTGTCTCATGTTCGGTACCTGCGCTGCCTTCCCCGCAGCGGATCTGGGTGCGGCGGCTGACGCTGTGGCATCCACTCGTGGGGAGGCTGCGGGATGGTGAGTGCGGGCATCGCATCGGTGCTGCAGCGGATGCCGGTTGTCCCCGCGTCGACGCTGCGGGAACGGTTTGACGTCCCCGGTGGTCGGCAGCCGTTTCCCGTGGTTGAACCGCTCGCGCCACTGCTGCCTGGCGGTGGGCTGCGCCGAGGGTCGGTAGTCGCGGTGCACGGCTCGACGGCGCTGCTGCTGGCGCTGCTGGCTGCGGCCACCGCGCAGGGAGCCTGGGTCGCGGTGGTCGGCGTCGGTGACCTCGGGCTGCTGGCTGCGGCCGAGGCGGGGGTGGTGGTGCAGCGGCTGGCGCTGGTCCCCCGACCTGGATCGGATCCCGCGCCAGTGGCTGCGGCCCTGCTCGACGGGGTGGGCCTGGTGGCGCTGGCCGGTGTGGACCGGATATCCCCCGGCGCTCGGCGATCCCTGGCTGCCCGAGCCCGCCACCGCGGGTCGGTACTGCTCCCGCTCGGTCGATGGCCAGGTGCGGAAGTCGAGTTGGACTGCCGTGCCGAGGCATGGCATGGCGCCGAGGCCGGATATGGGCGGCTGCGCAGCCGCGAAGTCGTGGTGCGCGCAGTCGGCCGCGGTGCGGCGGCTCGGCCGCGCACCGCCCGCTTGCTGCTGCCCGGTCCCGGCGGCCCGGTGGCGGAGGCGCTCGCGGACCTGACTCCGCCGATGAAAGCGATGAGGGCGGTGGGCTGATGGCCGCTGCCCGGGTGGTGGTGGTCTGGTGCCCGGAGCTGGCCGTGCTCACCGACGATCCAGACCGGGACGCCCGAATGTTTGAGCCAGTGGTCGCGGCGGTCGAAACCCTGGCACCCGGCGTGGAGGTGGTGCGCCCCGGCCTGGTCGCGGTGCCGGCCGGTGGCCCAACCCGGTACTTCGGCGGCGAATCCACGGTGGCTGAGCGGATTGTCGATGTGGTCGCCGCGCAGGCCGGGGTGACCTGCCAGGTCGGCATCGCCGACGGCCTGTTCGCCGCTACCCTGGCCGCGCATCGTGGCCTCCTGGTGCCCCCCGAGGGCTCAGCCGGCTTTCTCGCCATGCTGAGCATTGCCGAGCTGTGCCAACCTGCTGTCACCACGGCTGGTCGGACCGCAGATGATCGGACCGTGGCTGGTCGGGCCGCGCTGGTGGACCTGCTGCACCGGCTGGGGCTGCGCACTCTTGGCGCGTTCGCCGCGCTGCCCGTCGACGACGTCGCCTCCCGGTTCGGCCTCGACGGGGTGCGGGCGCACCGGCTTGCCCGGGGGCTCGACGATCGCCCGCTGGCCCGCCGCGACCCGCCGGTCGAGCTCACTGTCACCCGTCGGTTCGACCCGCCACTGGAACGGGTCGAACCGGCGGCATTCGCCTCCCGGGAACCTGCGGCGCAGTTGCACACCGCACTGGCCTGCCGAGGTCTGGCTTGCGTCCGGCTCGGGATCAGCGCCTGCACCGAGGCGGACGAGGAGCTGCACCGGGTGTGGCGCTGTGCCGGGCCGCTGACCGCATCCGGCATCGCCGACCGGGTGCGCTGGCAGCTGGACGGCTGGCTGACGTGCCGCGGATCACGCCCCAGCGCGGGCATCACGCTGCTGCGGCTGATCCCGGTGGAGGTGATCGGCGGGCAGGCCCTGCAGCGTGGGCTGTGGGGGGAGTCGGGGGAAGACGACGAGCGGGCTGGGCGGGCGTTGGTCCGGGTACAGGGAATGCTGGGGCCTGAGGCGGTACTCATCGGAGTGCTCGGCGGTGGCCGGGACCCCACCGATCGGACCCGCCTGGTGCCCTGGGGTGACGATCTCACTCCGGCGCGTGACGCGGAATCTCCCTGGCCAGGCCGGCTGCCCGCGCCATCCCCATCCCGGGTACCTACCCGGCCGCTACCCGCCGAGGTACTCAACGATGCTGGAGCAGTGGTCGGGGTGAGCGGGCGAGGGATGCTCACGAGTGTCCCGCACCGCATCGCGGTGGACGGGCATCCGCCGCGTCGGGTGCTGGCCTGGGCGGGGCCGTGGCCGGTCGAGGAGCGTTGGTGGGCGCCTGGTGGTGGGATGCGTTGCGCGCGGCTGCAGGCGGTGCTCGATGCCCAACCCGCTGAAGAGCCGCTCGCGGTGTTGCTGGCCTGCGAGGCAGGGTGTTGGCGGGTCGAAGGAATTTACGAATAACTCGGGTCCGTTTGCCCCGATCTTCACCGCCCAGGTTCACCCGATTGGCGCTGAACATGGTGTACTTACCAGGGGTCGCTGTTCCTCCTTCTCATGAGTGAGGAACGTGCTCATTTCCCTACGTGAGAGTGATGGACGTTTCTCGTTCTACTTTCTTTGAGTGACAGAACTTGCTCGTTTTCCTCCTGTGAGTGAATGGGCAGCCAACGAGAATGAGGAGCTTACATGATCAATTCGATCGAGCGTCGCCGCACCGCTCGCAAGGTGCGCGTCGATGCTGCGGAGGAGCAGTTTCTGCAACCCAACCCAGTCCATGCCAACAACGGTGACGAGGCCCGGTACCCGAACAAGATCGGAAACTCAACCAAGGGACTGGCCCACGACCCGCACACCGGTGAAGTGATCCCGGCGGCCTACGCCGCTCTGCTGGCGGCGCTCCGTGGCGGCAGGTCGACCGACTTCGACGCGCTCGCCTCCAACGGCGCGCTTGGCTGCGGCAATCCGACGACGCAACGGCGCTTCGTCAACCCACAGTCGGCGTACGCGTACGATCTCGAAGGGATCGACTCGCATCAGTTGACGATGCCGCCGGCACCCGCCTTCGCCAGCGCCCAAGAGGCGTCCGAAATGGTCGAACTTTATTGGATGTCGCTGCTGCGCGACGTCGACTTCGCCAACTACGACACGGACCCGGTAGCCTTGGCGGCGGCAGAAGATCTGTCGAAGCTCAGCGATTTCCGCGGTCCGAAGGTCGGCGGAGTGGTCACGCCGCAGACGTTGTTCCGCGACGAGTACCCGGGCTGCACCACCGGTCCCTACATCTCGCAATTTCTCTTGCAGCCCGTCAACTTCGGTGCCCAGCGCATCGACACGACGATCCTGACCAACCAATCAGGTAAGGATTTCAACACGGACTTTGCCACGTGGCTGAATGTCATCAACGGTTGCCAGCCTCTGCCGTCACCGGCGATCGGAACCGGTCCACGGGTGTACGCCCACAACGGCCGGGCGATCGCGCAGTACGTCCACGTGGACTTTCTGTATCAAGCGTATTTCGTCGCATGCGTGAACCTGCTCACCAAGGGGTATCTGGCAGATGAGGGGAATCCCTATGGTCAATTCATCGACGGCACCGGAACCGGCCTGCCGCTGCCCGCTGGTATCAGTGGCTCGCCTGCGGACATTGGTTTCGGCACGTTCGGGGCGCCGGCGATCGCGACGCTCGTGTGCGAGCCGGCGACCCGCGCGCTGAAGCACCAGTGGTACCAGAAGTGGCTCGTGCACCGTCGACTGCGTCCGGAAGAGTTCGGCGGACACGTCGAAGTGCAGCGTCTGAAGCGGGCCACGTATCCGTTCCATCCGGATCTCTTCGAGGCGACGGTGTTGGACGGTCCCCAAGGAATCTTCGCAAAATACGGCAGTCACCTGTTGCCCGTGGCATTCCCCGAGGGCTCTCCGTTGCACACGGCGTACGGCTCGGGTCACGCCACCGTGGCGGGCGCGTGCGTGACGATGTTGAAGTGGTTCTTTGACGAGTCCGCGTGCATCAAGAATCCGGTTGTGCCGAACCCGGAAAAGCCGGAGGAGCTGATCCCCTACGTTGCTCCGGCGGGTGAGGCGCCGCTCACGGTCGGTGGTGAGCTCAACAAAATCGCTTCGAACATCTCGCAAGCCCGCAACCACGCGGGTGTGCATTGGCGTACGGATGCGCACGAGGCGAACAGGCTCGGCGAAGATGTCGCGATCGCGATGATCGAAGAGCTCGGTGAGTTGTTCAGTGAGCCATACGGCGGCTTTTCGGTGACCCGCTTCGACGGTACGACGATCAGAGTCTGACAGCGACGGCGAATCCCAGCGCGGCATCGGTGATCACTGTCCGGCGACACCTGCTTGATCACAGGCTCCTGATCCGCTAGTATCGAACACATGTTCGATACTAGCGGATCAGGAGCAGCTCGGCGTACGCCCTACGCCGAGCTGCACTGTCATTCCAACTTCAGCTTCCTGGACGGGGCCAGTCACCCTGAGGAGCTGGTTGAGGAGGCGGCTCGGCTGGGGTTGGACGCGATCGCGATCACCGACCACGACGGGATGTACGGGGTGGTGCGCTTCGCTGAGGCCGCCCGCGAGCTGGGCGTCCGGACTGTATTCGGGGCGGAGCTCTCCCTTGGCCTCACCGCGCCGCAGAACGGGATACCTGATCCAGAGGGTGAGCACCTGCTCGTGCTGGCCCGCGAGCCTGAGGGTTACCGCAGGCTGTCCCGGGTGATCAGTGATGCGCAGCTCGCCGGGAAAGAGAAGGGCCGGCCGGTCTATGACCTCGACGTGGCCGCCGCCGCTGCGGGTGGGCACTGGGTGGTGCTCACCGGTTGCCGCAAGGCGGCGGTGCGCCGGGCACTGGAGCGCGAAGGTCCGGACGCCGCAGAGACGCAGCTACGCCGGCTGACCAAGCTGTTCGGCGCGGACCACGTCGTCGTCGAGCTCACCGCCAACGGTCTGGCCGAGGACACTGAGCGCAACGACGAACTTGCCTCCCTGGCTGCGGTGCACGGGTTGAACACCGTCGCCACCACCGCCGCGCACTACGCCACCCCCTCCCGGCACCGGCTGGCCACCGCACTGGCCGCGATCCGGGCCCGGCGCAGTCTGGATGAGATGGACGGCTGGCTGCCAGCGGCGGCAACGGCGCACCTCCGCTCCGGTGCCGAGATGGCCAAGAAGTTCGCCCGCTGGCCCGGGGCGGTTGAGCGGGCCGCCGCGCTGGGTCGGGAGTGCTCCTTCGACCTGCACCTGGTGGCGCCGGACCTGCCGCCGTTCGCCGTCCCCAGTAGTCATACCGAGGCTAGCTGGCTGCGCGGACTCACCTGGCTCGGCGCGGCCCCCCGCTACGGCAGCTACGACGAGTGCCCCGGCGCCTACCACCAGATTGAGCACGAGCTGGCCGTCATCGAGAAGAAGAACTTTGCTGGCTACTTCCTCATCGTCCACGACATCGTGGCATTCTGCCGGCGGGCCGGCATCTTCTGCCAGGGTCGCGGCTCGGCGGCCAATTCCGCAGTCTGCTATGCGCTGGGTATCACGAGTGTTGATGCGGTGGCGATGGACCTGCTCTTCGAACGGTTCCTCACCCCGGATCGAGACGGCTACCCCGACATCGACCTGGACATCGAGTCCAACCGGCGCGAGGAGGTCATCCAGTACGTCTACGCCACCTACGGCCGGGACTGCGCTGCCCAGGTCGCCAATGTGATCACCTACCGGGCCCGCTCGGCGGTACGGGACGTGGCCAAGGCGCTGGGATACTCGACGGGCACCCAGGGCGCCCCGCAAGCGGGTCACCCGGATATCCCGCAAGCAGGGTGCAGGGATATCCCGCAACCGGTGCTGGCGCTGGCCGCTGAACTGGAGGGGTTCCCGAGGCACCTGGGTATCCACTCCGGTGGCATGGTGATCTGTTCCCGTCCGGTGGCCGAGGTCTGCCCGGTGGAGTGGGCTCGCCGGGAACACCGCTCGGTGGTGCAGTGGGACAAAGATGACTGCGCGGCGGCCGGGCTGGTCAAGTTCGACCTGCTCGGGCTCGGAATGCTCTCCGCGTTGCACTACGCGGTCGATCTGGTGGTTCACCACTACCGGCACCGGGTGCAGCTATCAGATCTCCAGCCCACCGACCCGGCCGTCTACGCGATGCTGGCCCGAGCCGATTCGGTCGGAGTGTTCCAGGTGGAATCCCGCGCGCAGATGGCCACCCTGCCCCGGCTCAGGCCGCGCTGCTTCTACGACCTGGTGGTCGAGGTGGCGCTGATCCGCCCTGGCCCAATTCAGGGCGGCTCGGTGCACCCCTACATCCGGCGCCGCAACGGCCAGGAGGCCTGGGACTACGACCACCCCCGGCTGGCGAACGCGCTGCACAAGACACTGGGGGTGCCGCTGTTCCAGGAGCAGCTGATGCAGATGGCCATCGACGTCGCCGGCTTCTCCGCCGCCGAGGCTGACGAACTGCGCCGTGCGATGGGCGCCAAACGGTCCACCGATCGGATGCACCGGCTACGCGGGCGGCTGTTGCGGGGCATGGCGGCGCGCGGGATCCGCGGCGAGCTCGCCGAGAAGATCTACGCCAAGCTGCTGGCTTTCGCCAACTTTGGTTTTCCGGAAAGTCACGCGATCAGCTTCGCCTCGCTGGTGTACTACAGCGCCTGGTTCAAGCACTACTACCCGGCGGCGTTCTGCGCCGCCTTGCTGCGAGCCCAGCCGATGGGCTTCTACTCCCCGCAGTCGTTGATTGCCGACGCCCGGCGGCACCGCGTCGCTGTTCGTGGCCCGGACATCAATGCCAGCGGAGTGCACGCCGGGCTGGAACCGATCGCGCCGCGCGCGCCGGAGCGGGCGGTGCGGTTGGGACTGGCCATGCTGCGCACGGTGGGCCAACCGCTGGCCATCCGGTTGGTCGAGGAACGGGAAAATCACGGTCGTTACCGCGACATCGTTGACGTCGCGCACCGGGTGGGGTTGACCACGGCCCAGGCGCAGGCGCTGGCCACTGGTGGGGCGTTTGACCGTTTTGTCTCACAACGCCGCCAAGCGCTGTGGTCCGCCGGCGCGGTGGCCACGCAGCGGTCGGACCGGTTGCCCGGCACTGCGGTGGGGGTTCTCGCCCCAGCGTTGCCGGGGATGAGCGCAGTGGAACTCGCTGCGGCTGACGTCTGGGCCACCGGGGTCTCGCCGGAGCACTTTCCCCTTCAGTTCCTCCGGGACCAGCTGGCCAGGTTGGGCGTGGTGCCTGCCGCTGAATTGCGGGAACAGCGGGACGGGCAGCGGGTGCTCGTCGCCGGCGCGGTAACCCACCGGCAGCGCCCGGCTACCGCAGGTGGGATCACCTTCCTCAACCTGGAGGATGAGACTGGCATGGTGAACGTGATCTGCTCACCAGGTTTCTGGGTGCGATACCGCATCATCGTGCGGGCCTGCCCGGCGCTGCTGCTGCGCGGCCGGCTGCGAATCGCCGAGGGGGTGATCAACGTGCTGGCTGAGCACGCCGCAGCACTGGACATGCAGATACGCTCGACCTCCCGCGACTTCAGGTGAGCCCACTTGGCCCGCGTTGGCGCAGGCGCATTCGGAGCGAGTGTGGAGCGAGAATGAGTCGTGCTGCGGGGCGTACGCGTGCTCGGGGGAGGGGGTCGAATTGCCAGCGGGTGGCAATGGACGCCAGCGCGAGGGTGGCCTCGGTCATGGCGAAGACATCGCCGATGCATTTGCGGGCACCACCCCCGAAGGGGATGAAGGCCCCTCGAGGAAGCGCAGGAGTGTTGTCGTCCTGCCATCGGTCGGGGTCAAATCGGTTGGGGTCGGAGTACAGGTCGGCGCGGTGATGCAGGACGTAGATGCTGAACACGACGATGGTGCCGGCGGGGAGGTGCTGGCCCGCCAGCTCGGTGTCGGTCGTGGTAAGCCGGGTCCGCATCCAGCTTGCTGGGTACAGGCGGAGGGTTTCGTTGATGATCCGACCGGTCAGCTTCAGTTTGGGGATGTCGGAGTATTCAGCGATCCGGCCCTCGAGCACGGTATCGACCTCGTTGTGCAGCCGCGCCTGGATGTCGGGATGGCATCCCAGCAGGTGCCAAGCCCATGACAGCGCTGCGGCGGTGGACTCACTCCCGGCGACGAAGAAGGTGAGGACCTGGTCGTGAATTTCGGAGTCAGCCAGGCCCCCTCCGCCGTCGTCACGGGCGGCCAGCAGCATGGACAGCAGATCCCCGTGATCGATACCGGCCCGTCGGTAGTTCGTGATCAGCTGATCGATGTGGTGCCGCAGGCGGTTGCGGGCCCGATCGAAGCGGCGGTTGCCTCGGGTCGGGAGCTTGTCCAACAACTCCAACGGCATGACCACCCGCCGAGCCACGCCGATCAAGACGTCATTGACGCACTGTTGTATCTCGATGAAGGTCGACTCGTCGACCTCGGCGGTGAACAGGGTCCGGGTCGCGATGGCCATGGCGAGCGCATTCATCACGGTCAGCACGTCGATTATCTGGCCATCGTGCCAGGGCTCGGTCACTGCGGCGATCTGTTCGGTCATCACCCGGGCATAGCCGGGGATACGGTCACGGCGGAAGGCAGGCTGCACCAGCCGGCGCTGCCTGCGGTGCTCCCGATGCCCGCACGTCCCCAGACCGTTGCCGGCCACCTTTCGTGCCTTGTCGAAGGTGGGGCCGCCTTTGTCGAAGGTGCGGTCCTCCACCAGGATCTGATGGACTAAGTCGGGATGGCACACCACATACGCTGGCCATGGACCGAGCTTGACCCGGACCAGATCGCCATGGGCAGGCAGAGACTCCAGAAAGTCCAGTGGTCTCCTGCCGAGTGCGAGTGCGTGACCGAGCAAAGGCAGTGCCCCTGGGGCGGACCCAACCGTCAACGTGGCCGTCATAATTGGTCGATCCTTTCCTGCGACCGCCGGAGCATGAACGACCTCTCGAGATTAGACCCTCCGTTCGCGGTAGCCTGATGCCGAACGCCTCACGCGATCGGAGTTGGGGGATGGTTGCCAAGGCCCGCAGCTCAGCAGCTCGGGCGCGGGCCCAGCTGGCGCTGGTGCCAGATGATCAGTCTGCGGGCGTGGTCCAGTGGCGGGCGTTGGGCCCGGTGGAGGCCGTGCTCGATGGGCGGCTGGTCGATTTGGGGCCCCCGAGGCAACGCGCGTTGTTCGGGTTGCTGTTAAGCCGGGTGGATCGGTTGGTAGCGGCCGACGTGCTGATTGACGAGTTGTGGTCGGGAGATCCGCCCTCGGTGGCGATGACGTCGCTGCGGACATATGTGTCGAACCTGCGGCGGGTGTTGGAGCCGGATCGGGCGCCCCGGGCGCCGGCTACGGTGCTGCACACCCGCGCGCCGGGTTATCTCTTGGACAGCCGTGGCGTCGAGTTCGATGTACACCGGTTCACCGGGCATGTCGCAGGTGGTCGAGAAGCACTGGGCCGGGCCGACCCCCAGCATGCGTTGGATGAGTTCGATGCGGCGCTGGGGCTGTGGCGCGGGGGTGCCTACGCCGACATGCGCGAGGCCAGGTGGGCAGCACCGGACGTGGCGCGGCTGGAGGAGCTTCGCTGCTCGGCCCTGGAGGGGCGGTGCGCCGCGCAACTGCAGCTGGGGGAGCATCACGGCGTGGTGGCTGAGCTGGACGCCCACGTGCGGGCCCATCCGCTGCGCGAACATGGCTGTGAGCTGCTAGCCCTGGCGCTCTATCGGGCTGGACGGCAAGCCGAGGCGCTGGCGGTGCTCCGGGACACCCGGGGACGGTTGACCGAAGAGCTGGCCATAGACCCGAGCGCGGCGCTGCGACAGTTGGAGCGCGACATCCTCACTCAGGCGTCGACCCTGGACTGGCGCCCGCCGACGTCGAGCACACCCGTCGCGGTGGTGGGCCCGCCCGCGCCGCCACCACCAGCTCCTGTTGCGTCGAGCGCGCCCGTCGCGGAGGCAGGGAGTGCCCCGGGGCTGCCGGGGGTGTGGAATGTCGGCCCGCGCAACCCGGGGTTCGTCGGCCGGGACGCCACGCTCGCGCACCTGCGGGAGCGGCTGCGCTCCGGTGGGACAGCCGTGGTGCAGGCGCTGCACGGCATGGGCGGGGTGGGTAAGACCCAAGTGATGATCGAATATGCGCACCGCTACGCCGCCGGCTACGACGTGGTGTGGTGGGTCAACGCCGAGGAGACCGGGCTGATCGGCGAGCAGTACGCCGCACTGGCGGTGGAGTTGGGCCTGGTCCCACCGCGCGCCGACACGGCCAGCGCGGTTCGGGCGCTGCGCGGCTACCTGCGGGAGTACAGCCGGTGGCTGCTCCTGCTGGACAATGCCGAGTCACCCGGCGACCTACGTTCCTGGCTGCCCACCGGCCCGGGACACACCCTGATCACCTCCCGCAACCCCGGCTGGGGAGAGCTCGCCACCCGGGTCGAGATCGATGTGCTGCCCCGGTCGGAATCGGTGGCGTTGATTCACCTGCGCCAGCCCGGCACCGGTGCGGCCGAGGCAGACCGGCTGGCCGAGGCGCTGGGTGACCTGCCGCTGGCGCTGGCCCAGGCGGCCAGGTTTCTGGCCGAGACCGGCATGCCGGTTGAGCACTACCTGAGCCTGCTGGGGACCCGGGCGGAGGAACTGCTCGACCAGAGCCCTCCAGAAAGCCACCCGCACTCGCTGGCCGCAGCGATCCGGCTGGCCACCGACCGGCTCGCCGAGGTCGATCCGGTCGCGCTTGCTCTGGTGCGCACCGGCGCGTTCCTCGCCCCAGAACCCATTCCCGCCGACGTGCTGACCCGCCCCATCACCGTGGCTGGCCGCGAGCTGCCACCGGAGCTGGTGGCGCTGACCGCCGCGGTGGCCAGTCCGGTGGTGGCGCACCGCAGCCTCGGGCGGATCGGCAACTACGGCCTGGCCCGCGTCGACCGGGGACTGCAACTGCACCGGCTCACCCAAGCCATCCTGCGTGACCAGCTCAGCGACGCCCACGCCGCCGCGTACCGCAGCTATGCCCAGGCGCTGCTGGTCGCGGCGGATCCGGGGGACGTGGGGGACCCGGCGTGCTGGCCGGGCTGGGCGCGGATCCTGCCGCATCTGCTGGCCACCGACCCCGCCACCAGCCTCAGCCCCAACCTTCGGGACCTGGCCTGCCGCGCCCTCTGGTACCTGTTGTACCGCGGTGACACCCGTCCTAGCTGTGACCTCGCCGGGCACCTGCACCGGCAGTGGGGTGAACGGCTCGGACCAGACGACCGGCACACCTTGCGGGCCGCTGCGATGCTCATCCTCCTCTTCGTCGCCGTTGGCTCTTACCGCCAAGCCCATCCGCTCGCGTCGGACACCTTCGCTCGATGCCGGCGGGTGCTCGGTGACGACCATCCCGACACCCTGCAGGCGGGTTATCACCTCGCGGTCTGCCTCCACATCATGGGCGAGTTCGAGCAGTCCCGGCAGCTCACTGCCGACACACTCGCTCGCAGGCGACGAGTGCTCAGCGACGACCACATGGACGTCCATCGCACTGCCCATCTCCTCGCAAACACTCTGCGTGCGATGGGTGAGGTCGAGGCAGCCCGGCGGCTACACGAGAACTGCCTCGCTTACGCCCGACGGGCGCTCGGGGACGACAGCCCCGACGCTATTGTCTCAGCTAACGACCTTGGTCGCGACCTGCACGAGCTCGGCCAGGTTGAGGCGGCGCGACAGCTGCATGAGGACACCCTCGCCCGGGCGCGGCGGGTCCTCGGCGAGGAGAACTACTTCACCATGCATAGCGCTGACAACCTCGCTGGTGATCTGTTCACGCTCGGTGAGATTGAGGAAGCCCGACACCTCGCCGAGGACACCTTCGCTCGGGCGCGGCGGGTCCTCGGCGAGGAGAACTACTTCACCATTGATGTCGCGAACACGCTCGCCGCTGTCTTGCTCGCGATGGGTGAGAGTGTGGAAGCCCGGCAGCTCAGTGAGGACACGCTCACCAGGGCGCGGCAGGCGTTCGGCGCGGACCACCCCTACGCCCGGAAGGCGGCCGGCAACCTCGCCACCGCCCTGCGTCTGGGGACAAAGCCGGCCCAGCAGGGTGAGTCCGACTCGCCGGAGCGGTGACCTAGCCACGCCCGGCCAATCCGGCGCCAATCCGGTTCCAATCCGCCAGGTATTTCCGGCCAAACCCGGTGCCCGATGGTGGGCCGGTGACCACCGCTACCAGAAACTGCCCCTCCACTGACACCCCGGGTGACCCCGCTGACCTGCTGCTCCGGGTGAGTGATGGCGATCCGGTGGCCTGGGGCGAGATCCTGCGCCGGTACGGCAGGCTCGTGTCCGCGACGGTGCGCTCGTTTCGGCTGCAGGACGCCGACGCGCTCGACGCGGTGCAGATGACCTGGCTTCGGCTGGCCGAAAACGCCCACCGCGTGCGGTCTCCTGAGCGGCTGGCCGGGTGGCTGACGACCACCGCCCGGCGCGAATGCCTGAGCATCCTGCGCCGGGCCGCTGTCGCGGCGCAGCTGGGCCAACTGGATCCAGAGCCAGTCGCTGACCCTGCACCGAGTCCTGAGCAGTACGTCATCGATGCCGAGACCACACGGAGGTTGTGGAACGTCGTCTCGGAGTTGCCGCCTCGGCGGAGAGACCTGCTACGGGAGCTGTTCACCGACCACCCGCGACCCTACGCTCAGGTCGCCCGTGCGGCCGGAATCCCCATCGGTGGCGTGGGGCCCACCCGGGTGCGAGCCCTGCGCCAGCTTCGGGACCGGCTGGACGGCAGCGGGCTGGGCCCGGACGCTTGGCGGTGAATTCCCCCAAACCATGAGCTACATCCGGACGGCGTTCGCGCTTGCAACGTTCTGCGACCATGTGGTTACGGTATGGAACCGGATCTGACACTGTGACGTCTCCCAGTAGTCACATCGCCCAACCTCAGATCGCCCAACCCCAGAAGGAGACCGCGACAGATGGCACAGCAGTTCGGCACGCAGGTCGAGCAGATGCAGGCGGCGGCGCACCACGTCGACGAGGTGAACAACAGCGTGCAGAGTCAACTCTCGGCTCTGCACAACCAGCTGACACCGCTGGCGGGGGCGTGGAAGGGTCAGGCAGCGAAAGCCTTCACCATGCTGATGGACCGTTGGAATACCGACGCGATCCAACTCAACAGCACGCTCAAAGAGATCGGTGAGCAGATCCGGGAATCCGGGACCACCTATGCGCAGGCCGACGAGACCGAGCACCAGAGCTACTCGCGGATCAGCCAGGCGCTGGGCAATTGAATGCGCCCGCGCAGATCCTGCCTTACCACCCAAGACTGAAAGAGAGAGACACATGAGCGAGATCCTGGTCACGTTCGGCGAGCTTGAGAACGCGCAGAGCTCGATTCGGACAACGTGGACGAATATCAGCCGGGAGATGGAGGACCTCAAGACGTACCTGAAGCCGATGGTGGACACCTGGAGCGGCGATGCGGCGATCGCCTACAACGCCCGCCAGGCGCGGTGGGATCGATTGGCGGCCGACCTGAACCAAGTGCTGAACCAGATCGGGGTGGCGCTGGGCACGTCGAACCAGAACTACCATGAAGGCGAAGCGGCGAACACGCGACGTTGGTCATAGCTGTGCGGGGTGAGGTCGCGGGGTGAGGTCTTCGGGTCGTCGCTGGGTGGTTGCTTGCCCGGCGGCCACCCCGTTGTGCCCCGTCACTCGAGGGCCGGTATCGTTTCCTCGCTGCTGTGCGGACGTGCGGGGAGCGCAAAGTCGCACCAGCGCCCTGGAGAAGTTCGATGACCCTGCGAACCGCGATAATGAGGTAGCTCCGTGCGCACGTACAACCCCAAGCCTGGCGAGGTCGAGCGCGCCTGGCATGTCATTGATGCCACGGACGTGGTGCTGGGCCGCCTCGCCAGCCAGGCCGCCACGCTGCTGCGCGGCAAGCACAAACCGACCTACGCTCCGCATGTCGACACCGGCGACTTCGTCGTGATCGTCAACGCTGGTAAAGTGGCGTTGTCCGGAAACAAGGGCGATCACAGCTTCGTGTACCGGCACAGCGGTCATCCAGGCGGGCTCAAGCGGCGCTCGTTCTCCGAGATGCTCGCCACCCGGCCGGAGCGGCTGCTGGAGCGCTCCATCAGGGGCATGCTCCCGAAGAACACGCTGGGTCGGGCGATGGGTCGCAAGCTCAAGGTCTATGCCACTCCCGATCATCCGCACGCCGCTCAGCAACCGCAGCCATTCAAAATCACCCAGGTCGCCCAGTGATCTCGTCAGACACAGTAATTTCGTCACAGAGTGAGGACCCGAGAGACCCCGTGAGCACTCCGCAGACGCCGCAACCCGATGCCGGGCCGGCTCCCGCTGTCGCGCCCGCTCCCGATGCCGGACCGGCTCTGCTCGTTCCGGCGCTGCCGATGCCCAGTGGACAGGTCGTGCAGGCCGTTGGTCGTCGCAAAAAGGCGGTCGTGCGAGTCCGCCTGGTGCCCGGCACCGGTGTCTTCACCCTTAACGGCACCAGCCTGGAGCGGTACTTCCCGAACAAGGTGCATCAGCAGCTGATCCGGGATCCCCTCGTCACCGTCAACAAGCCAGAGTCCTACGACATATTCGGCAACCTCTCCGGTGGCGGTACCTCCGGTCAGGCTGGCGCCCTGCGGTTGGCCATTGCCCGGGCACTGATCGAGATTAACCTTGATGACCGCCCGGCGTTGAAGAAAGCCGGCTTCCTGACCCGCGACGCCAGGGCTACCGAGCGCAAGAAGTACGGCCTGAAGAAGGCGCGCAAGGCTCCCCAGTACTCGAAGCGTTAGTGCCGTACGCCTTGCCACGACGCCTCTTTGGCACCGATGGGGTGCGTGGGCTTGCCAACTCCGAGCTGACACCGGAGCTGGTGCTGGCGCTGTCCAGCTCGGCTGCCCGAGTGCTCGCCGAGCAGGGTCTTGGGCATCGCCCGGTTGCCGTGGTCGGTCGGGATCCTCGGGCCAGTGGCGAGATGCTGCAGGCGGCCGTCACCGCCGGCCTGACCTCTGCCGGTGCTGACGTGCTGCAGGTTGGGGTACTGCCCACCCCAGCGGTTGCCTACCTGGTGGGCGAGTTCGGCGCGGATTTAGGCGTGATGATCTCCGCGTCGCACAACCCGATGCCCGACAACGGCATCAAGCTTTTCGCCGCTGGTGGTCGCAAGCTTCCCGACGCGGTGGAGGACGAGATCGCCGCTCGGGTGAACGGCTGCGACGTCGAGCGTCCCACCGGAGCTCGGATCGGCCGGGTGCGTGCCGTGCCGGGGGCCGCTGGGCGATATGTGGATCACCTGTTGCTGGCCACCCCGCAGTCCCTGGACGGGGTGCGCGTGGTGGTCGACTGCGCGCACGGTGCGGCTTCCGTCGTCGCTGCGCAGGCCTACCGCAGGGCCGGCGCCGAGGTGGTGGCGCTGCATGCGCAACCTGATGGCCTCAACATCAATGATGGCTGCGGGTCCGCGCATCTGGACCAGTTACGGGAGGCAGTGCTGGCGCGGCGCGCGGCGATCGGTATCGCCCACGATGGCGACGCCGACCGCTGCCTGGCCGTGGACGCCACCGGCGAGGTGGTGGACGGCGATCAGATCATGGCTATTCTCGCGTTGGCGATGCGGGAGAATGACGAGCTGGTCGCCGACACCCTGGTCGCCACTGTGATGAGCAATCTGGGGTTGCACCTGGCGATGCGTGCGCACGGTGTGCTGGTGCGGACCACTCCGGTGGGGGACCGGTACGTGCTGGAAGCGCTGGCGGAGGGGGGATTCTCGCTGGGCGGCGAGCAGTCCGGGCATGTGGTGCTTCCTGGGTACGCCACCACAGGCGATGGGTTGCTGACCGCGTTGCGACTGATGACCCGGGTGGTCAGCTCGGGGCGGAGCCTGGCGGACCTGGCCAGTGTGCTGACTCGGCTGCCGCAGGTGCTGGTCAACGTTGTGGTCGCGGACAAGACTGAGGTCGCGGCGGCACCCGCAGTGGCGGACGCCATAGCCGGTGCCGAGGCTGAACTGGGCGCCACTGGCCGCGTCCTGCTGCGCCCATCGGGAACCGAGCCGCTCGTGCGGGTGATGGTCGAGGCCCCCACCCAGTCCACGGCGCAGAACATCGCCCACCGCATCGCCACGGTTGTCGCCGCCATTTGCTGACTTGTCAGCGAGGTTGTGGCTGGCGTGGGTGAGAATGGATGCGTGCTCGACGACGTGATCCGCTACCTGGTGTGTCCCTATTGCGGTGCGTTGGTGGCCTGTGACGGTGGATCCATTCGCTGTACGGCCGGGCACGTGTTCGACATCGCGCGTCAGGGTTATGTTAATTTGCTGCCCACTGGGGCTCGAAGACATCACGGCGATACGGCGGCGATGGTCCAGGCGCGAGCCGACTTTCTCGCGGCAGGCCATTACGCGGGCATTGCTGCGGATGTCGCGCGTGCTGCCGCCGACGCGGTGACCACACTTGAGGATCAGGGATGCGTCATTGATGTCGGCGCAGGTACCGGATACTACCTTGCCGCCGTGGTTGATCGCCTTCCGGACAGGGTTGGATTGGCCTTGGACGTGTCGAAGTTCGCCCTTCGCAGGGCTGCGCGCGCCCATGAGCGAATCGGCGCGGTCGGGTGCGACGCTTGGCGTCGGCTGCCGGTCACTGATTCCGCAGCTGTGGTCCTGGTGAACATTTTCGCTCCGCGCAACGGTGCCGAGTTGCGCCGGGTCATCAACCCTGCCGGTCGCCTCCTGGTCGTCACTCCGACCCGCGATCATCTCAGTGAGCTGGTTCAACCGCTTGCCCTGCTGACGATCGACGAGCGTAAGGACGAGCGGCTTGCCGAGAAGTTGACACCTTACTTCGATCTTGTCGAGCGGTGGGAGCACCGCTCGACGCTGACCCTTGATCGCAAGGACGTCGCGGCGGTCGTCGCGATGGGGCCGAGCGCATGGCATGCCGCCCCCGATGCCCTCGCCGACCGCATTGGGCAACTTCCCGACCCGATGCCGACCACCTTGGCGGTGACCCTGTCTACGTTCCGCCCGTCGGACGGGCGGCTGCGAGCACTATCGGGGTTCCTCCAGTAGCGCGTCGTACTCGCTGGTCCCGGTGAGATGACGCAGCAGGAAAGCGGTGACCAGCGCACGGCTGATCCGCCGGGTTGCGCTTTCCGGGCTACTCCCGACGAGGAGATCACTCCAGTGCTGGCCTGTGGTGAAGCCGAGATGGCTGGCCTTGGGCAGCGTCCGCAGCTGCACGGGACCGGCCCACGCCCTGACCACCGGCTCGGCATGCCCGGCCGTCGGGGCCAGCAGATCCTTGCCCCCGGTTATGTGCAGCCCCGGCATGGCGCAGCGGCGCGCGGCGGCCACGGCTGAAGGCAGGGTCTCCGTGACCGCCAGCGTGGCCACCGCCTGGCAACGGTCATCGGCGGCGGCCGCGAGTACCGCGCAGCCGCCGCCCATGCCATGCCCCACCAGAGCCAGCTTGCTAGGATCGACGCTGATGTCACCATCACCCAGGCGCACCCCCACACACACGTCCAACACGGTGCGCAGATCGGTGGCGAACTGACGGTGCGACGCCAGCGGAGTCCGCTGGGTGTCCGGTGCCGCCGCGACCATACCCCAGGTGGCCAGGTGGCGCAGCAACTCCTCGTAGCGGGACGTTGGCTGCAGCCAGCCGTGCCCGAACGCGACTGCGGGCAGCCCAAGGCCGGACCTCGGCGTGAACATCATCCCGGGTATGCCGGCCGCCGCGAGATCACCGCGGGCCACTGCATGGGGACCTGGCCGGGAGAGCTCCCCGGCCATCGAGCGGACTGCTGGGTCGGTGCGCATAAGCCGGACGATAGCGTGGGGGGACGCGCATGTGCGGAATCGTGGGCTATGTCGGGTATCGCGATGCCCTCGACGTCGTCTTAGGGGGTCTGGGCCGGTTGGAGTACCGCGGCTATGACTCTGCCGGTGTCGCGGTGCTCACCAGCGCGGGCACGCTCGCGGTGGCGCGCAAGGCCGGGGTGCTGGCCAACCTGATCGATGAGCTCGACGCCACCGGGCGGGCCGCGTTGCGGGGCACCGCCGGGATGGGGCACACCCGCTGGGCCACCCACGGTGCGCCGACTGATCGCAACGCCCACCCGCACCGGGACACCGCCGGCCGGCTCGCCGTCGTGCACAACGGGATCATCGAGAACCACGCCCAGCTGCGGGCCGAGCTGGAGCACGGCGGGGTGGAGCTGGCCAGCGACACCGACACCGAGACCGCCGCGCATCTGCTCGCTGCGGCGTACACGGACTGCGGGGACCTGCCGCTGGCTGTGCGGCTGGTGTGTCGCCGGCTGCACGGGGCGTTCACCCTCGTCGTCACCCATGCCGACGAACCTGACCTGATCGTCGCGGCGCGCCGCTCGTCGCCGCTGGTGCTGGGAGTGGGCGCCGGGGAGCACTTCGTCGCCTCCGACGTCGCGGCCTTCATCGAGCACACCCGCGACGCCGTCGAGCTCGGCCAGGACCAGGTGGTGACGATCACCCGAGATGGTTACCAGATCACTGATTTTTACGGCGCTCCCGCTGAGGGGAGACCCTTTCACATTGATTGGGACCTGTCCGCGGCGGAGAAAGGTGGCCACGACTTTTTCATGCTCAAGGAGATCCAGGAACAACCCAGCGCCATCGCCAACACCCTGCGCGGGCACTTCATCGACGGCCGGATCGTGCTGGATGAGCAGCGGATGGACACCCAGGAGCTGCGTGACGTCGACAAGGTCTTCGTGGTGGCCTGCGGGACCGCGTATCACTCCGGCATGGTCGCCAAGTACGCCATCGAGCACTGGTGCCGGTTGCCGGTGGAAGTCGAGCTGGCCAGTGAATTTCGCTACCGCGACCCGGTGCTGGACCGCTCCACCCTGGTCGTCGCGATCTCGCAGTCCGGGGAGACGATGGACACCCTGGAAGCGGTGCGCCACGCCAAGGATCAGAAAGCCCGGGTACTGGCGATCTGCAACACCAACGGGGCGCAGATCCCCCGGGAGTCCGACGCGGTGCTCTACACCCACGCTGGGCCGGAGATCGGGGTGGCCGCCACCAAGACCTTCCTCGCTCAGATCGTGGCCAACTTCCTGGTCGGGCTGGCGTTGGCGCAGGCTCGCGGCACCAAGTACCCCGACGAGGTCGCCCGCGAGTTCGCCGAGCTGGAGAAGATGCCCGAAGCGGTGGCCCAGGTGCTCGGCACCGTGGATGCGGTGCGCGAGCTAGGCCGGGAGCTCGCGCACGCCAAGGTGGTGCTCTTTCTGGGCCGTCACGTCGGTTTCCCGGTGGCCTTGGAAGGTGCGCTCAAGCTCAAGGAGCTCGCCTACATGCACGCCGAGGGCTTCGCCGCCGGAGAGCTCAAGCACGGCGCGATCGCGCTGCTCGAGGAGGGCCTGCCCGTGGTCGTGGTGATGCCCTCACCCAAGGGGCGGGCCGTGCTGCACGCCAAGCTGCTGTCCAACATCCAGGAGATCCGGGCCCGCGGCGCACGGACCATCGTCATCGCCGAGGAGGGCGACGAGACGGTGCGGCCCTACGCCGCGCACCTGCTAGAGGTGCCCGCAGTGCCCACCCTGCTGCAGCCGCTGGTGTCCACTGTGCCGCTTCAGGTGCTCGCCGCCGAGATCGCCCGGCAGCGCGGGTACGACGTGGACAAACCCCGCAACCTCGCCAAATCCGTGACGGTCGAATGATCGAGAGACGTCCGTTGCCCGCCTGGGCTGGGCTGTTGACCTGCGGGCGCTCCTGCGCGACGATGCCTGAGAAGGTTTCGCCAACTTCGAGCAAGAAGATTCCATGCACGCCAGATTTCTGGGAAAAGACCCCGAATCAATCGAGGGAGAGTCGCCCACCCTGTTCGTGACGGACCGGACGGACCGCAAGACCTACATCGCTCAGGGTTGGGTCGTGACCGACCCCCAGGCGCTTGCTGAAGTTGGCCCGGTGCCCGAGGGTGAAGCGATCATCGAGATCCCCGAGGATGTGCTCAAGTTCTACGCTCGCAACTACTCATCAGAGGAGGAGCGCTGAGCCTGCTCACCGGGGACGAGTTTAGCCGGTGTTCCGCACCTTCGAGCACACGGCTTTCCGTTTGGAAGTGCGGGACAGCTACAACGCGCCGCGCGAGGTTGAGTCGTACAGAAAATTCCGAGCCGGTGAACAAGTTGACATGTCGTGGGCCGAAAGTTGGTTCGGCATGATTTGCGAGGCGACGGCTGAAGGTCGCCTTTTTTCGCGTGTGCGCGTGGTGAGTTTGCCGCTGACCGACTACAGTCGGTTTGGCCTATGGGCGTCACAGTTCACGACCGCTGCGGGTGAAGATATTCGGTACCTCGCCCGCGATGTCGCGCGTGACGCTGAGCTTCCAAACCACGATTACTGGTTGTTCGACTCGCGCAAGCTGGTTCGGATGCACTTCGGCGACGATGACCGTTTCCTTGGCGGTGAGATCATCGAGGACGCGGCCAAGATTGTGCGGCACAACTATTGGCGCGACGCCGCCCGGCACCACGCCGTCAGACGGGACGACTTTGGCACCGAGCAGGGTTAGTGGTTCTACCAGCGTTGACGAGGCCCGCAACGCGCTTGGCAAACGACTCCGCGAGCTGCGTCAGCAAGCCGGACTAACCGGCAAGCAGCTCGCGGAGTCGCTCACGTGGCCTGCTTCCAAGGTGTCCAAGCTGGAGAATGGTCGGCAAACACCAACCGACCACGACATCCTTGATTGGACGCGGGCAACCAACGGTGAAGGTGAGACTGAGGCGTTGCTTGCTTCGTCGCATACTCTCGAAGTTCAGCACGCCGAGTGGCGGCGCGTTCTTAAATCGGGAATGCTGAAACATCAGGTCGAGCTAACCGAAACGGACCAGCAAACCAAGCTCTACCGAGTGTTTGAGCCGGTAGTTGTTCCTGGCCTTCTGCAAACACTGGAGTATGCTCGAGCTCAGTTTTCGCGGGTCGTTATGGTTCATAAGGTGTCCAACGACATCAACGACGCGGTGCACAAGAGGATGCAGCGCCAAGAGATGTTGTACAGCCCGGATAAGCAGTTTCACTTCGTGCTCACTGAGGCAACCTTGCGCTACCGGCTGTGCTCGCTGGACATCATGCTTGGACAGCTTGACCGTTTGATTTCGCTGACTTCGTTGCGGAACGTTCGGCTTGGTATCATCAGCAACGAAACGCAATATATGGTCGATCCCCGGCATGGCTTCTGGCTGTACAACGGCGATCTCGTGAGGGTGGAAACCTACTCGGCCGAGCTCAACCTCCGTCAGCCACACGAGATCGAGCTGTACGCCAGCACCTTTGAGAAGCTGGCGGCCGTGGCCAGCTACGGCGGAGCTTCGCGAGCGATCATCAACCGTGTCATTGTGGACTTGGCCCCGGACGAACCGGAAGCTGGCGAGTAATTTCCGGCGCGCTGGTGCTCTCAGGTGATTGCGAGAAATATCTAGAAAATTTCTGTTCAGTCGCTATTTTCCTTCTTACTCTTCCAAGAGGACGCCGAGTCACGCCCCTCTCCACTGCTCGGCTCGTTGTTTGGGTGAGAGTTTCGGTTGCCGCCCCCGCAGACGCCCTTGCGCCCGGGCCACGGCCATGCCCTTCCGTGTCCTGAGGAGCAGGAGGTCGACTTCAAATTCCGCGAAGGTGGCCAGGATGTTGAAGAACATCTTGCCCATCGGGTCGGTGGGGTCATAGAGCTGGCCGCCGAGGGAGAGCGTGATTCCTCGGGCGGCCAAAATGCGTACCGGCTATGTGAGAATCTGCTGACCCAGCTCGGGACTGGTTGGCGCTGGGGTTGGTGGGTGTCCGATTGGGGTCCCTTGCGGAACGGGGTGTCTCAGGCTGAGTGACCGTGTAGTAATGCGTGCATGCCAGGCGTCGATCGTGGTCTGAGGAATGCGCCCGGCGTCGGCGTCTCACAGGTGAAGCAGGTTAGGTGAGATCGGAGACGATCTGCGTTGTGGTTTCGGCGATCAGGGAGTCTTTGGGCGGGGTGTTGTATCCGGATCGGTCGGACATGATGGCCACCACGAGAGGTGCGCCGGTGGGCGGCCACACGATGGCGATGTCGTTGGCCCTGCCGTAGTCGCCGGTTCCGGTCTTGTCGGCCACGGTCCATCCCTGGGGAAGCCCGGCCTGGATGCGTTGGGCGCCGGTGGTGTTGCGTTGGAGCCAGTCTGTGAGCAGGGCACGTTTGTCGGCGGTCAGAGCGTCACCAAGCACGAGCTTGTGGTAGGTGGCAGCGATCGCCCGGGCAGTGGTGGTGTCGCGTGGGTCTTGTGGGGGGTCTCTGTTCAGCTCGGGCTCGTAGTTGTCCATGCGGCTGATGGTGTCTCCGAGTCCGCGCAGATAGGCGGTCAGCTGCGTCGGACCGCCGATATCGCGCATCAGCAGGTTGCCGGCCGTGCCGTCGCTGTAGCGGATGGCGGCATCACAGAGTTGCCTGATGGTCATTCCGGTCGTGATGTGATCTTTGGTGATCGGCGAGATGGAGTTGACCTCGGCCTGGGTGTAGGTGACGCGCTTGTCCAGGTGGCTGAGTGGGTTTCGGTGCAAGACCGCCGCCGCGGCGAGGGTCTTGAAGGTGGAGCAGAACGCGAAACGCTCGTCCGCGCGGTAGGCCACCATGGCGCCGGTACCGGTTGCCAGGGCGTACACGCCCAGCCGGGCACCGTGCTTGCGTTCGAGCGCCGCGAACTGCGAACTATTCGGGGAACTGGCAGAGCGGCGACCCGGCGCCGGGGATGACCCGGAGGCTGAGCGATCACCTGCGTCGCACCCCGCCAGTGGTAGGAGAGCTGCGGCTACCAGCAAAGCACGACGGGAGGGGCCGGACTGCTCAAAGGACATTCGGTGGTACCTGCTTTCACCTGCCCGGGGCTCTACGTGTCCACGGTTGGGGTTCGGGTTAGTGACTTTCCCTCGGCTTCACCCAACGTGTTCACGGCACTGACGTCACCGGACCAAGCGACCCGTCGTCTCGCGATCGCCAGCACGGTGATGTACTCCTTCGTGACGGTCCCGCCAAGGTGTTCGTCGATCACTCGTCCAACAGCTTCAAGCAGTCGCTCGCGCCGAGTTGGGTTCATGAGGGCGTAGCTGGACTGGCTGGCCAGCATGGCCTACTCTGGCCGGTCATAGCTCGCCATCCACGGGTATGTCGATACCAGCGGTGGTTCGAACAGGTCCGACACTGACGGTGGCTCGGCGAGCTTGCGCTCGACGCGTGACCAGACCGCTGCGATGTCGCCCCCAGCCTCCGCGCGGGCGCGGACATCCTCCTGCGTCGGGAAGGTCCACGAGCCAACCTCGGGGGCGAACCGCCGATGCAAGTCTCGAATGGGCTGCGCGACACGCTCGTCGGTGTGGGTGCCGGTCGAGCCGTGGGCATTGGTCACAAGCGCGAGAGACCCTCCCGGACGCAGCAGCCTGGCCGCCTTGGCGAAGGAGACGTCTGGATCGGTCCAGTGAAACGCTGTCGCGGACACGATCAGGTCGTAGGCTCCAGGTTCTTCGTCCGCTGCCTCGAAGGTGGTCGTCACGATGCGAACGTTGGGACTGCCAGCGAGGTTCTCCCGGGCGAGATCGGCAAGCGCAGGCCCCGGCTCAAGACCCTGGATCGCCGCGCCGCTTGCGGTGAGAAGGCGGGTACCCCGGCCGCGCTGCGGCGTAGAGGACGGCGATCCGATCGAACACCGTCCGTGCCTCTTCCCGAGGGTTGATCAGGTCCCCCGGCAGCGGCACATACGGCGGACATTTCGCTCGTGCGGTCCCGCCGTCCTCAGCCACGAACCTGAGCGTATCGATTGGATCAGCGTCCGTTCCTTACAGCCACCTTGCCTGGACAGCTCACCGGCTGCTGGCCACGTCCGGTTGACGATCCCGAACTGAGACGGGCACAACGGTTGTCTGCGCCATTTATCGCTGAAGATTCACCGCCAGATACCTCTGAAGATCACAGCTCTATCTCGCTCAACCGAGTACTGCGGGTTCGTCCCGCTGCGGGGTGCTGGTCATCAGCCGGAGCGCAACATCTGGCTCAATTCTGGCGGGAAGCTGATTTTGCGGATCGACGAGGGGCGACCCGCCGACTGCGATGCGCTTCGCCGCAGCCTCGGCGAAGTTCCGGCGGAGTTGTGGACGGGGACGGCAGTCACCGATCAGGAGAAGAAGATTGGCCTCGGTGATCTCGACTACTGGTTGGCAACCCAGTACGACCTGTGCCGGCTCCTCACGCGCTCCCCAGATCACGGCCTCGTCGCCCCAGTGTATGGCTGGGGAAGCATGGCTGTCCGGGATCAGGGAACCTTCGCCTATCTCACGAAGCGTCCGGCCGGTGAGACCGGCGAGTCCGAGCTGGGGGTGTGCGCGTACGGCCCGGACAGCGAGGAGTTGGCCAGCCGAGCCGTCGAGCGGATCCGCTCCTGGGACACCGGCCGAAAGCTGGCCACGCAGATCGAGGTCTACCCGTACGGCGCGCAGGCACCCGACTCGGGGACTCTCCTGGTAGCCGACAAGCGTCACATCCGGGTGATCGTCCGCGTTATGCCGCTTGCTGCTCGAAGTGCCGGGCGGGCTGCTGCGTGAGGGAATGTTTCTGGCTTCCCGCCATGCCGGAGCGACGACAGAGTCGACCAGCCATCCGCGGGATCAGGACCGTCTCGCTGTCACGCGCCGGGGCTATGAGATTCGGGGGCGTTGGCTAGCCACCCCGCACGGGGTGTTCGCTGGTGTCGCCCTGGCTCGGTTCGCCGGCCAGGCCGTGGTGGTGAGCCGCTCGCGACGTCCTTCGCATGGTGGTCGTGTGTCATGGGCCACCTCCTCTGTGTGGTTACTGGATAACCATCCGCCACCACGTGAGTGCAGCGAGATGTCATGGCGGGGCCGTTGTGGGGTCGTTGCGGTGACATCGTGGTGAGGGAGGTCCTGGCTGATCGACTGGGCGGCTACCGTGTGCTGGCATCGTCAGGAGGGGGGACCGATGGCTCAGGTACCGAGAACCCGGTTGGAACAACACGCGCAGACCGCGCACCTCTCCGTCCGGGAGTTCGTCGATCGTTTTCACGTTGCGGCGATCGAGTGTGGGGAGGGCAAGGCGCACATCTCGGAGCGTCAGGCGAAGCGATGGCTTGCCGGGGAGTCTGACCTGCCGCGTCCGGTGTGCCGTCGGGTTCTGGAACACTGGTGGGCTGAGCCGGTGTCCCGCCTGTTCGGGTCCCCCGACAGTGGCAGGGCCGCGGCTACCATGAGCGCGGAGGAGCTGATCGTGAACGCCGGTCAGGAATCGGTGCACCACGCCATCACGGCGGCCTCAGCGCTGGACCCCTCCGCGCTGGAACATCTCCACGACGCCGCGCAGCGGGCAGCCCGCGCGTATCAGGTGACGCCGCCGCTGGCGATGCTCACCGATCTTGTCTCTCTTCGTGACACCGTGTATGAGCAGTTGGACCGTACGCACAAGCCGCGCCAAAAAGCTGAGTTGTACCTGCTCGCCGGCCAGGTGTGCGGTCTGCTCTCCGCAGTAAGCTTCGATCTGGGCCATCCGGAGGTCGCGCAGGAGCAGGCGCGCGCCGCGCACACCTACGGAAGCGTGATCGATCACCCCTCGTTGTGCGCCTGGGCTCGGGCGGAACAGATCATCGCCATGCTCTGGACTGATCGCCCACGCCGCGTCGTGAGCCTGGCGGATACCGCGCTGGGGACTGCACCTGTGGGCACGGCCCGGGCCCGGTTGCACGCCTTGCGTGCCCGCTCACTGGCGATGATCGGTGCACGACAGGAGGTCCGCGCCGCGCTGGATGCCGCAGCCGACGAGTTGCAGCGCGCCGGAGATGACCCATTGCTGGACGAGATCGGCGGTGAGCTCGGATTCGATCACTCTCGACTCGCGCTGTGCGCCGGGACGTCGTTCGTCGCTCTGGGTGACGGTGAGCAAGCTGAGATCGAGGCCACCGCTGCCTTGGCGCTGTTTGGCGAGTTGCCCGAACAGGCCCGGTTTGTCCCCGGTGAGCATGGTGTGCGGGTGGATCTCGCCACGGCCCGGACCCTGCGCGGTGACCTCACGGGAGCAGAGGCCGCGCTCGTGCCGGTGTTCGCGCTTGAGATGGAACGACGCACCGAGGCCGTGGCCCAGCGGCTGACCAGCCTGGGGCGCATGTTGGGCTCGGCTCGTTACCGAGACGCCGCCGAAGCAGGCCGCATCGGGGACGCGATCGAGGATTTCACCACCCGCAGCCTGCCCCGCAACGTTACCCGGGCCATCATCAACCCCACTGGATAGGCCGGCGCGTCACGAGGCCCCGTATCGGCAACTCAACCGTGAGATCATGATCTTTCCTGGAGGTTTCAGAACGTGAGTGATGTCAAGGACAATGTGAAGGCTGAATGATGACCGAGGGAACCAGCACTGTCACTGACCTCGCGGCCGAGCTTCGTGGCAGGCTGGTCGATGAGCTGTGTGAGTGGGAGCCGTTCCGTACGGCTGCGGTCGAGGACGCGATGCGTACCGTGCCGCGACACCTGTTCCTGCCTGGCGTCCCCATCGAGAATGCCTACTCTCAAGGCAATGTTGTGACGCATCGGGACTCCGAGGGTGTGCCTGTCAGCTCGGCGTCGGCGGCGGGGACGGTAGCCGGGATGCTGCAGCAGTTGGAGGTGCGCCCGGGACACCGAGTGCTGGAGATCGGTGCCGGCACCGGTTACAACGCGGCGCTGCTGACTCACCTTGTCGCCCCTGGGGGGAAGTGACCACGGTCGACATCGACGAGGATGTGACCGAGTGCGCACAGTGGAACCTGACTGCCGCCGGGTACGCAGGGGTGCAGGTAATCTGCGGCGATGGTGCGGATGGTTACCCGGCTGCCGCGCCTTTTGACCGGATTATCGTGACTGCGGGTGCGTGGGACCTCCCCCCGGCGTGGCTGGAGCAACTCGCCCCGGCTGGGCGGATCGTCGTCCCGCTGCGCATCCGGGGCCTGACTCGGTCAGTCGCCCTGGAACGCCACGGGGTGGGTTGGCGAAGCGTCTCCGTGGAGAACGACGGGTTCATTCCACTGCGGGGTGCTGGTCATCAACCAGAGCGCAACATCCGGCTGGACGAGGACGGCAAGCTGATCCTGCGGGTCGATGACGGGCAGCCTGCCGACGCCGATGCGCTGCGCCGCGCTCTTGGTGGGACCCCGGCGCAGCTGTGGACGGGGGTGATGGCCACCAGCAAGGAAAAGGCGACGGGGTTCGGGGACCTGGACTACTTCCTGGCCGCCCCGTATGGTCTTTGCCGGTTGCTGACCCGTTCCCGTGATCATGGACTCGTCGCTCCCGCGCTGGCCTACGGGAGCATGGTGTTGTTGGACGGCGAGACCCTCGCCTACCTGACGAAGCGCCCAGAAGGCGAGGCCAGCTGGTACGAGCTGGGGGTGTGCGCGTACGGCCCTGCAAGCGAGAAACTGGCCAGCCGAGCCACTGAGCGAATCCGTGCCTGGGACACTGGCCGAAGGCTGGTCACGCAGATCGAGGTTTACCCGTCCGGTTCGCCAATCTCATCCCCGGGCACCGGCATGCTCCTGACGGCCGCTAAGCGTCGGCGGTGTCAACCGGTGGAAGCAATGGAGCTGGCCAGGAGGTCGGCGAAGACTTCTGCTGGGGTTCGGTAGCCGAGGATACGGCGTGGTCGGTTGTTGAGTTCGGTGGCCACGCGGTCGAGGTAGGTTTGGTCGTCGGTGATCTCGGTGCTCTTGGGGAAGTACTCGCGCAGCAGTCCGTTGGTGTTTTCGTTGGTGCCGCGTTCCCAGGGTGAGTGGGGGTGGGCGAAGTACACCGAGACGTCGGTGGCCAGGGTGAACGCGGCGTGGGCGGCCATTTCGCTGCCCTGGTCCCAGGTCAGGGTCGTGACCAGCTGCGAGGGCATGGCGGTCACGGTGGTGATCAGCGCGTCACAGGTGGTGGTGGCATCGCGCCGCCCGGCGGGCAGGGCGACGGGCACGGTGTAGCGCGAGGTCCGCTCGACCAGGGTGGCCATGGCGGTCTTCCCGGCCTTTCCGATCACCAGATCGCCCTCCCAGTGGCCAGGCACAGCACGGTCGGTGACCTCGGCGGGTCGGGCGTCAATGCTGGTCATGCCCACGATCCGGGCACCAGGGTTGCTCCTGCGGCCGCGAGCCCGGCGCTGGGTCCGCCCGGTCCGCAACAGGATCCCCAGCCGGGACAGCTCACCTGTGGGCAGGGCGTAGATCCAGGTGTAGATGGCCTCATGCGACACCCACTCAGCCTGCTGGCCCGGGTGTTCATAGCGCAACCGGCCAGCGACCTGGTCCGGAGAGCCACCAGCGCGCAGCTTGTCCACCACCCACTGACGCAGCACGGGGTCAGCGTCGAGCTTGCGGGTCTTGGGTCTTAACCGCCGCTCCGTGGCCGCCCGCTGGGCAGCCACGGCCCGGTAACCGTCCCGGCCACCATGCCGGGCAATCTCCCGGGACACCACGCTGGGACTTCGGCCGATCCCCGCCGCGATCACCCGCCCCTCCAGACCCGCGATCGTCCCCCGGGAAATCTCCTCACGGTCGGTCTCGGTCAGCATCCTGCGCTGGGCCACTCGGCTCCTCCTTGGCGATCACACTTCGCCGAGGATTTACACCAAGATCAATTGCTTCGACCGGTTGGGATCAAGGAGGTCGTGCTCGATGACGCTGACATCACCGAACTGGTGGGCAGCCAGCCTGGCCTTTCGCCGCCGCGTACGGCAGAGATGTGTGTCCGGGTCATCGCCGCCACCCCAGAAGACCTCTCCGCTGGGCGGCTTCGGCTGGCCGTGTGCCCCGGCGGGTCTCCAGACGCAGGGACGGCGCTTGGCCGGTTTACCGGGCTTCTCCACATTGGTCGGGAGGACTGCGACGACGCGGGGCTGGTCGCGGAAGTCGTCGCGCGTCCCCGTGTCGCGGAAGGCCTGACGCTGGCCCCGCCGACCGGGCTTGCGCCGCAGCGTATCCCGGTGGGAGTGTCTGCCGAGCCAGGCGATCTCCTGCTCGAGGATCTATTGCTGGTCTCCGACGGTCACCGCTTGATCTTGTGGTCGTTCAGTCAGGACCGGCAGGTCATCCCCATCCTGTACTCGCGACTAGCCTCCCACCTGCTACCACCGCTCGCCCGGTTCCTTCAGCTCATAGGCCGCACGGGCTGTCGTCCCCTGCACGGTTGGTCATGGGGACCAGCCGGCGGCGGCTCGTTCACCCCTCGCGTCCGGTACCGGCGGACCATCCTCGCCCCGGCCCGGTGGGTCCTGCCGCCGACGCTGACCCGTGCGACACACGACCGCGCCGCCTGGCTCGATGTCCTGAAAAGGTGGCGGACCGAGACTGTCCCAGCCCCGCCCAACGTCATCGTCGTTGACGACGGCGACCGCTCCCTGCCGCTCAACGTGGACCAGGCCGATGAGCGGGAACTGCTGCGCCGCTACGTCGGCCGTGGCGTGGCGGCGGTGACCGAGCCTCCCGGCGGTCCGGACGCCATCCAGGCCGTGCTGCCCGGCCCCGCTGGTCGTCATCTCCTGGATCTGGTCGTGCCGCTGGCACGACGGGAGATTCTGCCACCGCCGGTGCGCCACGCCGCGATACGCGCCCGCGACACGGGGCTGTACCTGCCTGGTGGGCGGTGGCTGTCCCTGGCGATTCGCACACCCGCCTGCGAACTACTCCTGCCCAGTCTTGCCGTCCTCGCCGACGACCTGGCCGGGCACTATGACACCTGGTTCTGGCTGCGCTACCACACCCCCGAGCACGGGCTCCACGTCCGCGCCCGCTTCTGCGGCAACCCCGCCACCCTCGGCAGCCGGGTCCTGCCTGCTATCTCCGCATGGTGTCACGAGATGACCCGACAGCGGTGCTCGGCCGGTTTCACGGTGGAACCGTATGACCAGGAGATCGAACGATACGGCGGACCTGCCGCGATCGGCGCCGCTGAGCATGTCTTCACCGCCGACAGCTCACTCGCGCTGGCGATCCTGGCAAGCGTCAGCGACAA
This sequence comes from Pseudonocardiaceae bacterium, assembly GCA_049673305.1. GTDB lineage: Bacteria > Actinomycetota > Actinomycetes > Mycobacteriales > Pseudonocardiaceae. The sequence goes on along the minus strand of JBATXM010000185.1, from coordinate 40,807 downwards.
CGATCAAAGGCTGATCATCGCTGCACTGTCGGCTGCTGCCATCGCCCGACCCATGACTGACGCCTACCAGGCGGCGTTGGACGGATGCCATGTCGACCGCACTGCCCGCCGTCACATGCTGGACCTGCGCCCGCAAGTACGGGCGGCCCGGGATCAGGTCGCCGCCGGCCCAGACCTCGGCGCAGTCCGGTCGGCCTGGAGCGCCCGGCGCGGTGCTCTCGTCACCTACCGAGAACTCCTCGACCCGGCGCGGCGGGCCGGTTGCACGTCGTCACTGATCCACATGCACCTCAACCGGCTGCTCGGGGACATGCGGTCCGAACGGATGGTCCGGGCGCTGGCCGCCGATCTTCTCGCAACCCCGTCATGACCAGCGTCAGCCGACAGCAAGCGCTGGCGACCGCCGAACGGCTGCTGGACACCGACAAGATCCTTGCCGCCGTCCCAGTGGGAGGATTCCTCAACGGGCTGGCGGGTACCGCGCTGCTACACGCCCGCCTTGCCGCCGTGGAATCCGTGTTCGCGCAGGCAGCGCGCCGCCACTGGACTGCGGCCGCCCAGAACCCAGGTCCTCACCGGGGAGCTGCGGGCACCTTCAGCAGCCCCGGAGGACTGGCGGCATCGCTCATCATCGGGTCGGCGTACCTGCCTGACCCCGACTCACAACGGACCGTGACCGCACGGGCTGTCCGCTGGCTGGCTGCCCGTGCCGTCGACCTCGCTCAGGGCCGCGAAGAACACTTACGGTCCGGTGGCGTGGGCACGCCGTGGCCGATGTACGACGCGATCAACGGACTGGCCGGCATTGGCAGAGTCCTGCTCGCAGCGCTCACCGCCGGATACGACACGGCCGAGTCCGGGCTCCTCGCAGCCCTCCGCACGCTCACCTCGATGATCAACACTCAGTACGGCAGAAGACCCGGCTGGTGGCTACCCGCCGGTGAGCAGTCCTCAGCGATGACCGTCCACCCGTCCGGCGCAGCGACCACAGGAATGGCACATGGCATCGCCGGTCCCGTCTCCCTGCTCGCGACAGCACACGCGGCCGGATGGTCCGTCGCTGGGCAGCGCGCAGCAATCCAGAGCGCGGCACACTGGCTGCTGCGCTGGCGCACGGACGCCGCGCACAGCTGGGCGCCCTACGTCACGGGCGACGAACTGGACAGCGACACCACTCAGCCGAGCGCCGGACGACGCGACGCCTGGTGCTACGGTGCCCCCGGAATCGGCCGCGCCCTCATCCTCGCCGGCAGCGCACTCGCAGACCCCCAGCTGACCACGGCCGAGCTGACCACGGCCGGTGAAGCCGCCATCGCATCCCTCGCCGACCGCCCAGCAGATCTTTGGGACGTCGAAGGACCGACCTTGTGCCACGGACACGCCGGAGTCCTCCAGAGCGCGATTGCCAGCCAAGGTAGCACCGGCGACCGCGCAGCAGCAGCCGTCACCGCTGCATTCAACCCGCAGCTCATCTTCGCCTTCCGGCACCTGCACCACGGCTTGCTCTCCGATGAACCCGGCCTGCTCACCGGATCAGCCGGCGTCGCCCTCGCCCTCGCAGATCATGGACAGCTACCAGCGCAACCAGTCCCCACCCGATGGGACGCCATCTTGCTCCTCTCCTGACGACAGCGCAGTTGCCTGAGCGCAGCACACGGCTGCGGCCCGACGTACTCGGAGATGATCACGGATTGATGGTGCGGAGCTCTGCGCGGGGTGTCGCGGACGTCTGTGCAGTACCGAGTCGGTACGGTCCTGTCGAGCATGTGCCGCACGATGTGGGGGGTCCTGTGCATCGGTTTCTTGCCGTGGCGGCCAGTATGGTCGCAGTGCTCTTGGCGCTAGTCGTCATGCCATCCGCAGCCATCGCCGGAGAGCTGCGTGCATGCATGGGCACCTTCAACGACAAGGCCTCGGTCGCGACGCTTCAACAATCGCCGACTGCCGGCATTCCCTGGTTGGTTCAGCTGACGCCGGCCAACGCCTCATTCGGCGTCGTGAAACTGAGTGCGCAGATCTACGTTGACAACAACCGGGCCAATGTCTACGACCCACACGTCGAGCCGTGGAACTACCAGTTCCACGGTCCGCTGCCACGGACCTTCCAGCGGTTCGGCGGCGGAACCTACACGATGCACGCTGGAAGCGAAGTATCGTTTCTGTGGACATGGACCTCGGTTGCCCAACCCTCGCGGGGCGGCTACGGGTTCGTCAACTGTGTTTACGCAGGGTGACACCGAGGCCGGGAAGCACTGGGAGATGATGGTGTCCTCGGACATGGCGATGGTTGAGCGCTCGTTTGGGCCGATCATCCGTGACCTCGTCGCCGGTGGTCACGCTGCACAGCTCGGCGGTCTCGTGGGGAGAGCAGACGATGGGCAGGTGCTCGCCGAGCTGATCGTTGATGGCCAGACGCTCGGGCCGTTGCCGGTCGATCCGGGTGCGACTGATCCCGAGCAGGTTCGAAGCGCGGCCGGATTCGTGCAGGATCGACTGCTCGAGTGCCGGACGGCAAGCGGTGCGTCCGTGGTCTGGCCGACGTGCCGGCCCGGTCATCACCATCCCCGCGAACTCACTCCTGCCGGGCCAGGTTGGCCGGCGTGGACGTGTCCGCAGGGGTCTAGTGCAGACGTGCCAGTCGGTGAGCTCGCTGATGAGCCCATCGAGTAGCGAGGTCACAAAATACAATGGTCCGTGACAACTCGCGCCGGCACGCACAGGGCGCGTGGGCGGTGGCCCGGGTGCGCGCCGCTGAAGACGCCCTGCTCGGGCGCGTGCCGGCGAGCGTCCTGATGCGCCGCGCCGCGTTCGGGCTGGCCAGCCGGGCAACGGCGGTGCTGGCGCAGCGATCCGGCGGGGTGTCCGGCCGGCACGTCGCGCTGCTGGTCGGGGCTGGAAACAACGGTGGGGACACGCTGTGGGCTGGCGCGTACCTGCGCCGTCGGGGGGTGGCGGTCACCGCTGTGCTGCTGGACCCGCAGCGCGCCCACCCGCAGGGTCTGGCCGCGTTGCTCCGGGCCGGTGGGCAGGTCGCCGACCAGCTGCCAGATCGCGCCCACCTCGTGCTGGACGGGATCGTCGGGCTCTCCGGGCGCGGTGGGCTGCGCCCGGCGGCCGCTCAGCTGGTGGCGGCGGTCCGGGTGCCGATCATCGCGGTGGACTCGCCCTCCGGGGTGGACCCGGACACCGGCGCTGCCCAGGGACCCGCCGTCACCGCCACCGAGACGGTCACTTTCGGTGCCCGCAAGCCGGTGCACCTGCTCGCCCCCTGGCGCTGCGGCCCGGTGCACCTGGTGGACATCGGGTTGCTCGGCGAGCTGGGGGAGCCTGACCTGCGGGTGCTCACCGCCGCCGAGATCGGTGCGCTGTGGCCGGTGCCGGGCCCGACCAGCGACAAGTACACCCAGGGTGTGGTGGGGATCGCCGCGGGTTCGGCGGACTACCCCGGGGCGGCGGTGCTCTGCGCGGGAGCTGCGGTGCTGGCTACCTCGGGCCTGGTGCGCTTCGCTGGCACGGCCGCCGACGCGGTACGTGGGCGCTGGCCGGAGGTGGTGGCCACCGGGTCGGTGTGTGACGCCGGGCGGGTGCAGGCCTGGGCCGTCGGGCCGGGATTGGGCACCGGCGCCGCCGGACGCCACGCGCTGGCCCACGTGCTGGCCGCGGGGGTGCCGGTGGTGGTTGACGCCGACGCGATCACCCTGTTGGCCCGGTATCCCGAGCTGGCGGATCACCGTGACCCAGGCACCCCGCTGGTCCTCACCCCGCACGATCGGGAGTTCGAGCGGCTCACCGGCACGCTGCCCGGCACCGATCGGGTCACCGCCGCCCGGGACGCCGCTCGCCGGTGTGACGCGGTGCTGGTGCTCAAGGGCAACACCACCATCGTCGCCGCGCCGGACGGGCGGGTGCTGGTGAACCCAGCTCGCTCGTCCTGGCCAGCCACCGCGGGCTCCGGCGATGTCCTCACCGGTGTGCTCGGCGCGTTGCTGGCCGCCGGGCTGGAGCCGTGCACCGCAGCGGCCGCCGCAGTGCACGCCCAGGAGCTCGCCGCCGCCATCGCCGCCCAGGGCGGTACATCCAGCTCTGCCGCCCCGGCGCCCGCGTCGGCGATCCAGGCAGCTCTGTCCGACGCGATCCGCGCCCTCCGTTCGGCAGCCCGCGTGTGAGAATAACCACAATGTCAGAGCTGTCCCCGCGTCCCCGGGCCGAAGTGGTGATCGACCTCGACGCGATCCGGCACAACGTCGGAGTCCTCGCCGGGTGCGCCGCCGGGTCCGGCGCCGCGACGATGGCGGTGGTCAAGGCTGATGGTTACGGCCACGGCGCGCTTGACGTCGCCGTGGCGGCGCTGCAGGCGGGAGCCAGCGCGCTGGGTGTGTGCGGCATCGATGAAGCACTCGCGCTGCGCCATGGCGGAATTGCGGCTCCCGTGCTGGCCTGGCTGCACGCTCCCGGTGAGGACCTCGCCGCTGGCGTGGCCGCCGGGGTAGACCTCGGCATCTACTCCACCGCTCAACTGGCAACCGTCGCCGCTGCCGCAGCGGTGCTCGGCCGGGCCGCTCGAGTGCATCTCAAGGTTGACACCGGGCTGACCCGCGGCGGCGCCTGCCGGCACCAGTGGCCCGGCCTGGTCCACGCCGCAGCGGCCACCCCCGGCGTCGAGGTCGTCGCGATCTGGTCACACCTCGCGCATGCCGACGATCCCGGGCACCCGATCATCGAGCAGCAGGTGCGGTACTTCGCGGAGGCCTACCAGGTGGCCCGGGATGCCGGGTTGCGACCGCTGCGGCACCTGGCGAACTCCGCGGCCACGTTGACCCGGCCCGACCTGCACTATGACCTGGTCCGTCCCGGCATTGCCGTCTACGGGCTCTCCCCGGTACCCGGAGTGAGTTATCATCTTCGACCAGCGATGACGCTGCGCTCGCAGGTCGCGATGGTCAAACGCGTCCCAGCCGGCGAGGGGGTGTCATACGGACACGTCTGGCATACCCACCGGGAGACCACCCTGGCGTTGGTCCCCGCCGGTTATGCCGACGGTGTACCACGGCTGCTCACCGGCCAGCTGGACGTGTGGCTGGCCGGCCGGCGCCGCCCGGTGGTGGGAAGGGTGTGCATGGACCAGGTGATGGTCGACTGCGGGGACGCCCCGGTCGCCGAGGGCGCTGAAGTGGTCTTCTTCGGCCCCGGGCAAGCCGGAGCTCCGACTGCGGCGGAGTGGGCGGACAAGCTGGGCACCATCCATTACGAGGTGGTCGCGGGGATGGTACGGCCCCGGTTGACCAGGACGGTACTCGGTCGCTGGTGACGGCCGACCTGCCGGCCGTGCTCCCACCGGACCGCGAGTACCGGGTCGTGGCCGATGACGGGGTGGAGCTGTCGGTGGAGGAGCTCGACCCGGCCGATGGGGGAGTGCCCGAGCTCACCGCCGTCCTGGTCCACGGCTACACGCTGGACCGGCGGTCGTGGCTTTTCCAGCGAGACGGCTTGGCGCATTCCACCGCGCCCCGGATCCGCCAGGTGCTCTACGACCACCGCAGCCACGGTCGCTCCGGGCGTTCGCCGCGACGAGCGTGCACCATTGAGCAGCTCGGCCGAGACCTGGCCGCGGTGATCCGTGCCACCGCCCCCGAAGAAGGCACCGAAGGGCGGGTCGTGCTGATCGGGCATTCCCTCGGCGGTATGACGATCATGGCGTTGGCCGAGCACAACCCTGAGCTGTTCGTCGAGCAGATCTGCGGGGTGGCTTTCCTCAACACCAGCGCCGGGGACATCGGCCGGTCGGGCCTGCCCAAGCCGATCCTGTCCCGGCGAAACCCGTTAATGCCGGTGCTCGCGCTGCTGTCCCGCTGGGGGCCCAGCGCGCGCGCGGTCGAGCGTGGGCGCGACATCTGCGGGAGCCTGCTCCGGCGCCTGACCCGCAAGCTCACCTTCGGCGACGAGGCGGTCAATCCGGCGCTGGTCGAGCTGATGCACCTGATGATCAGAGCGACCTCATTCGAAGTCATGACCGATTTCCTGGCGACTTTCGGGACGCACAACCGGTATGCCGCGCTGGCTGGCCTGCGGTACGCCAAGGCGCTGGTGCTCGGCTCTGACGCTGACCGATTGATTCAGTACGAGCACTCCGAGGCGATCGCGACGCTGCTGCCCGACGTCGAACTGGTGCGGGTACCGGGGTCGGGCCACATGACGATGCTGGAAGCGCCGAAGATCGTCAACAAGCACCTCCTGGACTTGCTGTCCCGCTGCGCAGAGCCCCCACCCGCAGGGAGAAGCTAGTGAGAAGCGGGGAGAATGGGGCATGAGCCTGGTGCTGGAGCTGGCGAGCGTGGGGGATACCGAGCGTCTGGGCCGCGCTGTGGGCGAGCTCCTGCGCCCGGGTGACGTGGTGGTGCTGTCCGGGCCGTTGGGAGCGGGCAAGACGGTGCTGGCTCGCGGTATTGGCAGCGGGCTGGGGGTCGCCGGGCCGGTGACCTCCCCCACCTTCGTGATCGCTCGGGTGCACCCGCCATTACCCGGTGGGCGCGGAGTGCCGCTGGTACACGTCGACGCCTACCGGCTCGGTGGCCTGGCTGAGCTGGATGACCTCGACCTGGACACCGACCTGCTCACCGCCGCCGTGGTCGTGGAATGGGGTGAGGGCATGGCCGAGCGGCTGGCCGACGAGCACCTGCTGATCCGGCTCGGCTGGCCCAGCGATGAACCCGGTGGTGAACCCAGCGATGACGGTGGTGCTGGTAGGCGGGTCGCGCGGCTGCGCGGTCCGGCCCGGTTGATACCGGAACCCGCTTGCCTGGCGACGCCGTGCTGCGAGCCCCCGACACGTGATCCGTAAGCTCCTCGTTCGTGTTGGTGTTGGCTGTAGACACATCGAGCGCCGCGGTGACCGCCGGAGTCCTGCGGTTGCCCCCGGTGGGCTCGCCGGAGGTCCTCGCTGAGCAGGTCACCGTGGACGCCCGGGCGCACGGCGAGCTGCTCATGCCCTCGGTGTGCTCGGTATTGGCCAGTGCCGAGGTGTCAATGGGGGAGCTTGCTGCAGTGGTGTGCGGGGCGGGTCCCGGTCCGTTCACCGGGCTGCGGGTCGGGATGGTCACCGCCGCGGCTCTGGGTGATGCGCTGCGCATCCCGGTGTACCCCGTGGGCAGCCTCGACGCGATCGCCTATCGGGCGGGTGCTGGCAGCCCACTGGTGGTGGTGAGCGATGCGCGGCGGCGGGAGGTTTACTGGGCGCGCTACGACTGCTCCGGCATCCGGGTCGACGGTCCGCACGTGGGCCGGCCGAGTGATCTGCCGTTGACCAGCGTGTCTCGGGTGGCCGGGGTTGCCGATGCGCTGGTGGCCCCGGTGGGAGTGGCGGTGGTGCCTCCTCGGTACCCCGACCCGGCCGGACTGCTCGCCGTGGTAGCGGCGGCGGTGCGGGCCTGCGCGCTACCTGGGCCGTTCACTCCCTTGTACCTGCGGCGCCCTGACGCGCTGGAACCTGGGCCGCGCAAGCGGGTGATGCCGGTATGAGCGTCCTGATTGAGCCGATGTCCGCCGCCGACGTGGGGCGCTGCTCCGAACTGGAGCACCTGCTGTTCGACTTCGACGACCCGTGGAGCCCAGCGGCGTTCCTGGAGGCGCTGGCCGCGGGTCATCGTTACCTTTCCGCCTGGGAGGGTGACTCGCTGGTCGGCTATGTGGGCCTGGCCTGCGGCGGTCGGGAGGCGGAGATACACGCCCTCGCGGTGGATCCGGCATACCAGCGCCGCGGGATCGGCCGGGCGTTGTTGCGGGCGGCGCTGGACCATGCCGCAGGCGCCACGGTGTTCCTTGAGGTACGAACCGACAACGAGCCAGCGATCCAGCTGTACCGCAGTGAGGGGTTCGAGGTGATTGGTATCCGCCATGGTTATTACCAGGCCAGCGGAGCCGACGCGTTCACCATGCGCCGGACGGCCTGCCCATGACCACCGGCATCGTGCTGGGTATCGAGTCCTCCTGCGACGAGACTGGAGTGGGCGTCGTGCGGTTGTCCTGCGACGGGACGCTCACGCTGCTCGCTGATGAGATCGCGTCCAGCGTGGATGAGCACGCCCGGTTCGGCGGCGTGGTGCCCGAGGTGGCGTCCCGGGCCCATCTGCAGGCGATGGTGCCGACGGTGCGTCGCGCACTGCAGGTCGCCGGTGTCACGCCCGCCGATGTGGACGCGGTGGCGGTGACTGCGGGGCCGGGGCTGGCTGGCGCGCTGCTGATCGGGGTGGCTGCGGCCAAGGCCTACGCGAGCGCCTGGGACGTCCCGCTGTACGGGGTGAACCACCTCACCGCGCATATCGCGGTGGACACCCTGGAGCACGGTCCGCTGCCCCCTGCGCTGGCCCTGCTGGTCTCCGGCGGGCACTCCAGCCTGCTGCGGGTCTCCTCGCTGGTGGAGCCGTTGCACCCGCTGGGGGCTACCGTCGACGACGCTGCCGGGGAAGCGTTCGACAAGGTGGCGCGCCTGTTGGGGTTGGGTTTTCCCGGCGGGCCGTTCATCGACCGGGCCGCCCAGGATGGGGACCCGGGCAGCGTCCGATTCCCACGTGGCCTGACCGGTCCCGGTGATGCGCGCTACAACTTCTCGTTCTCTGGGCTCAAGACTGCGGTCGCCCGGCATGTGGAGGCGCTGGCCCGCCAGCGGATCACCGTGCCGGTAGCCGACGTGGCGGCAGCCTTCCAGGAAGCCGTGGTCGACGTGCTCACCGCCAAGGCGATCCGGGCCGCCGCCGATCAGGGCATTGACACCCTGCTCATCGGGGGTGGAGTAGCCGCAAACTCCCGGTTGCGCACGGTGGCGCGGGACCGTTGCGCAGCGGCCGGGGTGCGGCTGAGGGTCCCCCGACCACGACTGTGCACCGACAACGGGGCCATGGTGGCCGCGCTCGGGGCGCACCTCCTCGCCGCCGGCGCGCCCCCGTCACCGCTCGACATCCCCGCCGATTCGAGTCTGCCGATCACCACCTCGCTGGTTGGTGGCTCGTGAAGGACTCCCTACTGGGGTTACAGGGATGCAGGTCAGGAGGTTGATACCCGCAGGGCTGGATCGAGTCGCGTCGGGGAGGCCATCGATCGTGGCGGCACGACGCTGAGTCGTTACGTCCGGTTGTGGTGGTTCTTCTCGTCGTCGAGGATGGGCAGCATGGATGAGTACCCGGATGCATCCGTCGAGTGCACCATCACAGCTCGCGGGAGTGATGCACACGACTACGACAGGAATGCGGCGGTCGGGTACCGGGACGTTTCCCCTGGCCCCATCGCCGAGTTCGTCGCCTCAGTCGCTCAGGGCATGGGTGAACGTGGCCTCAGCGCCATGCGAGCGATCGCCGAGGACGACGAGTACGGCCCGATTCACCTGGTACGTCTGGTCTGCGCGGCAGAAGTCGCCGCCCGTACCTTCGGCAGTACCGGGCTGCTGGCCGGGGAGACGCACGGCGCTCAGATAGGCCAGTTCATCACCGGGAGCGTGTCGCCGGAAGGACTTCCCGGCCTGCTGGCTGTGTTGCGGAGTGAGGGGCTGCACGCCGCCACTGCCGCAGCGAGGGCGCTGACCGTCGAGGAGCGTTTCGGAGTACTCGACGCGCTGTCGCACTACGTGTGCCGGTTCTACAGCGAAGCACTGACCGACCCGGTGTACGCGTTCATCGCGGGTGGCGGCCGGTGACTCTGGACTGGAGACCCCACCAGCAGCGAACGGCCCCGCCCAGTGCATCGGGCCGACGAGGGCACTGTCGAACCACGCCGACGAGGGAACTAATGCCAAAATTTTTTGGGGGCTCAGACCAGACGCCCAGTCGTGGGGCTGGTCTATCCGGTCAGGTTGGCCAGGCAGGACTTGCTCACGCCCATGATCTGGTTGCCGAACGTGACCGGGCATCGGCGCTCCTGGACGTCGCGCGCTGCTACGCCCGCCACCGCCGAGCGCCGTTGCACCTTTCGATCACCACAATTTCCCAGAGACCACTCATAGCGCTCAGCCCTGTAGCTTGGCGGCGTCTCAGTCTGCCGGCACGTCGTAGAGCAGAACGTGACGATCGGCGGGGAGAATCACGACGTAGACCTCAACTGGCTGGTCGTACTGGTCGAAGGTGGTTCGAAGCAGGCGCCCGACCGGCATGCCCGTGACCATGCGCAGAATCGCTGTTTCCTCCGCCGTGGGCATCCGCCAGGTGATCTCGTCTTCGTAGCGGGTTGGGGTGTGCCCGAGGTCTTCGAGCACCTGGTCCGTTCCTTCCACGACATCAGCGGGACTCATGATCTTGGAGCCTTGGACGATGCTCAGTGGGTAGTAGCTGTCTCCCAGCTGCAACGGCTCATCGTCGGCGTACATGATCCGTCGTCGAACACCGACCGGCGTGCCGAGCTCAACGCGGAGGTGTGCGGCGACGTCAGCGTCAGCGGCCAGTTCCTCGACGGTGCTGACCTGGCGCGCGGTTTTGCCCTGCGCCTCGATCTGTTGGGTGAAGGTGTCGCGGCGCCGGTCGGTTTCGAGGCGTTTGGTCCGGGAGCCGGTGAGTGATGCGAAATATTTCATCTTGGGCTCGCTGACGAACCAGCCCGCGCCTTGGCGGCCGAGAACCAGGCCTTCCGCGCGGAGCAGGTCGATCGCGTTCTGTACGGTCTGGCGCGCCACCCCATAACGTTCCACGAGCGCGCTGGCGCTGGGCAGCTGGTGGCCCGGCGCGTACTCACCGCGACGGATCGCCTCACGCAGATCTGCGGCGATGCGCCGGAAGGGCGCGAGCTTGGGCATCCGAGACAGTCTAGGCGTATCGATCCAGCCACCCCCTTGCCTTTGTCTACCTGGACATATTATCCTAGGTAAATCACACTAGGAAAATAAGTTCGGAGAAGACATGTGGACCAGCAGTTGCGAGCGATCGCGGCCACTTGGCGGGCTCCGCGACGCCTCGGGGAGCGCGAGTCTGATCGAGCGGCAGCTCAACCAGTTCCGGCCCTGCCAGGACGAGGTGGTGCCGCGAGCGTCGAGGAGGCTCGGCCCGTTGTGGACTTCGTGGTCGCGAGTCAGTGCGTGGCCACGGATCCTGGGTTGGCTTTGGAGTGTCTACTGTCCGAGGGACAGGTACTGGAGCGCAGGGTGGCGGCGCTTGCGGGGTTGTTCGTCTCCTCGGGTGCGCGGTGTGATGCCACCCGGATCCGGGAGTTGATCACGACTCACCACGGGACTGGCAGCAGTGGGGTCCTGCTCGGTGCCCTGGCCGACACACTGGTCGCCTTCGCCGAGCTTGACCGTGATCGAGGCCCGTGGTGAGTGGTTCGGTGCGGTGGGCGCCTTCCCCACTTGATGACCAGGCGCAGGCGCTGGTGCGGGACCACCCGCCTGGTGTCCGTCAGGCGCAGTGCGGTGACGTACGGCTCAGGGCCGCTGTCCCCCCAGCGGCCGACCCTCCGGGTCGCTGGTGTGTCCGGTGTGTGCGGACATCACCGAGGGGGGTGACCCGATCTCCGACTGGCCGTCGGTCCAGCTGCCCCCTTCACCCATCGCTGTCGGCGGCCAGTCGGTCCCTTCTCGCGCCCGAAAGACCGGTATTCGGCAGACACAGAGTGAGGGTTCTCATGAGCGATCAATCCGCTGACCGCTGGCGTGACGCGCAGGGCAGGCACATCCCTGTGGGGTGTCGTGTCGAGCAAATGAAGGTCGCCGCCGGTTGGGGAGCGTGGCGCTCACGGCTGTATGCGCGGGGCAGGGTGATCGGGCGTCGCCGTGCACGGCTGCTGGTGCGCTTCGACGGCGAGTTCGGGTGGGTCAGAGTGCCGGCCGGGCCTGGTGCGGGTGCTCGCGGACGAGCAAGCCGACAGGCCGCCGCCCGGCATCGAGCACGTCATCGCCGCGCTGGAGGAGCTTCGGGCGCGGCTGCCCGCGCCCACAAAGGTGAGGTGAGCATGGGTCGCGTGATGCCGCTGGGGACGGGGGCTCGGCGGCCGTCGGGGGTGTGAGCGAGGTGAGGTCATGAGCGGCAAGCATCACCAACCATCGTGGTGGCGTCGCGGTCGCGGGGCGCGACATCAGGCGTCCCCACGGTGGTCTCTGACCGAGATGGTGGATAGCGCTGGGTGGGCGCACCTGGTGACCAGCGAGGCGTTCGAGGTCGGTCTACGCGAGGGAGTGGGCGGCTATGAGGTGTTGTGTGGGCGTCGGATCGCCTCGGCGAGCATGGTCACCGAGCCGGATCGTTACTGCCGGCCCTGCCAGGTGATAGGGGCCTGGACATGAGCCCGCCTGAGCCGCCGGCTGGGCGCCGCAACCGGATCGTGTTGCCGGCCAAGGCTGCGAGAGGACTGACCACGGTGGCGGTGACCAAGCTGGCGGATGGTCGGGTCGAGTTCGATCCCCACGGCAGCGGGGCGTGTGTGTTCACGGTGGAGGAGGACGAGCTGATCAAGATCCTGCTGAGGTGGGGATGAGCTGATATCTGCGGTCCTTGGGATCACCCGCGCGCAGCGGAGTCATTTCAGGCCGCGCATCGGCCGCGGTCGGTACGGCAGGCGGTGGGTACCAGTTCATCCAGTGCCGGTGATGGTTGTGACCAGACGCCCAGTCGTGGGGTTGAATCTATCCGGTCAGGTTGGCCAGGTAGGACTTGCTCACGCTCCATGGGGTCAGCTCGATGCCGAAACCGCCGTGGATGCCGTCCTGGAGGTAGACAAGCTTGCCGGAGAGGTGGACGGTGTCTCCGCTTCGGAAGGCTCCGGTGTAGGCGCCGAGGTAGGAGCGCAAGTAAGTGATCCTGCGAGCGAATGCTTCGGGCTCATCGACGGTTGAGCTGAGAATGACCTGAACGTTGATCCGGTACAGCGCTGGGGTGGCCAGGCCCTGCGCGTGATCGGTGATGGTCGCCAGGAGCGTCATCTCGCCGATCTCCTTGGCATACATGCGGGTGAAGGTGCTGTCCTCGTCGGAGCGCAGGGGTTCGCAGTTGATGTGCGCACCCACCCGAGCAGTCAGGCCCTGGAGCTTTCGCTGCTCTTGGCGGATGAGGGCATCGAAGCTGCCGCCAGCCATGTACCTGGCCCGCCGCAGGTACAGCTGCATCACGTCATCGCCGGCGTAGGGCCTGATCAGATCCGGGCAGGCGAACAGTTCGCGGGCGGCTTGGTATCCGGTCTCGCCGTAACAGACGAGGTCGATGTCGGAGCGTTCGGTGAAACAGCCAGCCAGGAACGAACCGGTGACGCCGAACAGGTCGGCGTCACCGGTCTCGATGATGCGCGCGATGATCGCCAGCAGGTCTCTGCCAGCACGAGCGCCCTGGACCCGGCCAGGATTTCTATGGATAGCGGTCAGCGCCTGGCGGCCGGAGTAATGGGTGGCGATGTCCTGCCGGGGTAGGCCGGTGATCACACAGCCAAGGACCGGTGAGTACACGTAGCATTCGGGCCGGTCGGCGAGGATACCGAAGGACTTCGATACGACGGTGTTCTGCCGGTAGGTCCGACCGAACAATCGCCGGTCGCCTCGCTCGTCCGGGTGGTACTTCACGTAGCCGAGATAATGGCCATCCGGGTGAACGTCGCCGATGACCTTGAAGATCACCCCGCAGCGGTCCAGGAGGTAGTCACGGTCGCGCACAGCCCGCAACGGGCTGAGTGAGTCGCTCGGTGAACGCTGCGAGGGTGGGGAAGGTTCCGGTATGGATCGCGCCGGACGACTCATACTGCTCCAATCCCATCGTGAGAAGGGTCCGCCGATATTGCCATTTGATGTGCTTGGCATGCCGCCTCGCCGGGTCGCTCGGGCGCATCAGAGCTAGGAAAAAAAAGCACTTGACCAGCAAGAACTCGCCTTGATATCCACCAAGGGGCCGGCCTATCAGCCGGGTGCTAGCGTCGTTGAGGGCAGTGCGGTAATGGGCATGCTGCTCGGGAGTGAACTGGTAGCCCTTGTTGCCGCCTTTGAACGCGGCGATCTCCAGCATGGGGTACACGTCGTAGCCCAGCGGCGCGATGCCGTGGTGCTGCCAGTCGATCACCCCGCCGGGAAAGGCGTTGGGCAGTCCATAGTCCAGGTGGCTGCGGCACATTGGCACCTCGCCCAAGTGACGCAGGGCATGGGTGACCACCTCGTGGACGCGGGGGGTGTCCAGGTCAGGATTCTCGGCGAAGACGTTGCTGGCGAAGCCCGCGTGCTCGAACCACTCCCGCAGTTGTGCCGGTCCGCCAGGTAATGGGTTGCGGGCCTGGGCCGTGAGCAGGCGAGTGGAGATCTCCACCGCCTGCTCGATCACGTCCTGGCTGACGTGTCCGGTTTCCGACAAGGCCAGCTCGTGCAAGGAGGCGTTGCCGACGCTGCGTTCCACGAAGTAGTGGACTCCGTTGGTTTGTCCGGTCTTGACGAGTTCGGGAACCGGGTAGCCGAGCTCAGCCAACAGGCGTTGCAAGTGGGCTTCGTCATCGACGGCGGTGTCGCCGGTGCGCTTGTAGAGCAGGCCGTCGGTGGAACGCCAGACCACGCCGTCGGCGGCGGTCCGGTGTTTGACGAACTCCCAGTCGGTCAACAATCGCGTTCCCTTGATCGTGCGAGGAAAACGGGGCGAACAGTAGTATTTTCGTCATGATACTTGCGGTGATCCGTCACGCCGAGTCACGTGAAAACGCCGACAAGTACCGCGGCTTCTACGCTGACCGCCGCCCCTACAGTGGGCCGGCGGCGCACGAGATTTCCCGCAACGTCGTCGGGTTGACCCCGCACGGTTTTCGTCAGTGTCTGTGGCTCGGGCAGAAGCTCGCTGACCTGCTTGGCCCGGACCTGCGGGTGTACAGCTCGACCTACCGGCGTGCGATCGACACTGCGGAACTGGTCTTTCCGGATCTGGCGGAGGGCTGGCCGCAGTCCACAGCCCTCCTGGACGAGCAGCACTACGGCGACGCCACCTACATGACGAAGGATGAGCTCTTCGCCACTTATCCCGAGGGTGCCGAGGACCGGCGCGACCGCAAGCACCTGTGGGTCCCGCCCGGCGGCGGGGAGTCCTTGGCCCATGGAGTGTGCCGACGGGCTGAGAAGTTCATCGACCTGGCATATACCGGTATGCAGGAAGGACACCACATCGTCGCAATCACGCACCATACGACCATCCTGGCGCTGCGCGCCCTGTTGGAAGCGCGGCCGGTCACCGACCTCGTCGAGGAGGCCCGCACAGCCAAGACCCCCAGCGCGGGCGTGCTCCGCTACGAGTTGGCGGCCGGCCGGTTCGCCATGACGGCTGTGATGGCGCCACCGTGAAACTTCTTCAGGGCAGGACCGTGGACTGCCTGTTCTTCAATGGCCCGGTGCAGAACGGTGATTTCACCTTCGCCAGCAAGCCAGGCAAAGCGGTGGGCATCTGGATCGCGGAGGCCCTCAACTACCTACTTGGCGCGCAGCCGGTGCCACACTTGTGGAACACGGTGCGGCTGGACGGGGATCTGCGCTACCGGCGGCATGCCGCCACAGGATCTGAGTCGGCTTCGCGCGAGAGCTTCGAGGCCGCCGCGATCGCCGCCAAGTACGGCACTGGTCCGCACCCGGCGGCGGGAACCATCACCGACGCCGATCCGCTGGTGGCACAGCTGGCGATGGAGATGATCGAGTGCAGGCTCTCCGCCGGGATACTGAAGATCAGTTCTGAGACAGTGCAGATATGTGCTCGCTGCACCCACATGACCAGCAGCGGCGGACATCCCTGCCGAGCCTGCGGCCACACCGTGTCGCGTGCGCACGCTACCCGTCATCTGGTTGTCGAATGTGACCGGGCAGCGGCGCTTCTGGACGTCGTGCATCTCTACGCCCTCCACCGCCGAGCACCGTTGCACCTGCGGAGCATCGCTGGCAACACTCCGGCTCGCCTGATCCTGTCCCGCATCCGTGACCACGGCATCGCTCTGGACCCTCTGGGACTACCAGGCCTGGTCCTGGACCCCCGAGCCGGCATTCACATCACCGTGCTCGCCGCGGCCCAAGCCTGTCAGGGCAAGGTCGCCGTGATGGCCACCACCGCGAACGCCGCCGCCAACATCGCCGCGTACGGGCAACATTTCATCGATCATGGCGGGTTGCGACTGTTGTACGCCCTGCACGGACACGTTCCCTACGAGCGGGTCGCCGACCTGCGCGACAGTGACGAGGCTTACCACCTCGCCGCTGAGACTCGAACGGCGTTCGAGACGTGGTTCCTGCCGCTGTTCGCCCTGAGAGAAAAGAACGGCATCCGAGCCGATCAGCTCCCGGCGCTGCTCAAGTACTTTCGCAGAGCAATCCTGGCCAGGCCAGCGAGATCAGATGAGACGCTCGCTGGCCTGGGCCGATCGATCAGGGAAGGAGATACCGACTGGATAGGTCGCAAGACAGCGCTGGCCGCTGCGCTGGGCACAGGCATCAGGGCAACGCAACAGTCCCCTTGGGGCCACCCCAGTTGAGTGCTGGCACTCGGCGCAGTAGTCTGCTAATTGGCACTCTGGTCACCAGAGTGCCAATAACGGCCCGAGCCGCCTCGGCACCCGCGACGGCGGGGTGGCAGCAGCCAGCGTCAACCAACCTGCCAGCTCTTCGAAGACCCCAGAAAGTGGAGGTCACACCGTGGCGAGCGTGAACATCAAGCCGCTCGAAGACAAGATCGTCGTTCAGGCCAGCGAGGCTGAAACGACGACCGCGTCCGGCATCGTCATCCCGGACACCGCCAAGGAAAAGCCCCAGGAGGGCAAAGTACTCGCGGTGGGCCCGGGCCGGGTCAACGATACCGGCGCCCGCATCCCGGTGGATGTGAGCGTCGGTGACGTCGTCATCTACACCAAGTACGGCGGCACTGAGATCAAGTACAACGGCGAGGAGTACCTGATCCTCTCTGCGCGCGACGTGCTCGCTGTTGTCAACTGACGGCCCAACCGTCGAAGTCAGTCGAAGTCACCTGACGGTGTAGACCGTCGAAGTCACCTGACGGTGTGAACCGTCGAAAATTCATGACGCCAACCGCCCTGCGGCCCCATCCGGGGGCTAGCGGGGCGGTTGCGTTGGGTCCCGGCTGATCCCGTGAGGGACAGCCAGGACCCTTCACAGTTCGCCCGTGAGGAAGGCAGACAATGCCCAAGCAGATCACGTTCGACGAGACCGCGCGGCGCGCGCTGGAGCGTGGAGTCGACCAGCTCGCCGATGCGGTCAAGATCACTCTTGGTCCGCGCGGCCGGCACGTGGTGCTGGAGAAGAAGTACGGCAGTCCGTTGATCACCAATGACGGGGTGACGATCGCGCGTGAGATCGAACTGACCGACCCTTATGAGAACCTCGGCGCCCAGTTCGCCAAGAGCGTGGCGACGAAGACCAACGATGTCGCTGGTGACGGCACGACCACCGCCACTGTACTGGCCCAAGCGATGGTCCGGGGGGGCCTACGCAACGTGGCCGCTGGTGCCAACCCCATCGCGCTCGGGCACGGCATCGCGGCGGCGGCAACTGCGGTTGTCAGTGCGTTGGCGGCCAAGGCAACACCGGTGTCCGGCCAGCAGGCGATCACCCAGGTGGCAACGGTGTCTTCGCGTGATCCACAGATCGGCGCCCTCATCGGTGAGGCGATGACCAAGGTCGGCGAAGACGGCGTGATCACCGTGGAGGAGTCGTCCACGATGGCTACTGAGCTGGAGATCGCCGAGGGCATCGCCTTCGACAAGGGCTACGTCTCGCCCTACTTCGTCAGCGACCCCGAGCGGATGGAGGCGGTGCTCACCGATGCCAACATCCTGCTGCACCGCGACAAGATCTCTTCGATTCAGGACCTGCTACCGCTGCTGGAGCTGATCAGTCAGGCTGGCAAGCCACTCCTGATCGTGGCTGAGGACGTCGAGGGCGAGGCGCTGTCCACCCTGGTGGTCAACGCGATCCGCAAGACACTCTCGGTGGTGGCGGTCAAGGCACCGTTCTTCGGTGATCGTCGTAAGGCGTTCATGGACGACCTCGCCGTCGTCACGGGTGCCCAGCTGATCAATCCCGAGGTCGGGCTCAAGCTCTCCGAGGTCGGGCTGGAAGTGCTCGGCCGGGCCCGGCGCATCGTGGTGACCAAGGACGACACCACCATCGTCGACGGCGGGGGCAACCAGACCGACATTGACGCCCGCGCCGCGCAGATTCGCCGCGAGATCGACGAGACTAACTCTGATTGGGACCGCGAGAAGTTGCAGGAGCGGCTGGCGAAGCTCGCTGGAGCGATAGCGGTCATCAAGGTGGGGGCGGCCACCGAAACTGAGCTCAAGGAGCGCAAAGCTCGGATTGAGGACGCTGTGGCGGCCTCGAAGGCGGCCACCGAGGAGGGCATCGTGCCCGGTGGCGGCGCGGCTTTGATGCACGCTGCCGATTCGATTGGCGATCTCGGCCTGCGCGGCGATGAGGCCACCGGTGTCGCCATCGTGCGGGCCGCTTGCGCCGCTCCGCTGCGCTGGATCGCGGCCAACGCGGGCTTCGAGGGATCTGTGGTGGTCAGCAAGGTGCGCGCCATGCAGTGGGGCCACGGCTTCGACGCCGAGGCGCAGATCTACTGCGACCTGGCCGCGGCGGGCATTGTCGATCCGGTGAAGGTGACTCGCTCGGCGATTGTCAACGCTGCCTCCATCGCCCGGATGGTGATCACAACCGAGAGCGCGGTGGTCGACAAGCCGGTGAAGGTGTCCTCGGCCGGCCAGGGTCACGGCCACGGTCACGGACCCGGTATGTGAAGCCGGGGGGCACGGCTCCTCGAGCCCGTGCCTCGCCCGCTTGCCGGGCCCGTGACACGCCTACGATGGCCCCCGTACCCCCACCGAAGGGGGGCAGGGGCCGTCTCGGGCGTCCATCGAGTAGCCGCAATGCCCGATTCATGCATGTTCACGGTACTGCCGCGATCCGCTCACACTCGGTAGAGTGAGCGTTGCTCCACATCGGTGATAGCGACCGTCGGGAGCGGTGCGCTGCCGGTCCTTGATGGAAATCCATCAGATCGTGTCAAGTTCCGGCTCTGCATGACCGATAGGGAGGTGGGCACATCAGTTGGCTGCAGGAGAGGAGTCCTTCCGTGACCGCAGTTCTTATCTGCGATGACCGGCGAAGCGTCCGTGAGGGGCTCACTCGGGTGATGTCCGCTGTCCCCGGTGTCGCCCGGATCGACTGCGTGGCACACGGTGACGAGCTGTTGGCTCGGTATTCTCGGCAGCCGGTGGATGTCGTCCTGGTCGGCACCCAGCGAGCGGTACCGGCCGGTGTGGAAGCCACCCGTCGGTTGGTATCGGCGCACCCGCAGGCCAACGTCATCGTGTTCGGTGCTCCGGACGATGCGGGCAGCATCGCCGCCGCGATCGCCGGCGGCGCCCGCGGCTATCTGCGGTGGGACGCGTCGCGCCCAGAACTTGTCGCGGCACTCGCGCACACCCTGGCCAGTACGTCGGTGCCGGCCCCTCGGCCCCCGTCCGACCCTGGTGTCCAGCTCACCGAACGAGAGCTGCAGGTACTGCGTGGGATGAGCCAGGGCAAGAGCAACGGACAGATCGGGCGGGAACTGTATCTTTCCGAGGACACCGTGAAAACTCATGCCCGCAGGCTGTTCCGCAAGCTCGGCGTGCGGGATCGTGCTCAAGCCGTCGCACACGGTTTCCGGCGTGGCCTCGTGGCCTGAGTACTGTTGCTCCGGCGCTGGAGTTGCGCGGGAGCTGGGTTGCTCGAGCACGGGGTTTTCGGACGCTGGGCGTCAAGGACCGGTGGCACCCCCACCGGTCCTTTGTGCTGTCTTTTCTGAGGTCTCGTGCGTCGCGCGGGCGGTACCGCATTCTGCCCGCTGATCTGTCTACCACTACGGTGGCGCGTGAGGTGCCCGTGTCTCGGGATGGTGATGGATGGTCCGGACAACGGAGTGGCCACCGCCGGCCGGCGTTCAGCCCGGTCGGTCCCTCGTCGTAACGGCAGGGCTGCATTCTGCGATGACCGCTGTAGAGGACGACCTCGACGTCCTGGTCGGTGCTGCCGCTAACGGTGAGCGATATGCCGTTGAGGTTCTGCTCCGCCGGATCCGTCCTCTCGTGGTGCGGTACTGCCGTGCCCGCGTCGGCGGCCAGGAAAAGACGTTCGCCTCGGCGGATGACGTAGCTCAGGAGGTGTGTCTCGCGGTGCTCACGGCCCTGCCCAGTTACCGCGACCAAGGCCGGCCGTTTCTTGCCTTCGTGTACGGCATCGCCGCGCACAAGGTGGCCGATTCATACCGGTCTGCGGCGCGCAATCGTGACGAGCCGGTCCCTGAGGTTCCCGACACCCAAGACCTGGCTGACGGACCAGAGGCGCAGGTGATGCAGGGTGAGTTGGCCGGGCGGATGGGCAAGCTGCTGGGCACTTTACCGGAAAAGCAACGAGAGATTCTCCGCCTGCGGGTCGTGGTGGGGTTGTCGGCGGAGGAGACCGCCGAGGCTGTTGGCTCGACTCCGGGCGCGGTCCGGGTGGCGCAGCACCGGGCTCTAGGTCGGCTGCGCGGCGTACTGGCGTCCGAGGGGGTGGTCTAAGTGCCTGGTCGAGACGAGTTTCCCCGTGCTGGCTACTCCAACGAGGATTCCCATGAGATGCCTGTTGATCTGGCCGCAGTGCAAGCCGATGACGCGTTGCTGGACTTGATCGGTCGGGCTGGACACACACCGAACGATGCTGATGAGGAATTGACGCGCATCCTGGCGGCGTGGCGCCGCGAGGTTCATGCCGAGCCGTTCAGTGACCTGGTAGACACCACCAGGGCCTTGGAGGTGATCCACTCCGCCTGCCAGCCGGTCCGTGGCCGTAATCCCCTGTTCGGCTCGATCGCGGTGGCTGCGGCGGTGCTGGTGGTCGCCTTCTCTGCGGTGGGCCTAGTCGCCAAAGCCGCGCAACCTGGTGATCCCTTGTGGGGCGTGACCCAGGTGCTCTATCACGACTACGCCCGCTCGGTGGAGACGGCGGCCGTGGTCCGGACCGAGCTCAACGAGGCCAGGACGGCGCTGAAAGAGGGCAATCCTGACCGCGCCAGGGCATCGCTGCAACGCGTCCAGACGCAGCTCCCGGCGATCGGTGAGGGTGAAGGTCGTACCGACCTCACCGCGCGCCACCGTCAGCTCGAGCAGATGCTGAACGGGTCGCCGGGTGCTGGCTCAGCGAATCTGCCCGGGGTGCCGATGTTCCCGCCGTCCGGGGCATCCAACGCCAGGCGCGGCCCCAGCCAGTCACCGAAGTCGAATACGCCACTCACACCCGCCGACTCGAACCCAAACTCGGACTTGACCCCCTTGGCCCCCGAGCCGCCCCGTAGCACCTCGGCAGCGCGGCCCAATCGGATTGGCCCCAATCGGATTGCCCCCGGCCGGGAACAGCCGGACCGTGGTTACCCGGGTCCGGGCGGTGGTCCTTCAGACATCGGCCCTTCAGACAGCGGCCCCTCGGGCATTGGTCCCTCAGGTAGCGGTTCCACGGGAAGTGCTACCACAGACGGGAGTGCTGCGGACAAAGATTTCCCGGGTGGTGGAACCACGGGTAGTCCGCACATCACCGGCAGTCCTCCGGCGGCGAACAGTTCGCCGAACCACAATCCCACCGGTAACTTTGCGCCAAATACGGGTCAGGTGGGGGCCACCCCTCCCAATGGTGCAGTTCCTCCCAGTGTTCCTGTCCCCCCGAGTGTTCCCGCTCCGCCGGGTGGGGCAGCCTCCCCGGGTGGTGCCGTTCACCGGAGGTGAGTCCGCGACGGCCTGCGACTTCCCTCTGGTGGCTGAGGCTGCTCAGCCACCATGCTCGGTGAGCGCCGCGTCGGTGTACCCCCGGCAGTATTCCCAGCTCACGTATCCATTGGGGTCCGGGTTGTAAGCGGGTTCGTGCGGGCGCATCCGGCCGGCTTCGAGCAGTTGTTGCAGGGTGGCTCGCAGCAAGTGCCATTCGTGGTAATGCTGCTCAGTACAGTCAGGGCACTCCACCACGATTCCGCGTAGTCCGCGAGGCGCCAGCAGGGCCTGGTAGACGGTCAGATCGTTCAGGTCGGCGAGCAGCCCGGCCCGCTCCTCGTCATCGAGCGGCTCCTCGATGACGTCGGCGGGATCATCCAGGGCCTCCAGCGCCAGAGTTGGGTCTTCTGGGTCACCATCGAACGGGTCTGGGGGAAGTGAGTCATGTGCCACGGCTGGCACCGTACCTGCCCGGTCGATGACCCCGGGTTAACGGCCCCTGTAAACAGCCACAGTGCACGGTCCCAGTGAACGGCTCCCGTAGACGCTGTGGCGAACACACGGGGATATTCGCCTGAGACGGATACGATCGTCGCATGACCAGCGAGCTCACCGCGCCCAGCTTCCCGTCGAAGTTCGCGCTGCTTGGTCTGACCTTCGATGATGTCCTGCTGCTGCCCGCCGAGTCCGACGTCGTGCCCGCAGAGGTGGACACGACGACCAGGTTGTCCCGCAACGTCACGTTGCGGATACCGCTGCTGTCCTCGGCGATGGACACGGTGACCGAGGCGCGGATGGCCATCGCGATGGCCCGGCACGGCGGAATGGGGGTCCTGCACCGCAACCTGCCGGCGCAGGAGCAGGCCGCGCAGGTCGAGGTGGTCAAGCGGTCCGAGGCGGGCATGGTGACTGACCCGGTGACCTGCTTGCCGGAGGACACCCTGGCCGACGTGGATGCGCTGTGTGCCCGCTACCGGATTTCCGGAGTGCCCGTCACTGATTCTGCGGGCGTGCTGGTCGGCATCATCACCAACCGGGACATGCGCTTCGAAGTGGACCACGGCAAGCGGGTCGCCGAGGTGATGACCAAGCCGCCGCTGATTACCGCGCAGGTGGGCGTCACCGCGGACGCGGCACTGGGCCTGTTGCGCCGGCACAAGATCGAGAAACTGCCGATCGTCGACGGGCACGGCAGGCTGCGCGGCCTGATCACCGTCAAGGACTTCGTGAAAACTGAGCGCTATCCGCTGGCCACCAAGGACCCAGACGGGCGGCTGCTGGTAGGTGCGGCGATCGGGGTTGGCGAGGACGCCAAGCAGCGGGCCACCTTGCTGGTCGATGCCGGGGTCGACGTGTTGGTCGTGGACACCGCGCACGGGCACTCCCGGGGCGTGCTGGAGATGATCAGCCTGCTCAAGGCCGAGTTCGGCACTGGCGTCGATGTCATCGGTGGCAACGTGGCCACCCGGGCTGGGGCGCAAGCGCTGGTGGACGCCGGCGCGGACGCGGTCAAGGTCGGGGTGGGCCCCGGCTCGATCTGTACCACCCGGGTGGTGGCCGGGGTGGGCGTGCCACAGATCAGCGCCATCTTCGAGGCGGACCGGGCTTGCCGTCCCTCGGGTGTTCCAGTGATCGGCGACGGCGGTATCCAGTTCTCCGGGGACATCGCCAAGGCCATCGTCGCGGGGGCCAGCACAGTGATGCTGGGCAGCTTGCTGGGCGGCACCGCTGAGGCGCCGGGGGAGTTGATCCTGGTCGATGGCAAGCAGTACAAGACCTATCGCGGGATGGGCTCGGTGAGCGCCATGGCCTGCCGCGACGGTCGCTCATACTCCCGGGACCGCTACTTCGCTGACGACGTGCTCTCCGACGACAAGCTGGTACCCGAGGGCATTGAGGGGCGGGTCCCGTTCCGGGGCCCGCTGTCGCTGGTGGCCCACCAACTGGTCGGTGGCCTGCGGGCGGCGATGGGCTATGCCGGTGCCGCGACGATCCCGGCGTTGCAGAGCGCGCAGCTGGTACGGATCACCTCGGCGGGTCTCAGGGAGGGCCACCCGCATGACATCACCATGACGGTAGAGGCCCCGAACTACGCGGTGCGCTGACATGCACGAGCTGGTGGAGATCGGCATGGGTCGCACCGCGCGGCCTGGTTATGACTTCGATGACGTCCAGATCGTGCCATCACGGCGTACCCGCTCCTCCCGGGAGGTGTCCACCGCCTGGCAGATCGACGCCTACCGGTTCGAGATCCCGCTGGTGACTCACCCCACCGACGCAATCGTGTCGCCAGCGATGGCGGTCCGGATCGGTGAGTTGGGCGGGCTGGGGGTGCTCAATGCCGAGGGGCTGTGGGCCCGCCACACAGGCGTCGACAAGCTGCTGTTCCAGCTCACCCCTGCCATCAACGAGGCCGACGAAAAGGCGGCGGTGCGGCTGCTGCAGCAGTGGCACTCGGCTCCGATCCGCCTCGAGTTGCTGACCGAGGCGATCGGCCAGGTGGCCCAGGCCGGTGTGACGGTGGCCGCCCGGGTCAGCCCGCAACATGCCCGGGATCTCGCCCCTGCGCTGCTCGCCGCTGGCGTCGAGATCCTCATGGTGCAGGGCACCATCGTCTCGGCTGAGCATGTCTCCCGCGCTTCGGAGCCGCTCAACCTCGTGGAGTTCATCGCGTCGATGGACGTTCCGGTCATCGCCGGCGGAGTGGGTGACTACCGCACCGCGATGCACCTGATGCGTACCGGGGCGGCTGGCGTCATCGTCGGCCACGGAGCGGGTGCGAGCACGTCCACCGGCGATGTGCTCGGCATCGGGGTGCCGATGGCCACCGCGGTCGCCGACGCCGCAGCCGCCCGGCGGGACTACCTCGATGAGACCGGTGGGCGCTACGTGCACGTGATCGCCGACGGTGGGATACGCACCAGTGGTGACATCGCCAAGGCGATCGCCTGCGGGGCGGACGCGGTGATGCTCGGCAAACCGCTGGCCGCCGCACGTGAGGCGCCCGGCAACGGCTTGTACTGGACGGCCGCCGCCGCGCACCCGTCACTGCCGCGCAGTCACGTCACCGATGTGGCGGAGGGCTCAATCGGCATCGACACGCTGTTGTTTGGCCCCTCCGACGATCCCAGCGGTACGGTGAACCTGTTCGGCGCGTTGCGCCGCGCGATGGCCAAAACCGGGTACTCAGAACTCAAAGAGTTCCAGAAAGTCGGCCTGACCCTGCGCCCCTGAGGCTCACCGGCCCTGTCGACGCACGCTCGACAATTGGATAGCGTGGCACCTGCTCGATGGGCGCCGCGCGGGGAGAGGCTTCTTGCGAGGGTGTCCAGCCGACGGTACTCCATGGGTTCAGAGGGGCAGCCATGACTACCAGCTCTACCAGCTTCCAGCGCGACATTCTCCCACTGTTCACGCAGATGGACATCGACCACATGGCCGAGCAAGGCGTCACCCTCAACGATTACTCATACATGAGCAATCCCACCAACGCGGCCGAAGTTTACCAGCAGGTGTCGCAGGGGTTGATGCCTCCGCCCGGTAGCGGTGAGAACCCTTGGTCATCGGAGCGGGTCGCGCTCTTCCAGTCGTGGATCAACGGCGGCTACCAGCCATGACGGCGATTTATTGATCTTGGCGCCGGCGCCCGGTGGAGTGGCTGCACCGCCGGGCGCACCTGGAGGGAGCTGTCGGCCTGATGGCCAGAGGCTTGAGTTATGCCGATGCGGTGAAACTGCTGGGCGGCCGGGAGAACCGGACGGTTGCGGCATTGGACCGGCTGGTTGGGGGGATCCTGTTGGTGGCTTCGGCCGCCGGGGCGGGATTCGCGTTGAGTCTCCTCGCTCCGAAGTCGGAGCTGGCCCGGCTCAGTGGTGATCTGGTCTCTGGGTTGGCGGAGCGGCTGCGTGGGGTGAGCCGGTTGGGTCGCAGTGAGCGGCTTGCCGCCGCGCACGCGGTCATCGTGCTCACGGCGTATTTCGAGGCTCTGCGGCAGGTCAGCCTGCCGTTCGACGACAAGGAGCTGAAATTCACTGGAGCTGAGCAGGTTGCGGTAGCCACCGGCGGCGAGGCTGGGACCGCGAGTTTGCGAAAGTTGGCGGATGCGCTGCTGCGGACCGATGTCCCGATACCGGCCGCCCAGCGACCATACGAGCTGACTCTGGAGACGTTGAACGGCTTCTACGAGCAGCTGTCGGAGGAGGTGTTCGGGTTCGTGGCGGGTCTGGCCGTGTGGGATCGGTTGGACGACACCCACCGGCAACGGTTCCGCGACACGATGCGCGCTGACGTGCCAGCCCGAGCCGTCGCACGGTATGAGGAACTGTTCCGGCGACTGGCGACTGATTTTCCCGAAGTTGCTTTGTGGGCGAATCTGGTGGATCACCAGGCGACTCGCGCTGAGATCCAGCGGGTGAATGTTGGCCTGGTCAGGGTGCAGGAGGTTCTTGCCGCCATCAGTACCGGCCGGGTGCCCGATGAGCGGCGTCTCGCTGTGGCTCGCGCCTACCAGGCCGCGCTCCACCGGCCGATCCTCTCTTCCGGGGAGATTCCGGAAGGGCTGCGCATGCCGACGCTGGGAGAGGCTTATGTGAATCCGGAGTTCCGGATCGCTCAGGTGCAGATGGCTGACCGGCTCGCCGAGGAGCACTGGTGGAATGAGCGGCCGGTCCGGGATGACCTGGAGGGGTTTCTCATCGGGCATCTCACCGCGCCCCAGGCCACTGAGGCACCCCTGCTGGTGCTCGGCCAACCGGGTTCCGGGAAGTCGGTGCTCACCCAGGTGCTGGCGGCGCGGCTGCCGCCTAGCGAGTTCCTGGCGTTGCGGGTGGTGTTGCGCGAGATACCTGCTGATGCCGATCTGCACGCTCAGATCGAGCACGCCATCAGGGCCGCTACCGGCGAGAGCATGCTGTGGGCCGCCCTTGCGCGCAGCGCGGGAGATGCCCTGCCGGTGGTGCTGCTGGACGGGTTCGACGAGTTGCTGCAGGCGACCGGGGCGAGCCAGTCCGACTACCTGGAGAAGATCGCGGACTTTCAGCGCCGTGAGGCTGACCAAGGCAGGCCGGTGGTCGTGCTGGTGACCAGCCGCACCGCCGTCGCCGACCGGGCTCGGCCTGCGTCAGGCATGGTCGCTGTGCGGCTTGAGCCGTTCCGCGACAACCAGATCGCGCAGTGGCTCGCGGTGTGGAACGCCGCTAACGCGTCCCCTCTCGCAGCCCGTGGCCTGCGCCCCCTGCCGGTCGAGACAGTACTTGCCCACGTCGAGCTGGCCTGCCAGCCGCTGTTGTTGCTGATGCTCGCGCTCTACGACACCGACGGCAACCCGCTACAGCGCGAGGACGCGGTGCTGGGACAAACCGAGTTGTATGAGCGACTGCTGACCCAGTTCGCCAAACGTGAGGTGCGCAAGACAGGGGCGGCCCTCTCCGCCACCCAGTTCGAGCAGGCAGTCGACCGCGAGCTGCTTCGTCTATCGGTGGTGGCGTTCGCGATGTTCACTCGCGGTCGCCAGTGGGTGACCGAAGCCGAGCTCGACGCCGACCTTCCCGCGCTGCTGGGCGAGCCAGGTGAACGGCAGCGTCCCACATCCGGGTTGCGCGCCCCACTCACCGCGGCCGAGGTCGTGATCGGGCGATTCTTCTTCATCCACGAAGCCCAGGCCACCCGCGACACCACCCGGCTGAAAACCTACGAGTTCCTGCACGCCACCTTCGGTGAGTACCTCATCGCGCGCCTCGTCACGCGGGAGCTCAACGACCTGGCCGACACCGCCGCCCGCAGCACAACACGCAGCCGGCCAGCACCCCCCGATGACGCTTTTCTGCACGCCCTGCTGTCATTCGCGCCCTTGACCATGCGCAGCACGATCGTGAACTTCCTCACCGAACAGTTGCCGACGCTGCCCCAGACAGGCCGGGACCTGCTCCTGACCCTGTTCCATCACTCACTCCTGCCACGACATGACACCAGCTACGACAGCTACGAACCGGACCGGATTTCCGTTCCCGCCCGCCATGCGGCCTACTCGGCGAACCTCGTCCTGCTGGCTGTGCTCACCGCCGGGGAGATCACCGAACAGCAGTTGTTCCCTGGCCGCACCGATCCGGTAGAAGACTGGCGACGAACCACTTTACTGTGGCGCTCCCAATTCCCCGAGGAAGGTTGGAGGGGTCTCCTTCGCACGCTGGAGCTCCATCGGGGGTGGGATGGTGATCGACGAATCCTGCGCCTGCGAATACGCGAAATAACTGAGCTGAGTACTGTGCCTTCCGATCCGTACTGGACGTACAATTTTGGTCCAGGGTGTAAAGAGCGGAAATTGAATCACCCACTAAGTTATTCGATCTGGACGCGCAACATCGAAGAAATTCGCGCGCAGAGCAATTTCCACTGTGATAGTGGGGATGACGCCGTTGCGCACGCACTCGAACCTCTCGCAGGCAACCTCGGCGCGACAATCACCGCATTCCACGACTATCAAGTGCAGGGACGGCCTGTGTCAGCTGCGAATGCACTGGTCACCCTGTGGATCACTGCGAGTCAGGAGAATTGTCTAGATGAGCTGACGGCCGCTTACGATACATGCCTCCGAATCTCGTTCAACGGCTTCGCGCCCCAAGATGTCAGTACCAGAGCGTGCTTCCGGGCTCATGTTCTTCGTCAACTGGCCGCAGACGTCCACCGATTGCCCGCCAGTTGGTTAGGTGACGTCATTGAACGGATCAAAGAAGCGGGGAAATCACCTGACGGCGGTCCGCGCAGTCCCAACCGTCGTCCGGACGGTCCGGACCTCGTCCGGATGGCGAACGAAATCCTGCCCGAACTCATGGCCGAAGATCCACCGCGACCGTCGTAACAGGGTGATTTCCCGCCGGGGACTCGGTTTACCCTGCATCAGGTACGGACGAGGAGGTCTTGCGTGGTCGACTACGACGTGGTGGTGGTGGGCTCAGGGTTTGGGGGCAGTGTCGCCGCGTTGCGGCTGACCGAGAAGGGCTACCGGGTCGGTGTGCTCGAGGCGGGGCGGCGCTTCGCTGATGATGAGCTGGCCACCACGTCCTGGCAGTTGCGTAAGTTCCTCTGGGCGCCGGCTCTGGGGTGCTACGGCATCCAGCGCATCCACCTGTTGCGTGATCTTGTGGTGCTGGCCGGCGCTGGTGTCGGGGGTGGGTCGTTGAACTACGCCAACACCCTGTGCCGGCCGTCCGACGCGTTCTTCGATGACCCGCAATGGGCGCACCTCGCCGACTGGCGCACCGAGCTCGACGTCCACTACGACCAGGCGCAGCGGATGCTCGGGGTGAGCACCTACCTCGGTCACACGGCCGCCGATGAGGTGCTGCAGCGGGTCGCGCGGGACATGGGGGTCCCGGAGAGCTACCACCCCACGCCCGTGGGGGTGTTCTTCGGCCGGCCGGGTGAGGAGGTTGACGATCCCTACTTCGGCGGCGCTGGCCCCCGGCGAAGCGGCTGCACCGAATGCGGCTCCTGCATGACCGGCTGCCGGGTGGGCGCCAAGAACACCCTGGTGAAGAACTACCTGTACCTCGCGGAGCGGGTCGGGACCACCGTGCACCCGCTGACCACGGTGACCGCCGTGCGCCCGCAGCCCGACGGGACCTGGCTGGTTGACGCCGTGCGCACCGGAACTAGGAAGCGCCAGACGATCCAGGCGAACCAGGTGGTGCTCGCCGCCGGCACCTGGGGTACCCAGCAGCTGCTGCACCGGATGCATGACAAGGGTGTGCTACCCGCGCTCTCGCCCCGGCTGGGCGAGCTGACCCGGTCGAACTCCGAGGCGATCGTCGGCGCCAGCCGGGACACGGTGGATCCGCTGCGCGACTTTTCCCGAGGGGTGGCCATCACCTCCTCCTTCCACCCCGATGAGCACACCCACATTGAGCCGGTCCGCTACGGGCGGGGCAGTAACGCGATGGGTCTGCTGCAGACGGTGGCTACCAATGGTGCGTCGGACACGCCGCGTTGGCGGCAGCTGCTGGGTTTCCTCGCCCGGCACCCGGTCAAGACGGTGCGGCTGCTGTCGGTACGGCGCTGGAGCGAGCGGACGGTGATCCTGCTGGTGATGCAGACCCTGGACAACTCGCTGACCACCTACCGCCGCCGTGGCCGGCTCACCTCGCGGCCCGGTCACGGCGCACCCAATCCCACCTTCATCCCGGCCGGTTTCCAGGCCAGCCAGCTCGTCGCCCAGTACATCGGCGGTACCGCCGGTAGCACCTGGGGGGAGCTGTTCGAGATCCCGATGACCGCGCATTTCCTCGGTGGCGCCCCGATGGGCGCGACCGCCGCCGACGGCGTCATCGACGCCTACCATCGGGTGCACGGCTATCCGGGCCTGTCCGTGGTGGACGGATCAGCCCTCAGCGCGAATCTCGGGGTGAACCCGGCGCTGACCATCACCGCGCTGGCCGAGCGAGCCTTCGCCCTGTGGCCCAACAAGGGTGAGGTGGATCTGCGGCCCGCCCCGGGCGAGGCCTACCAACAACTGGACCCCATCCCGCCGCACACGCCCGCCGTCCCCGCCGACGCCCCCGCTGCGTTGCGGCTGCGCCGGTGAGTGGCGTTGGCCGAGCGCGGGTTGTTGATCCCAGACTTGGCTCTCGCAGAGATGCTCTCCCTGTCCAGAAACCTATTTATCTCTTGGTAAAACGAATTCGCGCACGGCTCATTTTTTCGGGACCATAAAAACGTCGAGCCCAAAATGAATCCGGCTTTGCGATCAAGATTGCACCAAATACCCAGCATGGATGGATAATCAAGCCTAAGAGGATCATCCCGAATTTACCCTTCATGCCATTAATGATGGGACAAATTATAAGTACCGTAAGCAGTAAAAAAACCAGGAATATGGAGAGGGCGGTAGACAAGGAAAACCCCTAGCTGTGCATTCGAGAACGTATTGGGCGAAACGTCGACAGTTTCAACAATACCACGATGGACTGGAGCGGCGAGTCGGTCATGCCCATCAGCTCACCGATGGCCCGGTGTCGGTGGATGTCCTTGGCTATTTGTTCCAAGGCGCTCATCGCTTTGGCCAGGCATGTCTGGCTGCGGTGGCCGGGGTCGATCAGTGGCGGCGCGCAGGATGGGTGCCATGCCTGACACTGGGGAGCTCTCGACTTCGATCACCGGCCTGCACGTGGTGCTGCAGATCGCCTTCGGCTGACAGGGTGAGCATCTGCACCGGTTTGTCATCCACGGCCGTGAGTGTGGCATCGCCTACCCAGGCACGGTCGTTTCGCGATCGTATTGGTGGGTCGGGTGTTCAATGTCTGCCATACCACGGACCGATGTCACTGTCGGTGTGGTCTGGGGAAGAACTGTCGCGGTGTGGGGAGGTGTCACAGAGCGGACAACGGTCCGTGTCGCGCCGCATTCAGCTGGGTAGCGACGCCCACCGTGGCCCAGCGCCGAGATGCCGGGGGCGGGAGACGTGACCACTGCAATTATAAAACCGCTCTTGAAATGGCCATGCCCTGCGGAGCCCACCTACTCTTCCAGATACGCACCCGCATCCTCAACGACACCCTTACCAAGGACTCTGACTCCTGAAGTATTTTCTTGATCGAAATCTGACCTGGGGCACCCGTGAGGCGTTCGCAGGAAAATCTGGTGACCGTAGTACCACCCAGATTTCGGCGAACATCGATGCCGTGGCCTCGAGTATTCGGAGCATCCTCGCCTGGTCGAGAATGGGACCGGTGTTGTCGATGGACCCAGACAGGAGGTGAGCATGTCCGACGAGTCCCGCCGGTTCACCCGTCGGCCGGAGGATTTCGTGTGTGCGCACTGCGGCTGCTCAGTTCGTGGCACCGGGTACACCAACCACTGCCCGCGTTGCCTGTGGTCGCGGCATGTCGATGTGCTGCCTGGCGATCGGCTCGCCGACTGTGGTGGACTGATGGAACCGGTTGGCGTGCTGTACGAAGGCGGTGAGAACAGCGTGGTGCACCGATGCGTGGAGTGTGGCCGAATGTGGCGCAATCGCACGGCGGCCAGCGACGACCGGGCCGTGATCATCGGGCTGTCCGGCAAGCCCGTCGGGTGGCCTCCACCGCAGCGGAGGCCGTTGAGAGGGCGGTGTCATGACTGTTGAGCTCAACCACACGATCGTCGCGGCTCGCGACAAGGTGGTTTCCGCGACGTTCTTGGCTGATCTGTTGGGGCTGCCCGCGCCGACCACGTTCGCTCGGTTCGAGGTAGTAACCCTGAGTAACGGGGTGAGTCTGGATTTCCTGGAGACCTCGGAGGACATCCAGCCGCAGCACTATGCGTTTCTCGTCAGCGAAGCCGAATTTGACACCATCTTCGATCGGATTCGGGCGCTTGACTTGCGCTATTGGGCTGATCCCCGCCGCCAGGAGCCTGGCGAGATCAACACGAGAGATGGTGGCCGCGGCGTGTACTTCGACGACCCCAACGGCCACATCCTTGAGCTCCTCACCCGCCCCTACGGCAGCGGCGGCGCCGAAAGCTGATCGTCAGCGCTCGACGTTGCGACCCGCCGCGCGGAAGGTGAGCGCCGACGCCACCACGGCCGCGATTGCCGCGATCAGCCCCAGGTAGAGGCCGACACCAGCACCGCTGGACACCGTGAAGGCGCCACCCAGGTCGACGTCATCTAACCCGCCCAGCCCGCCATCGGCGTCCTGGAACGTCGCCCAGCGCAGCACGAGGGCGATCAACGCCAGCACGGACACCACGAGCGTGATCAGCGACCGGGAAGCGGCCAGTCTCAGCCCGCTCAGCGGGCTCACCAGTACCACGACGCTGGCCACCAGCAGGAGCAGCACGGAGATGTATGCGCCGAAGCCCGCTTGCCAGGCGTCCACGCTGGCCGATCGCTTGATGCTCAAGACCGAGACGCGGGCGGTGTACCACGGTAGGAAACTCGAGCCCCACGCCAGCAAGCCCGCGCCGATGACGACCCAGTCTGGGGTCCGCATTCTTGCCGATCCGAATCCCGCCATAGTAAATCCGCCTCCCCCTCGAGCCTTGGGCCACAGCGTAGAGGCTGCTATTTCGCCACTTAGGGCGCCTCCCCGTCGCTGAGTCCGGTGTGTTCCAGGTCGAGGGAGCGCTGGATTCGTCGGCGGGTGGCATCAGTGATCGCGCCGTCGTGATAAAGGCGGTCGAGCTCGGCGCTTTCCACGTCAAGAAGCTCACGGCGTAGCTGACGGTCACATGAGGCGGCGCGGGGCTGGTCGGTGTCGTGGTGCTCCTTGATTGCCTCGATGCGGTCCTGCCAGCTGTTGCGGAGCGCTTCGAGGACGAACTCCGGCGCGGCGTGCATGGCGGTGAGGTGGTCGAGGTGCGACAACCCGGCCTGGGCCAGCGCCAGGCGCGCGGCGGTGTGCTCGTGGGCAACGTTGTCCGGGGTCAGCGCGATTCCCGCTCGCCGGACCAGTGGCGCGAGGGTGAACCCTTGCACGACGAGGGTGATGACGATGACCGCGGTGCTCAACAGCAGGACCAGGTCCCGATCGGGCAGCGCGGCTGCGCCGCTGGTGGTCAAGGGGCCACTGGTGGTCAGCGGGATGGACAGCGCTGCGGCCAGCGGCACGACGCCGCGGGTGCCGGCCCACGACACCACGGCCGGCACCCGCCAGGACGGCTGCTTGGCACCGGCACGCCGCTGCCGGATTGCCGACAACGGGAACACCCACGCCACCCGGACCACCATCAACGTCGCGGCGATCGCCAGCGCCTGCAGTGGCCAGCGGGTGTCGATGCTTGCCTGTCCCCGGAGCAGCGTGGGCAGCTGCAGACCGATGAGGCCGAACACCACGCTTTCCAGCAGGAAGACGACGGTCTGGAACACCGCGGCCAGCTGCAACCGGATCCGCGCGTTGGTCAGCCGGGTGGCCTGGGTGCCGAGGATGACGCTGGCCACGACGACGGCGGTGACCCCCGAGGCGTGGATTGACTCAGCCAGTACGTATGCCCCGTAAGGAGTGACCAGAGCGACCACGGTCTCCAGCACGGGGTCCTCGGTGCGGCGCCTGATCAGGAAGGCTCCGCCGGCGATGACGGCACCCACCGCCACCCCACCACCGGCCAGAATGGCGAACTCGGCGAGAGTGCGCCCCCAGGAGACCACACCGCCAGCGATGGTCACGGACAGCGCCATGCGGAACAGCAGCAGGCTCGTCGCATCGTTGAACAGGCTCTCGGCCTGCACCAGCGCCTGCACCCGGGGCGGCAGGGACAACCGCCGAGCCAATGCCGCCACCGCCACCGGATCGGTGCTGGCCAACACGGCCCCCAGCACGAAAGCCAGGCCCACCGGCAGCGGGGTGAGCGCGATGGCGAGAGC
This sequence comes from Pseudonocardiaceae bacterium, assembly GCA_049673305.1. Taxonomy (GTDB): domain Bacteria; phylum Actinomycetota; class Actinomycetes; order Mycobacteriales; family Pseudonocardiaceae. The sequence goes on along the minus strand of JBATXM010000185.1, from coordinate 6,768 downwards.
GCCGACGGCGGCAGCGGAGACTCCCACCAGCCCCACGGCCAGCGCGGTGACCGGCCGCCACACCTGGCGAAGGTCCCGCCAGGGCAGCTCCTCGCCAGCGGCGAACAGCAGCGGCGGCAGCACCACCAAGCTCACGACATCCGGCGTGAGCACGATAGTGGGTACGCCTGGCAGCAGGCCGACGATCACCCCGGCGATGACCAGCAGCGAGGGTGCCGGAACACGCAGCCGCCGGGCGAACGTGGCCACCACGGTAGCCACGATGACGAGGAACAGGACCGTCTCGACACTAGCTGTCGGAGTTGACATCGCTTTCGGAGTTGACATCGTTCGTGGGCGCCATGTGCCCGGCACCCTCCAGGCTCCTGGTGCGCACGAGCTCGACGACGTGCGCGACGAAGGCATCCACCGACATCGACCTCTCCTCGCCGGACCGGTACCGCACGGACACCGTGTGCTGCTCGGCCTCGCGGCGACCCACGACGAGAATCAGCGGGATCTTGCGGGTCACGGCGGCGCGAATCTTCGCCGACAACCTGCCGTCACTGGCGTCCACGTCAACACGCACAGTGGCGTCGAACACGATGTCGCGCACCTTGTTGGCGTAGTCCGTGAGGTCAGGCATGATCGGTATGATCCGCACCTGTTCCGGAGCGAGCCAGACGGGGAACGCGCCAGCGAAGTGCTCGGTCAGGAAACCGACGAACCGCTCGTGGGAGCCCAGCGGTGCCCGGTGAATCACCGCAACCGGTTTCTCGGTGCCATCCGAGTCGTGGTAGGTAAGCTCGAACTGTCGCGGCGTGTACAGATCCACCTGGTTCGTTGAGGCCGCGAACTCCTTGCCGGTGACGGCTCGGATGATGAAGTCAACTTTCGGGCCGTAGTGCGCCGCGCCGCCCACCTCTTCGACGTAGGGGATGGTGGATTCCTCCATCGCCTCTCGGGTGATGCGTTCAGCGGTAGCCCACATCTCCTCGTCACCGTGGTACTTGTCGGTGTTGACAGGGTCGCGCAACGCGAGAACCATGTGGAAATCCGTGATCCCCAGCGCGCGGTAGTAGTCATCATGCATGCGCATGACTTCCAGGAACTGGCTTTTGGCCTGGTCCAGCGTGCAGTAGATGTGGGCATCGTTCTGGGTGAACCCGCGGGTCCGCATGATCCCGTGCAACTGGCCACTGCGTTCGAACCGGTACACCGTGCCATATTCGGCGATCTTGAACGGCAGTTCCCGGTAGCTACGCGGCCGGGCCCGGTAGATCATGTGGTGGTGTGGGCAGTTCATTGGCCTGAGGTAGTACTGCTCGCCCTCGATGTCGATGGGCGAGTACAGGTCTTCCTGGTAATACGGCAGATGCCCGGACAGGTAGTACAGGGCGTCTTTGGCGATGTGCGGTGTGACGACCCGCTGATACCCCAGCCGGCGTTCGGTCTCGCGAGCCCATCCCTCCAGCTCGTCCCGAATGATCGTGCCGTTGGGCATCCACAATGGCAGGCCACGGCCGATCTCTTTGCTGAAGGTGAACAGATCCAGGTCTTCACCGATCTTGCGGTGGTCGCGTTTGGCGGCCTCCTCAAGCCGGCGCAGGTGTTGTGTCAACTGGTCGCGGGTCGGCCATGCGGTGCCGTAGATCCGCTGGAGCTGACGGTTCTTCTCATCGCCTCGCCAGTACGCCGCCGCGTTGCGCATGAGCTTGACCGCACTGATCAGCTTCGTGGACGGCAGATGTGGCCCACGGCACAGATCCGACCAGCACCTCTGGCCGGTGCGCGGGTCGATGTTGTCGTAGATGGTCAGCTCCCCGGCTCCGACCTCCATGACCTCACCTGTATTGATCTCGCCCTTGATCTCGATGAGCTCCAGCTTGTACGGCTCGTCAGCCAGCTCGGTCCGCGCGGAATCCACGGAGGGAAAGACTCGTCGCTGGAATCGCTGCCCCGTCTTGATGATCTCCCGCATGCGCAGCTCAATGCGTTCCAGATCATCGGACTGGAAAGGTGTGCGGACGTCGAAGTCGTAGTAGAACCCGTCTTCGATAGGCGGGCCGATGCCGAGCTTCGCCTCCGGGTAGAGATCCTGGACAGCCTGGGCCAGCACGTGCGCGGTGGAGTGGCGCAGCACGGTCAGGCCGTCAGGCTCGCCCATCGCCACCGGTTCGATCTCGATGTCCGTGTCCGGTACCCAGTCAAGATCCTTCAGCGTCCCGTCGGGCAACCGAACAACCACGATCGCCTGGGGTCCGGACGTGGGTCGCTTGGTGGCCGCGATGGCCTCGCCGCATGTCGTCCCGGCCGGGACCACAACGCGCTCGGCCACGGCGTCGGGACGGGATGCAGACACGGTGAACTCCTTACGATCAGTTGGCCGGTGGGCGGGTGGACTCACAGGCGTTCAGGGGTGGCGATGCCGAGCAGCTCCATGCCGGTGCGGAGTGTCTCGGCGGTGACCTGGCAGATCAGCAAACGGTTGGCGACGATATCGGGGCTTGGGGCCTTGAGTACCGGGCAGTGCTCGTAGAAGGTGGTGAAGGCGCTGGCGAGGGTGAACAGGTAGTTGCACAGCCGGTGTGGTTCGAACGTTGCGGTGACCGTGGCGAGGGTGTCGCCGAATTCGTCGAGAAGCAGGCCGAGAGTGCGTTCGGCTGGCTCCAGCGCCACGCCGGGGTGTGCTGTGGGCGTTGCGTTGCCGGCATCTTCGCGGGCTTTGCGGAGAATTGACTGGATTCGGGCGTAGGCGTATTGGAGGTAGACGCCGGTGTCGCCGGTCAAGGACACCATGCGGTTGACGTCGAAGACGTAGTCGCGGGTGCGGGAGGTGCTGAGGTCGGCGTACTTGACGGCGCTGATGCCCACCTGCGTGGCACGCTCTGTCAGTTCTGCGGACGTGAGCTGCGGGCTCTTCTCCGCGACCACCACCGTGGCTCGTTTGACGGCCTCGTCGAGCAAATCCATGAGTCGCACGGTCGACCCGGACCTGGTCTTGAAAGGTTTATGGTCAGGACCGAGGACGCTGCCGAATGCCACGTGCTTTACCCGAACCTCGGGTGGCAGCCATCCGGCCCGTCGGGCGGTCTCGAATACCATCGTGAAGTGCAGTGCTTGTCGGGCGTCCACGACATAGAGGAGTTGGGACGCGCCGAGCGAATCGATCCGGTAGCGAATGGCGGCGAGGTCTGTGGTGGCGTACCCGTAGCCGCCGTCACTCTTCTGCACGATCAGCGGAGTGGGTTCACCGTCGGATCCCTTGATGTCGTCGAAGAATACGCACAAGGCTCCGTCGCTGCGCACCGCCACCCCGGAGCGCTCCAGTTCAGCGCACACGTCGGCGAGGAACGGATTGTAAAAACTCTCGCCGACAGCGTCGGTGTCCGTGAGCAGCACACCCAACTTGGCGTACACAGCCTCGAAATAGCGTTTGGATTCGGCGACCATGTCCTTCCATGCGGCCATCGTGTCCGCGTCGCCGGCCTGCAGCGCGACCACCCGTTTGCGGGCGCGATCGGCAAAGTCAGGTTCGCTGTCAAACCTGACGCGGGCGTCCCGGTAGAGCCGATTGAGCCGTGACATGGACGGCTGCCCAGTACTATCACTGTCGTCGGGGTTGGTGAGCTGGTCAGGGCGTTCACGCAGATCTTGGATGAGCATCCCGAACTGGGTTCCCCAGTCGCCGAGGTGGTTATGCCGGATCACTTTCTCCCCGCCGAACTCGAGGACGCGCACGATCGCGTCGCCGATGATCGTGGAACGAAGGTGCCCGGCGTGCATCTCCTTGGCGATGTTGGGCTGCGAGTAGTCAATGACCGTGGTTCCCGGATTCGCAGAGCCGGGCACCCCGAGCCGTGGATCACCGGCGCGGGCGGCGAGCTGCCCGGTGATCGCCGCGTCACTGATCGTGAGATTGATGAAGCCCGGCCCGGAGACCTCGCGGGCGGCGATCACCTCGTCGGTCGGCAGCTCGCCGACAACCTGCTCGGCGAGCTGCCGAGGATTGGCGCGCATCGACTTGGCCAGACCCAGAACTCCGTTCGCTTGCCAGTCGGCCCGGTCGGATCGTCGCAGCTCCGGATCGGTCGTGCTGGCGTGGGGCAGGGCGGCGCCGATCGCCTGGGAGAGGCGTTGCGCCACGACATCGGCGAGGGAGGGGACCGTGGCCATGAAAGAGGGGAACCGTTTCCGTTCGTCAGGGGGTGGTCGGCCGGCGTGCGCGCGGCAGCCGTCCGGACGATTGTCCCACCCCGGTTAGCCTGGCGAGGATCAGGACAGGTCCAGCAATTGTTGCTGGAGCGCCGGGCTGCGGTAACCCTCCACGACCAGGAGTGAACATTGTCAGATAGTAGTTCGGTTGCTTGGTGCAGCGCACCTGTGACTGAACGTCGCGCCAGGTGCGGCTGGCGGAGCGGGGCTCGAGCAGGAGGCGGCCAAGCACGGTCGGGATCGGCTCAAGTGGCTCGCGGCACTCGGTCACCGGGATACGGTGGGCGCAGTACCCCGGCAGGACATCACGCACCCCCACCGCCAGAGCACCCGGTTGGCGAGCACCCGTAGCGACCGCATCTCCCCACCTATGACCTAGAACGGTAGCAGCACTAGGTGATCTTGATTAGTGGCCGACAGACCATGATCGCTGTTTGTGTGCGTAGGACGACAAAGATTGTCGCTGAACGCACACAAACAGCGATCATGGTCTCTGCGGTGCGGCCAGCACGTCGCCGTCATGACCTGCTCGATACAGTCGGAACCTCGGCGGCCATGACGGTCGCTATCCGCTGGAAGTACTCCAACGAGCGTTGACCGAACGTTCGGCACGGCGGGAAGGTGATCGGTCCCCTCGGGAGCTATGTCCCAGCCTGGATACGTCTGGCCGGGGTCAGGTCAGGTCGGCGAACTCGTTGCTCTGCACGCCGCTGATCCAGGCGGCTAGCTCGGTGCGGGTGAGGAACAGCACGGCCCCGTCGGGGTGCTTGCTGTCCCGCAGCGCGATCCGGTCATCGTCCAGCGCCGCTACCTCGACGCACTGCTCGGTGCCGCCGTTGAGCCCGCTGCGGCTGCTCTTGCGCCACACCACGCGGGACAGGTCCACTGGGGTCATCCCGCGCCTCTTCTCCTAAGCCCTGCCGCATGCAGCCCAGCGGGGAAGGCAATACGTCCGAGATCCCGGTCGATGAAGAAGGTTAGGCTGCCACTGGGGCCGCTACGCGGCTTCGGTGTGGACACGCAGAACGTCCAGCAAGTCAGCTCGGGGTACGCCGTACTCCTCGGTCAGCTCGGTGATGTCCGTGCCGGATTTGAAGGCGGACAATACGGTCTCGATCCGCGCACCTCCGTGAGCGAAGATCGGCGCACCGAAGGCTCGGTCAGGATCGACCACCACGTCGGCGTGGCGGTATTTCGGTAGGTGGATGAGCTGCGCCCACTGGTCGTCACGAAACTCGATCCGGCGCAGGTACGACTCGACTATCTCGTTGAAGACTCGTTGGTCGTTGCGCACGACGACGAGTTCGCGAGCGCTTTGCGCCTCGGGAGTGTCTCCGTGATCCTCCGCGTAGTCGTAGAGGACTTCTGCACCATCGGTGAAGAGCTTTCGGGACGCAAGGACGTGCTCGATGCCGAGTTCTTCCCGGAGGCGATCCAGCGCCGGGCGGATGCGCTGCAGCGGCACGCCCGCCCGGCGAATAGCGGCGAGTGCGTGGGCCTCGGCAAGACCTATGAAGGGGATCGAAGCGCCGCTGTCAGCCGGGACCGTGGTGACGATTGACTCACCGACAACCGGTGGGCGACCCCGTGGGCGGTTGCTGTATCCGTGCGCCCACGTGCGAAATGTCGACGCCGGCACGTCAAGATAACGAGCTGCCTCGGCCGCTGAATAGAGCGGCACCAGGAAGCGGTCATCACTGAGCATAGACCGATTGTGGCACCGGGGTCGGACATCCTCGGTGCACCACGCCAGGGTACGCACCCGTCAGCGTGGTACGCCCCACTACGGTCAGCGTGTGTTAAGCGTGGAATGCGGTCCCCGGTGACCGACAAGGTGATCGACAACCCGATCCTCAACCGCCCGTACGACGCGCCGAGCCGGCACACCAGTGGTCCGACAGGCGCCGCTTTCCCGGGGTCCCTCAGGTCGGGTAGCCGCCCAGTCCTCGACCAGCCGGGCGGCCCAACGATGGCTGCCGCCCGGACGCGCACCGGGCCCACTCCTGCGTCAGCGAATCGCCTCCACGGCGTCCAGCAGCGCGTTCAGTACGTCGCATTTGAAGCTCACGGCGTCGAGGGCCCGGTGCTGCGCCTCGTGGGTACGCAGCTCCGCGAGGAGCAGCGTGAGCGCTTGCTCGCTCTCGCGCGCCGCCACGTCCGAGTGCCGACTGAAGTACGCGAGGTCGTCGGCCGTCAATCCGTAGTGCCGAGCCAGCGCGTCGCTCCGCACGCGCATCAACTCGGGCACGAAGAGCTGGGTCAGCGAGGCGGCCACCGCCTCCTGCCACGGCCGCACCGAGCAAAAACGCACGTAGGCGTCCACGGCGAATCGCACCCCCGGCGCCAGCCGGGCACCGCTGTCGACCTCGTCGCGCCGCAGGCCCACCGCGTCCGCCATCCGCAGCCATTGCTCTAGTACTACAGAGCTAGATCGTTCAGGTGTCGTAGTGTCAGTGCAGGTCAGTGGCTGTCTGTCGCTGGCTTGGGGTGTGGTTGGTGAGGTGAGGGTTCTGGTGCCCGTCGTCGACTCGGTTGCTTGATGTCGCTCGCGTGGGATTGGTTGCTCGTGGGTGT
>JBATXM010000184.1:0-20239 GCA_049673305.1 Pseudonocardiaceae bacterium | reverse complement strand
CTGCAAGTCACCGTCGCTGACACCGACGCGAAGTAACCCCTCAGTGGCCTAATGAACCGCCCCGGTTCCGATGGAGACTCCGACCCGCTCCCGGGACTTTCCGTTCCGCTGTTCCTCCAAGGCCGTGTGCGCATCACACGTAAGACCCGTGGTCGGATTAATCACCCACCGCTGGGACCAGGCCGCAACAGGCCGGCCATGTCTTTGATCGCCAGCATATGCGCGAGTCGGGCGCGGTCGGTTCGGGGAGTATGGGTGTCCCGTCCCGGAGTGTCGGGTGTCATTGACGTGGCTTGTTCCAGGTCGATGGGCCAACGGGGACAGCTCTCGGTACTACCCGTCCCAGCCTTCGCTTCGACAGGCTTTCCGCAGGTAGCAGTGATGTGGAACCTGTCCCCTCGCACCCGTCCCGCACCAGGTCTGGCGGGACAGGTGGGACGCTGCCCATCGGAGATCATTGACGGTGGATGGGATGTCTTGGCCGGGTGTGTGGGCGCAGGCTAACCGCTGCGACACGCCCTCAGGCGTGCGGCTAGTCAGGGGTTTTTCGATCACGACGACTTCGGGTCGATTCGCACGGTGGCCGGATCGAACCCCGGCCCCGGGCGCGTGATGGGCAGCACGGTGACCGTCATCAGGCAGTCGAGCACGGCCCGGCGCCGGCCGATCTCCAGCCCGACCCACACCGCGGCGGGGTCTGGGGTGTCCACGACCCCGGCCAGCGGAGTGCTGGCGGTCGCCGCGGCGATCTCGGCTTCGGCCCGTTCCAGCCGAGCTGTGGCGCGGCCGCGGGCGATCTGCGCCTCGGCGCGGGTCAGCTCCCCCTCGCCGAGCATTTCAGCGATCTCGGCCAGCCGGGCCCGCGCGGCGTTGGCCGTGGCGCGCAGCGCGGACAGGTTCACCTCCGGCGCGGCGGGGCGCAACAACTCGATGGCGTCCGCTCTGGTCAGCCGCTCCACGATAATCGCCTCGATGTAGGCGTCCAGCGGCCCAGCCACCCGCACCACGTGCCCGGTAGTGCCCCGCTCACCGGGGCAGCAGTAACACGGGATACCCCGGCCCGCGGTGGACACCCGCAGCGAGGGCCGATCGCAGCCAGCGCACCGATAGATCCCCGAGCCCAGCCACTTCACGCGGGCGTCGGAGGGGCTGGTGCGCCGGGACGGGTCGGTCAGGATCGCCACCACCGCCCGCCACTGGTCCTCCTGAACGATCGCCGGCCAGTTCGCGGGGCCGATCACCTGCCCCTGGTGATCCCGTAGCCCGGCGTTGCGGGAGCGCAGCAGCAGCGCGCGGACCGAGTGCGCGGTCCAGGCCCGGCCCTTCATCGAGGTGGTCAACCCGGTCGTGTTCAGCTCCCGCGCCACCGAGCGCAACGAGGCACCGGCAAGCACCGACTCCACTGCGACGCGCACCGCCACGGCCTCGGGCTCCCGCACGATGATCCCGTCGTCCTCATAGCCAAACGGTCGCGGACCGCCCGAACGATCACCAGTCTGGGCGCGCTGCAACGCCGCAGCCGCCACCCGCTCACCGCGATGCTCGCTCTCGTACCGGGCCAAGGTACCCAGCGTGCGGGCCAGCATCCGCCCAGACGGTGTCGATAGATCCAGCGTCCCGGCCCTCACACAGTGGGTGGGAACCTCCCGACCGTCGTTGCACACGCTGATGTACTCCTCCAGCTCAATCGGGGAGCGGTGCAACCGATCGGTGTGCCAGGCCAGCACGGCATCAATCCGCCCGGCCCGGATCGCCTCCAGCATCGCCTGGTAACGCGGCCGTCGCTTCCCCGAGTACGCACTCAGGTCGTTGTCACAGAACACCTCGACCACCGACCAACCCAGACGCCCAGCCAGCTCACGACAGTCCTGCTCCTGGCGTTCAACACCGAGCCCGGCACCGGTCTTGTCATGCGAGATCCGGCAGTAGATCGCGGCCCGGCGAGGAGATGATTCCATCATGAGAAGAGTGTGTCATACGCTGACTGTCGTCCAGTGGAAGGCGCCAGGGTGGGGTTGGTGCAGTATCCAGCCGCCTTCGTGTTTGAGCCGGTGGTCGTGGCGGCAGGCGTCGCCGAGGTTGGCTCCGATGGTCGGACCGCCCTTGGCGTGGTCAAGGGTGTGGTCTTTGTCGGCGCTGCGTGCAGGGGCGCGGCAACCGATCATGGTGCAGTACCGGTCACGGATCTCCAGGTAGCGGCGCAGCGCGGCGCCGGGAGCGCGGCGGGCAGCATCGGCGCGGTACCAGTCCCCGCCGGGGGTGCCTCCGGAGATGTCGCTGGTGGTGACGTGGTCGAGTTGGCGGGTCAGGTCGGCGACCACACCGGTCCACTGGCCCAGCGCGGTCGGCTTTGTGGCCAGGGCGCGCAACGTATCCACGGGCACCTGCAGCTCCACGATGGCCCGACAGGCACCGGAGCGGGTCGCGACGCCGGTGGGCCGGGCGCGAGTGATTCCGCAGTGGGTGAGCCGCCCGTGCTCGTCGGTGAGCGCGAAACGCCACTGGGCGCCGTTAAGGGTGGTGGCCAAATCGCGGGCCAGCTCGGCGTGCAGCGGTCCCCATCCGGCCAGCTCGGCTGGGTACTGGTCCTGGCCCAGCAGGGTGGACAACCGCACCCGCAACTCCACCCCCACCCCCGTCCCGGCGAGGACCGGGCGGGTGGGCACGTCACCGAGCACCGGGGACCTGGCCGCGCCAGCCGCCTCACCACCGCCCGGCTCACTGGGGTCAGGCTCATCGTTGCTCGGCGTACTGTCGCTCGGCGTACTGTCGCTCGGCGTACTGTTGGTGGGCCTAATGTTGTCGGGCCCTCTGTCATCAGGCCCACTGATGTCGGGTCCACTGTCGCCCGGTCCATCATCGCCCGGTCCATCATCGTTGTCGTTGTTGTCTTCGTAGACGCCTTCGTTGTCGTCGTGGATGCTTTCGCTGTTGTCGGGTTGGTCGGTGTCCTCGGCGGGAGTGGTGGTGAGAAGTTCGATGATGGCGGTGTCGTCGAGGCCGGTGTAGGTGCCATCGGTCATTCCAAGGAACAACTCCGCGCGGACATGGTCCAGGGGGCGAGTGTCGCCGGCGCGTTTGGCGGCTTTCGCGAGCGCATCGATACACCCGCTGGCCGCAGCCACCCTATCCAGCGGCAGGTTGTACCCGGACAAATTCGCCGACCGTCCGCATTGCGGTACCCGACCACCTTCCGATCGGCGATGGCCTGCTCGTAGCGCCGCCGCGCCCAATCCGGGTCCACCGCGATAGCCAGCTTCTTGATCTGCTCGATCAACTGCCCAGTGGTCAGCGTCGGCGCCCGAGGCACCAGCTCGGCACACACCGCGCGGGCCTGCTCCGCAGACAACTCGGTGGTCCATTCCGAGAACACCCGCGCCCTGGGCTCATCGAGCATTCCCGCGTGCATCGCGGCGTGCACCTGGGGCAGTCGGGTCACCAGGTCATGGGCCAGCCAAAACTGCGACTCCGCCGCCCGGCGGGTCAACACCAGCGCCGCCCGGATCTCATCAGCGGAGAACTCATCAGGCACCGCCATCCGCGTCAGCTCCGCACCCGCGAGCACCGGGCCACACACCCCGACCTCCGCCATCGCGGCCATCACCCGGGCCCGCTCATGATTCGCCTGCCGATACTGCGCCTTGAGGACCTCCACACAATCGAAACCCGACAACCGAGACAGCTCAAGACCAGCCAGAACACGCGCCAACTCCGGACCCGGCGCCATACCCGCCAGGTCCTGCGGAACCAACTGCCGAACGCTCACGACCATGACGCTACAACCCGACACCGACAAAAACGGGCACCGCGAAGACCAAGCCGTGGGTGCCGCCAGACAAGTAACGGAGCACAGCGGGACCCCACTGGCGGACAGCGTGAGCGGGGTCGATCCACTGTTGAGGTACTCGTCACTTACTCGCACACTCAATCGTGCCCCTGAACTGGGGAAACGCCATCCGGCCACCGCCACCCGCCGCCATCAGGCCACGACATGATCGATCGTCTGCTCCGCTCCCCGCGCCGCATGCCGGGCAAGGCTCGCCGGTCGCGTGTGGCGAGGCCTTCACCGACTCGACATCTGGGCCCAGTGCGCTTTGGCGACGTCCAACGCCTGACGGATTCGTTGGTCCTCACCGCTGCCCGTAGTCGCCAACCGCAGCAGAGGCATCTGGTGGGCCCGGAGGATCTCGTCCTTGATCGCGTCCCGCTGTAGCTGGGTCGGGTTGTTCTCGTGAAACGCGAAGCCGTCCACCTCGATGGCCAGCAGCGGATGGTTGGTCACCCGGTTGTAGACGACGAAGTCAACCGATGCCCGACGCTGCACGAAGGTCGCCTGCCTTGGCGTCAGCCGGCTGAGGTCGACGAGCAGGTTGCGCACCAGGACCTGGCAGCCCACGCGGAGGTGCGCGTACCCGTCCTCAGCGAGGATGTCGTGGAGCGCGGTCCAGATGATGTCTTCGGACTGATACTTCATCTCATTCTTCAGCCGCGCGGCCAGTGGTCGCAATCGTTGGTTGTACTCGCGGTAGAGCAGGTCGAACATCGAGATCACGGCGCTGTCGACAACCTCCTCGTCGGGGTTGTGGTAGCGGATGTAGCCGATGAGGTCCCGGATGTAGCGGCTCGTGGACAACAGGTCGTGGTTCGTCACAAGGATGAACCGTTTGACCGCTCGCGACACGGCCACGTTGATCAGGTGCGGGTCGTCCACGAATCTCATTCCGGTCCGCCCGCGCCAGCCTTCGTCCAGGACCGTGGTCAGGATCACCACCTGCTTCTGCCGACCCTGGACCTTGTGGACCGTGTCTGCCTGGATCTGATCGATCAGCGCATCCGTCACCTTGCCGACCTGGCGTCGGTATGGCGTGGTGATGCCGATGTCGGTGCTGAGGACGCCCGCGCAGTGCGCTGGGATGACCTCGTTGACGATGACGTCCACCTCGCGCTGGTTCGAGCGCCCTCCACCTCGGTGCTGGCGCATGTGGTTGCCCTCGACTGTGCGCACCACGATCATTGGCCGCTCAGCGTCGCTGGTGGTGAAGGGTATGAGCTCGCCGTCGTAGAACGCCTTGTTGCAGAATCCGATGATGGCCGGGTCGCACCGATAGTGCTCACGCAGCAGTGTGCGCGGGAGATCGTCGAGGTACAGGTCGGTCAGCGACGAGAGGATGTTGTGCTGTCGATAGTCGTAGGCGAGCCTAGGCGGGACAAGCCCATCCGCGGCGTCACCGGCGATGTGCGGCAGCTGTCGGCGATCACCCACCACCACGAGGTTGCGGCAGCAGGACAGCGCCAGCCCGGCCGCCAGCAGGTCGACCTGTGAGGCCTCGTCGATGATGAGATAGTCGAGGAGATACCCATTCGCGATGCTGTCCCGCAACGAGTGGCAGGTGCTCAGCAGTACCGGGTAGTCCCGGGTAAAGTCCTTGAACGTCCTACCCTTGTAGGTCTGGACCGAATAAGTCACCCGAGACAGGGGATTGTACCGAGCACCGAGTGCCGCGCTGAGTGCCTGGATTGACAGCTCCTGGTGTTCCCGCACCAACTGGTCGAAGTCGGCTCGCCGCAACTCGTCCTCGATCTGCTTGAGCTGACCTTCCAGCTCGGCGATCCGCTTGTCGTAGAATGCCCGTTGCAGCCGGAGCACGACGTTGGTGTCATAAGGATCGAGCCCGCGCAGGGATCCGTACCTGAAGTACTTCCGGACCCTCCGGAGGAGCCCGGGGCGGGCACCCTTGTGCTCCACCTCGCTCTCGGCCAGGTAGTCGAGAATGCGGTCGGACGAGCGGCGGAGCAACGGAAGACCTTCCAGCTCGGGTGCCTCATGCCGCTGGAGGTGCCGCTCGAAGTGCTGCAGCTCCAGCCGGTAGGCATCGACCTGTTGCCGCAGCTCGGCGCGAGTGCGTTCGGCCTCCTGCAACCGGCGGAGACGGCGGTCCAGCTCATCCATCCGCTCGGGCGGCGGTGGCGCGAGCAGAGCGCCGTCTGCGAAGGACGTGACCCGCGCGTTCCGGGTTGCCTGCCCCGCGAAGAACTCCTCTCGCTTCTCCTTTCGTCCGAGGTTCGCGATCACATGCCCGAATCCCAGCTCGTCGAGCTTCTCCCGGACATTGTTCACAGCGGCGTTGTTGAACGAGACCACACCGACGGTTCCGGCCTGAGCTGCGATGATGTTGGCAACCAGGTTCAAGATGGTCTCGGTTTTGCCGGTGCCCGGGGGCCCCTCAATAACCGAGACGGAGCGGGTGAGGCCCAGCTCGACCGCTTTCCGCTGGCTGAGGTTGCAGCGGAACGGGAAGATCGGGGCTGCAGTCAGTTCTCGGGACTCGATCGGCGCACCGGCCAGGTAACAACCCAGCACGCTCTCGGGGTGGATGAAATCCAGCTTGCCGTACGCACGCCGAAGCGGATCGTCGTCGGGGAGGCGCGACACGATGTCGCGCCAGTAGCTCAGCACCTCGGCCACCGCCGGAGCCTGCGCGGCGCTCGTGACGATGCGTACCTGCGACGCAGGGTAGGTATAGTATGCCTCCTCCCCTTCCTGTCTGCGGTAGAAGATCCGCCACCAGGCGCCGACCGGGCCGGTGAAAGTCCAGACCTCGGTTGCGCCGGCCCAGATGACGCTGCGGACCTCGACCTTGGCGCCCAGAGGGAGAGAGACTTGCTCGGAGTTGCGCAGGATCCGCACGCGCTCCGACCCGTACGAGAACACCCGAGGATTATCGTTGAAAACGATATCGATCTTGCCGCTAACGGTCTGGGTCTGGTACCCGGCGACATCCCGCGTCCGGTCACCGAACTGTCCTGTCCCCTGGTCGGCGATCAGAACGGCTTCACGGCGTGGATCGATCACGATTGCCCTCCGAGTACGACGTGATCGCGCCAGTCGGAAGCCAAACTCGGACTCTCCTAGAGGTTGACCTTGCGGGTGACACGTGGCGAGAAGATGCGCGCACACCAGCCCGCCGACATGCCGGAAATCGCACATCACTCTAGGTCAACGCCCTGGGCATCCAGATGTGGAGGTGCTTGCCGCTTACTCGCACTCGGCACAAGCTGCTGACCCGGCCGCCAGCAGTGGTACCATCAGACGGTACGAGGGGAGGAGGCGATTAACGATGGCTATGTCCGCAAGCGAAGCACGCAAGCGACTCTTCCCACTGATCGAGCAGGTCAACGACGACCAGGAACCGGTGGAGATCGTCTCCAAGGCAGGTAGCGCGTTCCTAGTCTCCGCTGACCAGTGGCGCTCGCTCATGGAGACTGCCTACCTGCTCCGGTCCCCCGCCAACGCGGAGCGACTGCTGCGCAGCATCGCCGATGCCGATGCCGGCCACACCAGCGTTCAGGAGTTGATCGATCCACAACATCACGTCGCATGAAGATCAGCTTCACCCGCGACGGATGGGAGGACTACGTTTCCTGGGCCGGCGAACGCTCGGTCCTCAAGCGGATCAACCGCATGATCGACGAAGTGGCGCGTGATCCAGGGACTGGCATCGGCAAGCCCGAGCGCCTCTCCCACAACCTGTCCGGTTACTGGTCTCGGCGTATCACCGACGAGCACCGCCTCGTCTACCAACTCCGCGACGAGGAACTGGTCATCGTGCAAGCTCGATACCACTACTGACCACGGACAAGTTGGCTGAGCCCATGAATACCCGGGCAGCTACTCGCACCCGGATTGACACCAAAAGCCCAGGTCGGATACCTGGGCGTCCAGTTGTGGAGGTGCCGGGAATCGAACCCGGGTCCTTCGTCGCTTCGTCAGGGCTTCTCCGTGCGCAGTCCGCTACGCCTCTACTCGGACCCACCGGTCATGCGGACGAGCCGGTGTGACGATCCCAGTCGCTGTAAGTTTCCCTTCAGGCCCCGCGACCGGGCCTGAAGGTTGAGTCCCCTTACTGATGCCGGGGTCCGGGGCGGGGACGCCCCCGGTCCGACAGATCCGCTCCTGGCTTAGGCAGCGAGGGCGAGATCGTGCTGACTGTAGTCGGCACTTATTTTTTTGCGATGACGCTTACGGTGGTCTCTCGCCTGCACCGGCACGCTTCCCACTGACTCAACGTCCAAAGTCGAAACCGTTCACCCCCGTGATTGACAAGACACCTGACGGGCCAGACAACCACTCCAGTGTAACGCCTGGGCGTCCAGTACTCATCTCATACCCTTGGCGCGGCGCCCCAACGCCCGCGCCACTTCGCGGTTCGCGTCGCGGGTGGCCAGGTCGGCCCGCTTGTCGTAGGACCGCTTGCCACGGCCCAGCGCGATCTCCACCTTCACTTTGCCGTCGGAGAAGTACATCGACAACGGCACCAGCGCCAGCCCCTGCTCTCTGGTCTTGCCGATCAGCCGGAGGATCTCCTTGCGGTGCAGCAGCAACTTGCGGGTTCGCCGGGGCTCGTGGTTGGTCCAGCTGCCCTGGGTGTATTCCGGGATGTGCATGCCACGCAGCCACACCTCGCCGTTCTCGACGCTGCCAAAGGCGTCGGCGAGTGAGGCCCGGCCGGCCCGCAGGGACTTCACTTCCGTGCCGGTGAGCACGATGCCCGCCTCGTAGGTGTCCATGATCTCGTAGTCGTGCCGGGCCCGCCGGTTCGACGCGATGACCTTGCGCCCGCGTTCCCTGGACAAGACACTAGGTCCGGACGTAGAGACGCAAGGTCAGGTAACCGGTCAGCGCGGCGACCACGGCACCCACCAGGAGCAGGATCGGGGCGACCGAGAAGATGTCCGCGTAGCCCAGCCTCGGCACGATCGCCGCCTCGAATACGCCGGCTAGCACCCGGTCCACGAAGGCCACCTTGCCGACCACCAAACCCACGATCGCCAGCAGTCCCCCGGCCGCACCGGCGACCACTGCCTCCAAGAGGAAGGGCAGCTGGGTGTACCAACGAGAGGCACCGGTCAGCCGCATGACGCCGACCTCGGTGCGCCGGGTGAAGGCTGATATCTGGATCGTGTTGGAGATCAGCAGCAGCGCGGCGAGAGCCTGAATCAGGGCGATCACAAAGGTGGCGTTGCGCAAGCCGTCGAGGGCCCGGAACAGCTGCCGGAGGTACTCCCCCTGGTCGGTAACCCGGTCCACGCCGGGACGCCCGGAGAACGCCTTGGAGATGGAGGGAAAACGGGCCGGGTCGGAGAGCTGGACCCGCAGCGACGCCGGCAACGCCTCGGGCCTGGCCAGCTGCAAGAGTTCAGGTTGGCCCTGGAAGATGCGCTGGAACCGGGCGAAAGCGGCCTGCCTACTTTCGAAGATCACTGACTGTACACCGGGCGAGGACTCCAGCTCTCCACGCAGGGCCGAACAGATACTCGACGTACAACCCGGGTCATTCGCGCTGAGGTCGGCGCTGAGGTACACCACGGTCTCCACCCGCTGGTAATAGTCCTGCTGCATCCGGTCGATGGTGCGGACCACCAGCAGGCCCCCGCCGAGCAGGCCGAGTGAGATCGCCGTGGTCAGGATCATCGCCACGGTCATCGTGATGTTGCGGCGCAGGCCGGTCGCGACCTCGCTGAACACGAAGCTGGCACGCATGGGCAGTGGCCATTCCTCGGATCGGTGGTAGGGGGTCCTAGGATCGGTGGTAGGGGGTCCTAGCGGCCGACGCCGTACACGCCGTGGCTCTCGTCCCGGACCACTTGTCCGAGCTGGAGCTCCACGACACGGCGACGCATGGAGTCGACAATCGCGTGGTCGTGGGTGGCCATCACGACAGTGGTGCCGGTTCGGTTGATCCTTTCCAGCAGTAACATGATCTCGTGGCTGATGTCTCGATCCAGGTTTCCGGTGGGCTCGTCGGCCAGCAGCACCAGAGGGCGATTCACGAACGCTCGGGCGATCGCCACCCGCTGCTGCTCTCCGCCGGAGAGCTCGTGCGGCATCCGGTCCGCCTTACCCTCCAGACCGACCAGCTCAAGCACCTCGGGTACCACCTTGCGGATGGTATGCCGGGGCTTGCCGATCACCTCGAGGGCGAACGCGACGTTCTCCGAGACGGTCTTGTTGCTCAGCAGCCGAAAATCCTGGAACACGCAACCCACCCGCTGGCGCAGCTGCGGAATGCGGCGCTGGGAGAGCTTGCTGACGTTGAGGTCCGCCACGTAGACGTCACCTTTGCTCGGCACCTCCTCACGCAGCAACAGGCGCAATAACGTGGACTTACCCGATCCGGACGGTCCGATGAGAAACGCGAACTCGCCCTTCTCCACCTCGACTGTGACGTCATCGAGAGCGGGGCGGGTAGAAGTCCGATAGGACTTGCTGACGTGCTCGAGGCGGATCACGAGCGGCGAGTCTACTCATCCTATCCGGGTATCAGCCGGCGAGGCGCGCTTCCTGCTGGCGGCGCCACCGGATACCGGATTCGAGGAAGGCGTCGATGTCCCCGTCGAGCACCGAGGCCGGGTTGCCCACCTCGTGCTCAGTCCGGAGATCCTTGACCATCTGGTAGGGGTGCAGCACGTAGGACCGCATCTGATTACCCCACGAGCTGCCTTCGCCCTTGAGCGCATCCAGCTCCGCCTGGCGTTCCTGGCGCTTGCGCTCCAGCAGCCGGGACTGCAGGACCCGCATCGCCGCGGCCCGGTTCTGGATCTGCGATTTCTCGTTCTGGCAGGACACCACGAGTCCACTGGGCAGGTGGGTGATCCGCACTGCGGAGTCAGTGGTGTTCACGCTCTGCCCCCCTGGTCCAGAAGATCGGAAGACGTCGATGCGAATTTCGCTCTCCGGAATATCGACGTGGTCGGTGGTCTCGGTCACCGGCAGCACCTCGACGCCGGCGAAGGATGTTTGCCGACGGCCCTGGTTGTCGAACGGCGAGATCCGGACCAGCCGGTGGGTGCCCTGCTCGACCGAAAGGGTGCCGTAGGCGAAGGGCGCCTTGACCACGAAGGTCGCCGACTTGATGCCAGCCTCTTCAGCCGGGGAGATGTCATAGACCTCGGTCGGGTAGCCGTGTCGCTCGGCCCAGCGCAGGTACATCCGCATCAGCATCTCGGCCCAATCGGCGGCATCCACTCCGCCGGCCTCGGAGCGGATCGTCACCAGAGCGTCCCGCTCATCATACTCGCCGGCTAGCAGGGTTCGGATCTCCAGTGACGCGATCTCCTTGCGCAGCCGGTGATGCTCGGTCTCGGCCTCGGTGCGGGCACCCTCGTCGGCACCTTCCTCGGCCAGCTCGTAGAGCACCTCCACGTCCTCCAACCGCTGCCGCAGCCCGAGCACCCGGCGCAGGTCGCCCTGCTTGTGGGAAAGCTTGCTGTTGACCTGTTGGGCATGCTCGATGTCATCCCACAGGTCGGGGCGGGTGGCCTGCTCCTGTAGCTGCGCCACCTGAGCCCGCAACCGGTCGATGTCCAGCACGGCCTCAATCCCGGCGAGGGTAGCGGCTAGATCCTTGAGGTCGGCGACGACGTCGGTATTCACGTCGAGCCAGGGTAGTCGCCCCGGTGCTCAGTCCGTGGGGATGGCGTCGAGTAACTTCAGCACCGCGCGCCGGTGCGCCACCGTGAAGTCCGCAACCGCCTTGGTGTACGGGTTGGTGGCGGCCTTCGCGTCAGCCCTGGCCTCGTCAAGGTAACCGAGGTAGTCGGCCCGGGCGCTGCTCACCAGGTTGGCACGCTGCTTGGGGGTGAGCGCCCCGGCGTGCACGAGACGCAGGAGCAGCGGGCTGCGCAGGTGCTCTGATCCGCAGGTGGAGTTCAACCACGACTTGAACGCGCGCTTGCCAGCGGCGGTGAGAACGTACTGCTGGCTGGAGCGCGCTCCCCGCTTGCCGAGCCGGAGCAGGCCGGCCTCGGCGAGCACGGGCAGTTCGCGGTAGACCTGGCTGCGAGTGACGCTGAAGAACGACCCGAACCGCTCCGTCGCGGTCGCGACCAGCTGCCCGCCGGTCATCGGGCTCGTGTGCAACAGTCCGAGCAAGGCGGCCGAGGTGGCATTCAGGTCGCGCATCCACTCACGGTGCCACGCCCGCCGGGATCTTGTCTACAGTGGTCGCGCGCAACTGTCCATTGTGGCATATCAGGCAACCTGCGCCGCAGCGCGGATAGCCTGGGTGATGGCGTCGATGTCGGTGTCGTCCGCCACGAAGGGTGGCATCGTGTAGATGAGGTCACGAAACGGCCGCAACCACACTCCGGACCGGATCGCGGTACGGGTGGCAAGGGTGATGTCGACCGGATGGTCAAGCTGGACGACCCCGATCGCGCCGAGCACCCGCACGTCGATGACTCCCGGTAGGTGCGTCGCAGCCGACAGCCCGGTCAGCAGCCGCTGCTCAATGCGGGTCACGTCCGCCGCCCAGTCACGTCCGCAGAGCAGGTCGATGGAGGCGTTCGCGATCGCGCAGGCGAGCGGATTTCCCATGAAGGTGGGCCCGTGCGCGAGCACCGGCAACTCACCCTGGGATATCGTCTGCGCGACGTCAGTTGTGCACAGTGTCGCGGCCAGCGAGAGGTAGCCGCCGGTCAGCGCCTTGCCGAGGCACATGATGTCCGGGCTTACCTGGGCATGCTCGGCCGCGAACAGCGCTCCGGTGCGGCCGAACCCGGTGGCGATCTCGTCGAAGATCAGCAGGATGTCATGGGCTCGGGTCAGCTCCCGCAGTACCTGAAGGTAGCCAGGGTTGTGGAACCGCATCCCACCCGCGCCTTGGACCACCGGCTCGACGATCACCGCAGCGATATCCTCGCCGTGGTGCGTGACGAGCGCCTCGAGATGCGCCAGGTACGTCGGGTCCAGCGAGGTGGCGAACCCCGGTGGCGGGATGTCGGCGAAGACCTGCCTCGGCAGGAGCCCGGTCCACAGCCGGTGCATACCGCCCTCCGGGTCACACACCGACATGGGGTGGACGGTGTCACCGTGATAGCCCCCGCGCCAGGTCATCAGACGGTGCTTGCGCCCGCGTCCGAGGCAGCGCCAGTACTGAATGGCCATCTTGGCGGCCACCTCGACGGAGACCGACCCCGAGTCGCAGAGGAACACGTGGCGCAGGGGGCCGGGAGTCAACTCCACCAGCCGGGTGGCCAGGCGGATCGCCGGCACATTCGTGAGCCCGCCGAACATGACATGGCTGACCTGTGCCACCTGCTCGTGCACCGCCGCGTCCAGCGCCGGGTGCGCGTACCCGTGGATAGCCGCCCACCAGGACGACATCCCGTCGATGACTTCGTGGGTTCCCTCGACTGGTTCGGCGAACCGCAGGCGCGTTCCACGAGCGGACTCGACCAGGAAGGGCTCTTCACTGGCCGGCATGGGACTGTATGGGTGCCAGACGTGCGCCCGATCGAGCGCGAGCAGCTGCCGCGTCCCTAAGGCGGAAAACTCAAGCGCGGAAAACTCAGGCATTGGGGGGCAGACTCGTCCCCGCGCCACGGTGGCGCAGCGCAACCTGTTGCGGCCCACCACCTGCCACGTGATTCGGGACATCGAGACCCTCGACCGTGAAACCAGCCTCCGCGATCATCTTCAGGTCCTGGTGTCCCTCTTGGCCCACACTGGTCAAATAGTCACCCAAGAAGATCGAATTAGCCAGGTACAACGCGAGCGGCTGCATCGAGCCGAGGTGGATCTCCCGTCCGCCCGCGATCCGGACCTCCGCATCCGGGCACACGAACCGCATCATGGCCAGAATGCGCAGGCAATATCGCGGTGTGAGGTTCCATTCCGTGCCCAGTGGCGTGCCCTGGAACGGAATCAGGAAGTTCACTGGGACGGAGTCCGGCGTGAGCTCGCGCAAGGCGAGTGCCACATCGACCAGGTCCTCATCGCGTTCTCCCATCCCCGCGATGATTCCCGAGCAGGGGGACAAGCCCGCCTGCTGGGCACGCCGTACGGTGTCGACCCGGTCATCGTAGGTGTGGGTGGTGCAGATATCGGAATACCTCTCACCAGCCGTGTTCAGGTTGTGGTTGTAAGCGTATGCACCCGCCGCGCGCAGTCGCTCCGCCTGGCCAGCAGAGAGCAGGCCCAGGCACGCGCATACCTCTACTCTCGGGTGTTCGGCCTTGATCGCGCCGATGACGCCAGCGACGCGATCAATGTCCCGGTCGGTAGGCCCGCGCCCGCTTGCTACCAGGCACACCCGCCGAGCACCGCCCGAGATACCCGCCCCGGCCAACGCGACCGCCTCACCGGGGCCCAGCCAGGTGTACTTCAGGATGTCAGCACCCGAGCCGAGCCGTTGCGAGCAATAAAAACAGTCCTCCGGGCACAGCCCGCTCTTCAGATTAACCAGAAAGTTCAGCTTCACGCGTTTCCCGAAATAGTACCGCCGAACCCGAAATGCGGCGGCAATCACGTCCATGAGGTCGTCATCGTCGCTTCGCAGCACCGCCAGGGCCTCCTCGTGGGTAGGTTTCTGACCGCTCAGGGCCTTGGCGGCGAGGGTGTTCACGGTCTCCAACAGATCCATTCCTGCCCCTTTTCCTGTCATGTGTGCACGACCTTCAGCCGCGGCGCCAGGCTGGCTACGTCCACAGCTGCGGCACCCAGCCCGTCGCACTCAATGCGGGCGGCAAGCGAACGGGCGTGATCGGCCAGTCCCGCGACGTCCAATCCGTGCGGCGGCGCGGCGGTGTAGGGGTCGATCCGGTCTGCGCCGCGGCGCAGCAGCGTCACTGCTCCTTTCGGGTTACCCCGCTGCACGTGGGTGAGGCCGACCGCGAGCTGTGCTAGGCCCTGCCACAACTCGCGGTGTGCCCCCGACGTCGCCTTCCACATCCCCTCGAACACCTCATGGGCCGCAAAGGGGTAACCGTCGTCAATGAGCCGCTGCGCTTGGTGCACCGCGTCGTCCGGGCTGAGCCTGACGTCCTCAGGACACCGGTCAACCCCGCGAGCACCATGGGGCAGCGGTCGGCCCTGAGCATCTCGGGGCCGGGCGTTACGGGCCCGTCCGGTGGGGTCGCGGTCACGGTTGTCCATCCCTGCATGATGACCGACCACTCGACCTTCGCGCTTGGCCCTGAGGTAAGAATCCCCGTGCGACGCAGGCAGGATGGATGGATGAACCAGCCGAGCCGCCCCGGTCACCGCGATCACCGCGATCACACTGACCGGATCCGGCTGGGCGGTTCCGCGCTGCCGGTCGTCAGCCCAGCCCGGCTCTACGTCTGCGGCATCACCCCCTACGACGTGACCCATCTGGGACATGCCAGCACGTTCGTGTGGGCGGATGCGGTCGCCGCGATACTGCGCCTGGCCGGGGCGGACACGCTGACCTGCCGCAACGTGACCGACGTCGATGACGTGCTGACCCACGCCGCTGTAGCGCGCGGTCGGCACTTCGACGAGTTCGCGCTGGAGCAGGAATACTTGTTCGGACGGGACATGGTCGCGCTGCGGGTGCGGCGGCCCGAATACGAGCCGAGGGCCCGGCACCACGTCGGGCGGGTCGTGCAACTGGCCTTGGCGCTGCTTGCCACCGGCCACGCCTACCAGCGCGACGGTGCGGTGTACTTTCGTGGCGCCGATATGCCGGCCAAGACCGGGTTGACCCTGGCAAGCGCTACGGAGCTCGCGGTCGAGTTCGGTGATCGGCCTGCCTATCCGGCTTGCGACGACCCTCGGGACGACCCCCGCGATGACCCCTTCGACGTCCCGGTATGGCGATCCTCGGCCGACGACCAGCCCGGCTGGCCCAGCCCCTGGGGTCGTGGACGGCCTGGCTGGCATGCGGAGTGCGCCGCGATCGCGTTGGGCGTGCTCGGCCCTGCGGTGGACATCCTGGCCGGTGGCGCCGACCTCACCTTCCCGCACCATGCCTACCAGGCCGCCATGATCGAAGCGGCAACCGGCGTCGGTCACTTCGCGCGAGCCAGGTTCCCGGTCGGGACGGTCACCGTCGACGGTGCGAAGATGGCCAAGTCAACGGGCAATCTGGTGCTGGTCTCAGACCTGCTCAGCCACCATCCCGCCGCAGCGGTGCGGCTGCTGTTGCTCAACCGGCCATGGTGGCACTCGTGGGACTTCCACCCCTCGGACATCGCTACCCAGGCTGAGCAGCTCACTCGGCTGTACTCAGCGGCCGGGAGAACAGCAACGTCGCAAGCCGCATCGAACGCCGTTCTTGCTGCCCTGGTGGACGACCTCAACGTGCCAGCCGCCCTCGCGATCGGCGAAGAGTCCGGAGGTGACGCGGCACGGTTGGTACTGCGCACCCTCGCACTAGAGTAACCTCACGAGGGATCATGAGTCATACCCTCATCCTGCTGAGGCATGCCAAGTCAGCATGGCCGCCGGACACTCCCGACGCCGACCGCCCGCTGGCCGGACGAGGACGCCGCGACGCCCCGGCCGTCGGTCACTGGCTGCGCGAGCAGAACATCACGATCGATGTAGTGGTGTGCTCCCCCGCAGCTCGAACGGTGCAGACCTGGGAGCTTGTGGCCGCCCAGTTGGACGCCATACCCCAGGTACGCTATGACGAATCACTCTACGGAGCCTGCGCCGCAGACCTGTTACCCATCATTCAAGAATTCCCGCTCAAGGTATCCACAGCGGTCCTGGTGGGGCACAATCCCGGCCTCGAAGACTTTCTGATGCTGTTGACCGGTGTTACCGAACCGTTCAAGACATCAACCATCGCCGTCATGACCACACCGGAGCGCTGGCACGAGGTGCGCCCCGGCTCGTGGAGCTTAAAAACTCTGTTGACGCCACGCGGTTGATGAACCTGGTGTGGACTCGTCACACTCCTTGACGGAGAACAACTTGCTGACCCTCCCTAAGTCCAGAGATGACCTGGGTACGGTCATCGCCGACCAGACCGGGCTGGAACCTGACTTGCTGCTGCGTACCGTTGGCATCAATGATGGTCACGGTACTTTGATCTCCACGTTTGCGCACAGCCGAGTTAGGGACGGTGAGGACATCGTCCACCTCATTAGTTATTACCCGCGCCTGAGCGGTTTGGCCATCTTTGAGTCGCGGGTCGGTCTCGTTGAGCACGACGGTGACATAGTAGTTGATGACGCTGGAGATGTTACTGCCAGAAGGAGCAATGGCGAGGACGGTGCCAGAGCGGGTGAGATCAGGGAGAGCGTCGAAGGTGACGTTCACTTTTTGATTCGGGGTCACTTTAGAGGCATCGGATTCCTCGAATGGGACGATGACCTGGAAGCTGTTGACGTTATCGAGAACGATGAACTGAGTACCACCAGGACGCTGGGCACCGGTCGAGGGGTTGCCCAGCGAGCTGCTGCTGCTCGATGTAGCGCCGTTGAGCCCGGGAATGGGTGCACTGACACCCGGTGCCAGTGGGCTGGTACCCGAGCTGGCCTGCACATATTCACCGACCGCACCATTGATGACCGATACGGTGCCGGCGACCGGGGCGTAGAGCACGGTCTGGTCCACATTTCGCTGGGCCGCAGCAACCTGAGCCGCAAGATCGGCTACCAGAGCGGCCTGTTGATCAATACTGAACGGCCTGTTGGTGGCATCGGATTGGAGCGCGTTCTGGGCGGTCACGACGTTTTGGAGAGCCTGTGCGATCGACACCTGCCCTTGAGCGCGATCGACATTCAGTTTCTGCTGAGCGGCGACCAACGTGGCTTTGTCCGTCAACACCTGTTGGCGGGCGCTGCCGACATTCGTCTGATCCTGCGCGATGTTGTTACACGCCGGGTTCCCGGTTCCGGCGACACCTGGCGCGGTGGTGCCCGCGCTCACCGGACCTGCTTTCACCGGATTGTCCAGACCGGCCTGAGCCGGCCCCACCCCAACCGAGGAACCAGGACGGTTGGTACCGGTCGAGCCGTTGGCGGAACCGTTGGTAGAACCACTAGTAGGAGCAGTGTAGGGAATACCGCCGGTAGAAGCGCACGAGATCTGATCAGCTCGCAGCTGTTCCTGAGCCTTGTCCAGCAGATAGGTGTCGACGTCCAGCTGCTTGTGCGCACTGGCAACCGCAGACGCATCCGAGGCAAGCTGAGCATCGACGGCCCGCTGGGTCGCAGCCACGACCTGACGAGCCTGATCCAGGCTGGCCTGATCGCCCTGCACCGTCGTGGCATTCGCGGCCTGACCCAACAAAGCCTGCTGAGCGTTCAGCTGCCCCTGTAGTTGGTTCAACGTCTGGCGAAGCAGAAAATCGTCTTCCCGTGCCAAGACCTGGCCTGGAGTCACCCTATCCCCGACCTTGACCATCACCTGTTTGAGCTGTCCGTTCATCGGGAAGCCCAGGTCCTGCTGCCGGATAGCCGACAAAGAACCTGAGGCTGACACCCTCGTCATCACAGTGTCGCGCTCCACCCGCCCGGTCGGCGGTGGCGCGGGCTCAGTTGAGCACGCTACGACCGCACCCAGCACGGCGACCAAACCGAGCGTCACCAAGATCGGGGCGCCGGAACGCCGAGCTGGCGACAGCGTCGATGGGCTGGTGTGAATCGTGGTCACAGCGATGTCCCCCCGGGGTGTCTTCAGGCTTCACAAGGTGAAACGCCCCAGCCGGCAGGGGGTTACGCGGGGCCGCGTCACGGTTGAGGCACGGTGGCAGATTACTGGAATCTGAGGGCTTCGATAGGTCGTAGCCGGGCGGCGCGGTTGGCCGGGTAGCCACCGGCGATGAGTCCGATCGCGAGACTGATCCCGAACGAGATCACCACAGAGGGGATAGTCACAGCGGGCGCGAAGGTGGCGAAGGTGGGCCCAAAGGCAGGCGCGACAACAGCGCCTAGGCTGGACAACCCGACCCCGACCAGGATGCCGACAAGCCCACCCAAGCCGGCCAGCACGAGCGACTCGATGAGGAACTGTTCGAGAATCGCGCGTCGGGTGGCACCGATCGCCTTCCGGATACCGATCTCACGAGTTCGTTCGGTGACAGAGACCAGCATGATGTTCAAGACTCCGATACCACCGACGAACAGCGAAATAGCCGCGACGGCGGCGGTGAACAAGGTGAGGACGTGCAGGATCTGATTGAAGGTGTCAAGCCGGCTGCGCAGGGATTGGACCTCGAAGTCCCTGTTCGCAGGGTCCTTGATCCGGTGCCGGTCGCTGAGGGTGTGAATCACCTCGTTCTGGGCGGCGGGCACGGCGGAGGCTTGGGTGGCTTGCACGATGATCTGGTTGACCTTGTCCCCACCGCCGAAGACGTAGCGGCGAACCGTGCTCAGCGGCATGACTGCGACGCTGTCGCCGGGCTCACCAACGGACTGCATCACACCGATGACCCGGAAAGTCTGGCGGTTGATCCGGACGGTGTGGTTCAGTGCAGCCGAGGGGTTGTCACCGAAGAGGTAAGTCGCCACGCTGGGGCCGAGTACCACCACTCTGGCTGTGGAGCGGACCTGAGCCTCGTCGAAGAACGACCCCGCCGCCATATCCTGGTTGTTCACCTCAAGCCAGCGGTCAGTGGAACCGACGACGTTCGCCCGGAACCTGAAGGCGTCGGTCTCGGTCAACGCTTTGCCGGTGGTGGCAGGTATCACGGCAGCAATGTCATGGGACAGCGCGGGATCCTGCAGCGCAGCGACATCAGCGTCGATCAGATCCTTCGGGGCGGCACCGCCGGGGATGTTGCCGACCGACGGCAAGACGGTGATCAAATTAGCCAGGGGTTGAATTTTCTCATTGACCGAGGACTGCACCCCGTTGCCGATAGCGACCAGCAGGATCACCGAAGAGACCCCGATGATGATACCGAGCATAGTCAACACGGAGCGCAGCCGATTGGCGCGCAATCCGCGCAGCGCGATGCGCACCGCCTCCTGCAAGTTCACGCCGTGACCTCCGTCCGGTTGCGCTGCACCTGGTCACTCACGATGCGCCCGTCGCGCATCCGCACGACCCGCTTGGCGAACCGGGCGACTTCCTCTTCATGCGTGATGACCACGACCGTGCGCCCGGCCTCGTTCAGCGCACCGAGCAACTTCAAGATCTCGACACTGGAGACGGTGTCGAGGTTGCCCGTGGGCTCGTCGGCCAGCACCAGCGCGGGATCGTTGATCAGTGCCCGGGCGATCGCCACCCGCTGCTGCTGGCCACCGGATAACTCGTTGGGTAGATGTTTCTGACGGTCGCCCAGCCCAACCTGCTCCAATGCCAGTCGGGCCGGGTTGCGCCGAGCCCGCACCCCGGCGTAAACCAAAGGCAGCTCGACGTTGCGGATCGCGCTGGTGCGGGAGACCAGGTTGAAGGACTGGAACACGAACCCGATCTTGCGGCTGCGGATCTTGGCCAGCCGGTTGTCGGACAGGCTGCTGACGTCAGTGCCATCCAGCA
>JBATXM010000183.1:0-2213 GCA_049673305.1 Pseudonocardiaceae bacterium | reverse complement strand
GCCTCGACCTCACGATCCTCGACACTGGTGTCCTGACTCACAGATGGTTCCCTTCCCGGCCGAGTGGTGATCACACCGACCGATCTTGGTCCATCCGTGGCTTACACACTTGTAATGACACGCCCGGCGGCCAGGCCCCAGCCCTCGAAGGAGTAGAAGTTGCGGTCCCCGGTGAGCAACTCATCGCGGCGCAGCCGCTGATAGAGCCGGGTTTGGCCAGGGTCTTCTCCCCGACCGCCCACGCCCCGGTCTCAGCGGCCACAAACGCATGCGTGCCGCACTCGGCCAGCGCCACCACCCGCGCCTTAGGAAACGCCGAGCGATGATCCCCGGACCCGGCATAGCCGAACTCCGCGGCGTTGCCCTTGGTGTCCGGCACATCAACCTCGAACCCATCGATCGCCATCAGCCGCCATCCCCGCAGCCACGCCCCCCGCGTCGACATGGTCGCTACCGGGCCCACGACCTGCTCGAACACCTCGGCCAGCACCCTGGGACCCAGCCGTTTGCGGGCCTGGGTGATCCCACTCGCCGTCGGCACCGCCCAGCCCGCGTCCCAGCACCCCCACCGCGACAGCGCCCCGGTGACCTTGGCCGCGACCTCCTCATAA
Organism: Pseudonocardiaceae bacterium; assembly: GCA_049673305.1. Classification (GTDB taxonomy): domain Bacteria; phylum Actinomycetota; class Actinomycetes; order Mycobacteriales; family Pseudonocardiaceae. Next base: position 1,602 of record JBATXM010000183.1, on the reverse strand, counting down.
TCATCATCCGCGAACAGGCACAACCCCATCGCCAGATACGCCGTCACATGCGCCGGGAGCTTCCCGCCCGAACGCTTCTCCCCGGCCCCGCACGCCGCCACCGCGGCATCCACCGCGTCCCGCGGCACCGCCGAGACCAGCACCCCCAGCGACACCTGATCCGGCCGCGCCACCACACCCTCAACCATGATCGCCGACCATGCCAGCCCACCCGGCCAGCACCACGACGCCACGCCGAGCACACAGAAAAACAGCAGGCCAACACCATGATCAAATTAAGCTACGTGGCATTGACTACGACCCGGCGGCGCGGGCCGAGGGACGGGACTGGCCCACAGTTGCGCACACCATGGTCGGTCTGCGGCGTCTTGACAACGTCCACATGTGCATGAATCAAGTGCTAGCCGATGACATCCCGGGCGATTTCATCGAAACAGGGGTTTGGCGGGGTGGTGTGTGTATCTTCATGCGGGCCGTTCTCCAAACGTATGGCTGCGTGAACCGCACCGTGTGGGTCGCCGACTCATTCAGAGGAATTCCGGAGACTACTCGTGGAAATCACCCCCTGGACCAGGATCTGGCACTACACAAGGCAAACGGTGTGCTCGCCGTGTCCATGCAGGTTGTTCGGGAGAACTTCAAGCGCTACGATCTCCTCGACAACCAGGTTAATTTTCTGTCTGGCTGGTTCAAGGATTCGCTGCCGGATGCCCCCATCGATCGGCTGGCTGTGTGGCGGCTAGACGGTGATCTCTACGAATCCACAACGGACGCACTGGAGAACCTCTACCCCAAGCTCTCGACTGGCGGGTTTGTCATAGTCGATGACTACGCTATTCCGGGTTGTCGAGATGCCATCCACGACTTCCGGAAGGAACACAACATTGAAGATCCCATCCAGGTGATCGACCATACAGGTGTCTACTGGCGGCGAACGGCGTGACAGGTTCGCGCGAGCGTATCGTGGAGGGCTAGTCGTGCGTATTCTATTTCTGGCGGCGCCCGGAGTCGGTCACCTGCTGCCAATGGTGCCGACGGCGTGGGCCGCACGGTTCACCGGTCACGAGGTTCTTGTCGCTACGAGCGGACCGAGCTTGACGATGGCTGTTCGCTCGGGCCTGCCCGCTATTGACGTTTCCGACGGCAGCGCGACAGATGCCTATTTCCGGCTGGCGGCTCATGCTTTGGCTGAAGAGAACAGTCACCTGGACTGCCACACGAGGGACCTGTGGCAGCGGGCCGTCGGCGTGCTCCTCGGGCAGGCGGAATCGGGAGAGCACAGCGAAGCCGTCACCGCAGTCGCGGACATGAACGACCACATGGTGGATTCGACCGTGCAGGTGGCCCGAGCGTGGCAAGCTGATGTCCTGATGTATACGCCGATGGTGGCAGCGGGTCTGTTGGCGGCTGAGGCCGTGGGCATTCCCGCAGTTCTGCATGGAATCGGTCTCCCCTACCCAACCTTTGTTGCTGCACTAGCCTTGATCATTCGCCTTGATCGGTGGGTGGTCTGGGGCGGGCGCTGGGCCTCGTTAAGGATCTTGATTTTAGGGTCTGGGTATGACAATGTCCCGGCTAGCGGGCCGGGTGGCCGGGGATTCC
>JBATXM010000182.1:0-1509 GCA_049673305.1 Pseudonocardiaceae bacterium | reverse complement strand
GGAATCCCCGGCCACCCGGCCCGCTAGCCGGGACATTGTCATACCCAGACCCTAAAATCAAGATCCTTAACGAGGCCCAGCGCCCGCCCCAGACCACCCACCGATCAAGGCGAATGATCAAGGTTAGAGTGCATCACAACAGTCAGCAGTTACTGCGCTGAGCTGCGCAGATGCTGTCAATCGCACTTGGTGATAGCTACCTTCACAACACCCCGGCTGTTCAGATACCGGGACTGGCGGTGGGTGACCGAGGGCAGAACCTCGTGGTGCCCGCCGCTACTTCCGCTCAAGCAGGATGAAGTTTGGACCCGATTCGATGATCTTGTACTCGTTGTAGATGGTCTTGATCGCTCCAATCCCGCCGATCGCTGCCCCGAGGCTCACCAAAGCGATGGCCGTGGGAATTCCGACGAGCCCCATGATCGGGACCATGGTGGTGCCCCCTGCCCCGAAGGCCACAGCGCCCCCGATCGCGCTGGCCCCTCCGGTCACCGGCGCGGCGGCGAAGGCAACAATGCCCCAGTGGACGGCAGCGATAGCCGCGATGGCGAACGCGGCGGCGAGGACGAACGAAGCTGCAGGGATGGCCAGAATCAGCTTCGTCTTCCTCGCTAGCTCGGAATCCGCGATGCGGATGCGTCTCTCCTTCTTCTTGATCGCGGCCTTGTACTCTTTTTCCGTGCGGCAGATACACGTCTCGGACATGATCCTCCTAGGGCTCCCGGGTGACGACAACGATGCGGTAGATGGCGATGTCCCCGAGCGCCTGACCGACGACCAGGTGTTCTAGATTGCCGCCGACTGCGAGCCCAGACGGTGGTGGCACTTGCAGCAATATGTCGAGTTGGCCATTCGTCCAGTGGCTCAGCCTTCCGGACCTGGTCACGGTCAGGCACCGTGAGCCGTCCCAGCTGGTAGCGGCTGTGAGGATTCGGTCCGAGGAGGACTCGTGGTGCTCGCTGATTAGTACACCGTCGGCACGGTCTTCGACCGTCACTCGTCCGTCCACGAGCGCGGTCGTGACGAACTGACCGCCCGGCGAGAGGGAGCACGCGCCGATCACGCCATGAACGCGTGAGACTCGGAAGAGATTTCCGGTACACAGGTTCCAGATGCAGACACAGGAATCGTCGCCATCGTCGACAGAAATGCCCACCGTGCCAGCGGCGTCTACCGCACAGTGCAGGATCCAGTCGTCGTGCGGGCTCGGTAAAGCGATTCTGCGGGGAGTATCGCCGAATTGCCAAAGCCCGACGCCTCCATCGCCGTCGCCCACCAACGCCACGTCGCCTTCGCCGCTGAGCGCACACGAAGTGATGGGTTCGCCGTTGTCGACGAGTGCCTCCCATAGGCCGGCGCGCCCCAGGAGGAGCTCACCGTTTGGTGTCCATTCACGGGTTGGGCTGTGATGTCAGGCTGTTGCGGGTGTGGGGAGCCAGGGGTTGCCGTTGAGGGCGTTGTGGATGGCGTCGATGGCGCGAACGCCGTGGTTGTGGGCGCTGAGGAGGT
>JBATXM010000181.1:0-2682 GCA_049673305.1 Pseudonocardiaceae bacterium | reverse complement strand
GCGCTGGGCTCGTTAGCGCCCAGCGCAGGACCGACCCATCGAGCCGCGTAGGGTTTCGGAAACGAGCTTCTAGTTGCGCTGATGCTGACACCCGACGCGACCTTACGAGTTGTCTGTCTGGGTCTGTTGCGTTGGCGGGAAGCAGACGAGATTTCCGGCGGACTGTCTCGATCAGACGGCCAAGGTGAGTTCCATTGAGACCAAAGATGAGGCCACGGCCCTCATCCGGGTCCCTCGCGAAGCCAGCGCAGGGTGGCTGCGGGCCGCCGCCTCAACGATCTGCTCGACCGCGTCGAGGTGCTCGAGGCCGCGCTGCGTGCCACCGGTGGCCGCCCGCCCAGTCACGCCGTCGGTTCACCGTCGTCGGTAGTTCGGTGCGGGGAGTAACTCGCGTCAACCTGTGGTGCGCCGCCGCCAGCGACTTGCGTCGGCGCCCGCCCGGCGGCGAGCACGATCCCGGGACGTAGGCGTTGTTGGGTATCTCCCGGTTACTTGACACGCTCGCCGGCGCCGTGGAACGCGTCGATGCGCTGCGCGATGAGGTGCTCTCGGCCACCGACGATCTATGCCGGCATATCCACCACGACCTACCCAAGCCCGCCGAGTGAGCCTGGACGACACCGCGATCAGGATCTCAAGACCACATGAACGATCCCCGATTTCCTTGCACGTCGTGATGCATGCGTGACAACGAGCGGTACAGGGTATCGTGTGAGCTCGGCTCTGAAGTGTGGTCTGAGGTGTGGAAGGAGGGCAATGTCACCGGCGTCTGGACCCACCAGCTCGGATGGATCCGAGTGGACCGCCGCAACCCGCGCACGGCTTGAGCAGGAGCTGGCCCGGGTCCGCGATGAACGTCATGGCCTGGCCACGAGCCTTGCCGGCGAGGACCCGAGTGACCCGAAGGGGGGAGACAGCGGCGACCAGGCCGACCTGCTCGAATATGCTGAGGATCTCGCCAGGATGGATCGACGCATCACCGAGATCGGTCATGTGCTCGTCGGTTCCCGGCCGGGCGCGGCGAAGGACCCGCACGGCCCTGAAGACGGGACCGTGGTCACCCTGCGGTTCACGGATGGCACCGTGGCCACGTTCCGGGTCGTCGCGATCACTGAAGAGGTCCCCGAGGACCGGCAGGACGAAGTCCTGACCCTCGACAGCCCGCTCGGGCGGGCCCTCGCCGGTCGCCACGTGGGCGACACCATCACCTACAGCGCCCCCGACGGTGAGGCTCACGCCGAGGTGGTGGCGATGCAACCGCCGAGCACATCCGGGTAGAAACGTCCGTGGCACTGCGGCAACGCGGCCCCAGATCGCGACGAGCACCCGAAGTGCCGAGAATTTCACCCTGGACGTTGACTTCGTTCATGACGAATCTGAAACACAAGGCGGGCGGCAGGTGCACGCGACTCGTCCGGTTTACTTCCTCGGTACCAGGGGTCAGCCGGAACCGCAGTGCACCCTTCTACCATCGGCGGTGGGGCGCGGCCACGACCACCGCGCTCGTGGCCGCGAGCCGGATAGATCGCCACTCCGGGCTGCTGCCGCACCTGATCGAGAAGCAATTCGAGCAACACGTGATCTCGCTGACGTAGCGATGCTTGAGTAGCGTGGTCGTAGCTCGTGATCTTCGATGAGTGACGCTCGGCACGGGAGGTAGCCCGCGCCGTAGACGTTGCAGACCAGCTCCACAGCCTGCACGGCGTCAACCCAGCGATGATCGTAGTGAAGTTCCTCGAGGGCCACCCGTCACCATGCGGGTACCGACGGGACGGATCATGATCTCAGGGCCTTCGACTAGCACGGTGTGGTTCATATGCTGATGCGTTAAGTCCACCACAGTCCGTGACCTTCGGCTTGTCGTGACAACCGTGTCATTGCGCGAACCGCAGACCATAGTCGGGGCCGGTTCTGGTCGCCTGTCCAGTGTGAGCCGCGATCAGGGGCAGCGGTGGTGCGGTTGTGCCGTGCCTCTGTCGTTCTGATTTGACAGTCGTGTGATGACCTTCTGTTAACGTCACGCAGGAGAGGTGATCGTGACCAACGACCCGTTCGACCGACTGTTGGACGCTATGCCGAAGATCGCAGAGGCCGTGCACGTGTTCGTCTCGCCAGACGTCCAGCGCCGGGCGTTTGCCACGCGGCAGTCGTGTCCTTCCGCACCAGGTGGGACGACACTGGCACAAAGCGCTGCGGCACCACATCCAGCGCACCCGACTCAACTGAACACGGATGGAACGCATCATGAAGCGATGGCTACCGCGACGAACTCCGGGAGGTGAAATAAGCCTTCTGGTGAACCTGCGATCTGAAATTGCCGTTCCTGTTCCCGGCGGACTCGCATCCTGATCGCTGGGGCGACCACGCCCTCATTTGCATCGGCGCATCGGTATGAGCGGCACCAGCCGCAACTCAAACGCCTCGTACTGGGTTTCGCCGCCGACCGGGAGTTCCTGGACCGCGCCGTACGGTATCTGGCAGGGGAAGCGGGGAGCCGCCAGTTCCTCGACATCGGCACGGGCCTACCGACCCAGGACAATACCCACGAGCTCGCCCAGGGCGGTTTCAATCGGTTATGGCGACACAGTGTTCCGCGATCAGTTCATTGAAGACCTCGATCGGCTTCTTCCAGTTTAGCGTCTTGCGTGGCCTCCCATTCAGTTCTGCCGCTACTCTATCAAG
>JBATXM010000180.1:0-22666 GCA_049673305.1 Pseudonocardiaceae bacterium | reverse complement strand
CCAGCTTGTCGGTGACCAGCACCCGGGGCACGTACTCCAGGCCCTTCAGAAGCTTGCGAAAGAACCTGGTCGCGGCCTTGGCGTCGCGCCGGGACGTGACCAGGATGTCCAGCACGGTGCCGTCCTGACCGCCCGCCACAGGTAGTGGGTCTTACCATTAATCTTGATGAACACCTCGTCAAGGTGCCACTTGTCGCCAGGCTGAGCCCGCTGGCGGCGCAACCTATTGGCGTAGGCCTGACCGAACTTCCCCGTCCACTGGCGGATGGTCTCGGGGGAGACCGTGACACCCCGCGCGAGCATCATCTCCTCGACCTCCCGCAAGCTCAGCGGGAACCGGTAGTACAGCCACACACAGTGGCTGATGATCTCCACCGGAAACCGGAAACCCTTATACGACGGCGCACCGGTACCTACCAGAGCCCCCCTCGACCCACCACCCAGACGATCCGTCGATCATCCCAGCTACCCGGCCGCCGCCCAAGTTGACGATGCCCCGCGCCGGCCGATCACCGAGCACGCGATCCAGCTCGTCCCGGACCCGCCGGGCGATCTCGGGATGCCCGGCCAGCAGGTGCAGCGCCCAGGACACCGCCACGCCGGACGTGTGGTAGCCGGCCATCACCACGACCAGCGCGGTATCCCTGATCCGGGCCGGAACCCAGTCCGAATCGGCCAGCATGCTCACCAGGTCAGCCTGTGGCCGGTCCGGTCCCGCCCGCCGGGCGTCCAGGATCCGGGTGATGGTCTCGCGAAGATATGCCAGCGCCTCGGCGGCCCTCGCCTCGCGCTCCCGCTCGGCAACCGCCGACGGTAATCCGTACTGCCGCCCGAGATACTCGGCGAGCAGGTCTCGGAACGCCGTGCTGGTCCGACGTGCCGCGGCACTCGATCCCAGCTCACTGCCCAACGCGAACTCGCAGATCAGCCGCAGCGACAACTCGCTGAGGTCCTCTTGGAGCGCCACCTCCCCGGCGGTGGCTGCCCAGCGATCGGCCAAGTCCAGGGTGATCCGCGTAAACGCGTCAAAATGCGCCTCGTGGGAGCGGTGGTTACCCAACGCGGACAGCAGCAGCCGCCGCCATGGCACGTGTTCCCGCTCCGGGATCGTCTGGAGGTTTCCCGCCTCGAACAGCGGGGAGAGGAACTCGAACAGCTCTTCGGGGCGCCGATTGATCCGCGAGGTGACCGCAAGCAGGTCCGGGTCCGCGACGGACACCACCCAGGTATCCCGCAGTTCGAAACGTGCGACCGGGCCGTACCGGTCGTGCAGGTCTAGCTGAAACGTGTGCAGCCCGCCCGCAGCCACGATGTCGGCCAGGTTGCCGTTCGGCGGTGTCGGCGGCGGGCCGGGAATTTCCCACCAAGATAAGGCCACACCCCGATGCTTGGCCACCGAAGCGCCAGCGGCAAGCGGGGGAGGAGCAACATCGGAACCGGAACGCACGATTAGCTCTGTCCGTGCAGATCAGCAGGGGTGCGCCGGGCGAAACACACGCCAACGACCCCAAACAACCCCGCCTCCAGCACCACCCCTGACCTCCCCAAACCGGCTTAGCATGCGATCCGGTTCGGTTGTGCGGTTGGCACCGCGCAGCTCATCCGAGGAGGGGACTCTCGCCGGGGAACCGGCGAGAATGGTCAAGATCGTGTCGGGCAGATCCGATGGCCGTCAGTGTTCAGTTCTGTTGGCCGTCTGCGTTCAGGATCTCGTGGCCGCCGACACGCGTGACGCATTTCCCATTCGATGGGGTTGAACGGTCAGCGCGGCGCTCCGTACAGTCGGGTAGTCAGTCCGTGCGGGCTTGCACCATCCAGAGCGGCCGAGAGACCCGGCTCGACGACGCCGCAGCAACCCGTGTGGCAGATGTGGGTGCTACCGCCGGGTGCGATGGAGGCAGTGGTGACCGATCGGAGGATCGTCGCGCTGACAACGACATGGCTGGCCTGGCGCCACCACGTCGACCTGTGCCAGACCAGCGCCGCGCTCTGTCCGGCCTGACGCGAATCCACCCCGAACACCACCAGCACCGCGGCGAGGTCCCTACAGGTTGACGGCCGCGGCCCGCGCGGTCACCCCGAGGAACCCATGAACGCTCCCGCTTCTGTCGTGCGGAGCCGCTGGCTGCTAACCGTCAGCGGGCTGGTTGCCGCGAGCCCGACACGCAGCGCCCGTGGTGGCACAGTCGCGAGCTTGCGGCAGGCCGCATCCGGCTCCCCGACTCCCGACGGCGCACCGACCCTTCGGGATACCGACGACTCCCATCCCCAGGCCCGCGACTCCGTGGCGGTTGCGTCATGAGCACGGACGCGAGGCACGCCGTAGCCCTGTCGTTCCTCGACCTGTCTCCGGTCCCTCGAGGCGGCTCGGCGGCCGAGGCGCTGCGCAATTCGATCGATCTCGCCCGGGTTGCCGAACGGGCGGGTTATCGTCGCTACTGGGTCGCCGAACATCACCTGGTGCCAGGGGTGGCCTCGGCCTCCCCACCGGTCCTGGTGGCCCTGATCGCCGCCGCAACAGACCGCATCCGTGTCGGGTCCGGCGCGGTGCAACTGCCCAACACTCCGCCGCTGCTGGTCGCGGAGCAGTTCGGCACGGTCGCGCAGCTCCACCCCGGCCGCATCGACCTCGGGCTGGGCCGGTTCGATCTGCACAAGCTCCTGTCGCGTATCCGCTCCTCCCAGGCGGGGGAGACCGCTGCGGCGGGGCCGGCTCCGCCGCCCCACCGCGTGGTGGACGGACTGCTCATCCCCGCGCCTGCCCGCTATGTGGGCGACCCCTCGATGATTGGCTTTCTCGGTGGCCTGCTCGGCATCTCCGCGGACCAACCGCCACCGGGGTACGACGAACAGGTCGCGGCGATCGCCGACTATCTCGCGGGGACCGCCACGACGCCTGACGGGCGCCCGTTGACCGTGCTGCCCGCTGAGGGCGCCCAGGTGCAGATGTGGGTGCTCGGATCGAGCGCGGGGGAGAGCGCTCATGTCGCGGGCACCCGGGGGCTGCCCTTCGCAGCCAGCTACCACTCGGTACCGAGCACCGTCCTGGACGCTGTCGCGGCCTACCGCGATGCCTTCCGGCCATCGCAGACCCTTGACCGGCCTCACGTCATGGTGTCCGCCGACGTGGTGGTGGCCGAGACCGATGACCGAGCCCGCGAACTGGCCGCCCCCTATGGGCAGTGGGTACTCGACATCCGCTCCGGCCGCGGCGCGCAGCCCTATGCGACCCCCGCCGAGGCCCGCTCGCGGGTGTGGACCGAGGAGGAGCGCCGAGCGGTGGCCGACCGGGTCACCACCCAGATCGTCGGCTCCCCACTCGCCGTCGTCGAAAAGTTGGCCACGCTGGCCCGGGTCACCGGCGCCGACGAGCTGCTGGTCACGACGATCACTACCGATCACGCCGACCGGGTCCGCAGCGTCGAGCTGCTGGCCAGGGCATGGTCCGGACGAAAGGCGGAGGCCTGGCCCTCGCCGCCGCCCGAGACAACAGGAAACGGGTCACGGGCGATCGCCCGTGACGCCTCATAGCGAGGAGGTCCCGATGACGACCACCGAACCTGGTCTGCGCGCGGCGTGGGCCGCCTGGCACGCCAACCGCGAGGAACAGCTTCGCGAACCGCACGGCTGGCTCAGCCTCACCGCATTGCACTGGCTCGACGACACCCCCCGCGCGTTCCCCGGTCTGCTGGGGACCTGGCGTGCCCGCGGTGAGAGCGGCGTCGAACTCATCGCCGCCGCGGCCGATGGCCTGCAGATCGACGACCAGACAGTCGAGGGGACCACCACACTGGAACCTGGTGACGGGTTGCCCGGCGTGCTCATGACGCACGGGGATCGACGGGTGGAGGTCATCCGCCGCACCGAGGAGTACGCCCTGCGCGTGCGCGACCCGCAAGCGATCACCCGCACCGCTTTCACCGGTGTCCCGGCGTTCGACGTGGACGAGCGCTGGATCACCGACGCGACATTCGAGCCCTACCCGCAGCCACGGCCCATCGTGGTGGATGCGGTGGTCGAGGGGCTGCACCACTTCCCGACCGCAGTCGGGGTCGTGCGATTCGGGCTCGCTGACGCCGAGGCTGCGCTCGTCGCCCTCCAAAGCCGCGACGGGAGGCTGCTACTGCACTTCCGCGATGCCACTTCCGGCATCTCCACATACGGCGGCGGGCGGTCTCTGTACCTCGACCCGCCGGATCCGGCCGGCCTGGTCCTTCTCGACTTCAACCGCACGGTCAACCTGCCCTGCGCGTTTACCGCGTTCGCCACCTGCCCGCTCCCGCCGATGGAGAACCGCCTCGCAGTGGCGGTACAGGCCGGCGAACGCACACCACCTCGGCCCGACCTCGACTCGCCGCGAGGTGCTGACGAGTTCGGCCGTGAGGGGAGTGCTTCATGAGCCTGACCTCCGCTGTCCGCGCCTCGCACGCGCTGTCCGCGCTCACCCCGCAGGTCTGATCGATCGCGCCCACCAACCGCACGATTCGTAAGGAGAAGCCGAGTGTCTCGTCCCCTGCATCTTGCCGTGGCCCTGGACGGAACCGGGTGGCATCCCGCCGCCTGGCGCGAACCTGCGGCTCGTCCGGACGAACTGTTCACCGCGCGCTACTGGGTCGACGTCGTCCAGGAAGCCGAACGCGGATTGCTCGACCTCGTCACGATCGAGGATTCGCTCGGCCTGCAGTCCTCGCATTACGGGAGGCCGGACCGCCGCACCGACCAGGTGCGCGGCCGTCTCGACGCGGTGCTCGTCGCCTCGCGTGTCGCGCCGACGACCACACACGTCGGTCTCGTTCCCACCGTGGTGGTCACGCACACCGAGCCGTTCCACATCTCCAAGGCGATCGCCACGCTCGACTACGTCAGCACCGGCCGTGCAGGCGTGCGCGTGCAGATGTCTGGAGGTGCGCACGAGGCCGCGCACTTCGGCAGGCGTTCGATTCCCGCGATCCCCGCACCGGACCGCGCCGAGCCGGGGGTAGAGCAGGTCGTTGGTGACCTCCTCGACGAGGCCGCTGACTACGTCGAGGTCGTGCGCCGGCTCTGGGACAGCTGGGAAGACGACGCCGAGATCCGCGACGCCGCCACAGGACGCTTCGTGGACCGCGAGAAACTGCACTACATCGACTTCGAAGGCCGATGGTTCAGCGTGAAGGGTCCGTCCATCACGCCCCGCCCGCCGCAGGGCCAACCCATCGTGAGCCTGCTCGCGCATGCAACCCCGTCGTACCGGCTGGCCGCCCGATCCGCCGACCTCGTCTACGTCACGCCGCACAACGCCGGGCAGGCGCGGGCGATCGTCGACGAGATCCGGCATGAGCAGGGCCTCGCTGGTCGCGGCGAGGCTCCATTGCACGTTTTCGGCGATCTCGTCGTTTTCCTCGACGACGATGCCGCGTCCGCGGTCGAGCGCAGAGCGCGTCTCGACCACCGCGCAGGAGCTGGCTACGACAGCGACGCACGCATCTTCGCGGGCACCCCGGCACAGCTCGCCGACCTGCTCCAGGAACTGCAGGCCGAAGGGCTCTCCGGTTACCGGCTGCGCCCCGGCTCGATCACCCACGACCTCGAACAGATCACCCGCAGGCTGGTGCCCCAACTACAGCGGCGCGCCGCGTTCCGCCGCGAGTACAAGGCCGACACCCTGCGCGACCTGCTGGGACTGACCCGTCCAGCCAACCGATACGCCACGGCCTGAAAGGAAGCGTCCGGTGAGCAAGCCGCTCAAACAGATCCATCTGGCCGTCCATTTCCCCGGCGTCAACAACACCACGGTATGGAGTGATCCACGCGCCGGTAGCCATATCGATTTCAGCTCGTTCGTGCACCTCGCCCAGACCGCAGAACGGGCCAAGTTCGACTTCTACTTCCTCGCCGAAGGCCTGCGGCTGCGCGAGCAGAACGGCCAGATCTACGACCTCGACGTCGTCGGCAGGCCCGACACCTTCACCGTGCTGGCGGCGCTCGCCGCAGTCACCGACAAGATCGGACTCGCGGGCACGATCAGCTCGACGTTCAACGAGCCATACGAGGTGGCTCGCCAGTTCGCCAGCCTCGACCACCTCTCCGCCGGACGCGCCGCGTGGAACGTCGTCACCTCGTGGGACGCCTTCACCGGTGAGAACTTCCGCAGAGGTGGCTTCCTGCCGCAGGACCAGCGCTACGAGCGCGCCAAGACATTCCTGCACACGACGTGGGAACTGTTCGACTCGTGGCGCGGCGACGAGATCGTCGCCGACAAGGACTCCGGGGTGTTCCTCGCCGACGCCGACGCGGGCCAGTTCGAGCACCACGACGCACAGTTCGACATCGCCGGGCAGTTCAACGTACCGCGCAGCCCACAGGGGCGTCCGGTGATCTTCCAGGCCGGTGACTCCGACGAAGGGCGGGAGTTCGCCGCCTCGAGCGCAGACGCGATATTCAGCCGGTACAGCACACTGGAGGAGGGCCAGGCATTCTACACCGACGTGAAGGGACGCCTCGCCCGGCACAACCGCACCCATGACGAACTCGTCATCCTGCCCGCGGCGACATTCGTCCTCGCCGACACCGACGCCGAGGCCTGGGAACTCGCCCGTGAGGTGCGCTTGCAGCAGGTGAGCGGACAGACCGCGATCAGGTTCCTGGAGCAGCTGTGGAACCGGGACCTGTCATCCTACGACCCTGACGGAGCACTGCCCGAGATCGACCCGGTCCTCGGCGAGCACACCGTGGCCCGTGGCCGGGCAAGCGTGCGGAGGTATCGCGACCCTGCCGCGACAGCGAACGAATGGCGCGCGAAGGCCGCTGCGGAGGATCTCTCCATCCGGGAGCTGATCGTGGAGATCACCGGACGGCATTCGTTCGTCGGCTCGCCGGCCACCGTCGCCGCCACGATCAACGACTTCGTCCAGGCCGACGCCAGTGACGGCTTCATACTCATCCCGCACATCACGCCCGGGGGACTGGACGAGTTCGCGGACAAAGTCGTGCCGCTGCTACAGGAGCGTGGCGTGTTCCGCACCGACTACCAGGGGAATACGCTGCGCGAACATCTCCTCCCCGCGACTGGATCTGCCGACGGGACGAGATCGATGTCGCGGTCAGGCAGGAGTCGAGTGCAGATCTAGAGATCGTGATCGCGAAGCTCGGGTAGCGACCGGATACGTGGGCGCTGTTGCGTTGTGCGAAGTGGTGGCAGGCTGGATCCGTTCTCGTGATCTGTTCAGAGGGCCATGACCAGCTCGGTGAAGGCAGCCACCACCCGCAGCGTTGGGGGTTCCTCGGTTCCGAGTTCGTAGTGGCCGCGCATCGGCCGCAGCCGGGACGTCACCCGGCCATGATCGGCTTCGATCGGATTATTCGCGTACTTCTCCATGACGTGGCAGGCGGCGGGCAGCAGCTCATCGAACACCCGCGGGTAGGCGAGCGCCCGGTCGGTACTCACCTCGGCCGGGCGAGGGCCGTGTGCGAGGGCGCGGGTGAAGAACCAACGGGTGGCCGCCAGATCCCGCTTCTGGGAGACCAGCACGTCGATGACCTGGCCGTGCTGGTCGATCGCCCGGTACAGAGAGACCCACCACCCAGCGACCTTGACGTACGTCTCATCGACGAACCAGCGATCTCCCGGGGTGCGCCGGCAGGGCCGGGCAGCGTCGATCACCAGTGGCGTGAACCGCTGCACCCAACGGTAGATTGTGACGTGATCAACACTGATACCGCGTTCGGCGAATAGTTCCTCGACATCGCGGTAGGACAAGCCGTAGCGCAGATACCACCGCACCGCCATCATGATCACCTCTGGTAAGAAGCGGAACCCCGCGAAGCTGGATCTGGGCGCTGGCACACGAGCAGAGCGATGACGCATCGGCCCACCTTGCCCAAGCCCGTCATCCGTCAACGCAACAGACCCGATTGACTGCATTGCGTCAGGGCGGGCCGCGTGTTCTACGGTCAGCGCCGGCTGATCCCGGGTTTTTAAGTCGTTTTACTGATTGGTGGCGGCTCTGCGGGCGCCTACGATGCCGTTAAGCGCCCGGTGAGTAAGTCTGACGACAACTACGCGTTCGACGATGACGATCGGGGATTTCCTGCTGCGGCGCTTGCGGGAGGCGGGTATCTCGCACCTGTTCGGGGTCGCCGGCGACTTCAACCTGGAGTTCTTGCCGCAGATGGAGGACGGCAACGAGTTCATGTGGGTGGGCAACTGCAATGAGCTGAACGCCGCCTACGCGGCTGACGGGTATGCGCGGCTCAACGGGATCTCGGGACTCATAGTGACTAACGGCGTCGGGGCGCTGAGCACCATCAACGGTGTCGCCGGCGCCTACAGCGAGTACGTCCCCGTCGTCTGCGTCTGCGGGTCGCTTCCGCTGAAATCGCTGGCTCATCGCGTACACCTGCGTTCCTCATGCGTCTTCAGAGCTTCTGCTTTTTGCTCTGGGCTGTACTTCGATGCAGGCATTTGCGCCCATTATGCACTTTGGGTGCAATCGAGAGCTGCACTGCTTCGCCCTCGGCAGACCGCCACCGCAAGTCATCGCGTGAAGTCACCATGCGAAGCCCTCTTGTCAAGCCCCCTGGGACTGTCCGTAGTATGGACAAGCATGAGCCAACGCCTTGAGGTGGAGCTCGACGACACGACTGCCGCCTACGTCGAACGCCAGGGCTGCGTCCGACGTGCTGACATGGCCGCAGCGGCATCTGCCGCGCTACGTGAGCTGGCCCTTCGTGCCGAGGTTGACGCGTTGGCGACCTTCTTGGCCACCAACCCTGAGTACGTCGCAGCATCAGACGAGGAGTACAACCAGGCCCTTGCCAAGCTGTCTGCTGGAGGTCTGTACTCTCCGTAGCCCATGCGACGGTGTTCACGCTGGCGGCTGATGAGGTGTCGTAGGCGCGGGCGAAGACTACGACTGATCAACGCTGTTTGACGCTGATCTGCTCCCCACCGACCGCTGAACAGCACTTATCGCGCTCACGGTCCCGATTACCCGTATCTCGGCGTTACCCGACCAAGACCACCACTCCGGCCAGCGCCGCACCCCAAACCCGCTAACACGGCGAAAGCGTGACAAATCGGGGTCGCGACATGAGGTCGCGACCCCGATTTGTCACGCTTTTCTAGTTCCCTGGGTGTCCGGAGGTCAGTGACCGCCGAAGAACCACTCGCTCGCCGAGGGGCGCTCTTCGGAGATGTAGTACTCGCTCATGTTCTTGGCGAACTCAGCCCGGGAGATGTAACCATCACCGTCGAGGTCGAGGTAGCCGAATGCCCTGGTGGCGTGATCATCTTCCAGGCCGTAGGCCTGAAGGTAGAGCGAGAACTCGTCGAGGCTGAGCTTCCCGTCACTGTTCCCGTCGATCGTGTCGAAGACCAGGTGATTGCCCTGGATGGCATGCGTGAGGGCTTCGGGCTCGCTGCCGACCCAAGCTCCCACGAAGGCGAAGTACTCCTCAAGGGTCACCTGGCCGTCACCGTCGGCGTCTCCGCCTTTGAAGTAGGCGTCCCACCACCCCCGGTGGGCCTCGACGATCCGGTCCGCCTCGACGCTGCCCGGCTCGACGCCACGCAACCGCGCCACCTCCTGGCCGAGGTGCACGAAGTCGCTTTCGGTGACGACCCCGTCTTTGTCGCGGTCGAAGCGGTAGTAGGCCATCGCCAGCTTGCGCTTGACGAACTCCGATATCGCCATCGTGCCCCCTGGTCGCATCCCCTGCGCCACGGCGCCGCCGTTGCCGCCGCGACCACCCATGTCCATCGTCGCTGACGGCGAGGCTACCCGCCGGAACCCGATCTCCACCATCGGAGGCCAGCAGGACCGCCGCAGCGTTGATGTTCAACCCACACATCAACGTTGCCGACCACGCCGAGAGCCAAAGCACAAAATGCCAACCGCGCAGCGAGCATGACCACCACATCTTGTGTTTACTTTAGCAAAGTAGATCACGATCAAGGTTGACCTGACAATGCCGGACCATGCCATCTCGATCGCAACGCTCGAAGCGGTCACGGCGCAGGCTGCAGCGGCGCTTGCCCGACTGCTCGCACAGCTGTCCGCCACTGCGACCTTCGAGGTTCGGGTATGAGCGGGATATGGCCAGAAGGGGCCGTTAGACGCGTGACCTGGGCGAAGCCGGCGGGGCTGGAGCGGCAGCATCGCTGGTCAGCGGCAGGTACGAAGGCTGTTGACCAGGCCATCTGAAGACCTACGGCCCCTTCTGGCCGTATCCCGCTCATACCCGATCGTCAACCAAAATCATCATGCTCACCCGACACAGCCACGGCACCGAACTCGGACGGATCCGCTCGGCGGCGTCGAGGAGTGAACAAGGAAAGGGGCCCGGCCGAATCTGCCGGGCCCCTTTCTAGAGGGAATGAACCTGTCGTGATTCTGATGTACGCCAAAACGTCGCGGCGACCACCTCCATCGTGACCGTTCCTCAACCTCCTGCGTGTTCTTGTGCACCTGCCTCTTGCGCTGCCTCGTGCGAGCGCTTCCTGACCTGTCCACCGTTGTTGTCGGCATATTTTTTACCATCCACCGCCAGGGTTGTCAAGCCCGGGCACCTCTACCATTTCCCGGGCCTCCCGCCTCCTTGGAGCCGGGCCACGGGTATGAGTGGGATACGGCCAGAAGGGGCCGTAGGTCTTCAGATGGCCCGGTCAACACCGAAACCCCACCGCGAGGAACTGGCAGCCGAACGGCAGCGCGCCGACGCAACCCTGGAAGCCATGCGCGCCGAGCACCGCCGCGAGACCGAGGCCCTGCAAGCCGCGCTCACCACGCCACGCCCTACTCAGCACGAACAGCCCGCCCCGCAACCACAGCAAGCCTGTGATGCGTACAGGATCCTGAACACTCCTGGTCAAGCAGTCTCGGGCGTTGATGATCAGGCTCGTCGGGTGCTGGGAAGAGCCGGGTGAGGGCAGCGGCCAGACGTATCACTATCACGTCCGCCGTAGATGGCATTTGCCTACTTCAGGTGCCGTGCTGTCGCACAGAATAGGCCACCGGTCGTCACAGATTTCCAGTCGTGACTCAGGATCGTGTTCCGATCCTCGTCACAGGCCAACACGTACGCGACCCGGTCCACCGTTTCCGGCGGGCGTCCGCGCCGCAACAACAGCTCGCGCCAGCCCGGCGTCACCACCTCGATCGCGATCTTGCGGGCATCGAGAAAACCGGCCGGAATCCGTTTGGTCGGACCCACCTCGAGCAGCGCTGGCAAGGCTTTCACCGCATCCAGCACCAGCGCGGCGTCGGTCGTCGCCCCGAACTCGATCGTCTCCGCCAGCAACCGCAGGAACTCACACCTACCCGGCGAGGCAAGCTACGAGCGCGGTTGGTCTGTGAATCCAGTGCCGGTGAGTTGCTCGTTGAACACCCGGATGCGGACAGCATCGCCGCCTTGGACCTCGGCCGCCGGCACTGATTCCCCGGCTCAGCGCTGCCTCCCACGGTTTGCCTCGCTCTCGTCCCGGACCCGCACTGCGGGAATGTGTAGAGTTAGGGCCGTGGGTGGTGCGACTGATCGGGTCGCGGGGGCTCGCGCAAACGCTCGCGCTGCGGTGGAAGCGGCCCAGCGAGCGTTCCCGGGGTGGTCGGCGACACCAGCGGCCGAGCGCCGCAGACGGTTGGAGCGGGCGCGGGACCTGCTGATGGAGCGGCAGGCTGAGATCGCGGCTTTGGTCACCGACGAGACATGCGCCACCTGGAGTTGGGGCATGTTCAACGTGCGGCTTGGCGCCGAAATGCTCGCCTACGCCGCGAGTCAGGCCGGCGCGGCGACGGCGGAGACAATCCCGTCGCACATTCCAGGCAAGCGGGCATATGCGGTGCGTCAGCCGGTTGGGGTGGTGGTCGGCATCGCGCCGTGGAACGCGCCGGTTGTACTCGGGGTGCGGGCGGTAGCCGCGCCACTGGCGTACGGCAACACCGTGGTGCTCAAGGCGTCGGAGCAGTGCCCACGCACCCACGCAGCCATAGTGGACGCGCTGCATGACGGCGGTGTTCCCGCGGGCGCGGTTCAACTTGTGAATAATGATCCCGCGGACGTCGCCGTGGTTGTCGAAGAGCTGATCGCCCATCCGAGGGTGCGGCGGATCAACTTCACCGGCTCCACCCGGGTCGGGCGGATTGTCGCTGAGTTGGCCGCGCGACATCTCAAGCGGGTGCTGTTGGAGCTGGGAGGCAAGGCCCCGCTGGTCGTGCTCGCTGACGCGGACCTTGAGCGGGCGGTGGCCGCCGCCAACTTTGGCTCCTTCATGCACCAGGGACAGATCTGCATGTCGACGGAGCGCATCGTGAGCGACCGCTCGGTGGTGGACGAGTTCGCGCACCGGCTGGCCGAGCGGGCTCAGACGCTAAAAATGGGTGACCCGCGCGAGCCAGACACCCAGATCGGTCCGCTGGTCAGTCAGGACGCGCTCAAGCGAGTGATCGATCTGGTCCAGGACGCGGTGTCCAAAGGCGCGAAACTAGTCACGGGGGGGAAAGCCCAGGACAGTTGCATTGAACCAACCGTGTTGATGGGCGTCACACCCGAGATGCGCGTGTACTCAGAAGAGTCTTTTGGTCCTGTGGTCGCCATCGTGGCGGTGGAGGATATTGATGAGGCTGTTCGCGTCGCCAACGACACTGAATATGGACTCTCCTCCGCGGTGTTCAGCCGTGACGTGGACACCGCGCTAGTCGTGGCCAGGCGACTGGAGACCGGCATATGCCACATCAACGATGCCACCGTCCATGACGAGCCCCAGATGCCCTTCGGCGGCGTCAAACACAGCGGCTGGGGACGGTTTGGTGGCAAGGCTGCACTCGAGGAGTTCACCGAGCTGCGCTGGATCACGATCCAAGACACCCCACGCCAGTACCCGATCTAGGCCTGTGACGAGGATCGGAACAGGATCCTGAACGGGGCCTCCTCCGTGGGTTCGCGGAGAATGAAGGTTTTTCGCCGTGAATCCACGGCGTTTTCGCCGGGCTGGTCAAGATTGCGGCGGGTTCGGGATCGTGGCGTTCGGAGATCCTTTCTGCGGGGCGGTTGCGTCGTCGATCCTCGCGGTTCGGAACCGGGATGCCGCGAGCGTGGCTGAGACGATGAGGAAGCCCGCCGCCGCTGTGTAGAGCATCGCTCGGTAGCCGAACGCGTCAGCGAGGAACCCGCCAGCGGGCGCGCCGAGGACGATCATCGCGCGGTTGATCGAGCGCCTGGTGGCGTTGGTGCGGGCCTGCAGAGCATCTGGCGTGACCGCCTGCCAGTATCCCATCTCGTTGGCGTTCTCCGCGCCCATCGACAGGCCCACCAACAGCTGCGCGCCCGCGAACAGCGCCCAGCCCATCCAGTGAGGGGTGCTCAGGCCCACCAGCGCCCACGCGGCCGCGGTCCCCGCGCGGGAGGCGATGACGACTCGTCCGGCGCCGAAGCGCGCACCCAGCCGAGTGGCGCCCAGGCTGCCGATCAGGCCGCCGACCCCTCCCACGGCCATGGCCGCGCCGAGGCCGAACGCGCTGAGCCCCAGCGTGCGCAGCGCGAACGGCGGCAACACCGCACCGGCGGCGGCATTGCACAGAAACCAGCCGTGCGTGTTCAGCGCGAGCGGTCGAAGGGTGGGGTGGCCATAGACCCAGCGCAGGCCCTCGGTGGCCTCTACTCGGATTCCGCGCAGTGCGACCGGTCGGCGCGGTGGCTCAACGATCGGAATACGTAGCAGCAGCAGCGCGGAGGTAAGGTAGCTGGCCGCATCGATGAGCACCGCCACCGGCGCGCCGAGCAACGAGATGAGCCCGCCAGCGAGCGCGGGCCCGGAGGTTTGAGCGACGGCATCGCTTTGATCGAGCCGGGCGTTCGCCGCGGTCAACAGATGCGCTGGTACCAGCCGTGGCAGAAACGATTGGGCCGCCGCGTCGCCCACCAGCGACATCAGTCCGAAGACCGCCATGAACCCCATGAGCACGGGCAGCGACAACCGGTGGGCCAGGGCCAGCAGCGGCACCGCGATCAGTAACAGTCCTCGGCCCAGATCGGTGGCAATCAGTAGGGGTCGTCGTCGGGAACGCTCGATCAGCACGCCGGCCAACAATCCGAACAGCAGGTACGGAAGCCAACGGGCGGAGCTGACCAAACCGACACCGCCCGCGCCCTCGTGCAGCGTCACCACGATCAACACCTGGATGGCGAGGGTGGTGACATAGCTTCCGAAGCCAGAGATAGTCGCCGCAGTCCACACGCGCCCGAAGCCGGGGCAGTCACGCAGCTGACCGGGCGAGTTGTCCACCCCGCCAGCCACCACACGTAAGTTCTACCAACCGACTGGCCGCGCGGGTCAGTGGTCACCTGCACAGAACATCAGGAACCGGTCGATTGTTGCGTTCCGTCAGCGGTCTGGTCCCAGGTCTCGGTGATGAGCCGGGTGTTGATGCGGTGCCGGGCGAGCCCGGCGAGCGGGCCATAGTCGCGGTGCGGGTGGATGTACCAGAGTCGTTGGTCGGGCAGGTCGGCCAGCCGGGGTGCCCACCGGTAGCCCAGGGTCCAGGACAGCGCGAACACGATCTCCGAGGCGCCGGCGGTGTCGGTGGACACCATCGCCGGGCGGATCAGCGTCGGGTTGGCCAGCAGCCCGTCGAGGGCGTAGAGGCTGTCGCGTTGGGTTCCGGGGATCAGGGTCTGGGCGAACACCATGTGGGTGTCGGCCATCCAGGAGTAGAGGGTGGACCCGCGCTGGCGGCCGAAGTAGCGGGGGTTGTAGGCGGCGTGGATGGTGGAGACCGGGATGACGAAGCGCATCCCGTCCGCGCTGGCCATCTCCCCACCACCCCAGGCTTGGGCCAGCGGCAGCGGCGTGTGGTGATCCACCAGCCGGGTGTTCGCGCCGGCGTGGGTGGCTGAGCGCAGGTAGTTGTGGGCCACCCAGTTGAGCCGCTCGCGGGTCAGCGGCGGGTAGGTGGGAGACCGTTCAGATCTGGGGGAGATCATCTACCCGAGAGGGGTCAGCTATGCGGTGAGCTCGACCGGGCCGCTGTGGTGGGTGAAGCCCGGATACCGGAGAGTGCGGCAAACCGTGGGAGGCGAAGCTACGAGCGCGGTTGGCCTGTGAGTCCAGTGCGGGTGAGTTGCTCGTTGAGCACCCGGATGCGGACGGCATCGCTGCCCTGGACTTTCAGCACTTACCCCCAGTTCAGCGCTGCCTCCCGCGGGTTTGCCTCGCTCTCGGGTAGATGATCTCCCCCAGATCTGAACGGTCTCCCACCAGGCCTGCTCCACCCGTCCGCCCAGAAGCCCTTCGACAGGCCTTTAGATGCCCGGCTTGTTACGGTCCTCCACGGTGCCTGAGGGCCTGCCTCTCCGCTGTGCCGTGTGGCGAGGCCGCCCTTCGCCTTAATGCGACAGTGCCCTTCCACGAACTCACGAGACGTCGCACAAAGGCATGCGGGACGAACACGTCGCAGTCAATATATCCGATTCGTCTAGTTTAAACTACCACCAACGCTAGGCGGCGAGGGTCACCGTCCCGCGAGTTGAGCTTCTGCTACAAAGTCGTGCTCATGGGTTGGTTGCGTTCGCATCGTGGGGTGACGGTTGCCGGTGGCCTGGCCGCCGTTGTGGCAGCGGCTACGGTGTGGAGGCTGACGCAGGTCAGCGCCACAGACATCGCGAAGTTGCTGGGGCCGTCGCTTGTGACGGCGGTCTTTGGTCTGTCCGCGCCGCTGATCATGGCTTGGGTGAAGTCGGTCAGTGATGATCAGCTGCTGGAGACTGCTAAGCAACTAGCTCGCAAAGTTCATGATCAGGAAGCCAGTGCTCTGGCCCGGCTCATGGCCGACAGCGGCGACCTGAAACCGGCCGATGTGTCGTTTGCCCCGCCGACGCTGACCTACTGGCGCGATGACGGCGGCAATCGACAGAGAACGCTGCGCAAGGCCGCAGGATATTATCGGAGCTTGAAGCGGGGTCGGCTGGTCGTGCTGGGCGAGCCGGGCGCGGGCAAGACTGTCTTGGCGATTCAACTGGTCCTTGACCTCGCTGAAGCTGTGCTGGCCGTAGCCGATGACACCCGTCCCTTGCCGCGAGTGCCGGTGCGGCTGAGCCTGTCCGCGTTCGACTTCGACCCTCGCAATGACTTGGACGTGACGGCGGCGCAAGTCGTGTCCGACCGGCTGGATCGTTGGCTGATCCAACATCTGAACGCGGTCTTCGGGCTGAGCATCAAGGTCGCTACCCCGCTGGTGAACAGGGGGTGGATCCTCCCGGTCCTCGACGGGCTGGACGAGATGGACCCCGACGACGTCGAACCGCGACGCGCGGCATCGGTGGTCCGTGCGGTCAACCACCCCTCGGCGGGCGGCGTGCGGCCCGTCGTGGTTACCTGCCGGACCAGCCGCTATGAGCAGCTCAGCGGACCCTTCGGGTCCACTGAGCAGGCCACTCCCGCTGCGCGGGAGGCCACTTTGAACGTGGGCCGACGCGAGGTGGTCCAGGACGCCACCGTGGTTGGTGTCGAGCCGTTGACCGCGCTGAGCGTGGTCAACTATTTGACCTACCGATTCCCCCACCCCGCAGACCGGGTCCGCTGGCGCCCGATCGTCGAGCGGCTCACTGCCAGCAAGGGCAGTGATGATCCGCTAGCCGCCGCCCTGGGCTCGCCGTTGCGGCTGTTCCTCACAGTCACTGCTTACCATCACCCCGCCAGCACACCCGACGAGCTCACCAGGTTGGCCACTGCCGCCGAGCTCGATGAGCACCTGTTCGCTCGGCTGGTTCCGGCGGTCCTTGAGCAGCATCGTCCGCCGATAGGTCGACACTACGCCGCCCCGGAGGTAATCCGGTGGTTGACCACGCTGGCGCGCCATCTGGTCCGGCAAGGTGAGGGCGGAGGCTCTCCCAGTGACCTACGGCTCGACCTGCTGTGGTCAGCAGCGGG
This sequence comes from Pseudonocardiaceae bacterium, assembly GCA_049673305.1. Classification (GTDB taxonomy): domain Bacteria; phylum Actinomycetota; class Actinomycetes; order Mycobacteriales; family Pseudonocardiaceae. The sequence continues at coordinate 5,763 of JBATXM010000180.1, read as the reverse complement.
ACGGCGCGCTCCGCGCTATGCCGCAACGGCAGTCACGACAACGGCGGCAGGTGCTCTCCTCGCGGTGGGTGTCCTAACCAAATGGCCGCCCGACGTGCTGCCCGTTCTCGGCCTAGGGGCGTTCGTCGTGGTAGCCGCGTGGATAGCGTTACGACCTGCGATCGATCTACGGCGACTCGATTTCAATAGTCTGCGTACGTACGCCGGACGCAAGCGAATCAGCTGGTTGCTCGGGGTCGGGCTCGCGGCCGGGATCGCAGCCGGGCTCATAGTCTCGCTTGTGTCCCCTGCGGTCGGCGTCGCGGGCCTGCGAATGGTCACGCCCAAGTTCATCACGCTTGGGCTCGTGGGAGCGCTCATAGTGGGACTCGGTAGCGGACCCGCCACTCGCCCGACAGCCATCGACCGCCCCGCTCGGCTGGTGCGGCAGGGCCTGACCCACACCATCGCGGCGATGGTTGCGTTCTCACTCGCCCTCATACTCGCGGATAAATTTTGCCATGGGCTCAAGGCTGGGGTCGTGGGCGCGCTCGTCGCCGGGCTGGCGGTACTGTTCGCGATCTTGCTAGTAATTGGGCTTGCGGGTGGGCTTGCTGTAGGACTTGCCGTCGTACCCAATAGTGGGTCCGGAGTCGGGCTCCCGTTCGCCGTGGTATCACTCGTGGTCGGACTCATTTTTGCGGCCAACTCACCGTGGCTGCGGTATATGTTCGCCACGATGCTCCTCGCTCAGCGGGGAGATCTGCCAAGACGACCGGCAGTGTTCCTGGATTGGGCCTACCAAGCAGGACTGATGCGCCTCTCCGGTATTGCCGTGCAATTCCGGCATCGGGAGTTCCAAGCCTGGCTGGCTAACCGTGACCAGCGAGGCCATGGTCCGCGACCGCGGTTGTTGACTACCGGAACGGCGGGACCCTCGACTGGAAACAAGAACTAGAGATCACAACGACGCGCCGACAAAACGAAATGTTACCCAGCAGGAGAGCGAAACAAACCGGGGGAGGTGGGGGATCTCGCGTGACCCTGGTGATCACCGTTCGGTCGCTCACTGGCGTTGTCAACTTGTTCGGTAGTTCGAGCTGTCGGATCACGCATGGGCATGGTTGGGGCGGATCGGTCGCTGCGGTACTCCTGGGCGTGGAGCAGGTGACGACGGGTCCGGAAGTGCGGTGATATCCCGCTGAACGCGGACAGAAACCGTTGCGCGCCACCGGCCGACCGGAATCGTTTCATCGCTCGTTCTCTCTGCCGGGTGGGTTGATGGGAGTTCTCGGCACGGTTGTTCAGATACTCCGATCGGCGATGCTCCACGCTGCGCATCAGCCGTCGGTGGGCCACCCCGTAGCTGGCCAGCTTGTCGGTGACCAGGACACGCGGCACGGACCGCGCCCCCCTGAGCAGCTTGCGGAAGAACCTGGTGGCGGCCTTCGCGTCACGGTGGGAGGTGACCAGAATGTCCAGGACATTCCCGTCCTGGTCGACCGCCCGTCACAGGTAGTGGGTCTTGCCCTGGATCTTGATGAACACCTCGTCCAGATGCCACTTGTCGCCTGGGCGGGGCCGTCGGCGACGCAGCTGGTTGGCGTAGGTCTGCCCGAACTTGGCACACCATTGCCGCACCGTTTCGTGGGAGACCACGACCCCGCGCTCCATCATCATCTCTTCGACCTCGCGGAAGCTGAGCGGGAACCGGTGATACAGCCACACACAGTGACTAATGATCTCCACCGGGAAGCGGAACCCCTTGTACGACGGCCCAATGGCGCCCATCAACCCAGCCCTCCCCCACCGAGATCAACCCGCCGATCATCCCAGCCGCAGACGACCTCACCAAGTTGACAACGCCGTCGGGGCCACCGATCTTCACCCGACGCGGGAGCCGTCGTGGGCCATTGACTCGCTGCGGTATCGTCACGCCGTGACCGAGCAACCGAATGGACGGATTCGCGTGGGCGCTGTAGAGCGCGAGGCGGCCATGAAGGCGTTGGGCAAACACATGGAGACTGGACGCTTGGAAGTCGACGAGTACACCGAGCGGATCAATCGCGCGGCAACCGCACGCACCGTCGCCGAACTTGACGAGTTATTCGTCGACCTGCCCGCTCCGCACTACCGCCCACCACCCATACTGCCGCACGCGATGTACCAGCCACAGTCAGCTGGCTTTCCCGCCGGTGCAGTCAGGTCTTCATCGCTTTACGGTTACGATTTCGACCGGCCGCTATCTGACAAGTCGAAGCTGGCAGCTGGCCTGCTGCAGATACTACTTCCGTTCGGGGCAGGCCGGTTCTATACTGGCCATTTCGGAATGGCAGTCGCGCAACTGTGCCTCTCACTGATATGGGTGGGCATCATCTGGAGCGTTGTTGACGGAATTCAAATCCTTGCCCAGGGTGGCATCGATGGCCAGGGCCGACAGTTAAGAAGCTAAGTAGCCGAATTGAAATAAGTGATGCAGTTGAGGGCATGGTTGAGCCCGTGACCTGCGATGTGGGGGTGTGTCTACTGCGTGACGTCATGACGTCACGCAGTAATGTTCGGTTCATGTCTCGACACCGACTGGGAACCGATCGAGGACCGCGTGTTCCCCGAGTGGTCGCGGTGACGAACCTGAAGGGCGGTAGTGGCAAGAGCACCTCAGCGGGCCTGCTTATTCATGGCTGGGCCGTGCTGGGCTATCGGGTGCTGGGTGTGGACGCCGATCCGCAGGGCACGCTTCAGCGTTGGCGCGATGACGCGGAGTGGGATGTGCCGGTGATGAGCCTTCCCTCGCCCCGGATGCATGAGGAGGGCCGGGGCTTGCGTGGTCTTGTCGCTCCGGAGCTGTTCGACGTGGTGGTCATCGACACGCCGCCGCTGGAGCTGCAGCGTCGGATTGTCCTGTCCGCGATCCGGGCGGCCAGTGACGTGGTGGTCACGTTGGCGCCGACGTCGGCGGAGTGGGATGTGCTCCCGAAGGTCTGGGAAGCGATCGAGGAGGTCGCGGTGACCAGAAACAGGCCCGCGCCAGTGAGCGTGTTGTGGAACCGGGTACGGGTGGGGACGACCGCCGCCCGCGTGTACCGGGAGTTGCTGGTCGAACAAGGCCACTACTGCCTCACCGTGGCTATCCCGCTGGCGGAGCGCTACGCCCAGGCGATCGGCGCGCCCGTCGAGTTGCACCCGGGTGACGTTGCCGTTCAGGGAGATCGTTCGGATCTGGGGGAGATCATTTACCCGAGATGGCTCGGCTATGCGGCGAGCTCGACCGGGCCGCCGTGGTGGGTGAAGTCCGGATACCACCGCTGGAAGTGAGTGGCCAGGTCGTTGTTCAGTACCTGGGTACGGACCTGGAGGAATAGGTGGGCCCCGGTCGGTGACCATCGCATCTGCTGCTTTTTGACCATCCGCTTGCTGATCACCTGATTGACCGCCGACTCGGTGAACGTGGTGGAGATGGCCTCCCCAGCGCGGCGGCGTTCCCCGTAGTTGGGGATGCGCCCGGTGTTGACGCGCAGGTAGCTGTCGAACTCGCGCACCGCGATGAGCAGCTTGGTTGGCTCACCGTCGGGGTGGAGCGTCTCCAGATCGGCAGTAATGTCCTCGACGGTGTGCAGGGCGTTGAAGACGTTGCCGTGCCAGAGGAACCACTTCAGCCGCTCCAAGCCCTTGCCGATCTCGGTGGCCAGGTTGGTGGCTGTCTCAGTGGACAGCTCCAGGTCCGGATCCGGTGGTTACCAATATGGGGGTTGAGGTAGCGGGGCAGGTCGCGGATGTCTTCGCCGCCGTCGGTGAGGAAGGTGACCTGCTGGTTGTCCTGCATGCCCTGGGTTTTCAGCACTTCGAACAGCCGGCGTTTGGGTTTGGTGTCGTAGGTTTGCACGTACCCGAAACAGGTGGCTCGCCCATCAGCCGGGACGGCCTTGCCGGCGATCACCTCGAACCAGCCACCACGCCGCGAGCGCTGGGAGCGCTGGGAGCTCGCGAGTGGACGTAGCCGCCGTCCAGGCTGACGGTTAGCGGCAGGTCTGGGCGGGGCAGTTCCTCGCGGTCGCGTTGGCAGGTGTCGATGAAGCAGGGCCGTTCCTCCCCGAGCTCGTCCTCCAGTCGCTGGGCCACGGCCTGGGTCTGGCGACGCACCACGTCAGGGTGCAGGCGCCGGCCCAGCGGCAACAGCTCGCCCAGTAGTTTCGCGGTGATGCCGTAGGAGACCAACCCGGCGAAGCGGGCGGGTGTCCTTGTGCCGGCGAGGCTTCCCGCAATGCGGGCAGGGCACCTGCTTGGTGATCGCGGCGTTGACCTGGTGTTCGACCAGACTATCCTGCACCGCGACCAGCAGGTCCTTCGCTTCGGCTAGTTGCAGGCCTAGCGTGTTCGGAGCCAACCCGTCGCGGTCTAAGGCGAACACCTCGCGGACCACGGCCGAGTCTTCGGCGTCGTCGAGGTGCACGATCACCCGCACGCTGACCTTCATGCCCCCACCTCCGTGGTAGGGGCGAGGCAGGCGGCGAGGGCTTGGTTGCAGGCTCGGCGGTCAAAGCGCCCCAGCCCCAGCAGCGGCAGCAGGCCGGCCAGCGCGTTTCGATGCTCGCCGAGAACGACCACGTCGTCTTCGTCGGCGTCCAGCAGATTACCCATGAGCTCGGCCGCGCGGAGGATCGCGTCGAACACCAGGTGCGGCTGGGTCTGCTCCAGAAACGCCCAGGAACCGTCCCACCCCTCTCGTGGGCCGGCCCGGCGCCCGCCGATGCAGCGTGGGCAGACCCGACCGGGCTCGACGGGCTGGATCCGCTCGACGCGCAACTCGGCTAGCCAGCCAGCGGTGAAATTGTATTCATAGGTGAACCACTCACCGGCTCAGGTCAGCCAGCCCCGGCCGATCCGGGCTATCGCCCGTTCGGTGAACACCCACGTGACGATCTCGCTGAACACCGCAGATGCTCCGGCAGCCGCTGCCGATCGGCGACCGCCACCGCGAGCACGTCGAGGATCATCAGTGAGCCCTTGAGTCGCGCGGTTTCCGGGGTGTCCTCGGCGGTGACGCGCATCCCGTCACCACAGCCCACCCTTTCGGGCCACAACTGCGCGCTCAGCCGACGGGCGCGCCGAACCACTTCGGCAGCTGGCTGAGCAGATCCTGCTGATCTTCACCGGCCCAGGCCACGTGGCCGTCCGGCCGCAGCAGCACCGCGGGCACGTCCAGTTCCTCACTGACGTCGACGACGTGGTCGACCCGATCCGCCCAGCCCGCCACCGAGAGCCGGCCGGTCTGGTCGAGCAGCAGCCCGCGCCCGCCGTGCATCAGCTCGTAGAGGCGCCCCCGCTTCAGCCCCACGTCCCGCATCCGCCGGCCGAGCAGTTCATGCTCCTCGCCGAAGTCGTAGCGGACCCCGATCGCGGTGATCTTCTCGATCAGGTACCGGTTCACCTCCTCGAAGTCCATCAGTTCCGACACCAGCCGGCGCACCGCCTGGGGACCCGGCTCGACGGACAGCAACTCCATCTGCGCGCGGGTGTTGTCCAGCACGTCGGCGGCCACCGGGTGCCGTTCGGTGTGGTAGCTGTCCAGCAGCCCCTCCGGTGCCCAGCCGTTGACCTCGGCGGCCAGTTTCCAGCCCAGGTTGAACGCATCCTGGATGCCGAGGTTGAGCCCCTGCCCGCCGGTCGGCGGGTGGATGTGCGCCGCGTCGCCGGCCAGCAGCACCCGGCCGACCCGGTAGCGCTCGGCCAGCCGGGTGGCGTCGCCGAAGCGGGAGAGCCAGCGCGGTGAGTGCACGCCGAAGT
>JBATXM010000179.1:0-46582 GCA_049673305.1 Pseudonocardiaceae bacterium | reverse complement strand
GGCCGGCCCGCGCGAGCACGGCCGCCAGGCCGCGCGCAGCAAGCGGGCCGGACCGGCCGGGCAGCCGAGCAAGAAACGCAACCCAACCACGCCAGCGCCGCCACGGGCGGCGCCTTGATCTCATAGAGCCAAATTCGGCAGCAACGCCGACTAACCGAGGGTGCGGGCGGGCAAGTTGGGCTGAATTCGGGCTGAACAGCGCGGTACCCGCGAACTTCGACCGACATGACACCGACACTTGCCCGGTGTTGTCCGCGCCGTGCACCGTACGGCGGCCATGGCCTCGTAATACGGTGTGTGCTGGGCGCGACTTCGGGAGAGCGAATGGAGGCGTCGTTCGGTGTGTGAAGATTCGGTGCGTGAAGAGACGCGGACCCACTATGATCGTCTGGCGCTGGTGTATGAGCGGAACTGGGCCTATAGCCCGGAGTTTTTGGATTGGATGAGTGGTTGCATCCTCGCTCGCTTGCGGGTGAAGCACGGTGATCGGGTCTTGGATGTGGGGTGTGGCACGGGGTTGTACGCGCGTCGGCTTGCGGAGCACACGGGGTCTGTGGTGTGTGTTGATCCCTCGGCGCGCATGCTGGAGCAGATTCCAGATGATCCGCGGCTGGTGGTTGTGCAGGCGTCAGCGGAGGATCTCACCTCGGGATCGGCGCGGCTGCCGGGGGATCGGTTCCGGGCGATTGTGGTCAAGGAGGCGATTCATCACGTCACAGACTGCGGAGCGGTCATCGGTGGGTTGGCGAGGCTGCTAGCTCCGGGCGGTCGCCTCCTCATCGTGATGTTGCCGACCAGCATCGAGTATCCGCTGTTCCAGGCTGCGCACGACCGGTTCCGTAAGCTGCAGCCTGATCCCCGAGTGATTGCTGTGGCGATGAGGGAAGAGGGGCTGGCGGTAGAGCTGTCCTACGATGATTTCCTGTTGGCGTTCCCCACTGAGCGGTATATGACCATGGTGCGCGACCGTTATCTCTCGTTGTTGTCGACGTTTGACGACGACGAACTGACTGCCGGGGTGGAGGAGATTCGCCGCTGTTATCCGGGCGAGCGGGTGGAGTTCAGGGATCGCTTCGCCTTCGTGTTGGGAGTCGCGTCGTAAACCTCTTGCTGTATGAGCGCTTGATGCGACTCAAGCCGGAGCTAGATGACCACGCGTCGATCGCGCGGTATTTGGGGCTGGATTTCGAACGCCCGATTCGATCGTGCAGGGCCCGCGCGAGGGATCAGTCCTCGACGGGGAAGTTGTAGACGAGACCGGCGCGGTCGGCTCGATGCACGAACCGAGAGACCTCGAAGGGTTCGCCGTCCTGGTCGAGGCTGGTGTGCAGGACGTCGAGCACGGGGACGCCGGGTGGCAGGTCGAGTGTCTGTGCTTCGTTGCGGCTGGCTATTCGGGCGATGATTTCGTCTTGGCCGCTGGTCATGGTGTGGCCGCGTTCTTCGAGCCGGCCGAAGATACCGCCGGGTCCGGTTTCGGGTTGCAGCAATGGGGTGCCCTCGGCGTCGGCCCAGCGGAGGTAGGTGGTGACCACCTGCAGCGGCTCGTCGTCGGCGTAGTAGGTGTTGCACCGTCGCAGCACCGAGGGCTCCTCGGGTGAGGCCTTCAACCGCTCCGCCACGTCGAAGGGTGGGGTGATCCGCTCGATGGAGGTGACCTCGACGCGGGGGGTCTTGCCCTGGCGCGCCATTTCCAGGCGGAACGGGGTGAGTCCGGTTTCGCGGTAGACGCGCCGTGAGTAGCGCTCGTTGCCCCAGCGGAACATGCGTTGTTTCTCGCGGACGAACACTCCGCGTCCGTGGTGTGCGGTGACCAGGGCTTCTTCGGTGAGCAGCCGGATGGCCTCGCGGGCGGTGTTGCGGGCGGTGCCGAAGCGGCGCGCCAGCTCGCGCTCGGAGGGCAGTTGGTCCCCGGGTGCCAGCTCCCCTGCGGTGATCAGGGCGCGGACCGCGTCGGCGATCCGGCGGCTCGGCAGTTGGCCCTCGGCTGGGTTCAGGTTCATGCCACCCACTCTACAACTGGTTTAAGCCAGTTGCTTGACGGGTACGACCGCTTGTGTTTAACTGGCTCAAGCCAGAACTGGCTTGAGCCAGTAACCGATGAGTGAGGACGAGGAGACAAGGATGGCCGTTCCATACGGCAAGCGGTTCCCGATGGAGTTCAACGAGCTGTTCCCCGAGGGTGCATACGTCGTCGGAGAGGTCACCGCGCTGACGGAGTACCAGTCCCAGGAGGACAAGGCGCGTAACCGGCCGGTTCGCTCGCGGATCGATGAGGTCAGCGTCAATGAGAGAAGCGGAAAGGGCACCGAGGCGAAGCTGGTCGCTGCCGGTTCGGTCGATGTCCGATCCGCTGCGGCCTAAGGGCCGGGTGGGGCTCGTGGCATTCACGGTGACCTGCTCTCCCGGCCGGGACGCCAGGGCTGGGGTGCGGCAGATCGGTCCCGGCTGGGCCTCGCTCGTCCTGTCCATGGACCCGGGTCGGGTCGTGATCGATGTGCCATCGGTCAGCGGCGGCGCAGTGGTGTTGGCCCGGTTCTGCCGTGAGCTGGCACGCGAAGCCTCCCGCATCGCGGCCGACCTCGACCCCGACCAGACCATCACCCCCAGCGATGAGTCATGACAACACCAGAAGGACTTGAAGAAGCCAAAGGTAACGATGGGAGACCGGAATGAATTTCTCATACCATCAAGGAGGAGAGTCATGATGAACTGGCACAGTTATTACACCGACGGTCCGAACAAGCGTCGTCGTAAGGCGATACCGGCGACGTGTTGGACACATCGGGGTCCGCTCGGTTTCGCGAATCTTCTGGTGAGCATGCAGGGCGGGATGATTGTGCTCGATCCCCATGTCACGGGTGAATGCGTGATCGCCCTTGATGAGGATGGTGGCAAGACGCTACGCAACATCTTGACGGAATGGCTGGGGTGAGCCGGGCTGTCGCCTGACGCGGGAGACGGTCAGGGAGGGAGGTGAGGGTGATGGGGTTACGCGGGTGGTGGGCTGGGCTGATTGCGCGGCGGGCTGAGCGGGCTGCGCTGCGGCGGATGCGTAAGGGTCGGGTGCGCGTGACGTGGCGGAACTGCCGACGGTGCCGACGCTACGGGTACCAGACGGGTAAGAGCGGCCTGTGCGAGAAGTGCTTGAGCCCGCGATAACAGACACCACAAAGAAAATCTAGAAGGGAATTTAACGTGCCTGGGGGTGGTGCGGTAATGCCGCACACCCTCATCAAGCACACGACCGACGTACGCGCAGAAGCGGAATCCTGGCTACCAACCTGTCCGCTTCTGCGCTGTCCACACCAGAGACCGGAGTGAACAATGACAAGGATAGAACATGGCGCCGTTGTGACGCCAGCCCGGGGCGTTTTCCCCGGAATGGGACGGGTCCAGACCTGGGTGAGTGTCCACTGTGCCCAGTGCGGGGACAGTCCAACCAGCCCGGATGGTGAGGCGTACTGGCCCCCCGAGGAGACCGCGCTGGATGCGGCCGCCGCTGAGGGGTGGCGAGTTGGCCCGGGTGGACGGTTGTGGTGCTCGGCCTGCGCACCGATGCTGACGTGTCAGGCCCAAGGCCATGAGTTCAGCGACTGGCGCCGCCCGGTCACCCGCGATGGGCACCCGGCGAGCAGTGAGTACCGGCACTGCCGCCGGTGCTGCCGGTGCGACTCCCGCCCAGCCGAGTGGCTGATCGATGCCCTGAGTGGGCCGGGCAAGAACCCCGCGATACGCCAGCGACCGCTGGCCGTGAGCCTCGGCGCGGGGGAGGTGGCGTGATGCGCTGGTCCTTAGCGCCACTGGAGCGCGAGCCGGTCAGTGTGCACACCCCGTTCGTCTCCTACCCCGACGGCCGGTACCGCCACGAGCCCACCGAGGAACGTCGGGCGGCCCTGCTGGCCGCGCTGGACGGGGTGGAGCTGGGTGCCTATGACGAGCGCATCGTGCACTGGCTGGCCCGATGGGACGTCTCCGTGGTGGCGGGAGTGGTGTCGCTGCTGTGGCGAGCCCGCCAGCAGGCCCCCCGACGCGGGGGTGAGCCCCGATGAGCCAGTCACCTACCGCTGTCGTGCTGGTCGCGCTAATGGTGCTGGCCGGACTGGGTGCCATGGCTGCGTTTCGCAGTGGCGCCCGGGGCGCGTACAAGGTCGCGAAACAAACCCAAGAGGTCACCCGGATGGGCGGCACCCTAGCCCGAGCCCTGGGCACCACGGTGGTGATCGTCGCAATCCAATGGGCGGTCGTGGCCTTCACCACCGACCCCCGTGCGTGGGGCGTGGCCTTGGGGGTGCCGGCGTTGTTCGCCGGGAGCGTGATCGCCCGGATGTTCTCCGTCACCGAGATCGTGCACATCAACAAGGGAACCCGCCGATGAGCACCCCGATCGTCCACTACACCACGATCCGAATCAACTCTGAGGGGAGGACCGCGTGATGACCCCCGAACAGCCAGACCAGCCCGACAACATCCGCCCGCAGCCGGCACCCGGTGCCGATCAGCAGCCGCTTGATGCCGCACCGAACTCGGGACGGGAGGCGACGGTGATCCCATTCCCCACCCCGGCGAGCGGACAAGTACCACGGGCACCGGAGGTGCTGGAGGGAGAACTGGTCAGCGAACCGGAGTACACCCGGCGGCCGATGCCGGTGGTGTTGCCGCCGTGGTTGGGTTCGCGACAGACCGCCCAGGCCACGGCGCGGTGGGCTGTCGAGTATGCCGGGCGGCACGTGGCCTTCCACGTCTGGCGCGCGCCGGCCTACGGGTTAGCGCTGTCCTGGTGGACCCTGCGCGGCGCCGCTCGGGCCATCGCTGCGGGGTTCGGGTGGGTGAGCGTGCGCGGCGAGTACCGGCCGTTGATCACCGCCGCCCGCGACGCCAAACGGTGGGACCTGGTCCGCGAGCTGATCACTGAGCGCCGCGCGCTGGCCCGGGTCCGGATGAAGACCACAGCGTGGCTGACCGTGTCCGGGGGATCAGCCGGGGCGGCCGGGTTCCTCACCCTCGGCCCGGTTTTCGGGTGGTGGGCCGCGACCGGCGCCGGAATCGGCGCACTGTGGATAGGCCGCCCCCGGACTGCCTCGGTGTTGCCGCCGGGCCCGGTGTTGCCGGTGGCTCTGGAGCTCTCGGCGGACATGCTCACCGACGCCCTCCGCGCCGCTGGGCTGGTCAAGGCTGATGCCACCCCGCAACTGGTCACCCCACCCTTGCGGGATGGCAAGGGGTGGGCGGTCACCCTGGATCTGCCGCGTGGGGGTGGGAAGACCGCCGCGGATGTGATCGCCAAACGCGACACCCTCGCCGCCGAACTCGGCGTCGACGAAATCCAAGTCATCATGACCCGCATCCGCGCCGCCGCTGGAGGCCACGCCGGACGCCTCACCGTCTGGGTCGCCGATGACGACCCCTACCTCGGCGCCCCGACTCCCTCACCGCTCACCGCGATGGAGCAGTTCTCGGTGTGGGAGCCGATCCCGTTTGGCCAAGACGCCCGGGGGCGTCGGATTCTGCTGTATCTGATGTGGCAGTCGATGTTCTTCGGCGGGCTGCCCCGCCGGGGGAAGACCTTCGCCCAACGACTGCCCTCCGCCGCCGGAGTACTCGATGCCTTCGTGCGCCACTACGTCGCCGATGGCAAAGGCGGCGCGGATTGGCGCCCCATGCGCGCCGTAGCCCACCGCCTCGTCATCGGTGCCGAAGACGAAGCCATCCAACAGTTCCTCGCCATGCTCGACGAACTCATCACCGAGATGGGACGGAGGTTCGCGGTGCTGGGCACTTTACCCACGTCGGTGTGTCCGGAGGGCAAGTTGACTCCGGAGATCAGTCGCCGCTACGGGATGCCGGTCATCTTCATCACCATCGACGAACTCCAGGAATACCTCTCCGCCATGCCCGGACCGATCAAAGAAGACACCGTGGAGAAACTCGCCCGCCTGGCCCGACGCGCCCCAGCGGCCGGATTCATCCTCAACGCCGCCTCCCAACGCCCCGACGCCGACAGCGTGCCGGCGAAACTCCGGGAGATCATCACTTACCGGTACTGCACCCAGGTGGTGGACCGCACGTCCTCGGACATGGTGCTGGGCAAAGGCAAAGCCGCCCAAGGCGCCGACGCCTCCATCCTCTCCGAAGACCACAAAGGCGTCGGAGTCCTGGTCACCGGCCCGGGATCGTTCGAAATCGTCCGCTGCGACTACATGGACCTACCCACCTTCGCCCAGGTCTGCGCCCACGGCCGGGCGCTGCGGGTCGCGGCGGGCACGCTCTCCGGGGATGCGGCCAGTGACACCGTGGCCGCCGCCGAAGCCGCCGGCATCCCAATCCCCACCGTGCTGGCCGATGTGCTCTACGCCATGCACGGCGTCGAGCGCATGCACACCGCCACCATCCTGTCCCGGTTGGTCAACATGGACGAGGACACCTACGGCGACTACACCCCCGAACGCCTAGCTGAGGAACTCGAACGCGCCGGAGTTACCCGCTCCGGTCGTCAGGTCAAAGTCGAGGGGGTCAACCTGGCCGGCTACCGCCGCGCCGACCTGGAAGCCGCCGTGCCCGCCGGGGCCACCCTGCCCCCGCAACCACTCCCAAAACCGGACACGGACAGTGACGGGTAGAGGGGAGGGGTCTACCCCGACCGCCACCCGACCCCCCGCTACCCGCACCCGCTCGTACGCCTGTGGGTAGCGGGGGGCCTCTACCCCGGTAGAGCCCCCGGGTAGCGGCCCGCGACCAGCACGGTAGCGGGGGGTAGACCCCCCCACCCCCCGACCCGTCCACACCCCGTTTCCCACCCCCATCACCTCATCCTCCCGGCACCACCCCCGGTGCCCGGGCGGGCCCCGCACGCCCACATTTGACTACCCACGGTAACCAAGAGAAACGGCGAAGCAGGACCCACACCCGAAAGGAACCATCCATGACCGACCCCACCACCGGCGTCCCAACCCGCGAAGCGGTGCGCCTCGCCCTGATCGAACTACTCACCACCAGCGCGCACCACGACGCGGCCACCCCCGCCACCCTGACCGCCATCGCGGACACCCGACGCGACCTGGCCACGCTGCACAGCCGCACCAACCCGGCGGGCCGACACGCCCCCGAGCGTGACCGCCACGCCGCGCTCAGCGGCGCGCTCGGCGACATCAGCAAAGCCCTCCTCGCCACCTACCCCTACCGCCACACCGACCCCTGGCGGCTACGCGCCGGACTGACCGTGCTCGCCGCCGTCGCCCTGGCCTGGCTCGACACCCTCCCCCACCCCCACAACAACGACCCCAACTCCGGCGACAACCCCGAAGACGACTTCAGCGACGGCGGGCCGTTCTAGCCCACCCGGGCGCGCCTGGCCCGGCACCACCCCTGCCCACCGCTGGGCCAGGCATCCCAATCCTTAGCACCCTGACGAGGAGACCACCGGCCGTGGACGCCACCACCACATCTCTGCGCGCGTGGGCGCTGCACCTCGCTGAGCGAGGCTGGCACGTGTTCCCGATCACTCCCGGCGCGAAGAAACCCCCCGTCATCGATCGGTGGGAAATCCGGGCCAGCACCAACCCCGCCCAGATCCACCACTGGTGGCGTCACACCCCCTACGCCATCGGCATCGCCACCGGCCCCTCCGGGCTCGTCGTCATCGACCTCGACACCCTCAAACCCGGCCAGCCCATCCCCGAGCGGTGGGCCACCCTCGGGATCGGCTCTGGCGCCGAGGTGCTGCGGGCGCTGGCCCGTCAGCGGGAAACCACCGTCACCCCCACTTACGCGGTATCCACCCCCTCGGGTGGGTGGCACCTGTACTACACCACCCCACCCGGAGTGCACCTGCGGAACACCCAGGACGTGATCGGCTGGAAGATCGACACCCGCGCCCACGGCGGGTACGTCGTCGCACCCGGTAATCCGGTCCCTCCGAGCGGATATGAGCTGTACGACGACCGAGACCCCACCGTCCTGCCTGGCTGGTTAGGCCAGACCCTCACGCCTAAACCAGCTACGGGGCTCTCAGGACCCGCTGTGGCCACCACCACCAACCCCGATGGCTACGCCACCGCCGCCCTTCGGGGCGAAACCCACCGGGTACGCATCGCTCCGCCAGGGCAGCACAACGCGGTGTTATGCCGCGCGGCTTACGCCCTGGGGCAGCTCGTTGGCGCCGGACTGCTCGACGAGACCACCGCCCGGGCCGAACTCACCACCGCTGCCCTAGTCCTCATCGACGCCGACTGTGACTGCACACCGGCCGAGGTGGCCCGGGTCATCACCGCAGGCCTGGCCGCCGGGGCTCGCAACCCTCGCCGCACCACCCCACGTACCAGCCACCGGAGGGCCGCATGAGACCCGATACAACAACCACCACAGCAGTCGATGGCGCGGTGCTGCTCGATTCCGTCCGGGCCGCGCTGGTCCGCTACGTGGTACTGCCTACTCCGTACGCGGTGGACGCGGTCACTCTGTGGATCGCGGCTACCCACGCCCAACCTGCCTGGGCACACGCGCCCCGGCTGGTGATTCGAGGCCCGGAGAAGCGCTGCGGAAAGTCCCGCTTGCTCGATATGGTCGAAGCGCTGTGCCGAGACCCCTTCATCACGGTCAACTCTTCACCCGCAGCGGTATATCGTTCGATCACCAGCGATCCGCCGACCATGCTGGTGGACGAGGCAGACACGATCTTCGGACCGAAAGCCGACGGCAACGAGGACCTACGCGGGCTGCTCAACGCCGGCCACCAACGCAACCGACCTGCCAAGCGCTACGACGCTGCGAGCAACCGGGTCGAGTCCATCCCTACCTTCGCGATGGCCGCGCTCGCCGGGATCGGGGCCATGCCCGACACCATTGAGGACCGCGCCGTGGTCATCCGGATGCGCCGCCGCGCACCCGGGGAGAGCGTCAGCCCCTACCGGCACCGCCGCGACCGCCCAGCGCTGCGCCAGCTCGCCGAGCTGCTCTCCGAATGGCTCCGCGCCGACCTCGGACTGTTGGAGAAGGCCGAGCCGGACATGCCGGTAGAAGACCGAGCCGCCGACACCTGGGAACCCCTCGTCGCCGTCGCCGACCACGCCGGGGCGCACTGGCCTGAGCGCGCCCGGGCGGCCGTGCTGGTGCTCACCACCGAGGCCGCCAAGAACGACGACGTCTCAACCCGGGTGCGGCTGCTCATCGACTGCCGCGCCGCGTTCGCTGACCACGACGCCATCCCCACCGTCGTGCTGCTCGAACGGCTGCGACGCGACACAGAAGCGCCCTGGGGCGACTACGGCCCGAGTGGTCTTACCGCGATGAAGCTCGGGAAATTGCTCCATGAGTACGACATCCGCAGCTCGAACATTCGATTCCCCAGGCTCGGACAAGCCAAGGGCTACCACCGCGCCGACTTCGCCGACGCCTGGGCCCGTTACTGCCCCGAACCGCCCGGGCAGCCATCTGTCACGGGGCAAGCCGTACCAGCCGTCCCAGCCTCATCACCGCAGGTCAGCGCGGGACGGCTCGAAAACCTGGGACGGCTAAGCCGTCCCACCCTAGCCAGCCGTACCAGCCTGACCAGCACTAATGAGGCTGGGACGGCTGGTACGGCTACCCCTGCCCCACCCGCACTGCGTGTCGTCGGAGGCACCGAATGACCGCGACCGTGTCGTCAATCATCGGCTCTGCGGAGAAGGGATTCGAGATGGACGCAACCGCAGCACTCAAGGCGCTTCCGCCGCTCATCCCTATCCCGGTCGCCGCGAAGTTGCTAGGGATCAGCCGGTCGGCGGCATACCGCTACGCGACGACGGGCGACTTGCCGACCAGGCACCTCGGTGGACGCGTCTACATCGTGACAGCGCTGCTGCACGAGCTCATCTCCAACGCTGACAACAGGAGCGTGGCGTGATGTCCAAGGGGAGCCGGCGGCGCGTGCCCGGGATCACGGTCTACCAGCGCGGCAAGAAATGGGCCTACACGATCTATGGTGAGCCGGACATTCTCACCGGAAAGCGGGAACGCTTCAACGAGGGCGGATTCGCCTCGGAGGACGAAGCCTGGGCCGGTGCGTTGAAGAAGCACTCCGAGATGGAACGGGGGCGAAGGGTCAAGCCTGGCGCGCGCACTGTCGAGCAGTTCTTCAGCGAGTGGCTCACCAGCGCCAAGTACGCGCTGAAGCCGTCCGCCTACGCGAACTACTCGACCAACGTCGCTGCCTACATCGTTCCGAGCATCGGCGGCCGGCGACTCCAAGATATCTCGGTCCCTGTACTCAACGCCTTCTACGTGCACCTGCTGGAAGCGGGCAGGATCAAAACGGACACTAATAGCACGATGTACGAGTACTGGAGGACGCACCAGAACCGGCGGAACGGGCTCGGACCGACGCCGACGGAACTCAGCAAGGCATGCGGCACGTCCTACCAGTCAGCCAAGGAAGCCGTCACGCGCTACCGGCGTGGCCGGATACCGACCGAGTACCAAGCCGGCCTGTCGCCGAAGTCCGTCCGTAACGTGCACCGGCTGATCCACCGTGCGTTTTCGGATGCCGTCGCCTGGGACTATGTGGTATTCAACCCGGCTGAGCACGCGCGTCTTCCTCGGGAACGTCACCGAGGTCGGGCCACTCCACAGCCCTGGTCGTTGGAGGAGCTCGGACAGTGGTTGAGGCTCGCACAGAGGGATCGGTTCGCTGGTATGTGGGTCCTCGCCGCAACCACTGGAATGCGTCGATCCGAGCTACTCGGAGTGCGTCGCGACGGGCTCGATCTCGACGCGAGAACCCTGACCATTGACGACACTCTCATCTCCGTGGGTGGACGCGCTGAGGAATCGGACGGCAAGACCGAGGCCGGCCGCCGGACGGTGTCCCTCGATGCCTTCACGGTGGACGCGCTCCGCCGGCACCTGGAGATGCTCGACGGCGAACGGGAGGCGTTCGGAACGGCATACCCCGAAAGCGGGTGGCTATTCGTCTGGGAAGATGGCAGCCGGCCGCACCCCGACACGGTGACGGACCGGTTCAACCGACTCGTCGACGCGGCCAGGGCGAGACGAATCCGCCTGCACGATGTCCGGCATTCCTACTCGACGCTGTCGCTCAACTCCGGTGTTGAACCGAAGATCCTCAGCGATCGGGTCGGGCACTCCAACCCGAACGTCACCTTCCAAATCTACTCACACCACTCGACGGGCCAGGACCGAGCCGCCGCCGAGCTCATCGGCCGGATGATCGCGGATGCGCTCGGAGATGGTGCGCAAGATGCGCCGAGGGACGGCTGATCAGCGGTTTTACTACCGTTCTTACTACCGAGGCACGAAAATGGCCCGCCGGATGATCTCCGGCGGGCCATTTCACCTGGTAGCGGGGGCAGGATTCGAACCTGCGACCTCTGGGTTATGAGCCCAGCGAGCTACCGAGCTGCTCCACCCCGCGTTGGTAAACGTCACTTTACGCGAGCAGTGCCCGGCGTGCAAATCGCCTGGTCATCGGTCAGCCACCAGCTCTGCCGGGTGCCGGGGTAGCGCTGCCACCGGCTGCCGCGGTGGCAGCGTCGAACCGTTTGGTGGCCGTGTCGAGGTCAGCCAGCGCCCTGCCCTGGGCAGCGAAATCGCCGGCAGCCTCGGCCGCCCGCAGACGCTTGAGCGCATCGGCGACGTCAGCGACGGCTTGGCGCGTTTCCTGGCTGACGGCACCAGCACCAGCCACCGACCCAGCCACCGACGGAGCTTGGAGCACGCCCTGATTGGGCACCGTGGCCTGCTGGCCGGGCGAGATCGTGGCATCCCCGGCGCCGGCGCCGAACACTTGGTTGAGCGCCTCACGCAGGGTCGGGGCGTACCCGATCCGGTCACCGTAGGCCACCAGCACCCGGTTCAGCTGGGGAAACGCCGCTTGCCGGTTCGCTCGCTCGATATAGACCGGTTCGACATAGAGCAGCCCACCGTCCACCGGGAGAGTGAGCAGGTTGCCGTAGCGCACGTCGGTCTCAGACTGCCGCAGCAGGTTGAGTTCCCGGCTGACGTCGGCGGAGGACACGAACCTGTTCTGGACCTGCTCTGGACCCAGTGTCTGGGATTCGCTGGGCAGCACAAGCACCGTGATCTTGCCGTAATTTTCCGGGTCACATCCCGCCGAGATATAGGCCGCTAGGAACGGTCGGCGCAGGCTGACCAGTGCGCTGGTCAGCTGGAACTCCCCCGGGCCCGGCCGATTCGGCGGGCCGGCCAGTACGTAGTATGGCGGCTGGTCGACACCCGGCTGGTTCTGCGTCGGATCATTGGGGACATTCCAGAAATCGTCGTTGGTGAAGAATACCGACGGGTTGTTCACGTGATAGCGCGTGAGCATCTCCCGCTGCACCTTGAATAAGTCCTCGGGGTAACGGAAATGCGCGCGCAACTCGTTGCTCATCGCGCTGGCAGGCCGCACGGTACCGGGGAACACTTTCATCCACGTCCGCAATACCGGGTCGTGCTCATCCATCGCGTAGAGTGTCACGGTGCCGTCATAAGCGTCCACAGTAGCCTTGATCGAATTGCGAATGTAGCTGATCTCCTCATCCGGCAAGCGGGGACGGGACGGCCCGGTCAGCGAGTCGGTGGTCGCTTTGCTCAACACGGTCCGCTGCGCATAGGGGTAATCGTCAAGGGTCGTGTAGCCGTCCAGGATCCACTCGATGCGGCCGTTGATCACAGCCGGATAAGGGTCGCCGTCCACCGTGAGCCAGGGCGCGACCTTCTCCAGTCGTTCTCTCGGATGCTGATTGTAGATGATTTTCGAGTCCGACCCGATCGCCTGGTTGAACAGGATGTTGCGCTCGCCGTAGTAGGAGGCGAATATCAATCGGCTCATCCAACTTCCCAGCGGCACTCCACCCTTGCCTCGATAAGTGTAGTTCTCCGGGCGGCCGTCGAACTCCCGGGGACGAGCACCGGGGTTTCCTCCGACGATCGCGTAATCATCGATCAACTCGCCAAAGTAGATCCGCGGCTGCCGAACGGGTATCTCGCCTTGCTGTGAGGTGTCTGACACGGTGAACACCGGATAGCCGTCCGGGGTCACGATGTTGGCCGGGGCGGCAACGAAGCCGTTGCCATGGGTGAAAGTGAGATGCTGGTTGATCCAGGTGCGCTGATTTTCGGCCAACGACGCGGACTCCAACTCCCGTACCGCGACAATATAATCCTGCGTCTTGCCATTGATAGCGTAGCGGTCGATGTCGAGCTTGTCCGGAAAACCGTAGAAATTCTCTCGCTGCTCCAACTGAGTAAAGGTCGGAGACAGCACGCTGGGGTCCAACAAGCGTATGTTCGGGATCGTAGCGGTATCGGCCCGGACGTCAGCCAGTGATACATCGCTACGCCCGGAGTACTGGGAGTAAACAACCTTCTGGTCGGTGATTCCGTAAGCCTGCCGAGTTGCGGAAATATTACGCTGGATGGATGGCGCCTCGCGATCATTAGCGTTGGGGCGCACCACAAATTGTTCGAGGACCACCGGCCACGCCGCACCCACCAGAATACTGGACAGCAACAGCAGGACAATGGCTATCGCCGGCAGCTGCAGGTTGCGCAGCACCGCACCAACGAAGAAGGCAACCGCGCAGATCACCGCAATACACATCAGAATGATCTTCGCGGGAAGCACTGCGTTGAGGTCAGTGTAACTGGCTCCGGTGAACAGCGGATTACGCTGAGAGAACATCAGTTCATAACGGTCAAGGAAATAGGCGAAGGCCTTGAGCAGCACGAAAACGCCGGCCAGGACTCCAAGCTGGACCCGGGCCGGTCCAGACAGTTGACCGCCACGACCGGCCAGCCGCAGCCCACCGAACAAGTAATGAGTAAGCAACGCCCCGATGAAGGACACCACCACGGTGACGAAGGCCCAACCGAGCAGCGTTTGATAAAACGGCAGCTGGAAGGCGTAAAAACCGACGTCCTTGTGGAACTGAGGATCGGAGATGCCAAAACTGGTTCCGTGCAGGAACATCTGCACCGTCTGCCAGTCCCCCAGCGCGGACAACCCGGCAATCAAGCCCACCAGCACTGGCACACCGAGGCCAACCAGCCGCAGCCGCCCCACGATCGCGGAGCGGTAGCGCGCCACCGGATCTTCCGGCCCCGCTACTGGGACGAATACCGGCCGGGTGCGGAATGCGACCACGATATTCAGCGCGAGCACGCCACCGACCAGCAGCCCGGCAACCACAAATTGCACAAGACGCGTGACCAGGACGGTGGAGAACACCGACCGGAAGCCCACCTCGCCGAACCACAGCCAGTCCACGTAGGTGTCGATCAGCCGCGATCCGATGATGAGAGTCACCAGCGCGAGCGCCCCAGCGGTGATCAGAATCCGAGCGCGGCGAGACAGGGTGGGAACTCCGACAGGGGGCCGGTTGGCCACAAAACACGCTCCTGGCGATGACGGTGTCATGACGGGTAATGACGGCGGTGGAGTGGCGGCGGTGCAGTGCGGACCCCTCGGGCGGCGGCCAGTGCCACGCCGGGCTGAGTCTGCCTGGGACATTCTACGGAGCACCCCAGGGTTGGGATTCCAGTGGCCGCACTGCTACTGCCGGTTCCCACCACCGATGCGACGATGGCCGGGTGAGCGAGCCACAGCCGAACCCGTCCGCGCTGTCCCATGCCTTGCCGGCCATTGCCAGGGAGGTCGAAGAGTTCGTCGCAGCTGCCGGATGGGACCAGAAACCGCAACTGTTTGCGCTGGTAGCCACGGCGGCGTTGCTGGCGAGCCAACCAGAACTGGCCGATCATCTGGACGGGCACACCTCGCTCACCCCGGTAGCTCAGGACGCCCTGCCCGAGGGCGAGCTCGACGCCGCGCTGGCCGGCATCGAATGGCCCGACTCGGTCGCCGGCTGCGCGTTGGCTCAGGAGATCGTGGTGCTCCCGCCAGCGGCCGAAGCTGGTCTCGGCGAGCTGCCCAAGGACCCAGTGCAGGCTCGCCGCGCCGCCGCCAGGCACCCACAGCGGCGGGAGGGCAGGCTGGTCGCGGCAGTGCTGCGGGATGGCGTCGGCGCCTGCGTATTGCGGCTACGGGCCACTACCGCCGACCCTGAAGGGGTCAACACTGGAGACGATCAGAGTCCGGATGAGGTAGTGGAAGACGCACAGCTCGCCCCTAACTTGCTCCGCGCGCTGCTGGCAACGTTGCGCTGAGGCGCTCAGCTCAGGAGGGGCAGCCACGTGGTTGCTGACCGGCTC
Organism: Pseudonocardiaceae bacterium; assembly: GCA_049673305.1. GTDB lineage: Bacteria > Actinomycetota > Actinomycetes > Mycobacteriales > Pseudonocardiaceae. The sequence goes on along the minus strand of JBATXM010000179.1, from coordinate 31,378 downwards.
GGATCTGATCCAGCGCGAGTACCGCATCCGCCAAGGTGTCCACCCGCACCAGCCGCAGCCCCGCTGGGGCGCGCTGCACCGCCTCGGCGCAGTTACCCGAGGGCACGAGGAATACCGACGCCCCGGCTTCCCGGGCCCGAATCATCTTGAGCTGGATGCCACCGATCGGACCCACCTGACCTTCCGGGGCAATTTCGCCGGTGCCCGCCACGAAGGTGTTGCCGGCCAGCATCCCCGTCGTCAGCTTGTCCACGATGGCCAGCGCGAACATCAGACCCGCCGAGGGGCCCCCCACATCGGCCAGGGTAATGGTGATGACGAAGTTCACGTCAGGTTGCTCAGTGACCCCGATGCCCAGGTAACCGCGACCTGGTTGGGCGCCCGGACCGAGCGTGACAGCCACCTCTCTCGGCGGCGCGTCGCCGCGCTGGAAGCGGATCTGGACACGCTGCCCGGGGTGGCTGCCGGCGAGCAGGTCGACCACCTGCTGTGCACTGCGCAGTTCCCGATCATCCACGGCCAGCAACCGGTCCCCGGCGACCAGCTTGCCGCTCACAGCACCGTGGGGTAGGACCTGGCCGAGCACAACCTTGGTCGGATAACCCAGGTAGCGCAACGCGGCAACCTTGGCGTTGGCCTCCGAGGCCCGGAACATCTGCAGGTTCTGCTGCTCGACCTGCTGCTCGGACAGCTCGGGGGGAAAGATCTCGTCGCGGGGAACCAGCTCACTGCGTCCGGATGCCCACAGGGCAAGCGCCCCATAAAGGGTCACGTCGTCAATCACCGACACGGTCATCATGTTGAGGTGGCCGCTGGTCGGGTAGATCTGGGTGCCCTTGATCTCCACCACCGGCTTGCCAGCCACCACTGCGAGGGTGTCGAACGTGGGTCCGGGACCAAGCGCGACATAGGGCACCGTCGCTATGGCGCCCAGCAGGCCGAGCGCCATGGCAAGGCCGAGGCTGACCAGCAGGGTCCAGGTTCGACGGCTCACGGCCGAACAGCGTACGGGCTCGGGGTCCGCGTACCGTGGAGCCATGAGCGATGTGCCCTTTGGTTTCAGCTCCCATGATCCTCGGGACCCCGACCGGAGGAACCTCCCCCACGACGGCGGCGCCAACAGCCCCGACCCGGCCAACCCGTTCACGGCCTTCGGCGTCGGCGGCTTCGACGTCGGCGCCCTCGGCCAGATGCTCACTCAGCTAGGTCAGATGCTCAGCCAGGGTGCGCCTGGTAGTGGCCCAGCACAAGGCCCAGTGAACTACGACATGGCTCAGCAGATGGCGGTGCAGAAGCTGTCCACGACCGGGCTGCCCTCGGCCCAGCAGGCCACCGAGATCACCGATGCGGTGCGGCTGGCCGAGCTGTGGCTGGACCCGATGACCGCACTGCCCGCTGGGACACACAGCAGCGCCGCGTGGGCACCGAGGGACTGGGTAGAGCAAACCCTGCCCACCTGGCGGCGGCTGTGCGACCCGGTAGCCCGCCGGATGGCTGGCTCGTGGATCGATGCGCTGCCCAGCGAGATCCGTCAAACAGCCGGTCCGCTCGTGGCGATGGTCGAGCAGATGGGTGGAATGGCGTTCGGCTCGCAGCTCGGCTCGGCGCTGGCTCAGCTCGGTAGCGAGGTGCTCACCTCCACCGAGATCGGGCTCCCCCTAGGGCCGCTGGGTATGGCGGCGTTGCTGCCAGCCGCGATCGAGCAGTTCGCCGACGGACTGAGCCGCAAGAGCTCCGAAGTAACCGTTTTCCTCGCTGCCCGGGAGGCCGCGCATCACCGCTTGTTCGGCCATGTGCCGTGGCTGCGCCAGCGGCTGCTGGCCACTGTCGAGGAGTTCGCGCAGGGCATCCACGTGGACACCACCGCGTTGCAGGAGCTAGCCAGCCAGGTCGACCCGACCGACCCACAGAGTATGGACCAGTTGATCTCCTCTGGTCTGCTCGAGCAGCAGCACACTCCCGAACAAAAGGCCGCCCTGAGTCGGCTGGAAACGCTGCTTGCGCTGGTCGAAGGCTGGGTCGATGTCGTTGTCGCGGACGCGTTGGGCGAGCGACTGCCTGGTTCCGAAGCGCTGCGCGAGACGCTGCGACGGCGACGCGCATCCGGAGGTCCGGCCGAGCACACCTTCGCCACGCTGGTCGGTTTAGAGCTGCGGCCACGCAAGCTCCGGGCTGCTACCGAGCTATGGCGAAGGCTCACCGGGCAACAGGGCGTCGCGAGCCGAGACGCCCTGTGGAACCATCCGGATCTGCTGCCCACAGCCGACGACCTCGATGATCCCGTCGCGTTCGTCGATCGGGCCGCGAGGCACGCCGCCGATCTGGACGACCCGATCGCCGCGCTGGAGCGCACCATGTCAGACGCCCCCCGCGAGCAGCCGCCCCCCGACGGTCCCGAAGCCTCTGGTGAGGACCCACCCGCACGCTCTTCGGAGTGATCGGCTCAACTGTTTGTCCACAGGCTATCCACAATTGTGCGCAGCCTGTGGACAGGCAGTTGAGCCGTTGGGTGGGACAATCCAGGATTGCGGGCATGACGTCGATCACCGATGCTGCCCTAGCCGAGGCTCTACCCTTCGAGGCTCCGCCGTCCGAACTGCCCGAACGGCTGCGGCTTGCGCCGGGCCGCGCCGCTCTCTGGCGCTCCCCCACCTGCCTGCAGCTCGGGCTGGACCACCAACGAGCCATGGTCCTCGATAATCTGCCGCAACCGCTGGCCACATTGCTCAAGCGAATGGACGGCATCCGCAGCACCGCGCAACTGCTCACCGAAGCACAAGCCGCCGGATCCTCCCGTCAGGACGCCCGCACGATGCTCGTTGAGCTGCACCGTTGCGGCCTGGTGCAGGAAGTAACGGCGGCCGACCATGGCCCACCGAGCTGGCACCGCGTCGCGCTGGCCACCGAGGCGGCCAACTGGTCAGTACACACCACCCACACGACGCGGCACGTGCTGCGTCGACGGCGGGAAACTGCCGTCCGGGTGGTGGGATCCGGCCGGGTGACGGTGGCGGTGGCCACCGCACTCGCTTCGGCCGGGGTGGGGCACGTCGCGGTGCACGCCTGCGGGCCGGTCACCGCCGCTGACCTGGGCACCGGCTACCAAGCTGGCGACCTCGGCAGATCCCGCGCCGAGGCAGCCGCCGATGCCGTACGCCGCTGCGCGCCGGAGGTCATCATCACCGATCGCCGCCGGCCAGACCTGATCGTGCTGTGCGACGTGCTGGTTCCCGAGCCAGCGATGGTGACTGAGCTGATCGGGACCCGGATTCCGCATGTGATCGGTTACGCCCACGAGGGGACCGCGGTGGTGGGTCCGATGGTGTGGCCGGGTCGTAGCAGCTGCCTGCGCTGCGCCGAGCTGCATAGGGCAGACATGGACGTAGCCTGGCCGAAGCTGGCTGCCCAGCTGGTCGGGCAGATTCCGGCCGCCGGGCTGGCGTGCACCCAGCTTGCCGCCGCGCTGATCACCGAGCAGGTGCTCGCCGCGCTCGCCGGCCCAACCGCTGGCCTACCGGTCCCTGCGACGTGGAGCACGGCGCTGGAACTGGACCCGGTGCGCGGCTCGTTGCGTCACCACCCCCGGCCAGCGCATCCGCGGTGCAGTTGCGGCGCGGCATGAGCCCGGAAGCCCACTACTGCGCAAGGTGCAACCGAGAGACAATCATCCGATGACCGACATCCCACGCCGAGCCGCGCAGCGAACCGCCCGGCTCGCGAGCCTCCCCCTGGGGGTGGCCGGGCGGGTCGCTGCGGGCTGGGGCAAGCGACTGGCCGGGCACAATGCGCATGAGGTCAACGCCGAGCTCAGTGCGCGCACCGCCGAACAGCTCTTCGCGGTGCTCGGTGAGCTCAAGGGCGGCGCGATGAAGTTCGGCCAGGCACTGAGCGTGTTCGAGGCAGCGATTCCCGACCATCTGGCCGCGCCGTATCGGGAAGCCCTGACCAAACTGCAATCCGCAGCGCCGCCGATGTCGCCGAAGTCAGTGCGGCGGGTGCTCGACGAGCAACTCGGCTCGGGGTGGCGTCGCCGCTTCGCCGAGTTCTCCGACGAGCCCGCAGCCGCCGCCAGCATCGGGCAGGTGCATCGAGCGGTGTGGCATGACGGCCGTGAGGTCGCCGTCAAGGTGCAGTACCCAGGTGCCGACGAGGCACTGCGCTCTGATCTGCGGCAGCTGCAGAGGTTCAGCCGGCTGTTCCAGGCGATTGTGCCCGGTATGGAGGTCAAACCGCTGCTCACCGAGTTGCGGGACCGGATGGTGGAGGAGCTCAACTACCGCGACGAGGCTGATAACCAGCGGGTGTTCGCCGCCGCGTTCCGTGACCATCCCGAGATCGCCGTGCCCACGATCGTCGCCAGCGCACCGAAGGTGATGGTGTCGCAATGGGTCACTGGGACCCCGATGGCGCAGATCATTCGGAGTGGCTCACGGTCTGAGCGAGACGACATCGGTACCAAACTGTCCCTCTTCCACACCTGCTCCCCCACCCTCACCGGGCGGCTGCACGCGGACCCGCACCCGGGGAACTTCTTGCGGCTGAACGACGGGCGCCTCGGCGTGCTCGACTTCGGTGCTGCGGCGAAGCTGCCCGGCGGAGCTCCGCGCACCCTGGGGGTAGCAGTCCGGCTAGCTGTCGAGGAACGCTCGGAGGAGCTGCTGGAGCTGCTGCGCTCGGCGGGCTTCGTCCGACCCGGGATGGCTCTGCTGGCCGAGGACGTGCTGTCCTACCTTCGTCCGTTCGCCGATCCGCTGCGCGCCGAGACCTTCCACTTCACTCGCGCCTGGATGCAGGCTCAGGCCGAGCGCGTCGGCGATTTCTCCAGCCCGGACTTCCGGACCGGGCGGGCACTGAACCTGCCGCCCAGCTACCTGCTGATCCACCGGGTCAGCACCGGGACTTTCGGCGTGCTCTGCCAGCTCGACGCCACTGTGCCGCTGCGCGGGATCACCCAGCGCTGGCAACCAGGTTTCGCCAACTGAGCACCCTTCCTCCAGACAGGGGGTCACCTCACGCGGCAGTTTCCCGATCGGCACGATCCTGTTCGGCACGCTCGCGTTCGGCGCGGTCCCGCTCGAGAGCAGCCTTGCTGGGCCGGCCACGCGGACGCTTGCGCGGGATGACAGCGCCGTATTCGACGATCTCGCCACCCCACACGCCCCAGGGCTCCCGCCGGGTCAGCGCACTGTCCAAACAAGCAGCCCTGATCGGGCAACCAGCACAAAGCTGCTTGGCCCGCTCAAGCTCAACTGGCGACTCGGAGAACCAGAGGTCCGGGTCGTGTAAGTGGCAAGGCAGAGTGGACGGCCTAGACGGTGCGGCATCGAGCAGGTGAGCCAGCTCCGTCGCACTGATCAGCTCGGGCAACGCCTTGCCGACCAGGGGGAAGATCGCGGTCAACACGTGTCTCTCCTCCTCGGTGAGGTGCCGGTGGAACTCGCCGGTGACGACCTACCGTTTCCAGGAGTTAAGAGCAAAATCAAGGCCCGGCAGATACACCGGCAACCGATTTTCTTGGCACCAAGCCGTCGAGGAAGCTGCTGCGACGCCGGGAACGCCTCCCGCCCGCACTGCGCGACAGCGCCCAGGACAGCGCGAGCAGGCGGCGGGCCCGGGTCACCCCGACGTAGAGCAACCGGCGCTCCTCTTCCAGCGCAGCCTGGTCTCCCTCGGCGTACTGAATGGGCAGCGTCCCCTCGACGAGCCCAACCAGGAAGACCGCATCCCACTCCAGACCCTTCGCCGAATGCAGCGAGGCCAATGTCACCCCCTGCACCGCAGGTGGGTGCGCAGTATCAGCACGGGCGTCGAGCTCGGCGACGAACTGGCCCAGGTCAGCGCCCGGAGTGCCCGCTGCCAGGTCATCAGCCAACTGGGCCAGCGCGCGCAGCGATTCCCAGCGGGACCGCGCCGCGCTGCCCCCAGGGGGTTGGGCGGTCAGCCCCTGTCGGGCCAGGACCGCGCGAACGGTAGCGCCCAACTCGAGCGCCGAATCCGCCGTGGGCGAGTGGGCCGGGTATCCGACCGCCGCCGCCCGCAACGCGCGAACCGCAGCCCGGACCTCCAGCCGTTGGAAAAATCGCTCTCCGCCACGGACTTGGAACGGGATCTCCCGGTCATCCAATGCCTGCTCGTACGCCTCGGATTGGGCATTGACCCGGTACAGCACAGCGATCTCGGCGGCCGGGGTTCCCGCGTGCAGCAGCTGCTCGATCGCCGCCGCCACGGCGTCGGCTTCGGTGGGCTCGTCGTCATGCTCGGCGAACGACGGCTCCGGACCAGCGCTGCGCTGGCCCTCCAACCGCAATCGGAGCTCCGCCGGCCGGCCACGGGCAGCGGAGATCACCCGATTTGCCAGCGAAACGACCTGGGGTGTGGAGCGGTAGTCGCGGTGCAACCGCACCGTCACCGCGTCGGGAAATCGCCTGGTGAATTCCAGCAGGAAACGGGGAGCCGCACCAGCGAAGGAGTAAATGGTCTGGTTCGTGTCACCAACGACGGTGAGGTCGTCACGGGCGCCCAACCAGGCATCCAGCACACGCTGCTGCAGCGGCGTGACGTCCTGATACTCATCGACGACGAAACAACGGTAGCGGTCCCGGAACTCCTGCGCCACCGCCGAATGTTCTTCCAGAGCGGCGACAGTGTGCAGCAGCAGGTCGTCGAAGTCGAGTACCCGATTACGGTTCTTGAGCTCCTCGTATCCGGCGTAGATCGCCGCTACCTGTGCCGCCGGAACCGGGGTGCCCCGGCGGGCGGCGGCCACCGCGGCGGGGTAGTCCGCAGCGGTCACCAGGCTGGCCTTGGCCCACTCGATCTCACCAGCGACGTCACGAAGATCCTCGGCACCGGTTGCCGCGCCGGCCCGCTGCGCGGCCTGGCCGACCAGCCGCAGCTTGTGCTCCAGCAGCGGCCACGGCTCACCGCCCACCACCCGGGGCCAGAAATAGCGCAGCTGGCGCAGCGCTGCGGCGTGGAAGGTTCGGGCCTGCACTCCGCTTACCCCCACGTCACGCAACCGGGTGCGCATCTCACCCGCGGCGCGGGCGGTAAAGGTCACCGCAAGAACCTGCCCCGGCGCGACGTGACCGGTGCGGACCAGCTGGGCGATCCGCCGGGTGATGGTGCGCGTCTTACCGGTACCCGCCCCCGCCAGCACGCAGACCGGCCCCCGTGGCGCACACACTGCGGCGCGCTGCTCCTCATCGAGACCGTCGAGGGGATCCCGCCAGTCAGGTCGGCCAGGTAGGTCACTGCCCATAATGGACATCCTCGCAGAGCGCTCCGACATCCCAGCTACGCCACACAGCCGACCACAAAGCGTTATGCTGCGAGGCGAGCTTGGTCGAGCATGGTCACTGACGGGTTCAGGGCGAGGGTGGGGGGCTAGTGAAAATCACCGACCGGAAGCGCTGGGAACGACAACTCACTGATCATATGCGGCGCCACGCCGCTGACCTGCACAACCCACCTCCTGCCTCACCCGCGCCTGGCATGTGGATCAGCATCCGGCAGGTCTATCTCTGGACGATCCTGGTGATGATCATCACCAGCGTGGGATGGGCGGTCGGGTTGTACCTCATCTGACTCTCGTGCGGTCACACCGCTGCGGGAAGCAGCCGCAGCACACCCAGACTGTCCCCGACAGCAATGATGGTGATCCGGCGAGGGAGGCCCGTGGACTGGGCGCCGCACGCTGATCGGTTGGCGAGCGAGGTCGCTCACCCGGTGTCGCGGTGGCGGCCGGTGATCGCAGCCATTCCCCGGCATCTGTTCGTGCCCCGGTGGTGGTGCTGGTCGGACGCCGGGTCTCGTTTTAATTCCGATACCTGGGAGTTGTGTGACGGGCCGGCCGAGGAGGACAACTGGGCGCGCGCCGCCTACAGCGACCGATCGCTGGTTACCCGGGTCGGTGCGCGGCACGCCGACCACGCGGGGCCGCACGACCGACCGGAGGTCTCGCCCGCAGGCGGTGATGACCTCCTGAAGGAGGTCATCACCGTCGATCGAGACAGCGCTCGCTGGCGGCGAGCCACCCTCCGCCCGTCATCCCGCCTGCGCACCACCGGCTCCGGGCGTCGCTCCCGCATCCCGACTAGCACCTCCTGCACCCGTCCATGGTCACCCGTCCCAACGCGGCCTTGGACAGGATTGTAGGGCTCGCCACCACCGCTGGCTAAGCCTGCCCGAGGTCCTACATCGGCAATTGGTGTGTGCGCACGTGCCGAGGACAAGTGCACGTGCATTGACACCATGCAGGTCAAACGCTACATTCCCTCTAATGCACGTGCAGATGCAGGTGCATTGCTTGTTGCACACGCCCCGGACCCGGCGTCGCTAGCGCTCGGCGACTCACGCCAAGCACCTGCCTCTGGAGGTATTCGTGCGCATTCCAGGACTGTCCCGACGGCTGAGGGCGCGCCTCGCGCGGATGTTCTCCCCGATGTCACCAAGCCGGCCTCAATGGTGGCGCCGCCGACCTTGGGTGGGGGGCATCGGTGGTGCCACCACTTATCGTCGCGCCTGTCGAGCCGGAGCCCGCCCGGACATCGAGGCCACCCAGGGTGTCACACAGTCGCCGACACCCCTGACCCCACGCCACACCCTGAGCCCGCCGCAACCGGCGGCGAGCGCCGATGACCCAGCACCAGCCACCCGAGTGCGGGTGGTGCTGTTGCCGCACGCCCGGACCAAGCCCACTGATGCCCCAGCCAGCAACCGCCGCAGAAAGGGGGCCAAGGCAGGGAGTAAGGCGACTCCTAGCGGCAACAGTCGTTCAGGGTAGTTCCACGCCGCCCAGGGCGGCGAGTGGATCGGCCAGTCGCTTGGCGTCGCCCACCACCACGCCGGTGAACCGGCTCGGGGCGAAGAACTCGGCGGCAGCCTCGGCGACCTCTCCAGTCGTGACCGCCTGCAACCGGATCGGATGGGTGAGCAACCAGTCGAGGTCCAAGCCGAGGATGGCCAACGTGGCAAGGTGACCAGCCAGCCCCCGCTGCGATGAGGTAGCGATGGTGAGGGACCCGATCGCGTAGTGTCGCGCGTTGTCCACTTCGGACTCATCGGGGGGCATGACGGCTATCCGGCCCAACTCGTAGCGGGTCTCCAGCAGGGCGGCTGCGGTGACCTCGCTTGCGGTGTCGGCGCTGGCGATCAGCGTGGCCCCGTGTGGGGTGAACTCGAAGCCGCAGTGCGCGCTGTAGGTGTATCCCTTGTCCTCCCGGATGTTCTCCACCCAACGGGAGGAGAAATACCCACCGAAGACCAGGTTCGCCACCTGCAGCGCCGGGTAGCGCTCATGGTCGCGCGGCACCGCCTGGGCGGACAACCGCAGCTGCGACTGCACCGCGCTCTCGCGATGCACCAGCTGCACGTCAGCGCCGATCAGCTCGGGCAATGTAGCCAGCTGGGCGGCCGGGTGGTCGGACCGCCAGCCCGCCAAAGCCGACGCCACCGCTGCGACCGCGCTGGCCGGCACAATGTCGCCCACCAACACGAGGACAGCACTGCGGGGCACCACCGAGCGGCGGTGCAAGGCGTGCAATGCGCTCGGCGTCACGGCAGCAACATCGTCGGCCACTGGCCACTCCCGGGCGAACGGGTGGTCGCCGTAGCGGCGCCGCTGCAACGCCTCCCGGGCGATCACCCGTGGCTGGGAGCGGCTCACCATGAGCCGTTCTACCAGGCGGTCCCGCTCCCGGGCCACTTCGGCGGTGGCATAGGAAGCCGAGGTGAGCGCGTCACCTAGCACATCGAGCAGCACGTCCAACCCGCTGGCCAACGCTGATCCCGAGACAGACAGGTGCTCGGGATCCACCCCGGACGACAGGTCCGCGCCGACGGCGGCCAGCACCTTGTCGATAGTGAACCGATCCCGCTGTGGCGTGCCACGCAGCAGGGCCATCGCCAGCAACTCGGCGCAGGCCGGATGGGTGCGATCCGTGCCACCGAAGGGGATCCTCAGCCGCAACTCCACCATCGGCACCGCAGGCCGCCGCACCGCGATCACCCGTAACCCGTTGTCCAGCACGGTGTCCAGCACAGACGGTGCGCTGGGGGTACGCGGCGAACCCAGCGGCGGTAGCGGACGCGGCCCGAGCTCAGTCCTGCCGATCTGCTCGGCGCTGCGGTACGGCATCACGCCTCCTGTCCTGCCGTCGCGGATTCAAGCATCGACACTGAAGAACCGTTACCGGGAGCGGGTTCGAGGATCAACACCGCGCGGGAATCCGGCCGTAGCGCGGCGGCCGCGTTCGCGACTTGCTCAGCGCTCATCGCGGCCACCATGGCGGGTAGCTCAGCCACGAGCTCGGCGCGTCCGTGCAGCAGCTCGAAGGCGCCGATGGCCATCGTTCGGGACACCAGCCGGTCATTGTGGCGGAACTGGGTTGCGGCCCACCGAGCGGTGATCCGGACCAACTCGTCGGGGTCCGGTCCCGTGGCGGCAAGCCGGGTGATCTCCTCGTCCGTCGCGTCGAGCACCCGGTTGACGTCCACGGTGGACGGGTGGATGGCGGTGATGGTGAGGGTGTCCGGGTCGCGGGCGTCCAACGGCTCACCAAACAGGCCGCAGCGTGCACCGATGTCGGTCACCAACGCGTCAGTATGCACCAGGCGTTGCTCCAGCCGGGAGGAATCACCGTCGGAGAGCACCGCGCAGAGCACCTCATAGGCGAGGTAGCCCTCGAATCCAGCGGTTGGATCGGGCAACCGGTAACCGATGGCCAATGCGGGTAGCGGGGCGAGCGAATCCAGCTGATGATGCCGGCGCTCCCGGTCAGGTAGCGGCTCAGCGAACGACGGCCGGGCTGGAACCGAACGAGCGGGGACGTCGCCGAAATGCCGACGCACCAGGTCCAGCGCGGCATCCAACGGGAAATCCCCGGACACCGTGAGCACCGCATTGCCCGGCGCATAGTAAACGTCGAAGAACTCCGCGCAGTCGTCCACAGTGGCCGCTTCAAGCTCGGAGAAGTCGCCGTATCCGTTGTGTGCGTTGGCAAAAGTGTCATAGAGCACCGGCGGCAACGTGATCCACGGGAACCCGCCATAGGGCCGGTTCAGCACGTTGAGCCGGATCTCCTCTTTGACCACCTCGACCTGGTTACGGAGGTTCTCCGCAGTGATCCGCGGCGCCCGCATCCGGTCCGCCTCAATGAACAGCGCGCGCTCCAGCGCCGCCGAGGGCACTGCCTCGTAATAGTTGGTGTAATCAGGATGCGTGGCGCCGTTGAACGTCCCACCCGATGACTGCACGTGACGGAAGTGCGCGAGTTTCTCCAGGCTCTCACTGCCCTGGAACATCAGGTGCTCGAAGAGGTGCGCGAAGCCGGTGCGACCCTGCGGCTCGGAGCGAAACCCCACATCATAGTGCAGCCCGATGGCGACCACCGGCGCGGAGTGGTCTGGACTCAGCACCACCCGCAACCCGTTGGGCAGTGTCTCGCGGTGCAACTCCACCATGGGTGAGGGAACGCGGGTCATGTGCCCACCCTACGGCGGGTCGCACTCCAGTCGTTGCGCAGCCGCCACGCCAGCAGCGCGCCAGCGATCCCGGCGACCGCGACACCGACAGCGCCGAGGCGCTGCCCGTCCGCCGTCGCGGTCGGCACCCCGGTTCCCGCTAGGCGCACAACCAGCTCGCCCGTGGGCAGCGGGTCAGGCACTTCGACGGTGAGCACCTCACCCAACCGGTGACCGCAGCCATCCAACCGGGCCGGTACTCCACGATCGTCAAGCAGCTCGACGCGCACCAGGTCCCGGGCCTCGGGTGGACCGCAGAGCACCGATTGCACCACTGTGCCACGGGTAGGGCGGACAACGCCGCCCACAGCGGGTGGCCACAACAGCCACCCCATCCCGATCGAGCACAATCCGATCAACACCAGTCCGACCACCCGGGGGAGCAGCACCGCGTCGCCTCCGACGGCATGCCTGGCGCGCACCGGAGCATCGTAGCCAGCAGCGTATTTAGTCGGTGCGCAACGCCCTGGCTAGTTCGGCACGGCTGCTGATGCCGAGTTTGGCGTAGGCGTTGGCCAAGTGGGCCTCGACTGTTCGCACCGAAAGCACCAGCCGCTCGGCGATGGCCTGATTCTTCATGCCCTGCACGACCAGGCTGGCCACCTCACCCTCCCGGCTGGTCAGCGGTCGCGGTGCCAACTGCTCCAGCGCCGGGGTGCGAATCTCCTCGCAGGCTCGGGCCAGGCTGGCGGCCCGAGCTGTGGAGGCGGCCGCCCGACGCCGGTCACCGGCGCGTAGGTGGGCCGCAGCCGCGTGCGCGGCAGCATCGGTGGCCAGCAGTCGGGCACCCATCGCCTCGAAATCCGCCACCACCTGGTCCAGCGGGCCACCGGCGTTGGCGACCGCCGCCTGGGCATGCGCGCTGTAGGCGGCCACCAGGGGGCCCTCGATCTGGCCAGCCAACTGCCGCAACCGCGCGACCACCTGGCTGGCCCGCCCCAACCGGACCGCAGTGTGCAGGGCCTGCGCCTCCACGGCGCGCTGGCCCATACCGGCCGCCACCGACGCCGCCCGCAACGCGCGATCGATCGCTTGGCAGGTGCGGTCGTCCGCAGCTGCCTGCCAAGCCTCGGCCAGCAACCACTCCGGCTCGAACACCGCGCAGTGCGGCCGCACGGCGCTGCTATCCAAGAGCCTCCGCGCAGCCGCGGCGTCGCCCAGCTGGGCGTGGGTTTGCGCCAGCAGCGCGATACACAGTTGGCCAAAACCGCCCGGATCGCACTGGCCCAGGCCAGCCACCGCCTCAGCCAGCCACCGGATGGCGGTGCGCGGACGCCCGGCGGCCAGCGCCGACCACCCGACGTGGGCAGCGGCTAAGGCATCCCCAGCCCACTGCGGCGCGGCCATGCACCACTCATGCAACTCGGTGGCCCGAGCCACGGCGTCATGCACTCTCCCGGCCAGCAACAGTGCCGACAGCTCGCCATGAGCCAGGACCTGCCGGCACAACGCGATTTCCGGCTCAATCGTGCACCGCGCAAGCGCCGCCCAGCCACCCGCCACTGCTGAGAGCGCCTCGGTGGTCCGGCCGCACGCGGCCAACCCCGCCGCAGTCGCGCCCGACGCCCACACCGTCGCCTCTGCGGTAACCCCTTCCGAGGCCAGGATCTCGGCACCGGACTCCGCAGCCTGCTGGGGACGTCCGGCAAAAAACGCCAGCACGCCATGGACCGCGCTGGTTCGCCGGCACGTCTCGTTGTCAGCGGCGTCAGCGGCCGCCTTGTGCAGCATCGCCTCAGCCTTCGCCACTTGACCTAGACCGAAGAACAGATTCAGAGCCCGCACCACGGCCAAACGGGACCGGTCTTCCGCCGAGGTGGCAAAGGGCGCCGCAGCGGCCGCCACCTGCTCGGCCTCATCGGGCTGGCCTCGCCAGCGCACCGCCTCCAGCAGCGCCAGGTGCGCCCGAATACCATCCCGGCCATCGCTGCCGTCAATCGCCGCCTGCGCCATGCGCGCGGCGTTGTCATGATCGAGCAGGGCGTTGGCGTGCACCGCGGCATCAGCCAGCAGGCTGGCGTGCGCACCGGGCTGGTCACTGTCCAGCAACAGCATGCCAGCACGCAGCAGGTCATCTTGACGCTTCCAGGGCAGGTGAGTATTGGCCAGCCGGCGACGTAGCTGACAGGCGTTGGCCTCGGGCAGCTGATCGCGCACCACCGTGGCATAGATGGGGTGCGCCAACCACACCTCGGCCCGCCAACCGCTGTTCACCACCGTCACCAAGCCGCGGCGCTCCAGCACCGCGACCACCTCTGGGTTGATCAAGCTGGCCACCCGCCCTAAGCCCAGCGGCTCGTCGGTAGCCAGCAACTCCAGCGCGGTCCGCTCGTCGGCGCCCAATCCGCCCAGCTGAGCCTGCACGATCTCCCGAAGCCGACGGGTGGGCTCCATCCGGCCCTCCCAACGCCACACGCCATCGCGGATCCGCAAGGCTCCGGTGTTGCACCCGCCCTCCACCAGCTCCCGCAGGAAAAGGACGTTCCCTCGGGTGAGACGCCACAACCGCTCAATCGCGCGGCTGTCTACCACCCCACCGAGCACACCGGTCACCAGCCGGTCCATCTCCACCCTCGGCAGCTGTGCCAGCTCCAACCGGTCGGCTAACCCGTTCTTCCACAGCGTCACCACCGGATCGGGAGCAAGCTCCCCGGTCCGCACGGTCAACACCACGCACGCCGCGCGGGTCAACGCCAGCTGATGCAGCAACGTCACCGACAGCTCGTCCAACAAATGCGCATCATCGATCCCGATGACTAACCGGTGGCTTTTACCCTGCTCAGCGATTGCGGCGCCGGCCCGCTGCAACAACGTCAGCGGATCAGACACCGCCCCCACCGCCGGTAGCAGGTGCGCCACCGCACCCAACGGGATCGCGGCCGCCGCACTGGTTCCCGCCGCCCACCGTGTCACCCGACCACCGCGCTTGGCAACCGCCAGCGCTTCCCGAGCCAGTCTCGTCTTGCCTACTCCGGCAGGGCCGGCAATGACCACGCTGCGCGATTCCCCACCACTTAAACGCTCAGCGATAAACTGCAACTCGGAATCACGCCCCGTGAGCGTCCACGAATCCGTCCTCATAGCTGCCCCGACCGACACGCTCGGTACCTCGCGCTGGTCGGAAGCACGGTTGACGGCATGGCTCGAACAACCGATCTCCCCCGCCCCCTCTGAAACATTGGCTACGCCCCCCCGCGTCGCGCCAATAGCTGACCAAACTCAGCTGACCAAACTCCCCTGGCGGTCAGCATATGCTAACGATGACGAGATCACCATGGGTGATCCGTCTGAGTAAGTGGATACTTAGCACGAGTAGGCGGCACAGGATCCGTACTCGGTAACGGTGTGTGCTCATACGGTGACAATGCGTTTCGATTTTTTCGATCATGTGCGGATTTCCCGATCACACAACAATAGTCGTCAATTACCTACGGTTACTTACGGTGAATCTGGCACGATCGACGACATCCCCGACGCCTGGGATCGGATGATCTTTGGAGTGCCTCGGTAGCGCAGCACCGAGGCACCCGCAACCTGCGCGGCAAGCGTGTCGGTGACTGCGACGGTAGCCTGACTGGCCCCAGACAGCGTGGCGTCAAGACGCCGGACAGTGAGCTCTGTTAACGGTAATCGGCTGGCGCCCGCCGCGCTGACCCGGAGATCCTGGACCTGCCCGGACAGTGCCAATGTGCCGGCTCCTGAGACGCCTGCTTGTACCTGGCCGATCGTGACGGGGCCGGTGACCGCGCTGGCCCCGCTCACCACCAGCTGCAGCGCGGGGCTGCTCAGGACGGGGTTCATGATGACCCGGCTGGCGCCGCTGGTGAACAGCCGATCGAGCTGGCCCACCACCACGTCGGCGGAGAGCGTGGCGTTGCGGACGCGCATACCCGGCTTGATCCCCAAGCGTAGCTGGCCACCGACGACGGCGGCCTCGACCTGATCAGCCAGGTTGTCATCCATCGTCACCGTGGCCTGAGCGTGCCCACCCATTTTCAGACGAACCACGAAATTCGCCCCCGCCAGCACCGAGGTGACCCCGGTCAGGTTGATCGTCCGACTGATCATCCGGCCGGAACCGGCTAATGCACTGGGAGCGAAAAAACTGCCACCGGGCGCACCATCGACACCATCAGCACCATCGCGGCCATCAGCACCATCGCCGCCGTTGGCGCTGCCGCCTTGACCGCCATAGCCATTACCACCTTGGCCGCCATAGCCGTTACCGCCGTTACCCCCAGTACCTCCGGCGCCGCCATTACTTCCGGTGCCACCGTTGGCGTCGCCGCCGTTACCGCCATAGCCATTGCCGCCGCTACTACTGGTACCGGGAGTGCCGGTGCCCACCGGGCCGGAGGTTCCGCCAGCTGACGTGCCCAGACAGCCTGCCAGCAGCCCCATTGCAGCGAGGATCGCCACCGCCCTACCAACCCGAACGGTCCACCACCGCACACCACGATCCCGGCGGACCGGCACTACGACCTCCCTGCGCTCACCCGCGCCGACCTCCAGCGGGCTAGGAGCCACCGGACCGGCCGGCGCGCCGTCATCCCCAGCATCAGCAAAGACCCGATCCACGGTAGCAAGAGCAAAAAGATCTGCACCACACCCAAAGCAGTCTCGGCCGCCTGACCGGCCTCCGCCTTGACCTGCACTGCGTGGACCAACCAGACCAGCCTGTGCCACACCACCGGCAGCACCCGAGGCACCACGATCAAAAATCCGACCGTCCAGTAGAACAGGTAGGGCACCACGATGAGCACCCACAGAGTGATCGTTGCGCGCACCCAGGGTTTGAGTTCCCGTACCCGGGGATGAGCGGGCCGACCGGGGATCATGCTCGCCAACACCGGTCCCATCCGGCTGAACAGATCGGGTACTCCGATCAGGTCGCTGAGCATGTAGTAACCGTCCAGGCGGATCATCGGCAAGAACTGGGTGGCGGTCTCGATATGCAGCGCCACGATCGCCACCAGTAGCCACGGCGCCCCGGTGTCCAGGTAGGCAGCGCTCATCCCGGTGATGAACACCGCGTTGAAGTACACCCCGCCCACATCGGTGCGCAGTCGCCCGACCCGGCCCAGCCGGTAGGAGTCGGTGACCGTGCTGTACAGCGCCGGCCACACCAGATACAAACCGAAACCCATCACCCCTGGCCGGGCGCCACCGTAGCGGCAGGCGGCGACATGCCCACATTCGTGAAACGCCGCCGCAACCAACAGCAACGCCAACACCAGCAGCGTCAGGGCCGGTTGGTAGATCAACGTCAGGGCACTGGGCACGATCTGCCCCAGACCACCCCGCATGATGATCACCACATCCAGCCCAACGAACCCGGCCAACGCCGCCAGGATCACCGGTGGCCAGTACATCGGCCCAAACACCCCGGCGATGCGCCACACCATCGACTCCGGCACCACCCCCACCCGGAACTTCAACGCCAACAACGGATCCGCCTTCAGCTTCACCTTCGGCTCCGCCGACGCCTGTTCATCACCCGGATCGGCCGCGACGATCCCCGCTGGACGCAACCGCTTGGTCACCAGAAACGCCACCTGCTCAGCCGCCACCACCTTGCCCAACTCAACGCTGAGCACATCCGCCACCTGCGCCTGGTCTCGCTGACCATCCAACGCTGCCGCCAACAAATACAACAACCGAGGCAACTGAATGACCTGACCATCAGCCCGACGCACAATGAAAGGAGGCTCCCGAAAACCCGACCCCTGATATTCCCCGATCAGCTCAACCCCATCAGCCAAACGTGGCACGGTAGCCACAACAGGCCCAGAATCAACCGTCACACGCTGAGTATCGATGACATCCTCCCCCCGACTCGAAATCCACTCCGTTGAATCGAAACCTGGCCGGGTCGAATCGGCCGGATCGAATCAAAACGTGGTGGCAGGATCCGTGGTGGCCGGATCAAAATCCACCGCGCCGAAAAGAATTTTGGGTAACATTGCTTAATTCTTCTTCATGCCACCCACAGCCTACCGATACTCAACGCCGCAGGCATAGCTCGTCGCTACCTAGTTTCTCCGCTGTCACCGCGTAATGTCACACTCACACCACGTTGCGGGGGGGTGGCCGTCGCCCAGCCACCCCTACCAACGCCCCTGCCCGCAATCACCTGATTACCGATAACACCAGCCCAGCTCAGTCAACCCCTCTCCGTCAACCCAGACCGTCAACCCAGATCAGCTGTAGGCAGCGCCGCCAGCGCCGCCCGCACCGACGCCACCTTCGCCGCCAGTACCGGTACCCGCGAGGTTGGTCTGGTCGCCGAACAAGTTGATGTTGATGAGGTTGCTGCCGATACCACCCCTGCCGACGCCGCCGGCACCACCCAAGGTGCCGTTGCCACCGCGGCCACCACCACTACCAGTGCTGAACAGCGACAACACGGTACGGGGCGGCAGCAACTCCACGCGTTGCTCGTCGAGCTCGGCCAAGCTCAGTGCCTGAGACATAGATCCTCCTAGGAAAGGTGCTCCCGGGCCCCCAGATGGCCCCCGGGATTCCAAGCACCGCATCGGCGGCAGTGTCGATGCGGTGCTACATACCTTGCCCACAGTGAGATCGATGTGGCAATTAGTAGTGGTACTTAACTCTTACAGGTGAACTACCTAGACCGGATGTGTTATAAGTGCTGACAACAGGAACCCGTATGGCCTCATTTTCCCTGGTAGCTCCCCTAGTAGTGGCTCTGGTGGCCACCTGGGAGGGGTGACGCCGATCTGGCCACCCCTCCCGACCAACGGTGTCGTTCACGAGCAGACGATCGCCCGACTACGCCAGCTCGACTCAGCTGCCCAGGGCTCCACCTGTACCGCCGAGGCTGTCGCCACCGGCACCGCCGACGCCGTCGCCAGCGCTGTTGGTCTGGTCGCCGAACAGGTTGATGTTCAAGAGGTTGAGGCCAAGGCCGCCCCGGCCGACGCCGCCCTTGCCACCCCCGCCGCCGTTACCGCCACGACCGCCGCCACTACCACCAGTGTTGAACACCGACAGGACGGTACGGGCCGGCAGCAGCTCCACGTGCTGGCCGTCGATCTCAGCAAAGCTCAGTACGTCAGACATCAATCCTCCTAGGGAAAGGTGAGCCCGGTGATCCGGGCCTGGAACACCTCATCGGTGGCAGTGCCGATTCGGTTAACTCATACTCTGCCGAGCAGCACCGGACGTGGCAATCAGTAGTTACCCTTAACTCTTCCAGGCGTACTACCTAGGACTGGACCGGTTTTCGAATACGTACCCGACAACAAGGACTACGGAGATTTTAGGACACCGAGTACCTACGGAAAGCGGGTAGCCGGATGGCGCTCCCGGCCTGGCGTCAACGTCAAAAACTAGTCCTGGCGTCAACGCCAAAGAAAGGGAGGGGCGGCCACGGCCTGGCCACCCCTCCCCATCAACGGCACGCCGGGTGATTAAGCTGATCGCCAGCGGTACCGGCTCGACTCAGCTCTTGAGAGCTCCACCGTTACCACCATTCGCAGCACCGCCCGCGCCGCCGACTCCGTCGCCAGCGCTGTTGGTCTGGTCACCGAACAGGTCAATGTTCAAGATGTTGAGACCAAGGCCGCCACGGCCAGTGCCGCCGTTGCCACCCTGGCCGCCGTTGCCGCCACGGCCACCGCCGCTACCGGCGCTGAACAGCGACATCACGGTACGGGCCGGCAACAGCTCCACGTGCTGGCCGTCAATCTCAGAAAAGCTCAGTTCAACAGACATCAAATCCTCCTAGGAAAGGTGGTCCCGGCGATTCCGGGACGACAAGCGCTTCACCGGTGGCATTACCGGTTCAGCACCACATACTTTGCTCCCAATAAGGCCACGGGGCAATCAGTGGTCACACCTAACTCGCTCCGATGCAGTACCTAAGCGATGGACCCGAGACAGTGAGCTTGCCTTTCGAATACGTAGCCGGCAACGACCCCACAACGAACTGGGAGGGGCGGCCGGATGGCCGCCCCTCCCATGAATTCCCGCGCCAAGAAACGATCTTCAGCGCTGGACCAAATTTGTCGGTTCAGCTGACCGCGCCGCCAGCTCCGCCAGCGCCACCGATGACGTTGGTGGTCGCGTTGCCGTCCTCGATGTAGGTCCAGATCTCGTTGAACGATGCCTCGCCCTTGCCCGGGCCACCCGCGCCAGTGGTGATGCCCTGGCCGGTGCCGGTGCCGGTGGCGCCGGTGGCGGTGCCAGTGGCGCTGGTGGTGCAGCCGCAGCCGCCGCCGGCGCTGAACAGGGACAGCACGGTACGTGCCGGCAGCAGCTCCACGCGCTGCCCGTCGATCTCCGCAAAGCTCAGTACAGCAGACATAAAATCCTCCTAGGAAAGGTGAGTCCCGGTGGGCCCGGGCGCAAACAACCACCTCATCGGCAGCATTACCGATTCAGTACTACATACTTTGCCGAGAAGTGAGGTCATGCGGCAATCGGTAGTCGCACGTAAGTCCCCAGGTGGGCTACCTAGCAGCGGAGTCGCTTTCGAGACACGTAGCCAGTGGTGACATTCTACGGAGAGTGCGGACACCGAGTACCTACACCGGCGGAGCTCGCGATCAGCCGACGGGGATGGAGCGCAACAGATCCCGCAATCCATCGGCGTCGAGTAGGTCAGCGGGCCGCACCGTGCGGTTGTCCCGGACATAGTGAAATGCCGCCCGCACACGGTCCAGCGGAGCTCCAGACAGCGCCGACCAGGCCAGCCGGTACGCGGCGAGCTGTACGCTCACCGCGCGCAGCGTGGCCTCCTCGGGCACGGTCCCGGTCTTCCAGTCGATCACTGTCCAGCCGCCATCGGCGTCGGCGAACACCGCATCCATCCGGCCGCGCACGCCCACCCCGTCGAATACGGTCTCAAAAGGAACTTCGACGTCATGGGGGCTACGCGCCGCCCACTCACTAGCGAGGAAAGCTGCCTGCAGCAATCCCAGCTCGATGTTCGGAGCGGCTCCCTCATCGGCAGCGCCGGGCAACTCATCATGATCGATCAACCGCGTGGAGCCGAACCGGCGTTCCAGCCAGGCGTGAAACGCGGTGCCGCGGCGCGCCATCGGGTTCGGTGGAAACGGCAGCGGCCTACGCAGCCGCGCGGCCAGCGCCGATGGATCCTCCGCGAGCTCCATAAGCTGGCTCACCGACAAGTGCGCAGGCAGCACGACCCGTTGCGCAGCGCGGTGGGCATCCCGCTCGGCGAGCAACACGTCGATCTCGCACTGCCAACCTTGAGCACTGGGCTCTGGTGAGTGGCTATCGGTGCTCACCAGAGCCAGCGCGTCGCGTACCAACTGGGCACCTTCGACCACGGCATCCCGTCGAGCACCGAGCGGATCGGCCGGCCAGGACGCCTGCGGCGGTGCGGTGTCCAGCGGGTTGCGCTCGCTCTCGCCGGGTGTCGCGGCCCAGTGGTCGATCACACAGTGTTCGACATCGCGAATCTCCAGCAAGAACTCCGAAGGCGATCGGGGAGTGTTGCCGGCCTCGCCCCAGTGGTGCCCACTGA
The DNA here is from genome assembly GCA_049673305.1 of Pseudonocardiaceae bacterium. Classification (GTDB taxonomy): domain Bacteria; phylum Actinomycetota; class Actinomycetes; order Mycobacteriales; family Pseudonocardiaceae. The sequence continues at coordinate 10,341 of JBATXM010000179.1, read as the reverse complement.
CCAGCAGAGTCTGCTCCGCGCGAGTGAGAGCGACGTACATCAGCCGACGTTCCTCCGCCAACCTGCGAATATCACAGGCCGCCTCGTGCACCGCCAGTGCCTCGGCGAGCTCCTTCTGATCAGCGCCGGCGGGCAACGTGAGCTCGGGCAAATCGGCGCGGTCGCCGCGCAACGATACCGGCAGCTCGGTAACCGTCCGCAACCACGACGAGCTCTTCTTGGCCGCCGGGAACACCCCGTTCACCAGGTGCGGAACGGCTACCAGCTGCCATTCCAGGCCTTTGGCAGCGTGCACGGTCAGGATCTGTACCCGGTCGTGGGCGACCTCGACCTCGCCCAGCGCAAGGCCATCCTCGACCTCCTCGGCGGTGGCCAGGTAGTCCAGCAGCGCGGGCAGCCCAGCCAGCGGGCTGGCGGCGGCGAAGTCCGCGACCACGTCGGCGAAGGCGTCCAGATGGGTCCGTCCGACGGGGCCGGGACGAGCCAGCGACTCGGTGTCCAGCAGCAGGGTCCGTTCGGCATCGGCCACCAGGTCGGTCAGTGGCGCGGTGACCCGGCACCGCAGCGCCCGCAACTCAGCAGCCAGCGTACACAGCCGTTGGTAACCCAACTCGGAGTATCGGGCCGGATCACCGGGCGAATCCAGCGCCTCGACCAGCCCCGCCGCCTCGGCGGGTTCTCCGGGCAGCTGTCCAGGCAGGGCGGCCAGCGCCTGCTCCCGGGCCCGCTCCCACAACGCGGCCAGGTCGGTCGCGCCGATCCGCCACCGCGCGCCAGTCAGCAACCGGGCCGCAGCGGTGCCAGCCAGCGGGTCGACGAGCAACCGCAGCACGCTGACCAGGTCTCGGACCTCTGGTGCGGCCAGCAACCCACCCAAGCCAACCACCTCGACGGGAACGTCGCGGGCTCGCAACGCGGCGGCCAGCGCCGCCATGTCCGCCCGGCGACGCACCAGCACCGCAGCGGTCAGCGGGGCGGCCGGTTGGGCGGCAGGCTGGGCTGGCCGGCAAGCCACCGCCGAGTGCCAGCGGTCGGCAATGGCGGCGGCAACCCAGTTCACCTCGGCGCGGACGTCAGCCAGCAGCGCGGCGCGGACCTCGCCAGGCTCGGCACCGTCCCGGCAGCGCAGCTCGCCGACCCGCACCGGCCCACCGCGAAGCTCCCCGGATACCGCGTTCGCCACCGCGAGCACCTCCGGAGGGTTGCGGAAGCTGGTGCACAACCCGCGAGTCACCGCCGGAGTCCCGTCCACGCCAGGGAAGTCGCTGGTGAACCGAGGCAGGTTGGCCGCACAAGCGCCACGCCAGCCGTAAATCGACTGGCAAGGGTCGCCGACCGCGGTAACCCCGGCCAGTCGATTGACAGCTGGCACGGCGCCACCGAACAACGACCGCAACAGCACTCGTTGGGCATGCCCGGTGTCCTGGTACTCGTCAAGCAAGACGGCCCCGAAGCGGGCCCGTTCGGCCGCGCCGACCTCCGGATGATCCCGCGCCAGCTTGGCCGCGATACCCATCTGGTCACCGAAGTCAAGCACGGCCTCGCGCCGCTTGAGCTCGGTATAGCGCTCCACCAGCGGCAGTATCGCCAGCCGGGACCGCTGGCCTTCCACCATCGGCTTGAGATCGGCGCGCAGCGGGCCCCGCTGGCGTGGGCTGGGGGAAGCCGCGCAGAGCGCAGTGATCAACGCTTCGGTGCATTCCCGCAGCTGCGCCGGCTCGCAGAGGTGCTCGGCAAGCTGCCCGGCCAACCCCAGCACCCAGCCGGTCACCGTGTGAGGCACCTTCCCCTCCAGGTCAAGATCCGGTTCCCAGCTGGCGGTGACCCGGTGCGCAAGCTGCCACGCGCCGGTCTCCGTGAGCAGCCGGGCCTTCGGATCGGTCGGTAACCGCAGCGCGTGCTCGGCAACCAACCGTCCAGCGTAAGCGTGGTACGTGAGCACGGTGGCCTCACTGGCCAGCACTGCGGCCCTGCGCTGCCCAGTGGGGTCAAGCCGGTCCAGCACCTCCGAACCGGCAAGTCGGCGCAACCGCGCCCGGACCCGCTCGGCGAGCTGTTGGGCTGCCTTGCGGGTAAACGTCAGGCCGAGCACGCCCTCGGGGGTGACGTACCCGTTGGCGACCAGCCACACCACTCGGGCCGCCATCGTTTCGGTCTTCCCCGATCCGGCACCGGCGACCACGAGGGTGGGCCCGTCTGGGTCAGCGGCGATGACATCGGCCTGCTCGACGGTGGGGGTGGAGATACCGAGTTCCTCGGCAAGCTCTTCAGGCCCGATGCGGCTAGCCATCCCTCCCGTCAATCCCGTCGTCAATCTCGTTGTCAATCCCGGCGTCATTGCGTCACCTGCCGGCCGGAGTCGCGCAGCGGACAGGCGATCTTTGCGGGGCACCGCGCGCAGTCGCCGTTGTCGATGGCGACGAACTCCGGCCCCGCGGTGCGCCGGGCAGCCTCGCGCACGACGTCGTGCCAGCGCTCCAGAGCGGTCCCGTCCAACGGCTGTTGGTCGCGCTGCACCGACGCGGCCGTGCGCGCGGAAACCTGAACGATGCAAGCCCCACCGGGTTCGGCGGCCAGGCCGTGTTCGGTGAAGGCACCATGCGCGGCAGCGAGCTGGTAGATGGCCAGCTGTGCGTGATCCTCGGCGGCCTCCTTGCTGAGCGAGGTCTTGCTGCTCTTCACGTCGACGATCACAGGGCGGCCGTGGCGGTCACGCTCGAGGCGGTCTACACGCCCCCGCAGCAACACCGCTGGGTCCTCCACAGTGCCCTGAGCCGCAGGATCAGCAGGAGGAAGCCGCACCTCAATGTCCTGCTCGCAACCGACTTCAGTGAGCTCACTGCGGCTCTCGCGCCACCAGAGGCGGAACGTCGCGACCATCTGACGCACCCGCTGCTGCTCGGCTCGGGAATACCACGGGGCACCCGCGTCAACGTCGGTCCAGGCCTGCGCCAGGGCGTCCTCCAGTTGCTGGTCGGTGGCGCCGGCCGCCGCCGCCTGGACCAACTTGTGCACCAGCGACCCGGTGACCGCAGGCAATGCCCGGACGTCCTCCCCGCCGTGTCGGGTGAGGAGCCAGCGCAACGGGCAGCTCGACACCAGCTCCACCAGCGACGGTGACACCCGGGCCGGTTCGCCCAGTAGCCGCAGCGGGACCTGACTTGACGGCGGCCCTAGCCCGTACCAGGAATCAGGGTGCGCGCCGGGCACCCCCACCTGCGCCAGTTGCGCCAAACCGGCCGCGGCGCAGCGACGTCGCGCGCCGTCCTGCGCCGGATCGCAGCACACCCGACGCAACTCAGCGACGAGTTCGGGCAGGTTCAGGCCCCGGTCCCGCGAGGCCACCGGTCGCTCATGCGTCGACGCGCTGGTGCCTTTGCTCTCGTCGGCGCCCGCTAACTCGGTGAGGAATCGGGAGGGCTGTTCGTCTTCCCCCCGCACCGCGCTGACCAGCAACCGATGCCGGGCGCGGCTGGCGGCCACCAGCAACAGCCGCCGTTCCTCGGCCAGCAGCGGCGCGGTGCGCGAGACGGTGCTGGATTCGATGCCCGCAGTGACGTCGACCAGATGTTCCACGCCGAGCAGGGAGCCACGCAGCCGCAGGTTGGGCCAGCTGCCTTCCTGCACCCCGGGCACCGCCACAAGTGACCATTCCCGACCGGCCGCAGTATGCGCGGTGAGCACGGTGACTGATTCGCCCTCTGGGGAACGCGCAGCCAGCGAGTCACCGGCTATCTGCTGGTCAGTGAGGTAATCGCAGAAACCCAGCACGCCGGCCGGGCCGCCATCGGCGCCAGGTAGCCGATCGGCATAACGGGCAGCGGCATCGAACAGCGCGACGACAGCGTCGAGGTCCCGATCGGCCTGCATACCAGCCAGGCCGCCGCGCGCCGCAGTGGTAGCCCAGCGTTGCGCGAGCCCACTGGCCTGCCACACCTGCCACAGCACCTCCTCGGCGCTGTCCCCGCGCTGGGCCGCCGCAGCGGCGGCACTCAGCAGGCTCGCCAGCCTCCTGGCTGGCGCCACAGTCTGATCATCGAGTCCGTCCAGCGGGCTGGGCTGTCCCATGTCTGACTCGCGGTCCGGGCGCAGCATGTCGACCAGCAGCGCGCCGCTGGCCCGCGCGCCGCTGATGCGTGGATCATGGGCGACGAGCTCACGACGGCGCAGCTCCCGGCGCAGCCGGCGCAACGCCAGCGGGTCAGCCCCGCCCAGCGGGGAGCTCAGCAGCGCAGCCGCTGTCTCCTCGTCCAGAGCCGAGGGTTGTACCGCGCAGCGCAACACCCCGAGCAGCGGCACCACCGCACCCTGACGGGCCACTGGCAGTTCCTCGCGGGGCGCCGCTACCGGCACCCCCGCGCCGAGCAGTGCCCGGCGCAGCACCGGCAGCGCCCGCGCGGTGGAGCGCACCAGCACCGCCATGTCCGACCAGGCCACCCCGTCCAGCAGATGGGCCCGGCGGAGCTGATCAGCCACCCAGGACGCCTCAGCCGCGGCGGAACCGAACACCCGGACGGTGACGTCCCCGTCAGAGTGCTCTTCGGTCGGGCCGTGCAGCTCGGCACGCGGGCCGGGCAACCGGCTGGCCAGCCGAGACACCGCAGCCCGCACCGCCGGAGCCATCCGGTGGTCAGTGCACAACCGGACAACCGCAGACTCACCAGTAGCGAGCAGGCCAGGATCCGCGCCGCGGAAGGAGAAAACAGTCTGGTCAGGATCGCCGAGGAGCAGTAGCTCGCGCGCGCTCGTGCCGAGCCAGGTCACCAGCGTGGCCTGCAACGGGTCGAGGTGCTGGGCGTCGTCGATGATCAGGTGACGCACCCGGTCGGACTCCCTGCGCAGCACTTCGGCGTCGGTGTCGAGCACCAGCAGCGCCGCGGATACCAACTCGGCGGCGTCCAGTGCGGGCGCGGTGGCTTGCGGGGCGGCGGTACCCACCGACCCGCGCAGCAGCATCACCTGCTCGTAGCTGCGGAAAAACCGCCCGGCGGCCACCCACTCGTCGCGCCCGCTGGCGCGGCCCAGCGCGATGAGGTCCTCCGGTGCCAGCCCACGTTCCGCGGCGCGCATCAGCAGATCCCGCAGTTCAGCGGCGAAAGCCGGCAGGCCCAGCGCCGGACGCAACCGCGCCGGCCAGCCTCGGCCACCGGCTGCACGCTCCCCCGCGAGCAGCTCTCGGACCACCACGTCCTGCTCGGGACCGGACAACAACCGGGGCGGGGGCAGATCCCGCAGGGACGCCTGGAGCCGCAGCACGGCGAAGGCGTAGGAGTGCACGGTGCGCACCAGCGGTTCCCGCACGGTGGGCGTGACACCATGCGCGGCGAGCCGCTCCACGATGCGTTCCCGCAGCTCAGCCGCCGCCCGTCGGCTGGACGTGAGCACCAGCACCCGTTCGGGGTCCACTCCGCGACACAGCACCCGGTCAGCGACGGTGTGGGCCACCAGGGTGGTCTTGCCCGTACCCGGGCCACCCAACACCCGCAGCGGCCCACCGGGATGTTCCAGCACCCGGCGGGCGTCGGGACCCCAAGCGACGATCCGCGGCACCGCGGTGACGGAACGAATCAAGGTGGACACGCTGCGCATGCAACCACGCCGCTCTGACAGTCTGCGGCGCGGGAGGATGGCAACAGTGGACGACGCGGATGTGGAGCGAGTGCGCGGCGTGGTCGAGGCTATCCCGGCGGGCTCGGTGCTGGCCTACGGAGAGGTCGCGGCCCGTGCTGGGCTGCCCGGCCGGGCCCGGCTGGTGGGCCGGATCCTCGCCGAGGACGGCCACGACCTGCCCTGGCACCGGGTACTGCACGCCGATGGCATCCCCGCGTCGCACCTCGCCGCCGAGCAGTTGGCCCGGCTCCACGACGAGGGTGTGCTGGCCGACGGTGGGCGGGTCCCAATGCGCCGTTACCGAACTGGGTGAAAGCACGGAGGAGTGCGCACTGCTCTGCCCGCCAGGAAAATGGGCTATCGATCGGTGACCAGGCCAGCAACCGTGGTGATGACACCGGCAGCATCGATCTTGCGGATTCGGCCGTTACTGTAGTCGGCAATATACACCGCGCCGTCAGCGCCGACGCTCACTCCGAAGGGGTTATTGAGCTCCGCCTGGGTCGCTGGTTCACCGTCGCCGGAGAACCCCGCAACGTCGGTACCAGCGATCGTGGTGATCTTGCCGCCGGGATCGACCTTGCGGATGCGGTTGTTACCGGCATCAGCGATGTAGAGGTTGCCTGCGTCATCCACCGCGATCCCCCAGACGTTGTTGAGCTGTGCCGCACGGGCCGTGCCGCCGTCACCGGAGAACCCCTTCGCGCCGCTCCCGGCCACCGTGGTGATGATGCCCGCCCGATCGACTCGGCGGATCCGGTTGTTCACCTGGTCGGCGATGTAGAGGTTGCCATCACGATCTATATCGATCTGCTCCGGGGAGTAAAGCTGGGCTTGGGTAGCCGGACCGCCGTCACCGGAAAAACCTCTGGTCCTGTTGCCGGCCACCGTCATGATAATCCCCGCTGGGTCGACTCGGCGGATCACGTCATTCCCACCTTCGGCGATGTAGAGGCTGCCGTCACTACCGACCGCCAGACCGTCCGGGAAGCGCAGATCGGCTCCAGTGGCCGGACCGTTATCACCGGAGAAATATCCCCCACCGATTCCGGCGATCGTCATGATCTTGCCATCAAGGGCCACTTTGCGAACGCGATGATTGTTCGTGTCTGCGATGTAGACATTGCCGACGGAGTCGAGTGCGAGGCTACCCGGAGTGTTGAGCTGCGCGTCTACAGCCAGGCCGCCGTCGCCCGAGAACCCGGCAGTGCCGTTTCCTGCGATCGTGACGATGGTACCGTCCTGGTCCACCCGGCGGATCCGGTTATTGCCAGAGTCCGCGATGTACAGTCTGCCACCCTTGTCGAAATGGGCAAAGTTCGGGTTTAAAAGAGTGGCTTGTGTCGCGAGGCCGCCATCCCCTGGATAGTTGGGACCAGCGCCAGCAAAAGTGGTGATGGTGTTGTTTTGATCAACCTTGCGTACGCGGTGGCTCCCCGAGTCTCCGATGTAGACATTCCCGTCCCGGTCGACCGCCACGGCATCCGGGAGCGCAAGCTCAGCTGTAGCCGCAGGCCCGCCGTCACCTGAGAAACCCCGGACACCGCTGCCGGCGATCGTGGTGATCCTCCCGCCAGTGTCGAGCTTGCGGATCCGATCATTGCCGCCGTCCGCTATGTAAAGGTTGCCAGTCCGATCCACCGTGACGTCCTTCGGGGAGCCCAGTTCGGCTGCGACGGCCGGCCCGCCATCGCCCGTGAACCCCTGAGTGCCGTTGCCAGCGATCGATGTGATTGTGCCCGTCGCATCGACCTTGCGAATCCGGTAGTTACCGCTGTCAGCGACGTAGAGGTTGCCCGAATCATCGACTGTTATCGCTAGCGGGTAGCTGAACTGGGCCTGTGTGGCCGGGCCTCCGTCTCCGGAGAAGCCCGCGACACCGGTGCCCGCGACCGTGCTGATCCGACCGTTCACGTCGATCTTCCGCACTCGGCAGCCACCGTTCTCGACAACGTAGAGATTGCCGCTACGGTCAATGACGACACCAATTGGAGACCGAAACTCAGCGAGTGCAGCCGGGCCACCATCCCCGGTTGAGTCCTGCGTGCCGTTGCCCGCAATCGTCGTGATCGTCCCAGCTGAGTCGATCTTGCGGATCCGATGATTTCCGGTGTCGGCGATATAAAGATTACCCCTACCGTCCACGGCGAGCCCCTGCGGGTTCCATAGCTGGGCCTTCGTGGCCGGGCCGTCGTCCCCCGAATAACCTTTCGTGCCGGTGCCGGCGATCGTCCGGATCGTTCCCGACGGCTCCACCTTGAGGATACGGGAATCGCCGAATGTGCCGAGATACACACCGCCCGCCGGGTCGATGGCGAACTCATCGACCATCCCGACCAACCGGGTAGCCGTCGCCGGAGGTTGGCCGGGCACGATCCACCAGACCGCGAGCGCGACCAGTGTGGCGACGAGAACAGCGGCAACTCCGACGATCCTGCGGTGCCCAGTGATCCGGGATACCAACGCGTGCACTCGTGACCATCGGGTCATGGGGGCACCCGAAGTTGGCTGCGGCGGCTTCCCCGTCGTCGGTGACGCAACCGCGCCGGCATAAATCTCGTCATGCAGCGCGGTGACGAACGCTCCGCAGCTGGGGTAGCGATCAGCGGGCTCCTTCGCGATCGCCTTCGCAAGAATGGCATCAACGCCTGCGGGCAGGTCGGCCCGGTGCACGCTGATCTTTGGCGGCGGCTCATATAGATGCCCGGCCATGACGGACTCGAGGTTGTCGCCGTTGAAAGGCGGAGAGCCAACGAGGCAGGCGTAGGCGACGCAACCCAACGCGTACACGTCGATGGCCGGCGCCGCCGCAACCCCGCGAAACCGCTCGGGAGCCATGTACCAGGGCGTGCCGGCGACCGTGGCCACGCTCAGCGCAGTGCCCGCAAACCGTCGGGTCAGGCCGAAGTCGGACAGATAGACATGTTCTGCCCGGCCCGCATCGGCAACGTGATCAATCAGGATGTTTTCCGGCTTGACGTCGCGGTGAACCAGGCCCTTCGCGTGGGCCGCGTCCAGAGCCGAGGCGACTTGGCCGAGGATCGCGCAGGCCCGCTTCGAGTCAAGCCGGCCGTTGGTCTTGATCATGGTGGCGAGATCGGAACCCTCAACGAAGCGCATGGCCAGGTAGAGCACTCCGTCGGCCTCACCCGCGTCGTAGACGGGAATGATGTGTGGGTGATCGAGCGCGCCGGCCATCAGTGCTTCACGCTCGAAACGACGCTGGAACTCCAGGTCTGCGGCCAACTCAGGAGCCAGCAGTTTCAGCGCGACCGCTCGGCTAAGACGCAGGTGCGTTGCCCGGTACACGACGCCTCCGCCGCCACGACCAACCAGCGCGTCGATGCGATAGCCCGCGACCCGACTACCGACGACTGGAACCACCCGCTCGCCACCTTCCATCAACGCTCAGCCCGCGGCTACCAGCACCAGTATGCTGGATCATTGAGCTCAAGAACACGCTGATTCCCCCGCGCTCACCGAGAGCGAGCAAAGTCCGTCACGGCGTGAGCAGTAACCCTCGGGCGAGATTGTCAGTACCGCTAGGAAGTAACTGAACCTTTCCCAGAATGGGTCCGCTACGAAATAATCAGGACCACGTCTAGCGGGCACGCTCGTCTGCACCCGATCCGTCGCCTGACCCCCCGACTGGCGACGGCGGTGATCTGCGGCGTCATGGTCACCGGCTGCGCCACGCTGCCGGGTCCCCCGCACGCCACACCCGTCTCGTCGGAAGCCTACCAGGCCGAGCTACGGGCAGACGGGGACACGCTGAAAGCGGCGCTCGACGGGATCGGGGCGGCACGGCATCTTGAGCCACTGGCAAGCCAGGTCAATTCAGCCGCGTCCGCAGTCCGCGCCGCCGCGCGGCGACTCACCACCATCGTGGCGCCGACGCAATACGCCGCCGCACCAGCAGATCTGGTTTCCGCGCTCGACCAGCTCGCCAGTCAACTCTCCGACCTCGGTACCGAGGTTCAGTCCCGGAACCTGTGCGCCGAACCGTCGGCCATGGCCACCCTCAGCACCCTGCCCGGGGCCGACGCGCTGCGGCGTGCGGCATTGACGCTCGGACCTGCGGGAGCTGACCTGACCGCGGCTCTGCCCACCCCAGAACCATTACCGGACCGCCGTGAGAACAACGGAGCAGTCTTGCGTGCTCCCGGCTCGGGAGAAGGCGAGATCACGGCGGAAAACGGCGCGGACCACGACGCCGTTGTCACACTCTCGCAGGACGGAAGGGCGGTGGGATCGTTCTATGTCGCACGTGGCGAGACCGCTCAGATGACCAATATTCCAGACGATACGTACGACGTATTCTTCACTAGCGGAGTGGACTGGAATGGTGATGAATTCACGCGGTCCTGCACCTTCCAACGCCTTGACCAGACCGCAACGTTCACGACCACAAAGACACAACGTGGAATAAATTATATAAAATTCTCGGTAACGCTGCACCCAGTCCCAGACCTCCTGAAATAGGTCATGAACGTCGATCGATACGGCGCTCGCTGACGGCGAGCCATCATCTGCCCGTCGCCCCGCCTGAGCACCACCAGCTCGTGTGGTAAGTACATACACCAATGACCCCGCCAACCGGGTGCTGGTTGAGCAGGCGATGAGGTAGACGTGGGCGAACAACGTCCCTCCCGTAGGCGGTAGTGGGCCACATCAAGGCGACACTACCGTCATGATCACTGTTTCGGTGCCGAAAGTGACACGTCGTGTCAC
>JBATXM010000178.1:0-6797 GCA_049673305.1 Pseudonocardiaceae bacterium | reverse complement strand
CCCCCACCCACCACAACGCATCCCCCACCTCCCGTGGAGCGTCAGGGGCGAAGGAGACAAGCGCCAGAGTGGACAGCGGCCCATGCCGTACCATACTAGGGGGCCGCGACGTCGCTGAGGCCCCACGCCAGGGTGCCCGGGGCAGCAAGACGTGACAATCGCGACTATAAAAACGATCGTGGAACGGCCGTGGGTCTACTCATCACCCGATATTTTTGGGGACAGGAAATCAGAAGACGACAAAACTGGCGGTACCGGTGAGCGGCGTGACCGTGTACAACTCGGTCTGGCCCTGGTTGAAGACCGGCACAATCGAGAAGCGGTGGATCGTGGTGATCCCCTCCGTGTGGATGGAGGCCTGGTTCGAGGGACCCAGGTTGACCGTCGGCACAAGCAGTGTGAAGGTTGTGCTTCCACTGTCGGGGGTCCTGTGGATGGTGACGGTTACCAGTATGCCGATCTCGGTGGTGACGGTGCGGATCTGATCGCCTTCGAAGGTCAGGGTCTGCGAGGCGTCCTGGTAGACGAAATGTGGCTTTCCGGCGAAGCTCGTCGTCGAGTATGTGATGTGGAGCTGTGCTCCGTGAAACTGGTAGGAGTCTGGGTTCTTGATCGGAAGCGCGGTGCTTCCGGCTGCTTCCTGAGCGGTGGCCATGGGATTTCCTTATCTTCGAGTTGTCAAGCACGGGCAGCTGCCGCATGAGAGCCCCGGTGGGGTCGCTCGTGACCGCTTACCGATGACGAAGAATCCCCGCAGTGCTGCCCTGATACACGATGTGCGGCAAACCTCGTCAAATCGCGCCGATGGCGACCAGCAGCACGATCATCGGACTGGCGCCCGGTCGCGGCCGACATAGCGGATGACGTCGACTGGGTCGATGATGATCAGTTCTTCGGTGATCAATTCGTCGAGTTGTGGCAGAAAGTATGTCAAAAAGTATCAGACAAGCGTAGACAGCACTCATTCAGACTAGCGACTGGAGACGGAAAGTAACCAAATAAATGCGCACCCGCCAGCATCGGTTCCCGCGTCCGCCTTGGCGCAGCGTCTAGCGCCCGCAGCACTCTGCTGTCATTCTGTCACCCATCGGAGTCGGGGTGGTCTCGATCGGCATGGTCACCGCTGGTAGTGCCCAAGACAGTAGGGTGCGATCCCGACGCCATGCAGGCGGGTTGGCGGTGTCTCGGGTGGGACGGGCCGTTGCTGGGAATATTGGCTTCGCCGGAACCCAGCTCGCCGAGCGCCTGTGCGAACAGATCCGCGCCTGGGACCGTGACCGCACCGCGCGGCCTGTCATCACCGCTTACCCGGCCGGCACCCCAGACCACGAGCTGGCAGACGGGCTTGTCATCGACAAACAGTTCGTCCGACTGATCGTCTCCGGTTGAGCAGGCCTGCGGGCAGGCTTTACGGATAGCGTGTGCTGCCGTGGGGCGGCTGGTGGTCATTGAGGGGCTGGACGGGGCTGGCAAGTGCACCTTGGCCGATGGACTGGTCGCCGCGCTGATCGCACAGGGCGCGAGAGTGGCCCGAATGGCGTTTCCCCGTTACGGCGTCGGCGTGCACGCCGATCTAGTGCGCGACGCGCTCTATGGGCGGCTCGGCGACCTGGCCGGCTCGGTGCATGGCATGGCGGTGCTGTTCGCTTTGGACCGGCGGGAGGTCGCCGATCAGCTGCGCGCGATGCGACGCCGCTACGACGTGGTGCTGCTGGATCGCTACGTCGCGTCCAATGCGGCGTATGGCGCCGCAAGACTGCGCGAGGACGCCGATGGCCCCTTCGTCGAGTGGGTCCGTGCGCTGGAGGTGGAGCGGTTCGACGTCCCGGTGCCTGACGCCCAGCTGCTGCTGCGGGTACCAATGAGCGTCGCCGCTGCCCGGGCGGACCGCCGAGCCGAGGCTGACAGCACGCGGCGCAAGGACCTGTACGAGACTGATCACGGACTGCAAGCCAGGTGCGCGGCCGTCTATGACGGGCTCGCTGCTGGTGGCTGGCTTGCCCCATGGTTGGTGCTGGCCGACGCTACTGGAGCGGGCCAGCTCAGCGACCTGGCGATGCACCTGCTCGGCGGGTAAGCGGAGATGGCGCCGCCCGACCGGCGGGAGCCTCGCGCGCAGTGCCACGATAGTGCGCATGGCAGCTCGCGTGCTCGTGGTGGAGGACGACCCCGCCTCGGCTGAGATGTTGGCTATCGCGCTGGGACAAGCGGGCTTCGAGACCGCGGTGGTCGGTGAGGGCACTCAGGTGATGCCCATGCTGCGTGAGCTCAAGCCCGACCTGGTGCTGTTGGACCTCATGTTGCCCGGCATGAGCGGTATCGACGTGTGCAAGGCGATCCGCGCCGAGTCCGATGTCCCGATCGTGATGCTCACCGCGAAGAGCGACACCGTCGATGTGGTGCTGGGCCTGGAGTCCGGCGCCGACGACTACATGGTCAAGCCGCCCAAAACCCAGGAGCTGGTGGCCCGGTTGCGCGCCCGGTTGCGCCGCATTGAGGCCGAACCCGCCGAGCAACTCACCGTCGGCGACCTGGCCATCGACGTGCCCGGCCACCAGGTCAGCCGGGACGGGACGCCGATCTCGCTGACACCGCTGGAGTTCGACCTGCTGCTCGCGCTGGCCCGCAAGCCGCGCCAGGTGTTCACCCGCGAGGTGCTGCTCGAGCAGGTATGGGGCTATCAGCATGCCGCAGATACCCGATTGGTCAATGTGCACGTCCAGCGACTCCGTTCCAAGGTCGAGCGCGACCCGGAGCATCCGGAGGTGGTCCTCACCGTGCGCGGTGTCGGGTATCGGGCCGGCACATTGTGAGGATCCCAGCGCGACGGATTTCCGGTTGCGGTATCACGGCGCGGTGACCTCGCTCGTCGGCCGGGCGACTGATGAGCTGAGCTCGGCTGCTGCGGTGGCCAGTGAGCTGGCCGCGATGTGCGGCGCGACGTGGCGCCGCTCCCTGAAGATCCGGGTGGTGAGCAGCACCGTCGCGCTGTCGTCCACCGTGGTACTGGTGCTGGGCATGGTGTTGCAGGCCCAGCTCGCCCAGCGGCTGATCGAGAACAAGACGCAGGCTGCGCTGTCGCAGGCCGAGAACAGCAGGGTCCTGGTGGAGTCCGAGCTCGGTGCGGTGGATCCCACCTCGGCGTCGCTGGCCGGCAGGCTCACCACCGCCGTCGATCGGCTGACCAATCCTGATCCGAGCGCTACACCTTCCGCGATGGCCAGCGCTGGCGCCTACGAGCCGGTGCTGGTGGACGGTGGCGGCCCGCCGGGAGTGGCCGGCACGGGGCAGAAGATCGGCCCGCTGGGGGACGTCCCCGCGGTACTACGCTCCGCGGTGGAACGCGGCGCGCTCGCCCACAAGATCACCACAGTGCGCCGGGGCTCGACCGAGGTGACCATGCTGGCTGTCGGCATGCCCGTCGCCAGCGCGGGTCGCACCATGCAGCTCTACCTGCTGTTTCCGCTCACCGCCGAGCAGCGCACGCTGAACTTGGTGCAGTCCACCCTGGTGCTCGGCGGGGTGGTGCTGCTGGTGCTCATCGCGGGGATCGCCAGCCTGGTGATCCGTCAGGTGGTGGTCCCGGTCCGCCAAGCCGCCGAGGTTGCCGAACGGTTCGCCCACGGCCACCTTTCCGAGCGTATCCCGGTCGTTGGGGAGGACGACATGGCCCGGCTGGGTACCTCGTTCAACGAGATGGCCGCCAGCATCCAGCGCCAGATCCGCCAGCTGGAGGAGTTCGGTGAGCTGCAACGTGGTTTCACCTCCGATGTCTCCCACGAGCTGCGCACCCCGCTGACCACCGTGCGGATGGCTGCCGATCTGCTCTACGAGTCACGCGACAAGCTGCACCCGGTGCTGCACCGTCCGGCCGAGCTGCTGGTGAGCGAGCTGGACCGGTTCGAGACGCTGCTCGCCGACCTGCTGGAGATCTCCCGGTTGGACTCCGGGGTCGCCGAGCTGCACGCGGAGACGGTCGACGTGCGCGCTACCGTGGCGCAGGCGGCGGCCTCGGTGCGCGCGGTGGCTGACCGCGCCGGCACCCCGCTGGAGCTGGATCTGCCGGCGGCGGAGGTGCTCGCCGAGATCGACTCCCGGCGGGTCGAGCGAATCGTGCGCAATCTGCTCACCAATGCGCTGGATCACGGAGAGGGCCGCCCGGTCCAGCTGACCGTCGCCGCGGATTCCGACGCGGTCGCGATACTGGTGCGCGACCATGGCATCGGGCTGCAGCCAGGCCAGCAGGACCTGGTCTTTACCCGATTCTGGCGCGGGGATCCCTCGCGTGATCGGCGCACCGGGAGCACTGGGCTTGGACTGTCGATCAGCCTGGAGGACGCTCGGTTGCACGGGGGCTGGTTGCAGGCCTGGGGCGAGCCCGGGCAGGGCAGCGCCTTCCGGCTCACGCTGCCCCGAAGCCGGGGCGCCGAGCTCACCAGCAGCCCGCTGCCGTTAGGCCCCGACAACTCCGCTGACCGGGACTCCCCGATACCGGACTCCTTAGCGCAGGGGCCTCCAGCACCGGATACCGTGGTGCCAGCTGGGCCGGGGTGCCCGTGATGCGCCCCCGCTCGTTCCGCGCACTGCTCACTGTTGGGCTCGCTCTCCTGCTCGCGGGATGTGCGACTGTCCCAGCGAGTTCCGACCTGCAGGTGGTGCGCTCCATGCCGGTGGGTTCGCGACTGGTCCCACCGGCCGGTCCGGAACGGGGCGTGGACCCGTTCCGGCTGGTGCGTGAGTTCATCGGGGCCACCGGCAGCCCGGCGAACGGGCACGCTGCGGCCCGCGCTTTTCTGTCCCGCAACGCAGCGGTGAGTTGGGACGACCGCGCCAGCCTGACCGTGATCGAGGATGCCCCCGGTGCCGCCCCCCAGGCTGGTCCCGCCAACGGGATCCGCCGCATCCGGGTGGGGGGTTCGCGGCTGGGCATGCTTGCTGCGGATGGCAGCTTCATCCCGGCGGCGGGGACCTTCTCCGTCCCGCTGGACGTGGTCAGCGAGCATGGCGAGTGGCGGATCACCAATCCTCCGCCGGGCGCGCTGGTGGAGGTCACCGCCTTGCAGCGCAACTATCGCCAGGTTCGGGTCAGCTTTGTCGACCCCAACCGCGGCACCCTGGTGCCCGACCTGCGCTGGGTGCCCGCCCAACCGGTGGCCACGCTGCCTGGACGGGTGTTGGACATGCTGCTCGCTGGACCATCGGCGCGCCTGGCTGGAGCCGTCCGGTCAGCGATACCAGAGGGTACCCGGTCCCGATCCAACGTGCTGGTCAGCCGCTCCGGGCGGACCGTGATCAACCTGAGCGGCCTGGATGCGCTGACCGAGCCGCAACGGCGGTTGGTCGCCGCGCAGATCGTCAGTTCCCTGGACGGGCTGGTTCCCGCCCCATTTCGGCTGCTCGCCGACGGTGAACCGATGGTGGCTGGGCAGCCCGAGTGGCGCTCGGCTGACATCTCTTCCGAGGCCGCGCCGACCGGGCCTCGGCCTGACGTGTCCGGGCAGGTGGTCCTCGACGGTCGGTTGCGTGGGTTGGACGGCACCCCAGCGCCGGGACCTGCCGGAGCCGGCCAGTTCACGGTGCTCAACGCGGCCCGCTCGAATCCGGGCGGGGAGCTGCTGGCGGTCGTGGTCGCTGGTCCAGATGCTCGCCCGCAGCTGCGGGTGGGCCCCTTCGACGGGGATCTGGCGGCCGTTCCCTTGGACGCAGCGTTGGACGCGATGACGATGACCCGACCCACCTGGCGGCCCTCCGGTACCGAAGCGTGGACCGTGATCAACGGCCGCACGGTGGTGGCTGTGGCGCTCTCCGGCGCTGGGCCGCCCTTGACCTACCTGGTCAACGCTACTGAACTGACCCAGTGGGGGCCCATCTCGCAGCTGAGGTTGTCCCGAGATGGGGTGCGGGTGGCTGCGGTCATCGGTGGGCGGCTGGTGGTGGCTGCGGTGGTGACGGAGTCGGGCCGGGTGAGCCTGCGTCATCCGCAGGTGTTGCGGGACAGTGACCTGCCGCTCATCGCCAGCGTGGACTGGGCGCGTCCAGAGCTTCTGGTGGTGGCCTCCGCCGGGCCTTCCCCGCAGGTGTTATCGGTGTCCGTGGACGGGCTGATTCTTCAGCAACTGTCCAGCACCAACCTGACCGGCCCGCTGACCGACATCGCCGCCGCGCCCAGCCGTGAAGTGCTGGTGGCAGACGCGACCGGGTTATGGGCGTATTCGGACACCCAAGAGGTGTGGAACCCCCTGCTCGGCGGCATCGGACCCGGCTCGGTGCCGCTTTACGCTGGTTGAGCAGTTTGCGCAAGCCCCGCCGCGCAGATGTGGGGATGGCCGGGGTCTTTGTGCGCAACTAGGCCCTCAGCGGGCGCTGTGACCGTTGCGGTGAGCGGGCTGCGGGCACACTGGGCAGGGTGCTGAACTCCCTGCTGGATCTGGTGTTGCCCGTCAACTGCGGCGGTTGCGGAGTGCCGGGTCCGCTGCTGTGCATCGACTGCGAGGCGCTGCTGCGGGCGCTGGTCCGGGTGTATCCGCCGTGCTGTGAGGCTGGCCCGCCGGTGTACGCGCTGGGGAACTATCGCGGCCGGTTGCGCGGCGCGTTGTTGGCCTACAAGGAGCGAGGCCGCCGCGACCTCGCCGGCCCGCTGGGTAGCGCGCTTGCCGGCGCGCTACTTCGGCTGAAGCTCACAGCCGGACCCGGGTCTGGGGGGATGTGGTTGGTGCCCGTGCCCTCTCGGCGGTCGGCGGCGGCCCGGCGCGGCGGGCCGCACGTAGAGCTGCTGGCGCGCCGCGCCGCCGCTGCGC
>JBATXM010000177.1:0-2188 GCA_049673305.1 Pseudonocardiaceae bacterium | reverse complement strand
TGTCGTGGGCGCGGGCGAAGGCTACGACTGATCAGCGCTGTCTGACGCTGAGCTGCTCCCCGCCGACCGCTGAACAGCACTTACCTCGCTCACGGTCCCGATTACCCGTATCTCGGCGTTACCCGCTCAAGGGCCGCGTACTCCCCGCCACCAGCACGAGAACCGCCAAGCATGACACTAATGTACTACCCAAAATGTCACACACCGTCTGTGACACGCGGCAGCCGCTCTGCGCGGCGGTAGCTCAGCGACACCTCAAAGCAGAAGTTGCCCATTGCGTTGGAGGAGTCATGACTCACGCGTTTGGCAACCAGGTGGCCGCTCACAGTGATCGCACCAGAGCACCCTCACCAGTGGCGGTCGTCTCGGCTGATAGCAAGCCGAGACCAGTACTCGCTGATGATCTGCTCAAGCTGAGCGACATCCTCAGACAAGCGCGACACATCCCGAATCACCACTAGATCCGCGAGGCCAGCTACAACATCCGCCAAGACTTGCCTGCACCGACGTGACGCCCGGAGACCGATCGCGACCTCGGCGACCGTGCTGACTGGCACAACGCCAGCGCGGTCACACCACTCCTGAAGCTCACGCACCTGCTCGTCGAGGTTGTCGCGACGGCCCGATCGGGCGTACAGGATCGCAGTACGCGGCATGCGGTCAGTCTGAGACAGCAACAGACCTATGTCGAGGGCCCCGGTCCCAGGATCTGCCCTGAACCATCACACGTGGGGCACAGCTCCGTCGTCGCTAGCTCCTGTTCCTCACCCACCTCAGCTCGTTTCCACTTCACCACCAGCTGTGAACCGTTACATTGCGGACAGATGTAAAGGCGCCGATCGTCCTTACCCATATCCGCCCCCGACCCATCCGGTGAGCAACCGCACCCAGTATCCACCTACCGGCGGCGAGTCGGGCCCACCCGCTGTTCAATCACGGCGGCGCTGCCGGCCCGACCGGCGGCGTCGCCCGGAGTAGCGATGCCCCCAAAGTTCCAACCGGGGCGCCGGCCGCCCTCCAGACGGGAGACCGACCAACACCGTGGTTGCGACGTGAGGTCGCAACCACGGATATGGTCGGTCTCGCTCACCTGGCTCGCCAACGCCGCCGTTGACGGCGACCCCCTCAACGACCCAGCCGCTGCCATGGTCTGGGTGTTGGGGCACGTGGTCTACGACCGGCCGGGATGATGGATCAAAGATTCAGGAGTGCGGCGAGGAGTTCTGTGTTGCGCAGGACGGCGAGGACGACATACCCGTGCCGTCCGATGATCCTTGGTTGCCGTTGGTAGTAGAGGACGTAATGCCAGGGTTGTTCGTCGTCGTCATAGTCCTCGTCACGTGATTGTGCAGCGTCGAGCATGGTTCGCGACTGCACAGTTAGGCCGCGGCGCCAGTACAGCGGCGGTGCTGTCCCTCCGTCAGGGGGATGGTGGTCATCCAACGAGGTCTGGGCGACGTTGAAGAGCTCGTCAGCGACCCACTTGTACTTGACCTTTGCGAGCAGATCCTCCAGCGCGGCCTCGGACCACTTGACCAGGTAGCTGCTCGCAGTCACCGCACTAGTTCTAGCCAACGGCATCAGCGAAAGGGAAGGGTCCAGCTGCAAAGGGACCGATATAGCTAGGGACCAAGGACTCTAGTCCCGGTTGTGGTAATGCGACCGCACGCGCTCGGCAGCCTCCGGCACGGCATGCCGGCCCTGGTCCAGGTCGCCTGCCCGCCGATGCAACTCGTCCGCCACTCTGCCGTGGGACAAGACCAGCGACTCAATCTGGGTGCCCAGCAACGGAGTGATCAACGCGACGAATCGGCCATGCTTGGTCACCGCCGCCGGCTGCCCACTACGGTTGACCTCGTCGATGACCTGAGCCGGCCCTTGAGGAACAACGGAACGAAAAGTGGCGGTAAGCGGTGTTATCGCTGGTCACAGGGGTGCGCTCGAGGTGGGGTTCTCACCTCATCACCGGTGAGCACATCCCCGACACGCGACGCTGACCAGCATCGAGGCATCCACATTCAGTCCTACCGCCACTTTTCGTTCCGTTGTTCCTCAAGGGCCGTCACCAGCCGAACAGACTAAGGCTTCGATCACTCAATCTCCGCGACTAGCACTGTCAGACCATACCCATGCGACGCTCATGAACCAGTGCTCACGCCACACCGCAGCGGGCAGGACATCGAGGGCA
>JBATXM010000176.1:0-3529 GCA_049673305.1 Pseudonocardiaceae bacterium | reverse complement strand
TCGAGTTGATCGGTGCTCCCATCCCCCTGACCCTCGCCGGCACGTAGCCACGAACACCGACCCAGCCGACATCAAACCCGCAGCTCACAGCCACGCACGCCCACAAAGATCAAGTAAGTTCAGCCTAAGGATCATCCCCGGTCCCGCCGTGGCCTAGGGTCCGGCTGCCCCGCCCCGGTGGACCTGCGGGAAGACAAGGGCGGGACAGCCGGGGTCTGCGGTGATTCGGTGGATCAGGCTGTGATCACGAGTCGCGGGCCGGTGCCGGCGCGCGACCCAAGCGCGCGCCGGCGCGAGTGTGGCGGGTGGGTGGTGGCGCCACGGCGGCCAGCCCCAACTCACGGACCAGCGGACTGAACAGCAATATTTCATCAAGCTGGCGCAAGCACACAGTCGCGTTGCTGCGCACCTGGCACGGCTGCCACCGTGACCTGAAGACCAACCCAGGCCGGCGGCAGGACCGGCAGCGACCACGCTGATCAACCTGATGTTCCCGCAACAACTGATACAACGCGGCACACGCCCGGAGCGGAACCGAATCGATCCCCCGCACGGCGCCCCGCCTGGCCCGCTCCACCTCCACCAAGACCTCGCACAGCATCTGGAGCAAAGGGTCCCGGCTGATCTGCTCCGCTGAGAGGCCACTGCGGCTCACCGGCCGCACCCCTCTACCAGCTTCCTGCGCGTGCGGCGTTGTAACGTCGAGGTGAACATGGGTGAAAGCATGCGAGGTGCGACCCACATGACGCGATGCCAAGGTGCCACCAACGGTGATGACAGGCTGTCATCGCAGTTGGTTCCACACCGGCGGTGACGGTGAAGGGGGACTGGTGACGAAACGACCGTGCAGGATTTGTCGAGTACCGCTCAGTCAGTACAATTCGGAGCCGGTGTGCGCCGGCTGCGCTCGACAGATCGCGACAACTCCTGCCTTTCCGTTGTGGCTATGGGACTCGTTGCCGCTGCGCCGAGCCTTCGCCGACCGGGACCTGGGTGCCGCGCTAACAATCATCCGGACGGCTTCGGGGCTGAGCCAGCTCGAATTCGCGACCCTGCTGGGCTGGAGCCAATCAGCGGTGGCCCGTGCCGAGACGGGACAACGCGGCAGCCTCTACGATATCCGGAAACTTTTTGAGATGGTCGACGCTGTCGACATGCCGCGCGAGGCGCTCATCCCGCTATTGCTGGGTAAAACCGGTGAGGAACAGATCGAGCGAGAAGAGGCAGACGACATGGGTGTGAATCGACGGCGGTTCGGTGGCGACCTGGTCGGTCTCGCCGCCACAGCCGGCCTGAGTCACATGCAGGTTCCCACTAAAGTGGATTCAGCGCACGTGCGATATCTCCACTCGTCCATGGAGAAACTGTACACAAAGGATCAAAGCGTAGGCGGTGGCGCGTTAACTCGTGACGGCCTACGCTTATATTACCGAGCGCGTCGAATGCTCGATGAAGCCGATTACAACGAGGTGACCGGGCGTCAGCTCATGAGCACGGCCGGCGAGCTGGCCGTCTGCGTCGGCTGGCTCGCCTATGACGCGGACGACCAGAACCTGGCACGAGAGCTTTATTCTGCGGCCCGTCTGCTGGCTGACCAGTCCGGAGATGACGGGTTGGCGATGCGCGCCATGGAGAAAATGTCAATGCAATCAGTGTACCTCGCCCAAAAAGGGGTCCCGGGCAGCGCTCCCGACGCCGTGCGGCTCGGTGAGCGGGCCGTTGAATTGGCCCGCCGCGACCCGTCTCCGCAACTTCACGCCCTGCTCGCGGCCCGCGAGGCGACCGCCCACGCAGCCGTCGGCGACAGCAAGGGGTTCACTGTCGCGATCAGCCGGGCATGGCGAGAAATGGATCGTGGATTCGCCGATGACGGGCCAGTGTGGTTGCGGTTTGTAAACAGCTCAGAAATTGAGTCACAGGAAGCCTGCGGCCGCTTGTTCCTAGGAGACCCTGTCTCAGCCGCTGCGCTCTATCGGAGGAGCCTGGACGCACCACTCAGCCCCCGCAACAGCGCCGGCTACCGCGCCGGACTTGCTCGCGCTTTGGCGGCCAGCGGTGATGTCACTGATGCGATGACCGAGGGGAGGGTTGTGTTGACCGCGCTAGATGCGGGCGGCGTGATGTCGCCTAGGACCCTCAGTAAGCTTCATCCTGTCCGGCAGTCTGCGGCGCAAGATCGTAGGGGTGAGGACTTCTGCGATCATTACGACCAGATCGGAAGCCTGTCAACATGAATGAAGAGCAAGTCGAGCCGTCACGTGGCTGAACGATGTTACCTCCTCTTGCTACAATGTAGCACGAGGCTCGGCGACTTCGAGACTACGGTCGAGGCGATCGCAATCGGTGATCCATTCGACAGCATCGACACGTTTATGCACCGGTTTGATTTCTACGCCGCTCAGCCAGAATTCGATCTCGTGATCGCCTACCAGGGCGGTGAAGCCATCGGACAGGCATGGGGATGGCCGCTCACCGGGCGCAGTAGATGGTGGGAAGGATTGATTTCGGAACCCGAGCCGGATTTCACCCATGAAGACGGTCGCCGCACATTCTCCCTTTCTGAGATCATGGCGTCTCAGGAGTGGACCGGAAAAGGTGTCGCGCATGCATTGCATGATCGCCTCTTGTTGGCACGTACAGAGTCACGAGCGACCTTCCTCGTGGAACCGGAAAACACCAGGGCCTACCGTACATACGCTCGTTGGGGCTGGCGCAAAATCACCCAACTACGTCCCGGCTGGGACAACGCGCCACTATTCGATGTGCTCATCCTGACACTCAACACGTGACAGTACGAATTGCCAGCACACCATCGTGGCGGCGACTGCCCGCAAGGGCTCAGGGGGTGAGGAGCCCGGCGTTGGCCCATGCCTGCCGCAGTTTCGCGTCGACGAGTTCAGCCGCACGAGTGACCCCATCGCGAAGAACCGTCCGTATAACGCCTTGCTCGCCGAGATCCCGGCCAGGTCTACCGCCTTCTCGCCCGTGCAGGCACCAAGAATTTCGAGCAGGTTGGACACCCTGGGCTTCGCCTCCGCGTCGTAGCGAACCTCCGCCTCGGCATCGGTGACGGCACGACGGATCTTGCGAACGATGACGTTGAGAGAATCGAGAATGTCGATCACCCCGGCGTCCGACTCACTGGACGCGGACATCTTCCGGGACGGGTCCTGCAAGTCACGCACCCGGGCCACGACCGGAGGAACCACAGTCTCAGGCAGGACGAAGATGGGACCGTAGCGACCGTTGAACCGCTGGGCGATCGTCCTGGTCAGCTCCAGATGCTGGCGTTGGTCGTCACCGACCGGTACGCGCGCGATGTCGTAGAGGCGGATGTCGACCGCCATCAACACCGGATAGGAGAACAGCCCAGCAGACACGAAGTTTTGTTCACCGGATTTGTGACGCTACTGACGTTCCTGTGGGTCGTGTGCATGATCGATAAGGGCGCACGCCGTGTCCCGTCTAGGGTTTCTGGCTTACCACAGTCAGAGACGATCAAGATGGGAACGGCGTGCGTACAACAAGG
>JBATXM010000175.1:0-12641 GCA_049673305.1 Pseudonocardiaceae bacterium | reverse complement strand
CGATCCTGAACTGGCTCTACACCCGGAAAGGCAAGCCCGGCTCTCCCGAATCGCTACCGCGTCAACTCGGCCGCGGTCAGATCGAGCTGACCCACCAGGCGTTCCACACGCTGGAGCCCTGGCGAGCGGCCACTCACCTTCGCGAACTGTTGATGGCCTGTGACGTGCTCCCCGCCATCGATAAGCACATCTGCTTGTTTGAACGTTGGCTGATCATTCATACCGCCACCATCACCGAACCCGCCCATGCACAGCTCGTCCACCGCTTCGCGACCTGGGAAGTCCTACCGCGGTTGCGGACCCGAGCTCTGAGCGAGCCGATCACCCCAGCCGGGAGAAACTTCGCCGGCGCGCAAATCACGTACGCCACGTCGTTCCTCGGCTGGCTCGCCACCCACGACCGCGCCCTGCACACCTGCAACCAGGCCACCATCGATACCTGGCACGCCGAACACAATGAGCGCGATCGCAGCTGCCTGCGCGGGTTCCTCCTCTGGAGCATTGCCAGCAAACTCACCCAGCCACCACGGCTGCCGGCCGCCCCGACGACCCGTCGGGCCTCTCCGCTGCCGCAACACCAGCGCCTGGAGCTACTCGGCCGACTCCTGACCGACCCCTCTGCGCCATTGCGATCCCGGGTCGCCGGCGTGATCGTGCTCCTCTACGCCCAACCACTCAGCCGGATCATCCGACTCACCATCGATGACATCATCCGCGATAAGGACCAGGTCCTTTTCCGCCTCGGGGAACCACCATCACCAGTCCCAACCCCGGTCGCGGACCTCCTACTCAGATGGATCGACAACCGCGACAACATGAACACCGCCACCAACCCGAACTCACGCTGGCTGTTCCCCGGCCGCCGCGCAGGCCAACCAATGAACGCCGACCGCCTCAGCGCCCTGATCAACGAACTCGGGATCCCCACCACCGCAGGACGCAGCGCCGCAATCCGCCAGCACGTCCTCGAGATGCCAGCCGCCGTAGTCGCGGACGCCCTCGGCTACCACCCTGTCACCACCGCCAAACTCGCCGCCCAAGCCGGCGACACCTGGAGCCGATACACCCCCGGTGATCACTCACGATCACCCAAAACTGACGACAGTTGAACACGCGAGCCCACCAGACTCACGGGCCGGATACCCGCTTTCGCCCCTCATGTCCTGCAGCAGGCCGGCACACACCAAACCTCTGGTGATCTTGTTTTGTGCCCCTTGCGTGCCCGTTCGGGGTGTCAGTAAGGAACGTGTCACCAAGTGCCAACCGTGACGTTCTTGCTGGTCAGCGCTCTACGTAGTGATCTTCGTTGAGCCGTCTGAGCGCATCGCAACAGTCAGCAGGTACCGCGCTGAGCTGCGCAGATGCCGTCAATGGCACTTGGTGACACGTTCCTTACGGCACTGTCAACTTGGCGCCAGAGATGATCAATTCGGATCTTGCTACCGCAGCCAGTGGTGGTATCAGCCTGGCTTGAGCTACTACATCTTGGGGTCGCGAAAAAGAAACAGATCATGATCATGGCCAAGTTGACAGTGCCCACTCGAGCGCAATGGCGAGCTCGGGTGGGAGCGCACCACCATGATGGACTGCATCCGGACCTACCTGACCGAGGTGGCCCCACCGGTGGCCGAACCGCGCCAGGAACCCGCGCAGCCGATGGCCGCGATCCTAGAGGCCGTGCGCGAACTGGCGGACGACCAGCTGGTGGCCACCGCCGAACTCGGCCGGCTCATCGGCCGCATTCAGGCCGAGGCCACCCCGGAGACGCAGCGCGCCGCAGCCATCCGACTCGGCCGGGAACTCGGCGCGGCACCGTGGTTCCTCAAAGCCCAACGCGACCGCACCGGCTCGATGATCCAGGTCGGTGAGCTACGCCGCGCGGCCGCCGAAGTCGCCGCGGGAACCCGCCAGGCCCCGGTCAACTGATCACTCACCATCACCGGGGAACATGTCACAGCACATGCCACCACATGCACCATGCCACGCGGGCCGTGACATGTGCGGTGCCATATCCGTACCCCTGTTGATCTCGGGAAACGGGTCCAGCGTGGCAAGTGTGACATGTCGTGGCAGGTCAGCACCTGCCACAGCGGACCCAGACGTTCTCCCAGGTCGCGCGGGCACAAGGGGGCTTTTCCCAGAACCGGGCCTCATATGCCACGCACCTGCCACCGGTGGTCGAGCAAGCACGCAGATGGTCGGCGCGGTCGCCCGAGCGTGGGATATCCCGTGGGTTGGGGTGTCAGTAAGGAACGTGTCACCAAGTGCCAACCGTGACGTTCTTGCTGGTCAGCGCTCTACGTAGTGATCTTCGTCGACGGTGATGTCCCCATCGACCGCACGCGTGGCCATATGCCGCCACGTTGAGCCGTCTGAGCGCGTCGCAACAGTCAGCAGGTACCGCGCTGAGCTGCGCAGATGCCGTCAATGGCACTTGGTGACACGTTCCTTACTGACACCCCCGTTCGCACGGTGACTCACGGTTGAGTCACCGTCGACGATGGGCACAAGCTCACCGACTGTGCATGGGAACGTCTCCCAGCTCACGCACGTGACAGTCCGCACGTGACCGCCCGCACCTTCGCAGTCGGGTTTAGGGCTGGAGTCCCGTCTCCCCGACGGTGACCGGCAGGTCGCCACGCAGTGACTTGTGGGCCGTCTCCACGACGAGGGCAGCGGCCAGGACCAGGGGATGGCGCGCTCACTGAGGGAGCAGACCGGTGGAGTCCTCAACTCATGCAGGTGGGAGATGCCCAACCGCTGTAGGTATGGTCGGCCCAGTCAGCGGTGAGACTCATTGACTGCCGGTAGCCGACCCAGCTGAGGGCTGGTAGGCGCTCGGGGCTCGGGCGTTCCCAGATCATCACCTCGTAACCTGAGAGCCAGGTGTAGGGGATGGTTTTTCCATCCATGGCCCGGATCCACCGCGGGAAGTGAGCTGCGGCGGCGAGCACCTCGGCGTGCGCCGAGTCTTGACTATGAACCTTGCTGGCCGAAATGTACTGCCCGGGTTCGAAGTGAGCGCCGAGATCTACGGTGACTCTTCGGATACCAGGCCGATGCACAATGCCAGGGCGCAGGCGTACCGGCTTGGGCCGATGCATCCATTTGTCCCAATACCAGTCCCAGCACCAGATGTGGGGTTGTTGCTCGGCGGCCAACGTCCACAGTTCATGGCAGGTGCGACGAACACCGTTAGTCTCTGCATCGTCGTCCAGGTAGACAGCGATGAGGTCCACGACGAGCGGGTTGTTGTCCGCTGAGGGAGTGAGATCAACGGAGTCCAGATCGTCAGAGCTGAAGCCCCACCTGCGCTCCTCGTTCCACTCCCGGATGTTGTCGAGCTGGGCGCGGAGGGAAACAAAGATCTCGTCCGGTGGCGTCGCCGCGCGCTTCGCCGCGCGAGTTGTCACATGACCGTTATCCATAGGTGTGTGGTACCCGTCCGCGGGCCGCCGTAATCAGCCAGCCAGGTCTCGATCAAACCCGAGGCCTGGTAGACCAGTGGCACTCCGACGGCGCGGCTTGGGGTGTCAGTAAGGAAGGCACTGTCAACTTGGCCATGATCATGATATATTTCTTTTTCGCGACCCCAAGATGTAGTAGCTCAAGCCAGGCTGATACCACCACTGGCTGCGGTAGCAAGATCCGAATTGATCATCTCTGGCGCCAAGTTGACAGTGCCATCACCCAGCGCGTTGCCGGCAAGACCTACAGCTCCCACGACGGCCAAGCGACATTGGTCGGCATGAACGTCGACACCACCAAGCTGCGCAACCACACCCTGCTGGTCCAGCCCAGCGCCGACGTGCCACGGGTGATCCCGGCCAAGGCCTATGAGTTGGACGGCGTTGACCAGATCGCCTCGGTCGCCGCCCGCAACACCGCCACCACGCCCCGGCTCCCCGCGTGGCTGCAAGCCCAGCTCGGCGGGACCTACGCCGGCCGGTGGCGGCCCGAACGACTGCCCGAGCTCAACGAGGTGATCCGGGCGCAGGGCCTGAGCTGGCCCTCACTGTCATCGGTGTCCGCTGGAACCGTGGACCCGGCGTTCACCGAGCTAATACAAAACGCCGCTTTCGAAACCGGCGGTGACGAACCCCGAGCCCACCAGGCCTCGACCGACGAGGAGACCCAGCACATGGCCACCAGCGCCGAGCAGAAGATGGACCAGGCGATCAAGACGTTCCACAAATAAGGCTCGCTCGGCAAGACCATGACCGAGGTATTCGAGGTGATCCGCGCGGAAAACGCGCCGACATTCGTGCCCGCCGGTCAGCTCGCGTTCGTCACCGGCCGGGTCGACCGTGACGGCGACTGGGACACCGCCGGCCAAGAACTCATCACTGAACTCCGCGCCAACCCCTGGCGGCTGGAACCACTCGAGGGCACTGTCAACTTGGCGCCAGAGATGATCAATTCGGATCTTGCTACCGCAGCCAGTGGTGGTATCAGCCTGGCTTGAGCTACTACATCTTGGGGTCGCGAAAAAGAAATAGATCATGATCATGGTCAAGTTGACAGTGCCCCCACCAGCCCAGCCCCCCCTCGACCCTCCACGCAGACGGTAGATCATCCCAGTCGGCCAGGCCGCCGCCCAAGTTGACGATGCCGCCCCGCTCTCTACCCAAGGTTCAGGAGGGCGGTGTCTGTTCGGGAGCTGCATGAGTCGTTCACGCCGGGGCTGGCCGAGATCGAGTGGGCGCGGGAGCTGACCCGGTCGCCGGAGCATTGTCTGGCTCTGGTGATGTGGCTGAAGTCGTTGACGCTCGGGACGTTCGCTCTGGCGCGGCTGGTCGCGTCGTGGTACAGCCACGGGTACGCAGCTCCACCCGGCGCTGGCAGCGCCGCCGCCTGATCCGAGGGGGATCACGACATGGGCAAGCATGAGGACAAGGACAAAGCCGAGGAACAACGGAAGATCGACAGCAACGGGCACAAGCCGGGCCGGGGCATCCCGCCCGAGGATCCCGGCGGCAAGCACGGAAAGCCCAACGACACGGACACAGACGATCAGGTCGAGGACACGGGGACGTGACGACGACGGCACCACCAGTGTGGGCCGAGCTGGTGGAGGGCCTGGCCGCCGAGGGGGTGTTGGGCCAGCCGTGGCGGGCGGCGTTTCTGGCGGTGCCCCGGGAGGTGTTTATCCCCGAGGTAATTTGGCGCGACGCCAGGGATGATCTGGTGCCGCTGCGCCGCAGCGACGAGCCGGCCGAGTGGCTGCGGCGAGCCTACGGACCCCACTACGTCGTCACCCAAGTCGACGACGGCAGCCCACCCGGCCCCGAGGAACAGGGTCGGATGGCGACCAGCTCGGCCTCCCGCCCGGACATCGTGGCCCTGATGCTGGCGGCCGGGCAGGTGGAGCCGGGGATGCGGGTGTTGGAGATCGGCACCGGCACCGGCTACACCGCCGCGCTGCTCGCTCACCAGCTCGGCGCCCGCAACGTGACCACCATCGAGATCGACCCGACCCTGGCGGCGCGGGCCCGGACCGCGCTGATCACCGCTGGCTACGACGAAGTCACGGTGATCACCGGTGACGGCGCCCAGGGCTACCCCGACCGGGCGCCGTTTGACCGGGTGCTCTCCACCGTCGCCGCACCCCGGGTTCCCTATGAGTGGGTGGCGCAGACCCGGCCCGGCGGGCTCGTGGTCACCCCCTGGAACAGTGCCTATGAGCCCGCCGGGCTGCTGTCGCTAACCGTGGAGCCCGACGGCACCGCCACCGGCGGCCTGATCAACACGACCATCTCCTTCATGCCGCTGCGCGACCAACGGATCACCCGTCCCGCGGTCGCCGAGGTCGTGCGCGACACCGACACCCCCGAGCGCAGCCACACCGACCTGCACGCCGCCCATCTGTGCAACGACCACGACGCGACCTTCGCGATCGCCGTTCAGGTCCCCGGCTGCCACTGGGAATACGAGCCCACCACCGGCGAGGAGGACCGCTGGTCCGTGTGGTTCCTCGACCCGGACTCCCGGTCCTGGGCGCGCTTTGACTACCAGCCGCACACCCACCGCTGGCCAGTGCACCAGTTCGGACCACGCCGGCTCTGGGATGAGGTCGCCGCCGCCTACCAGCAATGGGAGAGCGCCGGCCGGCCCCCCGTCACCCAATGGCGCTTCACCATCACCCCAGGCGGGCAGCGGATGACATTGTCAGGTTAACCATGATCATGATCTACTTTACTAAAGTAAACACACAAAGTGTGGTGGTCATACTCGACACACAGTTGGGCATTTTGTGTTTTCGTTAGCAATGTCGATGGGACTGTAAGATCAACGGTGTAACTTTTGAGATGGAAGAGGCATCTGTGACTGTTGTGACGATGGACATGTCGGCCGAGCCGGCAGGGGGCGTGGACGAGCAGCTGGTACGGCAGCTGGTCGCGCGTGCGCGGGCCGAGGGCCTGAAGCTCACCGGGGAGGGGAGCTTGATGGCCCGGTTGACCAAGGTGGTCGTCGAGTCCGCCCTGGAAGGGGAGATGGATGATCATCTCGGTTATGGCAAGCACGATCCGGCCGGCCGTAATGGTGGGAATTCGCGTAATGGGAGAGCGGGGCAAACCGTGGGAGGCAGTGCTGAGCTGGGGGGTCAGTGCCGGTGGCCGAGGTCCAGGGCCGCAATGCTGATCCGCATCCGGGTGCTCAACGAGCAACTCACCGGCACTGGATTCACAGACCAACCGCGCTCGTAGCTTGCCTCCCACGGTTTGCCCCGCTCTCCAACACCAACTCGCGGCCGCCCACCGGCGCATCGCCCACCTCGAACAGGCCACCGGCCAGCGCAGTGGGGACGCGAGTGACCGCTGCGCGGGCCATCCCTGACACCTCAGCGCCGGGGCCAGTCCGTGTGCTCGCGCCGCCGGCGTGTTCGGGGAGTCGATCACCGTGGTCGGTTTTCCCCGGACCGAGCAGGCGAGAGAGCACTGGTCCGTGGCCTGAGCTCCTGGGAGTCGGGAACTCGGGAAGTGGTAGTGGCTCGCGGGCTTGACAGCACTGGTGGGGGATGTTACAAAATACGCCGACAACACAGTGGACAGGTCAGGAAAGCGCTCGCACGAGGCAGCGCAAGGGCAGGTGCACAAGAACACGCAGGAGGTTGAGGAACGGTCAAGATGGAGGTGGTCGCCGCGAAGTTTTGGCGTACATCGGAATCAAGACAGGTTCATTCCCTCTAGAAAGGGGCCCGGCCGATCGGCCGGGCCCCTTTCCCGTTCACCCCTCGGCGTCGAGCTTGATCAGGTGGCCTGTCGGTAAGGCTGGCGTCAGGAAGTACAAACGGCGGCGTTGCTGCTGGTCAGCTCGTTACACGGGGAACTGGTCGATGATCTGTTCGTAGGTGTCTTGGGCGGTGGCGGGGTTTGCCTTCGATGAGGACGCCGTCGTAACCCCGGGCATCCGTCGGGGAAGGGGGTGCAGTCACGGGCGTTCCAAGATCGAGAGCGGGGCAAACCGTGGGAGGCAAGCTAGGCCTTCCGGTATATCTCGCGGTGTAGGCAACGTTTTGGGGTCTGACCTGCTGGGTTGGTTGCTCAGGCGTGCTGATCATTGCCTGGTGTTCTCCCAGGTCAACACCTCAATCGTTGAATATTCCGCCAAATATCCCGGAAGGCCACCAACCCCAAACAGCCCCGAACATGCTCCACCACCGAACTCGGCACCTCGACCAGATCCGGGAAACACCCCAACCGCTGAAACGACTTCAACAACACCACCAACGCCAGCAGGCTCCGCGCCGACCGGGTCCGCTCCCTGGCCCACCCGATCTCATCACCACCCGGGGTGAACGACTCCTGCAACTCCCGCACCGACACCACCCGCCGGAACCGCGGTGTGTTGACCGGACTACGGGCCGCCTGACCAGCGTGTCGGTGAGTCTGCTGCAGGGGTGATCGGTAGGAGTGACGCAGCTTCGAGGAGAAGGGCTGCGCGGTGCTTGATGATGTTCAGCGGGATGTGGAATCGATCCGGCTGCCCCGGTGGGGTCAGGTCGTTGCCGGCGAGGGCGTGGTGCCGTGGCTCGTGCTGGATCCGGCCGGCCAGGCGGTCGAGCCGATCATGCGGTTCCTGCGGGATTTCGTGGCTCGCGGGAACAGGGCGACCAGCGTCCGCAGCTACGCCTACGCCTTGATGCGCTGGTGGAGATTCCTTCGTGTGGTCGAGGTGGAGTGGAGCCGGGCGACCTCGGCCGACGTGCGTGACTTCGCGCTGTGGCTGCGATACGCGACTAAGCCGGGACGGCGCACTACATCGGCCGCGACCGCCGGCACCATCAACCCGGTCACTCGTAAGAAGCACCTGGACAATCGCTACCAGGTCCGGACGCTGCGCCACAGCAACGCGGTGCTGCGCACCTTCTACGAGTACTGGATCGAGCTGGGGCATCCTCCGCTGATCAACCCCGTGCCGCTCGACCGCCGCCGTGGTGGTCGCCCAGGTGCCCACCACAACCCGATGGAGCCGCATCAGCGGGACGGGAAATTGCGCTACAACCCGAAGATCCCCCAGCGCCGCCCCCGAGCCATGCCAGACGAGCGGTGGAACGAGCTGTTCAGCGCGATGCGCTCGAACCGGGACCGGGCGATCCTCGCGCTGGCCATCAGCACCGCCGCGCGGGCCTCCGAACTGCTGGGGGTTGGCCCTGCTGACCTGGACTGGGGAGACCAGCTCATCCGGGTACGTCGCAAGGGCACCGACGCCGAACAGTGGTTGCCGGCCAGCGCGGAGGCGTTCGTCTGGTTACGGCTCTACCTCGCCGAGGTCGGCGACCCGCCAGCGGGCGCGACGATCTGGATGACCCTGCGCCGTCGAGGCCGAGGGGACCACGGCGAGCTGGCGCGGCGACCCTTGAACTACGACGCCATGCGGGCCGTGCTGCGGCGGGCCAACGCGCTGTTGGGCAGCAACTGGTCGATGCACGATCTCCGGCACACCGCCGGGATCCGGATGGTCAGGGACGAGTCACTGTCCATGCGGGACGTGCAGACCATCCTCGGACACGCTGACCTGACGACAACCCAGATCTACACCGAAGACGATGACGACGCTGTCATTCGCCGGGTCCACCAGCACCTGGCCGAGCGCGCGAGGGCGAGCAAGCAGGCCCCGGTCGTGGCGGAGGGATATGACCCGACCACCCTGGCTGTGCTCTTCGGAGAGGTCGGCCGATGACCACGATCACGGCGGGCGAGACCGAGCGGCGCACCCGTTACTGGCGCGGCTTCGACAAGAGACTGCCCCCGCGGTTCGGGCCGCACGACCGCGCCGAACGCGACACCGTACTGGTCCTGCTGCGCGAGTTGCCGCAGTACTCAAAGGAGACCGTTCGGATCTGGGGGAGATCATCCAGCCGAGCGCCCGATGATCCGTCCACGCCGCCCGGTGTGGACGGGGTGCGGTCCTGGCAGGCTCGGTTGATCGAGGCGAACCCGATGGACAAGCTTGACCGGGTCCGGCTGCCCTCGCCGGCTCCACACGGGTTGGGGCCGGGCCAGGTCGAGGCGATCCTGGTGGTGATCCCGCGAACCCGGCTGCGCGATCGGGTGCTGTTCAGGCTGATCGCCGAAACCGGGCTACCCGCGGCCGAGGCCCTCTTCGTTCACGTCGAGGACCTGGACCTGGCCCCGGGCGATGAGTACCCGCGGATGCTGGGCAAAGGCGGACGTCCGCGTCCGGCGCTGCTCTCTGACGTTGACTTTCTCCCCGGAACTACGGGCAGGCCGATCAGCGGGACGCCACCGCGGGACGCGGAGATCCACGCCGCCCGGTGTGGACGGATCATCGGGCGCTCGGCTGGATGATCTCCCCCAGATCCGAACGGTCTCGATCAGTGGGGGTTCCGGGTCCAGAGGCCGAAAAATCAACGGATATGGGCTGGTGACTGAGGCATGAAGGGTTGGCCCCTGGCTGTGGAACCGCCGCGAGTCAGGTCTCGATGGTGAGGTGTTCGAGGGCCTTGGCGGTCTCGGCGGCGCTGGCGAGGGTGTAGCGGCCGGTGACTTCGATGGAGGAGTGTCCGAGGACGTTGGCGATGGTGGGCAGGTCGTGGCCCTGTTCGCGGAGGCTGGTGGCCAGGGTGTGGCGTAGGGTGTGCGGCCCGAATGGTTCCCCGTGGTCATCGGGGCCGAGGCGGGCGTCGTGCCCGAGGGCGACGACGATGTCGCGTGCGGCTCGGTCGGAGAGCCGCTTTCCGCGGCGGGAGAGGAACAGGGCGGTCTCCGTTGAGCCGTTCGGGAGCCAGCGGGGGCGTTGGTCGAGCCAGGCGTCGAGAGCGTCTCGGGCGGTGTGGTGGAGGCCGGGGATCTCGCGGTAGATGCCGCCTTTGCCGTCTCGGATGATGAGCTTGGTCCGTCGGGCCGAGCGGATGAGGTCGCGTAGGTCGAGAGCGGCGAGCTCGGAGACCCGCAGCCCCGCGTAGAGGAGGGTCAGGCAGACTGCTGTGTCGCGTGGTGAGGGACAGCGTTCGACGGCGCGCAGGAACTGCTTGCGCTGTGCTGGATCCAGAGCCTTCGGTGCCCAGCGGGGCAGGCGTTCGCGGGCGACGACCGCGCGGCCGAGCTGCAGGTAGAAGCCGTAGAAGTGATCCAGCGCGGCGATGTAGTTGTTGACCGTGGTCGGCTTGAGCCCTGTGACGGTCTTGAGGTGGGCGCGGAACTCGCGGACGGCGTGGTTGCGCCCGTGCGCATCGGACAGCGGGTCGCGCCCGTCCCACTCCAGGTTGGCGGTGCCGAGGAAGGCCAGGAAGCCGCGTAGCCGGGAGAGATAGATCCGCTTCGTGCCGGGCGCCAGGTCGGCCTGCGCGAGCGCGGTGGCGTAGGCGGAGAGGATGTCCTCCTCGTCGCTGGTGGTCGCCGGGCGCCTTGGTGCCGCCCGTCGGGCGGGTTGCGGTGGGCGCAGACTGGCCGCGCACGTCGGGCAGCGGGACCAGTTCTTGCCGTCGTTCGGCAGCGTGGACAGCGGTTGCCACGTCCGGCCGCGCTCTCCGCAGCGGGTGACCCGCGACCGGATGTCGGGCTGATGGGCCGCCAGCAGATGGACCACCGGCTCCGCGGTGGGCAACCGCGATCCGAACCAGGTAGTGGTCGCGGTCACCACAGACATGACCATCACCTTCGTGCCGTGAGTTTTCAGCGGCAGACACGCCGGACTACGCCCCGGCGGGAACTGTCGTTTTCAGCGGTTCAAGGGGAGTGTAGCGCTGAAAACGACAGTTTTCAGCGGTAGCCGATGGTTGGCCTGTTCTCGCTGGATGGAGCACACGGCTCGGTCACTGGTGGGAGCGGAGGGCAGCGCGTACTTGCCGAGCTCGATGAGTTGCTGGTGGTCACTCCCGCACGCGCTGAGCACCAGCCGCGGTCACCCGATCGCGATGTCCACGGGTAGCTCGCGCAACGGGCGGTGTCCGGTGGGGTCGAGTCGGGCGAGTTCGGCGTCGATGTCGACGGTGATGGTGCCGACCAGGCCGATGGGCTCGGACCGGGCCGGGGAGATGTGCGTCAACAGCGTCTCGTCGACCAGCCGGCCTTGGGCGCGCATGTGCTCGACCGCGAGGCCGAGGTATTCGGTCATCCAGGCCGTGACAGCGTTCGCGGCAACGGTAAGGCACCAGGCCTGTTCGGTCTGGTGTTGCAGATGGCGGCGCCGGATGGCGCCCTCGTGGGCGTAGAAGATGTCCCGTCGCAGCGCGTGGGTGCTTTCGCCCTTGTTAAGCTGGCGGGCGATCTTCCGGCGATAGTCCGGCCTGGACAAATAGCGTGCAGCGTAGAGCGTTCGGCACAGCGCCCCGTATTCCTTGAGCGCGGCCGCGAGGGTGTTCTGCCGGTCGGCGCGGGAAAGCTTGGCCACGATCAGCGAGGCGGTGAGGTGCCCGTACTTCAGGGAGGCCGCCAAGCGGAGCATCTCGTCCCAATTGTCCGCGATGAGCTGGGTGTTGATCAGCCGAGTCAGCAGTGGCCCCGCCAACGGATAGGCCGCGCACACTTCGCCGCGGGGTGCGGTGCGGTAGAGGGTGATCTTCCCGAGATCGCGGATCCGCGGGGACAACCGCAACCCGCAAAGATCGAACAGAGCAAAGTTGAGCAGGCTAGCCCCGTGCGTATCAGTAGCGTGCTCAGTGATCGGCAGATCCGCCTGGTTACCCAGAATCTCATCCAGCACGCAGGCCGCCTCCCGGTCGGTGGCCACGATCACCTTCGTGCCGTAGACGATGTGCTGATCGGTGATATGGGTATAGGTACTCACCCCCTCATCGGCGAAATACCTGCTCAGAGCGCGTGCGGTGATCGATTTTCCCTTGGTGGGGAAGCGTTGCCCATCCGAGGAGGACAGGGTGCCGGACCCGAAGGACGGGGTCAACGGCAGCTGCTGGTGGTAGTCGATCAGGACCAGGTTCGCCGCGCGCAGGGTCTCCTCGCGCACGTACCACTCCTGGGTCCAGGCCAGGGTGTCGTAGCCGATGCCGCAGGCATCCGCGGTGCGGGCGATACCGAGGTTCGTGGATAAGGTTATCTTGAGCCGCCCGAAGGGCGTCCTTAACGTCTTGTACGGGGCTGACGGGGACCGAGATCTGCCTGGTGGATGTGGTTATCTACCGCCGTCCATTACGAAGATCCCCCGGAGTTGTGATGCTT
>JBATXM010000174.1:0-7937 GCA_049673305.1 Pseudonocardiaceae bacterium | reverse complement strand
ATCGCCAACTTCAAGACCTGGAGAATCATGCACACCGACTACCGCCGCCCCATTGCAACATTCGCGACAACCATCTCAACCGTAATCGGCCTGCACTTCTACACGACCGGCTGAATAACCCTCACTGAAAACGCGTTCATCGCCTACGAGGTCGCTGCGCGGGTCCACCTCATTCCGGGCATCGGCGCACACAAGCTCAACAAACTGGAGCCGGAACACTTGGAACGTCTTTACCGGAAGATGACCACGGCAGGTGCCAAACCCGGACGTGTGCACCAGGTGCACCGGACTATCCGGGCCGCACTCAACGAGGCCATGAGGCGAAAGCACATCACTGAGAACCCCGCGATACTGGCCAGGGCACCGAAAGTCGATGAGGAAGAGGTAGAGCCGTACACGGTCGCCCAGATCAAGGGCCTGCTTGAAACCGCGCAGCAACGACGCAACCGAGCCCGATGGGCGATCGCTCTGGCGCTCGGTCTGCGCCAAGGTGAAGCACTCGGGTTGCAGTGGTCAGATATCGACCTGGATGACGGGACTCTGATCGTGCGGCGTAGCCGGTTGCGGCCGAAGTGGGAGCATGGTTGCACTGAGCCGTGTGGCCACAAGTTCGGCGGTCACTGTCCGCAACGGGTCCCGTTGCGCAAGGAAACTGCTAGTACAAAGTCCAAGGCTGGAAAGCGCGGCATCGGTCTGCCGGACGAGCTGGTGACCTTGCTCAAGCAACACAAGACAGAGCAGGAGCGCGAGCGGCAGACGGCCGCGCAGCTCTGGCTGGAGACGGGCTACGTGTTCACCACACCGACTGGTGGACCGCTCAACCCGCGCACCGACTATACCGAGTGGAAGCGACTGCTTGAACGGGCAAGGGTGCCGGAACGCCGATTGCACGACGCCCGCCACACAGCTGCCACGGTGTTGCTGCTGTTGCAGATCCCGGACCGAACCGTCATGGCGATCATGGGATGGTCAAATACGGCGATGGCGGCGCGGTACCAGCACATCATTGCGGCCATCCGGCGAGACGTGGCGACGCAAGTCGGCGGCCTGCTCTGGCAACCCGCCGAGGAGAGCCGACCAGCCGGCCGCGCCGACGATGACGCAGAGAACGGGGTACCCGTCCCAACGGCCTGACCAGGGCCACTGAGGCCCACTGGAGGACGCCGGGTGAACCGATCACTGCTCACCCGGCGTCCTTCAGCGATAGTAATGATCCCGGCCTGGACTGACCTGGGCCAAATTGGCTTAAAAGTGCCCTGAACTGCGGAACTACATCTCGGTAGTTCTCATGGGTTCTCATCGGTGCCCGACGTGTGACGGCCTGGATACGGCCTGATCTTGGTCGTCCGCCGCCCTCCCCTGCCGCCCCGACACGAAGCAAAGGACGAGTCATGTGATCCGTAGTCGCAGCCGATGCTTCACCACTACCTGCCGGTCGTCCAGGATCTGGGCTCATCCCCCGGTCCGGGTCTGAGGACGCTCCCGGCCGTCCGTAACCGTTGATGTAGCGATGGATGTAGTCGGGGCTCTTCGTCCCGAACCCGGATCCGCCGTCCGGCGGAACGTCGCGACCGTCTGCGCTAGTCGCGGTGTTATTCCGTGTCGGCCCTTACAATGGCGGGCCTGGTGTCTGATGCCTTTCCGACATCTGGCAACCAGTGATGATCTTGCACGCTGGGAGCCGTGTGGCATCCCGTCGACCTGGCGTAGCCCGACCACGCGGCGGCCCGGGGGCAACCCTCGATGCGACCGGCGACGGCCT
The DNA here is from genome assembly GCA_049673305.1 of Pseudonocardiaceae bacterium. Lineage (GTDB taxonomy): Bacteria > Actinomycetota > Actinomycetes > Mycobacteriales > Pseudonocardiaceae. The sequence continues at coordinate 6,175 of JBATXM010000174.1, read as the reverse complement.
CGTAAAGCTCTGCCCCCGGGCCGCCGCGTGGTAGCCCTGGGGGGAGGTCGGCGGGATGCCACACCCTGTCCACACCCGCCCCAGTCCCGCCCGCGCTGAGGGCCGGCCATCCCGGAGATCTGCCCGCCCGGCGAGGGCGCCTTTTGGGTCGTGCTGGTGCTGGCGCTGCGTTTGCTGATGTAGCGCGGCTCGCAGAACGCTAGCCGGGGCCTTCGTGGTCGGGATGGTCGGTGCCTGCGGGAACGTTGGGTGGCGCGGCTTGTACCCGGTGTGTAGCGGAGCTGGGAAAGCTGCCCTGCGGCCTTCGATGGTGGCTGCGGGGAGTTGGTGGCTCCGAAGGAGAGGTCCGCTGGGTTGATCATGGGGGGTGGGTTCGGGGTCGGTAGCCGCTGGTTCGAGAACGCGAAGCGCCGAGCCGGTCCACTTCCGGGCTCGCTCCGTGTCTGCTCCTTGCCACGGCAAGGCTCCGATGATCGGCGGGGAGTCGTTCAATTGTGGACGAATTCTCATTACTCTCGACGAGAACAAGGTGATTTTTCAATCAGTCACATGACCTACATGGATAGGGACACGAGTCGTCTCTCACGAAGCGCTGTAGCCGGTACCCAGACCTTCCTTGAACCCAAAATCAGTCATGTAGTAGTTTCCGAGGCCGTAGGTGACAGATACGTAATCCTCACGGTGGCAGTTACTTAACCATAATGAGGCGCCGTTGGGTCGAACGCCTCCAGAATTGTGACACACAGCACTGGTTCAGGCCCTGGATCACTCCAGGGGGCCACGTCCTGGACCTGGGGACCAGCCGCCGCCTCTTGGATGGAGGGGTTTACCAGGGGAATCAGTGGCGACGTGAGGCCCAGCGATGGGAGCAGTATCAATCGAGAGGATTACGTACTGACTTTTTCGGGAGTCGAAGGAGAAGGCTTTCTCCAGTCGTCCAACACCGACCCAGCCCTGATTAGGGATGACCCGACATGACACCCGATGGCAGCGGTTGGCAACCCTCCAGGGTGAATACAGTGGCGGACCCTAGCTTTGGCGCTTTCGGGTGTGCTCCAATTGTCAGGGACAGTCGTAAGGTCCATCCACACCACAGAAAGGGTCACGATGAGCGAGGCGCTGAACATCGAAACCGAGGACGTCTACGAGGCCCCCATGGTGACGGAAGCCGGCAACTTCACCGAGCTCACCCAGGGGACAGGACGCCCTTTCGTCGAGGGTCCCAACAGTTTGTACGGCCCCCTCTAGGGGTTATCTTCTGAATGCTGGTTCGCGCGCTGTTCTTGCGGGGCGCGAACCAGCATCCGTTGTTGCGGGAGGCGGGTTGGTGGGAGTTGTGGTGTTGGGTTGAGTCGCTGTCAGAACACCCGCGATCGGTTGATTGTGGTGTGTGGGGGCTCGTTTTGTTGGGGGGCAGTGGGATGTTGGGTAGTACGCCGGTGTGCTGGTTTGTGGTTGTTCCGAATCGGGTGATGCCCTCTGAGTTGGTGGTGCGGTTGCGGTCGCACGCTCGTCAGGTGGTGTCGTATCCCTCGGGGCGGCCGTGGTTGGTGGGTTGCTGGTCTGAGGGTCAGCTGGTGCTCGCCATGGCCGGAGAGACACTGCTGGCGATCGCTGGACCGTGTTCCCTGTCCGCGGCGGAGCTGGCCGTCCGGGCGAGGGACGTGCGCAGTCTCGCTGGTGTGGAGACCGCAGTGCGCGGGGCTCAGGGCAGTTTCCATGTGATTGCGTCGGTGGGTGGGCGTGGTTATGTGCGGGGTAGCGCGTCGGGTGCTCAGCGGTTGTATCGCGCGGTGGTTGAGGGTGTGTCGGTGTGCGCGGATCGTGCGCGCACGTTGGCCTGGTTGATCGGTGCTGGGGTAGACACCGGTCAGCTCGCGGCGCGGTTGGCTTCTCCGGTCCTGCCTTACCCGGTGGCTGGGGGCGCGATGTGGCGTGGGGTGCACGCTGTCGCGTCGGGTCAGGCGCTGTATCTGGAACGGGATGGCAGTCACCGGGTGGCCAGGTGGTGGCGGCCGCCCCCGGCTGAGCTGCCGCTCGCGCGGGGCGCGGTGGCGCTGCGTGGTGCTTTGCGTGATGCGGTGGCGGTGCGGGTCCGGCCTGGTGAGGTGCTGGGCGCTGATCTCTCCGGTGGCATGGATTCCACCTCGGTGTGTTTTTTGGCCGCTGAGGCCGGGGCTCGGCTGGTCACCACGACCTTGCACTGGAGTGATCCCGGTAATGAGGACCACGCCTACGCCCAGCACGCGGCGGAGCATCTGCCCGGTGTTGAGCGCGTGGTGTTTGCCTCCGCGGAGTTGCCCGCGCACTTCACCGGGCTGGCTGTGCGTCATGACCCGGCGGATGAACCGTCGGCCACGCTGCGGGACCGAGCGCAGCAGCAACAGGTAGCCGAAGCGATGCGGGCCCGGGGGGTGCTGCAGCGGCTGAGCGGGCACGGCGGCGACCATGTCGTGTTGCCCCCCACTCAATATGTGCACACTCTGCTGCGCCACCGGCCGTTCTCGGCGCTGAAGCACACAGCGGGGTGGAGGGCGCGGTATCGGTGGGGACTGGGGGCCACCGTGGGCATGCTGCTCGATTCCCGCTCCTACCCTGGCTGGCTGGCCGCATCGAGCCGTCGGCTGCGCGACTCCGCAACTCCCGGTTCGGTACCGCAGGGGTGGGGGGAGCGGCCGCAGCTTCCCCCGTGGGCCAGTGAGCAGGCCGCAGAGCTGCTGGCCCGGCTGCTGCGCGCCGCCGCCGAGCAAGCGCAGCCACTAGCCGCTGACCGGGGCCGGCATGCCTGGGTCCATCAGGTGCAGGAAGCTGGAAGGATCGCCGGGCTCCTCGCGCACGCCACGGCGGCCGCCGGGCTGCCCATGGACAGTCCATTTTGTGATGACGCTGTGCTCACCGCCGCCTTGTCGGTCCGTCCAGATCAAGCGAACAGTCCGTGGTCCTACAAGCCGCTGTTGGCTGCGGCGATGGAGGGGTTGGTGCCCGAGCGGGTGCTGAGCCGCACCACCAAAGATCACTGCGGCCAGGAATGGCACGTCGGCCTGCGAGCGCATCGGCGGGATCTCGCTGACTGGGCACAGGACTCTCATCTGGTCGCCGCAGGAGTCGCCGAGGAATCCGAGCTGCGGCGCGCGCTGCTCAGCCCGGGCATGCTCACCGGCGGTGCGGGCCAGCTGGAAAACACCCTGGGTGCTGAGGAATGGCTGCGCGACCTGGCCGCCCATCCCACTCCGTCCTACCTCATTCAGCCCCAAGGAGCACCCCGGTGAGCCGACTGCGTGCGAATGTCACCGCCTGTCCCACCGAGGAGGGCATGGTCTTGTTGGATGAACGCACTGGCCGCTATTGGCAGCTCAACGCCACCGGAGCCGCCGTCTTGCAGGCCCTGCTCAACGGCGCCACCGCCGAGCAGGTGACCGATCGGCTGGCTGCCGCTCGTCCGGTTAGCCGCGAGCGCGTGGCGGCCGACGTCACCGCCCTGCTCGACCAGCTCATCCGCGCCAACCTGGTGAGCGTCTCGTGAGCCACAGCCAGATTCTGGACGTCAGTGGGACCCGGCCCCCGCTGCGTCGGCGTCTTGCCGCCCACATCGCCGTCACCACCGCCCGGTTGCTGGCCCACCTGTCGCCCCTGCGCATCCGCACCGTGCTACAGACCGTGCGCCGTGGAGCCATCCCCGCCAGCTATGACCAAGCGCTGAGAGCACGCCAGGACGTGACCGCTGTCAGCACCCTGTGCGCTGGCCGGTACTGTCTGCAACGCTCCCTGGCTACCGCCCTGCTCTGTCGGATCAGCGGCACCTGGCCCACCTGGTGCACTGGGGTGCGCACCCCACCGTTCGCCGCGCACGCCTGGGTCGAGGCCGACGGCCGCCGTGTTGGCGAGCCCGCCGACACCGCCACCTACCAGAGAATGCTCACCGTCGCGCCCCGCTGACCACGCCCGAAGGACGTCTGCGATGAGTGGTGACTCGCCGACGATGCGCCGGGTCGTGGCGTTGTTTCGGCCCTATGGAAGCCGGCTTGTCGTGCTGGGGTTGGTGGTGGTCCTGACGGCGGTGGGGGGTGTGGGGAACCTGCTGCTCATCAAACCCGTGTTCGACCAGGCGTTGTTCTGCCCACAAGGCTGCCCGAACCTGCCGCTACTGTTCTGGCTGGTCGGGGCGATGACCGCGATTCCGGTGGTGGTAGGAGTATTGGGGATGGGGCAGCCCTACCTGGCGAATATGGTGGGGCAGCGGGTGATGCGGGATCTGCGCGACGCCCTTTACGCGCACCTGCAACGGATGCCGCTGCGGTTTTTCACCGAGACGAAGACGGGAGAGATCCAGTCCCGCCTGGCTAACGACGTCGGTGGCGTGCAACAGGTGCTCACCGAGACCGGGTCGGTGATCCTGACGCACATCGTGGTCCTGCTCAGCACCATCGGGGCCATGGTGGTGCTGTCCTGGCAACTGGCCGTGCTCTCGCTGGCCCTGATGCCGTTGTTCGCCTGGCTGGCCGAGCGGGTCGGGCGGGCACGGCGCACAGTGGGGTCCGCAACCCAAGAGACGATGGCTGAACTGTCCACGCTCGCGGAAGAAACACTCTCAGTGTCCGGTGTTCTCCTGTCCCGATCGTTCGGTCGGCAGCGCGAGGAGATCACCCGCTTCCGCGGGCTCAACGCCCACCTCGCCGGTCTGCAGATCCGCCAGCAGATGATCGGCCAAGGTTTCTTCACATCCCTGCGGATCTTCTTCGCGGTGATGCCGGTGCTCGCCTACCTCCTCACCGGCTTCCTGCTCGCCAGCGGTTCGACTACGACTCACCTCAGCGCCGGCACGCTCGTTGCCTTCACCACCTTGCAGATTCAGCTGTTCGCCCCGATCTACGCCCTGCTCCAGATGACCGTGCAGGTGCAGGCCTCCCTGGCGCTGTTCGAGCGGATCTTCGCCTATCTCGACCTGCCGCACGACATCACCGACGCCGCAGACGCGATCGAGCTGCCACCCCAGCGGGTACGCGGGGCGATCAGTCTGCGCACCGTCTCCTTCCGCTACCCCGCCAGCAACGGATCAGCACCCGGCCGCTACGCGCTGAAGAACCTCACTCTCAACATCGAGCCCGGCCAACTCGCCGCGGTCGTCGGCGCCAGCGGCTCCGGGAAAACAACCCTGGCCTACCTCCTGGCCCGGCTGTATGACGTCACCGAGGGCGCGGTCCTCATCGACGGGCTCGACGTACGAGGGATCCGCCTGGACTCACTGGCCGCCACGATCGGGATGGTCACCCAAGAAACCCACCTGGTCCACGCCTCGATCCGAGACAACCTGCGCTACGGCGACCCACACGCCACCGACGCCCAACTCCACGCCGCCGCCCGCGCCGCCGCGATCCACGACCGGATCCTCCAACTCGATGCCGGCTACGACACCCTCGTCGGCGAGCGCGGCTATCGCATGTCAGGCGGCGAGAAACAGCGACTGGCGATCGCCCGGGTCATCCTCAACAATCCGAGAATCCTGATCTTGGACGAGGCCACCTCCGCGCTGGACACCGTCAACGAACGGCTCGTGCAGCAGGCACTGGTCCCGCTGATGGCGGGGCGCACGACAGTGGCGATCGCCCACCGGCTCTCCACCATCCAGGCCGCCGACGTAATTCTCGTACTCGACCAGGGCCGCCTCGTGGAACACGGCACACACACCGAGCTACTCAACCGGGGCGGCGCTTACGCCCAGCTACATCTCCCCCAGTTCGACACCAGCCCAGCACCCAGCCGTTGACCCACCGAACGCCCCGCTCCAGCGGGAAACAAAGATGATGAACAGGCAGCTACAACCAGGGCCTTGCGACCAGTCCCGTGACGCGCAAACCCTCCAACAGGAGGCGGCCAGAACCTTCTGAGCATGACCACCCCACAACGACCGGATGAGCACGGTGAACCAACACGCCCGCCGGGCCGGCCCGCGCGAGCACGGCCGCCAGGCCGCGCGCAGCAAGCGGGACCGGCCCGGCGGGCACGGAAGATGGATTGCCAAATCAGCTTCGTCCGCGCCGCCAGCGGCGCCTTGAGTACGCCCGGCATGGGCGATCGATTGGGGGTGGAAGTCCCCTGGAGGAAGAGGTGGTGCTAACTCCGAGCCGGAGGCAACTGCGTCGTCGTGAGGCGGGGTGGGAAGGAAGCCCGAGGCGTA
>JBATXM010000173.1:0-2146 GCA_049673305.1 Pseudonocardiaceae bacterium | reverse complement strand
AGCCACGCATGTCAGGGTGGGGACAGGTCTTGAACACTGACCCGGACTACGTCCTCAACATCAGCCGACCCCCTCGACGTCGTCACTCATCACGTGCGACCTCACGTCGCAACCCCGGTTTTTCCCGGTCTCCACACACAGTGGCTGATGATCTCCACCGGGTAGCGGTAGCCCTTGTACAACGACGATGAGGCGGCGTCCACACGTCCATAGTGATCCATCTGAAGCTGATCTCAGCCCACAGCAACCAACTTGACAGCACCTCTCTGGCACAACCTGGAGCGCACCCAATATGGTCGAACAGTGGTTCCGGGATCTCACGTATTCTCCCCGCGCCTACGACCGGCTCCGTGTCTTGAACGTCGCGCTGGAACCCTTGCATGCAGCAGCGGTGTCGCCGAGCTCCGGGAGCACCTGACTATCACCGCCGTCTAGCACCGTGAGGGGAAGCAACATGAGCAAACATGAGAAGGAAGACCCCAAAGACAAGTATGACAAGAACGGGCACGAGCCTGGGTTATTCCCATCCAAGGATCCCGGCGGGAAGCACGGGAAGCCGGACACCGACGAGAAAGGTTAAAGACGACAAGGATCCGAAGAAGTGACCACCACCACGGTGCCGTCGTCGTGGGCTGAGCTGGTGGAAGAGCTGACCGCCGAGGGGGTACTGGGGCAGCGGTGGCGGGCGGCGTTTGTGGCCGTGCCCCGGGAGGTGTTCATTCCCGAGGTGATCTGGCGTGACGACGGGGATGATCTGGTGGCGCTGCACCGTGCGAAAGACCCGCGGGAGTGGCTGTGGCGGGCCTACGGGTCTCGCTACGTGATCACCCAAGTAGATGACGGCACCCCGGCTGGTCCCGAAGGACGCGGGCGGGTGGCGACCAGCTCGGCATCCCGCCCGGACATCGTCGCCCTGATGCTGGAAGCCGGGCAGGTTGAGCTAGGGATGCGGGTGCTGGAGATCGGCACCGGCACCGGCTACACCGCAGCACTGCTCGCGCACTATCTCGGCGCTGGCAACGTCACGACGATCGAGGTCGATCCCGAGCTGGCGGCACGGGCCCGGGCTGCTCTGAGCGCCGCTGGCTACGGTGAGGTGAAGGTGATCACCGGTGATGGGGCGTGTGGGCACCCCGCTGGTGCGCCGTTTGATCGGGTGCTCTCCACCGTCGCCACACCCCGTGTGCCCTATGCATGGGTCACGCAGACCCGCCCCGGCGGACTGATCGTCACCCCGTGGAGCAGCGCCTACAAGGCCGCCGGGCTGCTCTCGCTCACCGTCCGCGCGGACGGCAGCGCCACCGGGGGCCTGGTCAACACCACCATCTCCTTCATTCAACTGCGTGACCAACGAATCCTCCGCCCCGAGATCACCGACGTGGTACGCGAGAGCGACACCCCGGAGGTCAGCGACACCGACCTACACGCCTCGGAGGTCTGCAACGACGACGCACCCTTCGCGATCGCACTGCACGTGCCTAGCTGCCACGTCAAGTACGTCCCCGCCACCAATGACGACGGCCGCTGGTGCGGATGGTTCCTCGACCCGGGCACCCGGTCCTGGGCGCGGTTTGACTATCAGCCCGAAACCCAGCGCTGGCCCGTGCACCAATTCGGACCCCGCCGCCTGTGGGACGAAATCACCACCGCCTACCAGCAGTGGAACCACGCCGGCCAACCCCCCGCCACCCACTGGCGATTCACCATCACCCCGCACAGCCAGCACGTCGAGCTGACCGACGCAGCCGCGACCGGGACTGTAAGATCAACGGTGTAACTCCTGAGACTGGAGAGGCACCTGTGACTGTTGTGGCGGTGGATGTGTCGGCTGAGCCGGGTGATGGCTTGGACGAGCGGCTGGTACGGCGGCTGGCTGCGCGGGCCCGGGCTGAGGGTCTGAAGCTGACCGGGGAGGACAGCTTGCTGAGCCGGTTGACCAAGGTGGTGGTCGAGTCCGCCTTGGAGGGCGAGATGGATGATCATCTTGGGTATGGCAAGCATGATCCGGTTGGCCGTAATTCTCGGGTATTCACGTCGGGTTTTTGATTATGGGTTTTCTGGGTGTCGGAACGAGGAAGGGTGTCCCTGGCCTGGGAGAATGCGGATTGTCGAGATCTGCATGAACCCGAGGAAGGGACACCCTTGA
>JBATXM010000172.1:0-10061 GCA_049673305.1 Pseudonocardiaceae bacterium | reverse complement strand
GCCCGATCACCGCTCGGACTCCGGCGACGGTCTGGGTGTGCGGCGGCGCGCCGGGCGACCCCGACGGGAGCTGGCCGGCGACGGTCGTGGCGCGGCTCGTCACCTCCTTCACCGACCCTGGCGCCCGCGTGGTCCTGGTGCCCTGGCCGGCACTCGAGCCCACCGGCGGGTCCGCTGGCCGAGGCCGTGCCCGGCCTTGCCCCGGCGCCCCTGAGCGCGAGCGGGCCCACGCACTCACCACCGTGCGGGGCCTGGACCGCATCGCCCAGATGATCCGGATCCCGCCCAGGTTGGGCACACACCACCCGGTCTCCCGGCCTTACTGGATTGATCTTGTTGGCGACCCTCCGGCCCTCGGTGACACCGCGACCACCCCGCCTCCCGGCTCGTGCCCGGCCGCGGCGCCCGGCGGTCTCGACACCGGAGCGAGGGTGGACTTGGTCATCACCAGCCTGCGCCCCGAGCACGCCGGGGACAGCGCCAGTGATCAGGTTGCCGGGGCGGCGGCCCGCTGGTTACGCACCGGCGGCGTCCTCGCCGTGCTCACCCACAGTGACTGGTCACAGGGTGAGCTGGTCGATCCGACCGGGCCGATGGTGGCCGCCGCGCAAAACGCCGACCTGCTCTACCTCCAACACATCGTCCTGGTGCACACCCCGGTCCGCGACGGCCAGTTCGTGATCAACACCGCGACTCCCGATCTGAACACGCCCGGGATGCCCACCCCGCACCGCAGGATCCACAGCGATCTCTTGGTCTTCGGACAGCCACATGATCACAACCCGCCCACGCACCCATTCACCGCCAACCCGGATCAGACCGGAACCCTCCGATGACCCAGCGTCCCGACCACACTCCCACCCGCCCCCGCGGCCGTACCGACAAGGACCACCACATGCCTGAGCCCACCACCGACCACACCCCCGAGATCACCACGAACAGCCCCACCGCGCCGATCCCCCACGCGGTGATCGACCAGGCCGACACTCCGGCGTCACCCCTGGCGGTGTCGGTGTGGGCCACCGCGCAGAGCGCACCGGCCTCCCAACGCAAGGGCCGCTACGTGCCCGAGTCCACCGCGCACCCGGCCAAGATGCTCCCCGAGATCGCCGCGCACGCCATCGCGCACTACACCCGCCCCGGCGATCTCGTGCTGGACCCGATGTGCGGGATCGGCACCACCCTCGTGGAAGCCACCCACCTCGGGCGCCGCGCGGTCGGTGTCGAGTACGAACCGCACTGGGCCGCCGTCACCGAGGCCAACCTCGCCCTGGCCCGCCAGGCCGGGATCACCACCGCAGCCCAGGTGCTCCACGGCGACGCCCGCCAGCTGACCACCCTGCTACCCCCAGACCTGCTGGAGCAGGTCGCACTGGTCGTGACCAGCCCTCCCTACGGGCCCTCCACCCACGGCCAGATCACCGCCACCCCCGGCGGCGGCGTGCGCAAGCGCGACCACCTCTACGGCAACACCCTCGACCGCGGCAACCTCGCCAACATCGGCCATCACCGCCTGCTGTCCGGCTTCACCAAGATCCTCACCCGGACCGTGGCGTACCTGCGTCCGGGCGGGCACGTTGTGATCACCGTCCGGCCCTGGCGCGAGCACGCCGAGCTGATCGACCTGCCCGCCCAGATCCTGGCCTGCGGCACCCACGCCGGCCTGGTCCCCGTCGAACGCTGTGTAGCCCTGCTCGCCCGACTCGCCGAGCACGACCTCGTCGCCCGCGGCTCGTTCTTCCAACGCGACTTCATCCGCAAACAACGCGCCGCCGGACTCCCCCTGCACCTCATCGCCCACGAAGACGTCCTCGTGTTCCAACGACCGCCATCCCGGAGCCCGCAAGCATGACGGCCGCCGCGCCGGGAGCCGCCAACAGATCATGCCCGACCGGGCGCGAGTGCCGGGCTGCTCCGAGCGGGATGGCTACCAGAACGCTCGGCCAGGCTCATCCATGACAGCGAGCAGAGGTCCGGGAGTGGTCGCCGCAGGCACGTCATCAAGTAGGTGCCAGCGGGTGTTGCGGTCCGGCCAGTACAGCCGCCACCCGCCGACGACGTAACGCAACTGCGCGGCGGGCCGGGCCGACCACTCCGGGCCGCAGTCCTCTCGCCAGGGCGCGCGCATCTCCAGGATCGTGACCGTCGACCCGCGGACCTGGTGCTCGACGCGGACCTGGTCGCGGGCGTGTTCAGGAATGCGGTGTTCACACCAGCGGACGATCTGCCGCAGGTGCGTCTCAGGTACGGCCACATCAGAGATCCTCACATCGCGGGCTGCGCCTCCCTCAACGGGCGTTCCCGCCACGGCCGAGAACCTCCTCGACTGGCGTCGTGGACGCGGCGGGGGGTCCGGCCTTCAGCGGACTGCGGACCCCGCCGGGCGAGGTGCCGCTGCCTGGCCCGGCACGCCGTCGCGTGCGCTACCCCTGTCGGGCCATGTCCGCGCCCCAGTGTCACCCGGCGGCGACCCGGCGGCACTGGGGGACCCCCACCCGGTGCCAGCCTCGCAGCGGGGAGCGGCGAGTCGAAACCGGCTCCGCTCATCCAGCCCAGTACCTGGACGCCACGGATTCACCCGACACGACTTGAAGGAATGCCACCACCATGAGCATGCCCCCACCCGACACACCAGTGCCCACCCGAGTCTCTCGGTCGCGCACCTGGTCGTCGGGGGAGATCCGCGCCCTAGGCGCCACGACGGACCTGCTCACCGCAGCGTCCGTGCTGCGCATCGGCCGCACCAAGGCATACCACCTCGCCCGCGCAGGCGAGTTCCCCGTGCCCGTCCTGCGCACCGGACGCCGCTACCTCGTGGCGGTCGCGCACCTGCTGCGGGTGCTGGGCATGGACACCACCGCTGGGGCGTAGGGGCTTGCCCTCTGCGCGGACCAGAGCGTCCATAGGCGTCGTCCAACCAGCGGATTCCATGAAAGGGACAGCTTATGAAGGGGCGAACGTTCAAACGGTGCGGCTGCACCAACCAGCTGACCGGCAAGGAACTCGGCAACGCCTGCCCGAAACTGCGCCGCCGCAACGGCACCTGGAGCGCCGACCACGGCGTGTGGCACCTGCAGATCGAGCTCCCCCGACGTGACAACGGCACCCGCCGCACCCTGCGCCGCGGCGGCTTCACCACCCTCCGCGACGCCGAAACCGAAATCGACACCATCAGCGCACTCATCGCCGTCGCCGATCCCCGCGACACCACCGCACGAGCCAGAATCGGCGACCTCATCGAGCACGCCACCCGCGCCAAGCAACCGCTGCCCAACCCCGAGGATGTCCGCCAGCAACTCGACACCGGCCTGGACCTCGACCACATGCCCACCGTCGGAGTGTGGCTCGAGCGCTGGCTCGCCAGCCGCAAGAAACTCCGCAACGGCACCGTACGCGCCTACAGCATCCACATCCGCCGCTGGCTCACACCCCAACTCGGGCACCTACCCTTGGACAAGCTCACCGTCGACCACGTGGCCGCGCTGTTCGACGCCATCACCGAACGCAACGACGAAATCGAAACCGCCCGCGCCAGCGGTGACCCCCAGGGGCCAGCGTCACGGGCTTGCGCACCACCGGCCCGGCCACCATGCAACGCTACCGCGCCACCCTCCGCGCCGCGCTCAACGCCGCCATCCGCGCCAAAAAGATCACCTTCAACCCGGCCAGCTACGTCGAACTGCCCTCCGGGAAACGACCCAAAGCACTGCTATGGACCGACGAACGCATCCGCCGCTGGCGCCAAACCGGCCAGAAACCCTCCCGCGTCATGATCTGGACACCCGCCCAGACCGGACAATTTCTCGACCACGCCACCGACGATCCCCTCTACCCGCTGTTCCACCTCATCGCCTTCCGCGGGCTGCGCCGTGGAGAAGCCTGCGGACTGCCCTGGAGCGAAACCGACCTCACCGCCCAGACCATCACCATCACCGCGCAAATCACCCAAATCGGCTGGACCGCCGAGTTCGGCGAACCCAAATCCGACGCCTCCGGCCGCGTCGTGTCCCTCGACACCGACACCACCAACGTCCTGCGCGCCCACCGGGAACGACAAAACCGGGCCCGCCGCGCACTCGGCAACGCATGGGTCGACAGCGGCCTGGTGTTCACCAACACCGACGGCAGCCCACTACACCCAGCCAAGATCACCACACGGTTCCAGGACCTCATCACCCAAGCCGGATTCCCACCCATCCGGCTCCACGATCTCCGCCACGGCGCTGCCACCCTCACCCTCGCCACCGGCGCCGACCTCAAAATCGTCCAAGACCTCCTCGGACACTCCTCCATCACCATCACCGCCGACACCTACGCCCACGTCCTCCCCGAACTCGCCCGCGACACCGCCGAAGCCGCCGCCCGCATCGTCCCCCGCACACGTCGCACCACAGGAGACCGAATTGAACCCGGTGCCGCATACAAGCCCACTGGATCACCGAGCGGCCGCCGGTTGAGCACTTACCCCACTTCGGGCTCCCGGCGGCCTGCGGTCAGCGAGCCCGGCGAGGAACTGGATCGCCACCGTGGCGGACTGTGTGGCGTTGAGTAACTCGCCGGTCGGGACGGGTCCCGTGGGCTCGGAGCCGCAGCCTGGGGGCAGATGCCAGCGAGCGATCAGCTGGATTCCTCGCTCGCGTCACTTCGGACGTACCGATCGAAACTTGATCTAAGCGTGATAACGCCGACTGCGGGGGGCTCGATAAGGTTCTGTGCCGATGACTAGCTTAGAACAGAAGCGCGACCGGATGCGGCGGATCTTCCGAGGGCGGGAGGCCTACGGCGAGGGCACTGCCTCGGACCAGGCGAGCCGGTACCGGCTTGCCGAGATGTACACGGCTGTCGTTGAGGCTGCGCGGAGGAACTCCGCCGATGTCGAGCGACCGGCTGTTGACCTACTCGTGAGCCTGTCGGGCTTCTCGCCGGAGACGACGCTCCTCGCGTTCGAGCTGGTGCAGCCCCCTCGGCTGCTGGTCATCTCGTCGGAGAACACTCGACTGAAAGTCGACGTGATCCACGAGAAGTTGGCAGGTCGGCTTGCATTCTCGCAGTTCCAGCACGTCTACTGCGACCCGGTCGATCCGATCGACATCTACGAGATCGTCAAGAAGGCGGTCCGCCCGCTCCAGCCAGGAGGTCCGCCGCTGACGGCCATCATTGACATCACGGGCGGCAAGAAGGTGATGAGCGCTGGCGCGGCGCTCGCCGCATGCCAGCTTGATCTGAAGATGTGCTACATCGACAGCGATTTCGACCCGGAGATGCGCCAGGCGATGCCGGGCACGGAACGGCTCTGCATCCTGCCCAATCCGACCGCGCTGTTCGGCGACAAAGACATGGACGGCGCGCTGGAAATGTTCAAGTCGGGCGTCTACTCAGGTGCTAAGGCGCGGTTTGGAGAGCTCAGCGAGTCGATTTCGGAGCCGGCGCGGGCCCGTTTCCTCGGCGACCTCGCCGCGCTGTACCAGGCATGGTGCGACCTCGACGTGGTGAATCTCTCCTGCTTGGCCGAGCAGGTGCGCGGCCGGCTCGCCGATCCGCGCTCCGGTCTGCGGCCAGAGACCATGCGTCGGTTGGTGGAGCAGCTCGAGTTCGTGGAGGCCTTGGTGGCCAAGGACGGCTACGCCCTGCTACTCAACTTCTTCCTGCTCGGTGAGCACTACCTCGGGCTCGACCGGTATGACTTCGCCGCGCTGCTGTTCTACCGCACCATCGAGAAGAGCATCTCTGAGCGACTGCGCTGGCGCTACGACGGGTTCGACATGGAGCATCCGGACTACTCGCTCCTCGGCCTCGACCTCGACGAGTTGACCAGCAGGTACGCCACAGCGGCGAACACGATGTTCGCCAGCGGCCGACTGCCCGCCCTGCCGTGGAAAGTCGCGCTGGTCGACGCGATGATCCTGCTGCACGTCGTGGCCGACGACATGCTTCCGGCGGCACGGATCAACGGTCTCGCCGGCGTGGGCCATGTCCGCGGCCTGGTAGATGCACGCAACAGGTCCGTTCTCGCGCACGGCGTGGAATCGGTCACCCGACAGCAATGCGATGACCTGCGGGCACGGGCGTTGTGCAACCTGCACGCGTTCTGGCGGCTGCACCAGCCGGACCAGAACGTCGACGATCGGATCGAGACGCTCCGGTTCGTCGCCGAGGCGTAGCCGTGGACGACATACTGCTCACGCCGCCGGCCAGTTGGGCCGACGCGGTTCGCACCCTGACGCTGCCGGAGCTGGTCCTCAGCTATTACCCGAATCGCCTCGCGGTGCCAGGGGGTCGGTCGCTCACCGACGTCGCCCGGGATCTGGCCTCCGGCGCGTGGCTTGACCGCAATCGCTCGACTCAGGGCGAGATCTTCCGGTTGGGTGGCGCCGAGTTCGAGTTGCGGGTGCGGCGCCAGCGAGGCCGCGAATCACAAGCCTGGATGGCGGTCGTGCTCAACGTGGACGAGGCCCGGTCGGTGCCGCGCAAGGCAGGCCGAATCGATCCGCGCGCGGTGGACTTCACCCAGGTGTGGTTCGAGGCGGAGTGCGACCTCGAGGAGATCGACGCCGAGCTGCGGCGCCGGCAGCAGCATCTGCACCGGGATGGCCGCGGCCGGGTTGTCGGTCAGCCGGAGGTCCGGGCCCACAGCTGGTTACACGACGAGGTCCTACGCCAGTATGGCGAGCTCAGGACCCTGATCAACGTCCTGGAACAGCGACCGGAACGAGCCGAGGACGCCACTAGCGGCACCATCGTCGCGCGACCGCCCCGGCGTCGCGGCGGTCGCCCGCCCGTCGTCGTCGCGCCGCGAACCCCTGATCTCACTGTGTTCCGGTACAACAAGCGGGTCCAGCTCGTCCGGGCGGACGGCCGGTCGTTCAACACGCAGGTGACCCGGGTCCAGGACGGCTTCCTGGAGATCGCCGAGCCCCTGGACTGGTCCGCCCCGCCGGGTGAGGACGTCAGCGTGTCCACCGTCCCACCGTTCGGTATGCGGCAGAATGCGCAGGCCCTGAAACAGTTCCTGTCCGGCGACGTCGAGGGTTCGTGGGACGACCTGGCGAGGCTGCTGTGCCGGCCGGCGGACCTGGGGTTGTCGGCGCGCCCGCCGTCGCCGGCAACGTTTTACAGCGACGCCGACCCCGACGCCCCGGACTTCAACGACGAGCAGCGCCGGGCGGTCGCCGGCGCGGTGGGCAGTCCGCACACGTTCCTCGTGCAGGGGCCGCCCGGCACCGGCAAGACCGAGGTGATCTGCGAGATCGTCCGGCACCTTGCCGCCCGCGGCGAGCGCGTGCTGTTGCTGGCGCCGGCGCACGTCGCGGTGGACGAGGTGCTCCGCAAGCCCGGCATTCGTCCCCTGCGGATCACCTGGAGCGATGACCGCGTAGACCAGGAACTTCGGCCCTTCCTGCCGAACAATGTCGGCATCGAACTGGCCCGTCGCGTGCTGCGCCCCACCGACAAAGGCCAGGCCGCGCAGTGGATGCAAGAAGGTCGTGCCGTGGACGAGCGGCTCGCCGCGCTCGCGGGGCTCCGCGACGTCGAGCAGCGCCGTGCGGCCGCGACGGACGCCCTGCGCTCGGCGGCGGCCACCGCGGTGGCCGCCGCCGAGCGGCTGCATGCCCGCACCGCGTCCGCAGAGAACGACACTGCGTTCCTGCGGCAGGCGTTGGCCGCGGACGAGCAGGCACTGGCCGAGGCAAGCGTCGCCACTCGCGCTGCGACCGAGTTCGAAGAGGTCGAACGAGCCGACCTGGAACCCGGGTTGACGGCATTGCGCGAGAACGCCACCGCGTTGGTGGGGGCAGTCTCGGCCGAAGCCACCAGCGCGGCCGCCGCGACCGAGGCGATGTCGGCCCTACGCGGGTGGTGGTCCGCGCATCAGGCTGAACTCGCCTCGCTTAACCAGAACCGTGCCGCAGCGGAACGAGCGGTCGCCGAGGCGCGTCGGCAGGTGCACCTCGCCGCTGACGCGGTCGGTGCCGCTGAGGCCGCGCTCGCAGGCACCGTCGACGGGCAGACCGGCTGGGGTCGGTTCACCGAGCGGCTCGGGCTGGGCGCGGTGACCGCGCAGCGGCGGGCCCTCGCCGCCGCTCAGGACACCGCGCGGCAATGGCATGGTGAGCTGTGCGACCGGGAGGCCGCCTGGCACGCGGCCACCGTCGCCCACCGCGATCTGCTCGATCGCGTCACGTCCCGTAGGGACGAGCTGGATTGGCGGGTGGCGGACACGCAGTCGTTGAGGGAGCACGCCGCCGCGGATCGCTCGGCCCTGCTGCGGCGGTTGGTCGACGCACTCTCCGCGGTCGGCGGTGCTTGTCCACCCGGCGTTGCAGGCACCGAGGACACCGCTGTGGCGGAGTGTGAGCGGTTCGGTCTCGCCGTGTGCCAGGCTGTGGATGCCGTGCTGGAACCGACGGCGTGGGGGGACCACACTTCGACGCTGGGGTCATTCGGGGCGGCGCTGGAGCCGGTAGTCCAACGGGTGAGTCGGCTGCGGCACGCCGGTGTCGAGCGGGAGCGGCGGGAGAACGAGCTGATCGCCACTGCGCAGCGGGCCGACAACCGTGCTGGCGCGCTGCGGCAGACGCAAGCCGACGCGGTAGCCGAGCTGGCTCGGCTCACCGCGGAGGACACGACCGCGCGGCAGATCTTGGCGGTGCGCAGGGGCGACGTCGACGCGCTCATGGCCGAACGCGATGCGCTCGCCGGAGCGCTCGGCGACCCCGATCCGCTCGCCGCCGAGGCCACCTTGCTTCGGCGCCGCCATGTGCTGGAGCGCCTGCCGGCGCTGGAAGCGAGATGGCGGGAGCTGGCCGCGGAGCGAACGGACGCCCAACTCGCCGACGATATCCAGACCGCCTTGGTCCGCGCGACCAACCTGGTGTGCGCGACCACCAAGGGCATCGTCGGCAGGGGCAGCGATCTGGTGCGGCACACCGACTACGACACGCTCATCGTTGATGAGGCAAGCCGGGTCACCGAGAGCGAGTTCCTGATCGGCGCGGTCAAGGCACGACGGTGGGTGTTGGTCGGCGACGAGCATCAGCTCCCCCCGCACGTGGACCAGGACGACGAGCATTTCTTGCACGCGCTCTTGGCACTGCACCGGGTGGACCGCAGTGCGTCGCCGTCGCTGGAACAGGCGGTGAACGACCTGGCCGAGCTGTGGACCGAGGATGATGAGCTGCACGTGTTCCGCACGGATTCGGTGCTGGCGCTGGCCACCGAACTCGACGCGGACGACCAGTGGCGATCGACCTGCCGGACGCACTTCGCTGAAGCGCGCGACCGGTTCACGCGCGCCAAGAAAACGGGCGTCGACGTGGACAAGGCGTTGCTTGGGGCGATGATCCGCTATCTGGTTCAGAGCTTGTTCCAGCGCGCCGTGGCGAGTTGCGCGCCGAGCTTGTGCCAGCCGCTGGTGTGGCAGCGCCGGATGATCGCGCCACTGGCACAGGTGGTGAGCGAGCCGATCTACGGCGGCCGGTACCAGACGCCTCCGGACACGGAGCTGGCGAAGGCCAAGGTGCGACCGCTGGTGATCCCGCGGATTTTCGTGCGTCCGGTGGTCTTCATCGACACCAGCCGCTACCGGGACGCCGAGCACACCCAGGTGGGCACGGGGTGCGTCAACGTCCGCGAGCAGGAGCTCGTCGTGAAGGCGTGCGAGATCTACAACGAGGAATTGAGCCTGACCGGCACCGGACCGGTCACCGCGAGCGTGCTCTCGTTCTACCGTGCGCAGGCCCAGGAACTCGAGCGGGAGCTGTTCTCCCGCAACCTGCCGATGCTGGACTGGCAGGTGATCGACGTGATCGACCGCATTCAGGGTCAACAGAGCGATCTAGTGGTGATCAGCTTCACCAGGGCCAAGCGCGGTGGCTTCGGCCCCCGGTACGGGCAGTGGCTGCAGGACGTCCGGCGGCTCAACGTCGCGTGCACCCGGGCTAGTACTACAGGGCTAGATCATTAGTGTTTGTAGGCGAAGATGCCGTTGGACGTGGGCTCGGCGGGCTTGGGCTTGGTGCCAGCGGCGCCAGGTTGACCAGTGTAGGCCGTGATTGACGGCG
>JBATXM010000171.1:0-6819 GCA_049673305.1 Pseudonocardiaceae bacterium | reverse complement strand
CACCATCACCCACGGCCTGCACTGGTCAACCTGGCGCCGTCACCACCAAGCCCAAGCCCGCCGAGCCCACGTCCGACGTCACCTCCGCCTCCAAACACTAATGATCTAGCTCTGTAGTACTAGGCCGGCTGGGCCACCACCGACCGGCACGACAAGATGGAGGTATGACGACACTCTGGGACGACGAGCGGGTGGCGGGTGCCCTGAAAGGACTCACCGGCTGGCAGCGCGACGGTGACGCGATTGTGCGTACCGCCAAGCTGCCCAGCTTCCCGGCGGCCATCGAGGCGGTCCGCGCGGTGGCCGAGATCGCCGAAGCTCGCGACCACCACCCCGACATCGATATCCGCTGGCGGACCGTGACCTTCCGCTGCAGCACGCATTCCCAGGGTGGAATCACCGTTCAGGACATCGAGCTCGCCGGAGAGATCGACCAGGTGCTGGCCGGCGCGATGCGCTAACTGACCGACGCGCCTGCCAGCACCTGATCTACCCCTGCCAGACCTCATCCAACGCACCAGCGAACTCCCGCGCAGCCTCATCTGGACGCAGCCGTAGCCGCGACATCGCCAGGTGATAGACCTCGTCATCACTGTGCTCATCACCCAGGCCGGCTTATCACCCACACCACGACGACCGATCCGTCCGGGTCAACCCGGTAGACGATGCGATAGTCACGATCACCGACCACCAGCCCTTGTAAACGCTACTGCCGTCCCCTATGGACGCTCTGCGACTCGTGCACCGCCCGGCGCCCGACGGCACCCGCAGTAGGCGTCCCTCGGGCGGTGCGGGAACACCGGCACCCGCCCGAGGCCTAGACCGGAGAGAGCTCCGGCCCATCATGAGCAACATCCTCACCACCACCTCGCTGCACCCCGGGCAGGCCGGCAAGCTCGCCGTGCTGCTCGACGCGCTGACCAGCGTGGCGGCTCTCCAATGCCGAGCGTGCTTCCCTGACCTGGCTGGCCGGATTCGAGACGTGCACCGTGGACAACATCGCGGCGGTGATCACCCACGCCCGGCAGGCCCGGGCATCACGCCCGTACCGCGCTTTGATCGGTTCAGTACTGAATGCTGATGTGCTCCTGGCCGGGTGACGGTTCGGCGGGCAGTCGGCCGGCGTAGCCGGTGGCGATGCGGTGGGCACTCCACGCTGCTGCGGCGGCATCGAGTACGTCGTCGAGGCGGGCGTTGCCGGCATTACCGAGTTGGTCGGGTAGGTGAATGCCGTGCCTGGCGAGGAGTGCCCGGCGAGTGATGTGCCCCGTCCAGCTGATCTTGCTGTGTTCCAGGGGCTTCTTGTCGTTCATGGCGGCGAAAGACACCTCGGGGTGAACCTCGTGCAGCGGGTACTTGTTGGTGGTAAGACACTCGTTCGCTTCGCGGAGCTTGACGCGCAGTCCCCACGTCTGGCGGGACAGCCCGTACCCGTCGGGGGACAGCTCGTCCCGGGTCAGCTCCCGGCACCGTTGGTTGGCCTGCTCCCAGGAATCTTCGTGCCAGATGTCCTTCTGCTTCCAGACCGCTTGTTGCGGCACCGAGAACACGCTGTTGCGGCGTGTGCCCACGAAAGCTCGCGCGTCGAGATCCGCCTGGCGCTGGCCGGTCTCGACCAGGCCCAGCGGCATGTCGATGCCTACCGCCTGGATGTCGTTGACGGCGGCCAGCAGTGTGGTCAGGCGGTCCGCGATATGCGCGGCGACGAACGTGCCGCAATCTAGCTCGATGCCGATCCATCCTTTGGTGTAGGCGTCGATGCCGAGGACCCGCATGCCGATGATGGTGCCAGCATGGGCGTACGCCAAGGAAGCGCCGAAGCCAAGGTGTTGTGCCGGAGCAGGAACTGATCCTGATGGCCGCGTCCGGCCTGCCACCCCGGCTTGCCCCGCAGGACGCGGCCGGTCCGGTCGATCCTCCGCAGCAGCCCACGGCACAGTCCGAGGACGTCACCGAGTTGGACGATCGGCTGGACCGCGAGTTCGAGGAGCAACGCGAGAACACCGCGTCCGGACGGAACACGCGGCGCAGCACGCGGCGGCCAGCTCGACGCGCTCCCGCCACTGATCGAGGTAGCCCCAGCCCGGGGATCTCGTCATAAAACTGGTGGTGGCCGACGCACGCGGCACCGTCCAGGCGCGGGGTCCGGCCAGGATCGCGCTCAGCAACGTGATCGTGCCGTCGAGGTTCCACGCCGCGCAGTGTCCACCGGGCGCCGGGCGTAGCCTGCTGCTACCTCCTTGCCGAGGTTCCGCCTCGGGGTAGCTCCCCGGGGCATCGGCAGGGGGATCCCGGCAAGGACAGGGGGTTCTTGGTGGACGTTGATGACGATGCGCGGATGATCGGTGAGCGTGCTCGCAAGATCCGTTGTCGTCGCGGGTTGAGCCCTATCCCCCGTACGGTAATCCCGGCGACCGGCCGGTTCCACCACTACAGGTGCGGTGAGGGCAGCGACCCGATCATCCTGTCCGCTGAACAGGTCGCACGCTTCCTTGACGACCAGAACACCGCCGGGCAGTGAAGCGACCTCCGGAAACAAAGTTGATCAGTTCCAGAACGTCGAAATTTTCCACCCCGGGCACGGCAGGACTGGGGTGAACCACGGATGCGGGTTGCTAACTCTAACTAGGCTAGTTAGAGTTAGCGTCATGAAGTACCCGCGGATGACAGAACCGACTCAGCGGGTGCTGCGCGAGATGCTCAACGATCCGACAGCTGAGAAGTACGGCCTGGAGATCTGCAAGGCAGTCACGCTCGCACCCGGCACCGTGCACCCGCTCCTCTACAAGTTCGAGGAACTCGGCTGGCTGGAAAGCCGCTTTGAGGAGATCGACCCCTCGGACGCTGGGCGGCCGAGGCGGCGCTACTACCGACTCACACCCCACGGTGCTGAGTTTGCCCGCGACGCACTTGCGCGTGTGCACAAGTCACAGCGCCAGCAGGTTGGGCTTCGCCCCGGGCTCGCCGGGGGCGAAGCGTGGCATTTCACCCGGCCTCGGCTGTCTGGGGGTTCGGCATGACCGCCGAACGTGAATGGTCAGGGTGGACAGAAGCGCAGCCGTCGGCCACTCAGTGGGCGGAGATCGCTCGGCTTGAGGAACACGTGCGGGCAGCCGAGCGGCGCGCTCGGTGGGAGGAGCGCGCACGTTCAGAGCACGCGCGGTCATCGTATTTCCTGTTGGCAATCGCTGTGCGGCTACTGCCGCCGTCGGAGCGTGATCGATATCTCGAAGAGTTCCGGGCCGAGCTGCTGGACATGCCCCGCGACACACAACTGTCACACGCCCTGAGCTTGCTTCGGGGAGCCTTCGGGTTGCGCCTGCGTCGCGGGCTCAAGAAACCGACCGATGTCGCAGTGAGCAGGGCCAACGATGTGCCCTTCACAAGATCCCCATGAAGCGGGGCGGCCCGCTGCAACGGAGACCGCCCCAATGCCATCGAACCCGAACCCGTGCAAGGGAAGAGAACTGATGACTACTCGTATCGTAGACTCCTGCTCGTCGAAGGACGAGCCGCCGGCCGGTTGGGGCGTGCTACTCGCGCTCTTGGAGGACTGGGGCACCGTCTTGCGGCTGGTGCTGCTCCTCTGTATCCCGATCGCGGCGGTTGTTGCCATCGTCGCGCTGGTTGTGATCTACCTTGGTGCTGTGGGCGTCGGCGCGCTGCTCACTCTTGGCAGCGGCAGCTACGGCACCAAGCGACTCCTCAGACGCCGTCGGCGTCGCCGCGTCGCGACGGTTGTAGACGCGCGTTAAACCGACCGGAACCCTGTGAGCCCCGTAAACCTGCTCATTTACACATTGAAGCGGAAATCAACCACGAGCCATTCGTCCAGCAGCTCCTGCAACTCCAGCATGGACCAGACCGCGCCAGCTTCGGCGTCCTTACCGCACCGTTCCACACTGCTGCCGACGTAGCCCGCGACGTACTGGGCGAACAGGGTGCCCACCGCGGAAAAGCTCGTCTCCACGGTGCCCTTCTCCCACGGGGATCCCTCATGGGAGGGCTGCAGGTTGATGCCCATCGCGCGGCAGGCGTTGCGGAATGCCTGCGACATGTAGACCATGCCGTGATCGCAGACGATGGTCTCCGGCACGATCACCGGTCGCGCGGCCGCGTGCTCGAGCCGCTGGTCCACTTGCGTTAGCCGGCGGTGGGGCAGCACCGACCGCGACATGCGCAGCGCGTCGGACCAGCCCGGCCGCATCGGCTCGGGGGTCATCGAGCGGGCCAACAACAGCGCCGCGTCCACCGCCTTGGTCGTGGGCCGCAGAACCGCCGCGGGGACCGTTCGCGTCGCCAGGTCGATGATCCAGCTCAGCTCGACCCGGTCGACCACGCCGTTGTCCAACACCACCCGCACGTCCAGCGGCGTGGAGTCGATCTGCGTCCACTCGCCCGGGCGCACCGCAGTGACCGTGCCGAACGGCCCATCGGGCCGCTGGGCCAGTGACCCGCAGGTGCGGGCCGATCCGAAGGTGTGCTTACCCGTTGAGATCCGCTCGGCCAGCCGGTAAAACGTCGCTCTGGCCGGCATCACCGACGACGGGTCAATCTCGTGCTGGCTGGCCAGGATCTGCTCCACGCGCCGCTGCAGCCGGGCGACCGTCCCGGTCGATCGGTTCGTCTCCTCGGCCACGGCCTGACCGATCGCCCGCAGGACACGCTCGTCGGTCCGATCACCCGGCCCGCAGGTGGCCCGGTGATCGACCAAACCCCAGACACCGTGGTTTCTCGTAGGCCAGCCGAAGCCGCTGGAACGTGCTCAGCGGCACCGTGTGCCCGTCCTCGGCCAGTTTGCCCACCTTGGCCAGCTCCCGCTGCCGCAACGTGCGCGTAGCCGGATCGTACTCCGGCCTGGGTCTGGCCCCCTGCCCGGTCCTCGGGCGGAACACCCGCGAGCACCTCGACGATGTGACATTCCCACCAGCGCGCCTGGTCCACCGCGTCCACCGGAAGGCTGTCCAGCAATCCCCGCGGAGGCAGCGCAGCAGGCGCTCGCGTCACCACACAGAACCCCGGCGCGCACAGCAGCTCCGCCAACACCACGCGCGACTCGACCCCAGTCACGTCGACGAACCGGGCGTGGGATCCGGACAGGCCGGTGACCGTGTGCGCGGCGCCGTCGACCAAAATCTCGTCGCCCACCCGCAGCCCCGGCGGTCGTGGCACCGTCATCGGCCACCCCCGCGCACGCTGACCACGGATGCCCCATTCAACGCAGCCGAGGCCAAGTCAACGGCCAAGACCCCAGTCCACACCAAGTGAAACACCGACGGCAGCACCGCGATCCGGTCACCAACAGCCTTCATTCCGG
Organism: Pseudonocardiaceae bacterium; assembly: GCA_049673305.1. Taxonomy (GTDB): domain Bacteria; phylum Actinomycetota; class Actinomycetes; order Mycobacteriales; family Pseudonocardiaceae. Next base: position 1,502 of record JBATXM010000171.1, on the reverse strand, counting down.
CCAGCAGTGGCATCGGCCGAGCAAACACCTGCAGCAGCCGAGCGCGGTGCTCCTCGCGCAGGCACCGCAGATGCCGATACCCGGCCAGCCAGCGCATGTTGGCAGCCAATACCGGATCCAACGCGCCCACCCTACGATAACCCCAACCCACCGACTCACACGCCGCGGCCGTTACCTCGAACGCCTCGGCATCCTCCGGCGCGATCCGCTCATCAGCACGGACGTCGACCACCACACCGACCCCGTCGACCAACCGGACGAAGAAGTCCGGGGCGTGCCCGCGTGCCTTGCCACCGGACGACCACAGCAGCCAAAAGGGCTGAGCGGAAAACGACCTCACCCACGGCGAGAAGTCCAGCATCATGAGCTGGTCACGCTCCAACCACGACTCAAACCCGATATGCCGACCCATGCACGCGGCGAAATACAGACCCGGGAAGTTCCGCTGGCCCCGGTAGGAAGGGAAACTCCGCACACCGGTGGCACATCCTCAAACCGCGTACTCCAGCACGCTGACAGCGGACCCTGGCACTCGACGTAGCCCGCGCAGCCCACCTCCAGATACCGCAGATCGAACCCATCCGCCCGGCAGACACCGGCCGACACAACCGCCACACCACTGCCCACCACACCATCCCATGATCGTCACTACGCGGACACCCACAGTAGCGATCAATGCCTCAACTCCATGAGACGACGCGCCGGATACCTTAAATCAATGAGACTGCCTCAACCTCAACGAGACGGGACAACCACGTTCCCACCCGCCGACCCACAACCGTCAGCAGTTTGACATCCATAGGGGCATCAGCCCCCTCTCGATTTACGAGCTACTGGCGCGGTTGGTCGCGGGTCTGGTCGGGTCGGGGGCTGGCGCGGTGACGGGTGAGGTCCCGTTTCCAGCCCCCGCCGCGTCGATCCGTGCATGCGGTTCTCCCGCACACGGCTCACCGACGTTCTTCACCGGCGGTGTTCGGAGCCCCGCCAGGGCCGGTTGGGCCTGGGAGCGACGACGGTTCCTTCGAGGCTGATGAGGCCGAGGTGATCCGGGGAGCCGTGGGCGACCAGTGACCATCCCCAGCCCCGGCTGCGTTTGTGGCGTTTAGCCATGAATAACGCGAGCCGTCCCAGTGTGTATGCCTGGATCATGTCGAAGGCGCGGGCGGAGTTTCCGTAGCGGAAGAACTCAGCCCAGCCGCGCAGGAAGGTGTTGATGTCCCGCACGATGATTTCGACAGGGACCCGTAACCGAGACCGGGCGGTGATGTCCCGTATCCGATCTCGGGCGTGCTGGGTTGCCTTGCGTGTAGGCCACCGAGCGAGGAAGACGACGCGCTTGGCTCCGGTGCGACCTCGGGCGCGGACCAGCCGATGGTGGAGGAGGGTCGGAGACTGGCGCGGTTGCTTCGCCAGGGTGTAGGACCTGGGACCTTTGTGTTCCGCCGGTTTCCCGGGCGGTTGTCCCATCCCAGTGTTCGTGTCCTGGTTCCTCGCTCCGTTTC
>JBATXM010000170.1:0-36145 GCA_049673305.1 Pseudonocardiaceae bacterium | reverse complement strand
GTGATAAGTTGCCACATGTGGCACCTCTGCACGCTGTGACAGTCCTTCCTCGAACCTCACCGACAGTGACATTGGCACGGGGCGTGGCAGGCATCGATGCCACCTATACGATCTTGAAACAACCGTGACTCCGCTGCCCTTGGGAAGACACCGAGACACCACGGCACAGCTATTCAAGTCCTCAAAGTTCAGTGCAGAGGATCTCGCCGGCCTAACCGGTGGTACAAGCCGTACCTGTCCAGCGTAGTTGGGGTTTCTAGGTTCGTAACCCATGAGTGGAGCATCCACCCCAGCGCGGCGGCGATTCCGTACAGCTCCTGGCGGCCAGTCGATGGCTTGCGCTGATCAGGTAAGGCCGCCCTCAACGGTGAGGGCCGTGGCGAGGGGGTACGCGGTCAGTTCGCACTGCCAGCGCCGTGCTCCACTGGCGACGAGCCCCCGCTCCACCGCGGCGGCATCGAGCGGTTCAGGCGGCTCCCAACACAGCCGGCGGACCACGTCGGGTGCCAGCAGGTTCTGCACCGGCAGCCGGTGGTGCTCGGCGATCTCGGTCAGCGTTGCGCGCGCCGCGGTGAGCCGGATCGCCGCAGCCGGATCCCGGTCCGGCCAGCGGTTCAGTGGAGGTGGGCCGGCGCCCTGGGCGCGCAGCGAGGGTAGCTCGCCGACCCCCAAGACCCTGGCGGTCTGGATCGCGGCCAGCCACGTCTTGACGTGCCGGCGCTGTGCGCGGCCACTGAACACCGGCTGGGACAGCAGCGCGGTCTCGTCCGGCGGATTGGCCAGCGCTGCGTCAATGATCGCGGCATCGGGCAGCACCCGACCCGGGGCGATGTCCCGCTGCTTGGCCAGCTGGTCGCGGGCGTGCCACAGCTCACGCACTGCGGCCAGTTCGCGGGGGTTGTGGATGCGATGCATCCCTGAGGTCCGTCGCCAAGGGTCAGTCCGTGGGGCGGGCGGGCCAGCGTTGCGTACTGTCTCAAACTCCTCCGCAGCCCAGCTTGACTTGCCTTGGGCATCCAGTTCGGCGGCGATCGCCGCGCGCAGCGGCAGCAGCAGCTCGACATCGAGCGCGGCGTAGGTCAGCCACTCCGGGGGCAGCGGCCGGCGAGACCAGTCGGCGGCGCCGTGTCCCTTCTGCAGGTGGTAGCCCAAGAGTTCTTCGACCAGTGCCGCCAGGCCAACCCGCTCGAGTCCGGCCAGCCGGGCGGCCAGCTCAGTGTCGAATACCACGGCCGGCCGCAGACCCAGTTCGGCCAAGCAGGGCAGGTCTTGGGATGCGGCGTGGAGCACCCATTCCAGTGGGTTGAGCACACCGGCCAGGTCGGACAGGTCATCAAGACCGGTCGGGTCGATCAGCACTGTGCCCACGCCAGCTCGGCGGAGCTGTACCAGGTAGGCGCGCTGCCAGTATCGATAGCCCGATGCGCGTTCGGTGTCCACGGCTACCGGGCCGGTGCCGCCGTCGAGCATCTCGACGGCGGCGTCCAAGGCTCCCGAGGAGGCGACAACCGGTGGTACTCCGGCGGCCGGCTCCAGCAACGGGATCGCAGTGGTGTCGGTCAGCGGATGACCCCCGCACGCATCGCGAGAGCGACCATCTGAGCTCGGTCACCGGTGCCGAGTTTGCGCCCGATCCGGGAGAGGTGACTCTTGACGGTGAGCGCGGACAGGCCCAGCGCTTCCCCGATCTCCTTGTTGGACTGGCCGTCGGCGACCAGCTGGAGCACTTCCACCTCTCTGGCGGATAGTTCACGCGGCGTGTTGTCGGTTCCCGCCACCCGCGTGCCGGAGGCCAGGATGGGCGCCACCGACGGGTCGGCATATACCCCGCCCTCAAGCACTCGACGGACGCCGTCGGTTACCACCGAGGGGGACGCCGATTTGAGGAGGTAGGCCTGCGCGCCGCTCTGGAACGCCGTGCGTACGGCGTGCGGGTCGTCGGATGAGGCCAGCACGACGATGCGGGTCCAACCCCATCCGCGCAGCTCGCCGATCAGGTCGAGCCCGCTGCCGTCGGGCAGGGTCAGATCAAGTATTGCCAGGTCGCACGGGCCTGAGGCCAGAGCGCGTGCCCTGGCCTCAGCCACCGATGCGGCCTCATGCACGGTGACGGCTCCCATAGTCACTAGACGTGAGGCGATGGCCTCACGCAGTAACGGGTGGTCGTCTACCACCAGTACCGTAAACAGTTCCTCCCGCGGGTGCGGGACCAATGACGCCGGCACGGCGCCGGATGGCGCCGACCTGACGGCCGCGCCGTATCCGACAGCAGCCACGTAGCTACCTCCCTGGAGTCGGTCGTGCCCCCGACCGCACCGGGACTTCGTCCGAGTAACCGCGCCGCCACTCGAGCGAAGATTGGTGTCGTACGGGGGAGACTATCTGTCTGGGCGGCCTAACGGGGGAACCGGTGTGAACCTTCTTGCCGATCTGCCCGTAAAGCCGCCATCGGCGGTCGCCCGATCAGGGAGTCTTGACAAGACGCCGTAACGCCAGTGCCATGCCGGACGATCCCCCTTGTCAATCCAGCCGCTTGCCGAGGGCCACCACTCCGACCGGGGGGAGCCCGGTGGCTGCCGCCATCAGTTCACAGAAAGCTTCCCCATGCGCCATCAGACTGTCGCCAACCGGGGTCCACGAGGCCCGCAGCTCGATGTCGTTGGCCCGCTCAGGTCCCGCGATAGCGCCGAACCGGGTCGACGAGGTCTGGGTGACGGTGCCCCCGAGGGCGGTGTACTCGGCACCTGAGCCGCTCAGCGCGTCAGCCAGCCACGACCAGCTCACCGCGGGGAGCAGCGGGTCACCAGCAAACTCGATGTCCAGCTCGGCGCGGACGAAGCCGACCAGCCGCAGGGTGGCTTCCCAGCCGTCGTGACCCGCCGGGTCGTGCAGGAGCACAAGCCGGCCGGTTGCTGAAGGGTGGCCGGCGTCGGGAAGCTCAAGACCCCAGGCGTATGCCCATGGCGCGAGGCGACGCGGAGCCGGGATCGGCTCGCACCGCATCTCAGGGCGTGGCCGCACTGCGCTGAGTGCGGCCACTGCTTTGCGGAAGATCTCCGGGGCGTCCGCCAGATCGGGCACACTCAGAACTGTAGGAGGACTATCGCCCACAGTCCCGCCGAAACGCCGCAGCCCAGGGGGCTGGTTACCCAACTAGGGGCCAACCCGTGCGACGATACCGGCTGACATGACTACGACAGGCGCACCGGCCGCCGCCCGCCGGTTGCTTCCCGACGCGCCGCTGCTGTGCGCCGCACGGGGTGAGCGCCCGAATCGCCTGCCGGTGTGGTTCATGAGGCAGGCTGGGCGGTCGCTGCCCGAGTACCGCAAGCTGCGGGCTCACCAGCCGATGCTCCAAGCCTGTATGACTCCCGAGCTGGCATGCGAGATTACGCTGCAGCCCGTGCGCCGGCACGGGGTGGACGCCGCAATCCTGTTCAGCGACATCATGGTGCCGCTCTACGCCGCTGGAGTCGGGTTGGACATCGTGCCGGGCACCGGTCCGGTGGTGGAGCACCCGGTGCGCAGCGCCTCCGCCGTCATGGCGTTGCCGGTCCTGGAACCCGACGCGCTCGCCCCGGTTGCCGCCGCGGTGCGGCTGCTGGTCGCCGAGCTGGGTCAGACCCCGTTGATCGGCTTCGCCGGCGCCCCGTTCACCCTTGCTTCCTACCTTGTCGAGGGTGGCCCGAGTCGGCACCACGAGCACACCAAGGCGCTCATGCATTCCGAACCCGATGTCTGGCACGCGCTGCTGGACCGGCTCGCTGAGCTCACGTTGACCTTCCTGGGGGTGCAGGCAGCCGCCGGGGTGGACGCGGTTCAGCTGTTCGACTCCTGGGCAGGTGCGCTGTCCGAACGGGAGTACCGGCAGTTCGTGCTCCCGCACTCGGCCCGGGTGCTGGCGGGCCTGGCCGGCACCGGCGTGCCGCGGATCCATTTTGGGGTGGGCACCGGGGAGTTGCTCGGCGCGATGGCCCAAGCTGGCGCGGACGTCCTCGGGGTGGACTGGCGGATCCCCTTGGACGTCGCCGCGCAGCGGGTGCGGGCCGCTCGAGCGCACGGCCCGATCGTGCTCCAAGGCAACCTCGACCCGGCAGTCTTGCTGGCTGGGTGGCCAGCTCTGGAGCGAGAGGTGCGCCGGGTGATCGCTGAGGGCGGAGCGGCTGACGCCCACGTGCTCAACCTCGGTCACGGCGTCCTGCCCGAAACCGACCCCGACATGCTGACCCGCATCGTGGAGCTGGCGCACTCGCGGTGAGCGGCACCCAACCTTCCCCGCTCGCCGCTTCCCGCGTTGCCGTGGTTGGTGGGGGGATCTCCGGGTTGGCTGCGGCATACCGGTTGCGCACGCTGCTCGGCCCGGCCGTCGAGATCGTCCTCGTCGAGGGTTCGCGGCGGCTCGGCGGGGCACTGCGCACCGTTGAGCTGGGCGGTGTGGCGCTCGACGTGGGGGCGGAGGCTTTCCTCATGCGCCGGCCGGAGGCGCATGCTCTGGTAGAGGAACTGGGTCTCGGTGGGCAGCTGAGCCATCCCAGCCTGGTGGCTTCCACCGTGCGAGCCGCTGGCCGCACCGTGGCGTTGCCCAAGCGCACCGTGCTGGGCCTGCCCGGTGCGGCTGCCGACGTCGCCGGCCTGCTGTCCGCGCAGGGAACGGCGCGGGTGGCTGAAGAACCCACGGTGGCGTTGCGCTGGGAGCCCGGGCAGGACGCCGCGGTCGGGACGCTGCTGCGCGAGCGGGTCGGTGACGAGCTGGTCGACCGGCTGGTCGACCCGCTGCTGGGTGGGGTGTACGCCGGGCGCGCCGACGCGCTGGGGCTGCGGGCCACGTTGCCTGCGGTGGCTACCGCGCTGGACCGTGGTGCTGGATCACTACTCGCCGCGGCCAGTGCTGTGTTGTTGTCCGGGTTGTCGATAGGGCCGCTGACAGGCCGCCCGGCTCCGGTGTTCGGCACGCTGCGCGGTGGGCTCAGTGTTCTGGTGGACGCGCTGGTGGCTGCCGCGAGGGTGCGTCCCAGGCTGGGCCTGCCGGTGTGTGGGCTGGCCCGCACCCCCGAGGGCTGGCGGCTGGCACTGGGCAGTGGTAGCCAGACCGAACATCTTGACGCTGACGCCGTGCTGCTCGCTCTCCCGGCCCCCGCCTTGCGGCGGCTGCTGGCTGATCCGTTGCCCGTCGCCTCGGCTGCCGCAGGCCGGGTCGAGGTCGCCTCCTGCGCGGTGGTGGGGCTCGCGCTGCCGCTGGCCGCCGCGCAGGCGCTGCCGATGGCCTCCGGCGTGCTGGTGGCCGCCAGGGAGCCCCTCAACAAACCACTGTCGGTGAAGGCGTTCACCTTCTCTGGGCGCAAGTGGGCACATGCCCGCTCCGAGCAGGTGCTGCTGGTCCGGGCCTCACTGGGTCGCCACGGCGAAGCCCAGGTGCTGCACCGTGACGACGCGGAGCTCCTCGCCGCGGTACGCGCCGACCTCGCCGCGCTCACCGGGATCACCGCGATGCCGGTTGCCACCGTGGTGGCGCGCTGGGGGGGAGCGCTGCCGCAGTACGCGCCCGGGCACCTCGACGCGGTCGCCGCCCTTGAGCGGGAGGTGGCCGGGTCACCTGGTCTCGCGGTTGCCGGCGCCACCCTGCACGGGGTTGGCCTGCCGGCCTGCATCGCGACCGCAGACGCCGCGGCTCGCCGCATCGTCGAGTACCTGAGCGGTGTCACCGCAGTGGCGCGTGGTGGGACGATAAGAGCATGACCCGCCTGGACTACGCCGAGCTGAACTCCACCATTCGTTACACCATGTGGTCGGTCTTCCGGGTCGAGCCCGGACGGTTGCCCGCTGACCGCGCTGAGCCCGCCCGCGAGGCGCAGCACCACCTCGAAGCGCTGGAGGGCAAGGGCGTGGCGGTGCGTGGGGTCTACGACCTCGCTGGCCTGCGTGCCGACGCGGACTGGATGATCTGGTGGCACGCGCGGGAGATCGAGACGCTCCAGGCCGGGTACGCCGACCTGCGCCGCGTCACCGCGCTGGGCCGGGCCAGCCGGCCGGTCTGGTCGACGGTGGCGCTGCACCGCCCCGCGGAATTCAACAAGAGCCACGTGCCGGCGTTCCTGGCCGGTGAGGAGCCTAAGAGGTACGTCTGCGTCTACCCGTTCGTGCGCTCCTACGAGTGGTATCTGTTGCCGGACGAGCAGCGTCGCGAGCTGCTCGCTGAGCACGGCATGCAGGCCCGCGACTATCCCGACGTGCGAGCCAACACGGTCGCCTCGTTCGCGCTGGGCGACTACGAGTGGATCCTCGCGTTTGAGGCCGATGAGCTGCATCGCATCGTCGACCTGATGCGCGCGCTACGGGCCAGCCGGGCCCGCCGGCACGTCCGCGCGGAGGTGCCGTTCTTCACTGGTCCCCGGGTACCCATCGCCGAACTGGTAGCCGCCCTGCCCTAAGCGGTGCCGTCGGGCACCAGCCGCAGCGAGATCGAGTTGATGCAGTAGCGCTGATCGGTGGGGGTGTTGTAACCCTCGCCCTCGAAGACATGCCCGAGATGGCTGTGGCAGGTGGCGCACAACACCTCGATGCGCTGGGAGAACAGGCCACGGTCCTCCCGCAGCAGCACCGCGTCGCCGGCCAGCGGGGTGAAAAACGACGGCCACCCGCAGTGCGACTCGAACTTGTGGTCGCTGCGGAACAGCTCCGCGCCGCAGGCCCGGCACTCGTACACCCCGCTGGTCTTGGTGTGCTCGTACTCGCCGGTCCCCGGTGGCTCGGTGCCCGCCCTGCGCAGAACGGCGTACTCCTGCGGGGTGAGCTGCTCACGCCACTGGGCGTCAGACCTGACGACCTTGGGCGTCACGCCCTTGACCGGATCCATAGTCGACACGCTACGCGGGCGGCGCTGGCCGGCGTCAGCCCAGCAGGGCGGTGATGATGAACGTCGTTGCTCCCCACACCGTGACGGCCACACCGAGCAGGATCAGCCCCACCACCAGGACGGCCGCTGCCCGTCGAGAACCCTGGGCGCGGTTGGCCGACTCGGCGAAATCGCTGACCCCGGACAGATAGCCCTCCACGGTGAACCCGGGACGTTGCTGGTAGACGCGGTCGAGGTGTTCGGAGAAGGCTCGCACCTCCGGATCGTCGCGATCCAGCCCGACCAGGTCGTCGTCCAGCCGACGTCGCTCCCGCGCGGCCGGCTGCCATCCATCTCCACACCCACCGCTCGGCCAGTCAGGCTGAGCTCCGCTGCGCACCACCCCGCCACGGTAGCCCCTTGGGTGGGCGCTGTGCGGATCAGAGTTGGTGCGGCGTGGACATCCGTTGCAGGCCAGCACCGTCCAGTCGGTAGAAGATCTTTTCTCGATTCTTCGGTACGCTGAGCCGCCTGTAAAACGCTTCCGCAAGGGGGTTGCCCTGATCAGCGGTCCACTCGACACGACCGCACTCATGCTCGACCGCTACCTGGCACAGTCGCTGCATCAGCAACGCGCCGATACCTTTACAGCGGAATTCCTCGGTGACGTACAGCTCTTTGAGATACAGTGAGCGCGTCACACTCTGAGCTGGCCAGAGAAATGAATACGCGGCCATGCCGACGGGTTTCTCATTCTCCCAGGCGAGCAAGACGTATGCTGCCGCGAGATTTTCAACGAAGTTTTCCGCTATCCGTCGCACCCGTTGACCAGGTGGCTCGGTGTCGGCTGCGCCATAGCAGCGGTCAAGGTCTTCCATCAGTACCGTGAGCGCTTCACAATCCCGTTGTTCGGCCGGTCGTATCTCGACCACTAGGTGTTTTCCTTTGTCTGGGGCAATGATGCCAGCAGGTCATGTCCTTGGATGGCACCCAGGACCGGGGAGGTGTCCGGGCTGAGGGGAAGCGGTGGGACACGTCCTTGGGGTGAAAGGACGTCGCTGCCTGCCGGAGTGCTCAAGCCCGGCTCTGGGGCCATGAGGAAAGCTACGGGCCAGGAAGTGGTCGAGACTGTACAAATCGCCTAGCGTTGTACCGGGTTGGCCGCTGGCGCCCCCGTTAGGCTCGTCAGGCGAACCAACACATGCACCGGGAGGTGTTGGGGATGACCGACTTTGACCACGCGCAGCGGCAGGAGACGGCTGCCGTGGTGCTGTACTGGGTGCAGCGGCGTGGCATGACCCGCCAGATTTTTGCCGACCGCATGGGCAAGTCGCTGAGCTGGGTGGACAAGATCCGGGCTGGGGATCGTCAGCTTGACCGCCTGTCGGTGCTGCGTCAGATTTCCCGGGTGCTGGATATTCCGCTTGCTGTGCTCATCGATCCTGAGGAAGCCGAACGCAGGCGTACCTGCCCGGATGACCGGGAGATACGTGACATCCGGCAGGCTCTGCGCCGCTACGATGCTATGACCAATGTCTTCCGGCCGGACGGCGATGTCCTGCCGGAGCCGAACCTGGCCAAGCTGGAGCGCTCCGTACGTTTCGGCTGGGTGGCGTTTCAGGCATCCAACTATCAAGCTGTCGGGCAGGTCTTGGCTGATCTCATCCGCGACTCCCAGGCAGCCGTCTGGCAGCTGGAGAATGACGAGCGGCGGCAGGCGCAATCCTGGCTGAGCTGGGCATATCAGTTGACGGCATCGACTGCCTTCAAGCTCGGCGATGCTCAACTTGGCTGGGTTGCTGCGGACCGCGGCATCCAGGTAGCCGAACAGACGGGTGACCTGACACTGATCGGCGGTGCGGCGATGCGGGTCGGAAAAGCACTCATGGCCACCCACCAGAGTGTCGACGCCGTACAGCTGATCAAGTCGGCGGCAAGCCGGCTCGAACCATACTTAAGCGGCGCCGGCCCGGCGTTTGTCTCAGCCTATGGCATGCTGCTGCTCCAAGGCAGTATCGCGGCGGCTCGACTCGACCAGGCCGCCGATGTGCGTGACCTCCAGAACGAGGCGCTGACTGCCGCCGCTCGGCTAGGAAATGACCGTAACGAAAATTGGTCTGCGTTCGGGACCACGAATGTCTTGGTGCACCGAGTATCGGCATTAGCGGATATGCACAGCGGTGGCCGGGTCATTGAGGCAGCTGCCGACATTCCCCACGGTGACCTCATGCACCTTCCACGTGAGCGCCGGGCCAGCCACTGGCTCGATGTCACGCGCGGGCATCTCCAAGCGGGACAGCGCGACCAAGCAGCGATCACACTCCTTGATGCCGACCAGCTCGCCCCGGCAGAAGTGCGCTGCCGTCACAAGAGCAAACTGATCATTACTGATCTCGTCCGGAGTTACCCGCGTGGCGTAACCCCCATAGCTGGCGTGATCAGGCTTGCGCGCGCGGTGGGGGTGTCGGTGTGAGCAGTCCCCAGGAACCGCCTGGCCGGGTGCTCTACATCATCACCTGCGCGACCCCGGCGGCCCGCGACATCGGCAGACTGGTCGCCCTTGCGCACGCATCGGGCTGGACGGTATGCGTGATCGCCACGCCCATGGCGCTGCGCTTCATTGACCAACCCGCGCTCGAAACCCAAACTGGCCACCCCGTTCGGTCGGATTACAAACAGCCGGGATCACCGGATGTGTTGCCGCCGGCTGATGCCATCGTCGTGGGCGGCGCGAGTTTCAACACCATCAACAAGTGGGCAGCTGAGATCTCCGACACACTGGCGCTGGGACTACTGACCGAGGGCATCGGCCTTGGTTTGCCCCTTGCGGCACTGCCGTTTCTGAACTCAGCCCAGGCGGCACATCCGGCCTTCGGCCGCAGCGTCACGGAACTGCGCGCGGCAGGTGTAAAAATCCTGCTCGGACCGGAAGGCTACGAACCGCACGTGCCGCACGAAGGCTCGAAATATCTCGCACAGTACCCGTGGCATGTCGTCTTAGCGGCCGTCGAGACCGGGTAAACGGGTCCGTCCGAATCGGCGCAAGCGCAGGCTGTTTGACACCACGAACAGTGAGGACAACGTCATGGTGGCACCGGCGATCAGCGGGTTGAGCAGGCCGAGGGCCGCTAGCGGCAGCGCGGCGATGTTGTAGCTGAACGCCCAGGCGAGGTTGCTGTGGATGGTACGCAGGGTGCTCCGGGCGAGCTTGATCGCGTTGGGGACCACGGTCAGGTCGTTGCGCATCAGGATCAGGTCGGCGGCCCCGAGCGCGACGTCGGTGCCGGAGACGACCGCCAAGCCGAGGTTGGCGCGGGCCAGCGCGGGTGCGTCGTTGACGCCGTCGCCGACCATGGCCACGGACCGTCCCTGAGCCTGCAGCGCCTCGATCACGGCGGCTTTGTCCTGCGGCAGCACCTCAGCGATGACCTCGTCAATGCCGACCTGCGCGGCGACCGCCGCAGCGGTGGCCGTGTTGTCGCCGGTGAGCAGGACCGTACGCAGCCCGAGCTGGAGCAGCTCGGTGACCGCCGCGGCCGCGCTGGGCCGGACTGTGTCGGTCAGCGCGAAGGCGCCTTCCACCACACTGCCCGCTGCCACGACCACGGTCGTGGCGCCCTGCTGTTCCCAGCGGACCCGCTGCTCCTCCAGCGCGGCCGGCACCGGGATGCCGCGCGCAGCCAGCAGCCGCACCGATCCAACCAGTACTTCCTGACCGTCGACCAGGCCCCAGGCTCCGAGACCGGACAGGCTGGTGAACTCCGTTACCGGAGGGATCCCACCCAGCCCAGCGCGGGCCAGCGCGCTGATCGCTACGGCAATGACGTGCTCAGAGGCGTCTTCCACGGCGCCGGCGTGGCGCAGCAGCGTGTCCAGCTCGGCCCCATCGACCAGGGCTACATCGACCACCGACATCCGGCCGGTGGTGATGGTTCCCGTCTTGTCCCACACCACTGTGTCGATGGCCTTGGCTGATTCCAAAGCCTGGTGGCCCTTGATGAAGATGCCCAGTTCCGCTCCGCGCCCCGAGGCCACCAACAGAGCCGTCGGCGTGGCCAGACCCAGCGCGCACGGACAAGCGATGATCAGCACCGCCAGCGCCGAACTGAACGCATTCTCGACCGACCCGCCGATGGCCAGCCATCCGAGGAAGGTCAGGACCGCCAAGGCGAGCACGACCGGAACGAACACCCCGCAGATGCGATCCGCGAGTCGCTGCACGCTGGCCTTGTCGTTCTGCGCCCGCTCAACCAGGCGCACCAACTGAGCCCACTGGGTGTCTTGCCCCACTGTGGTGGCCCGGACGACAAGCCGGCCGCTGCGGGAGATGGTGCCGCCGATGACCCGGTCGCCCTCGGACACCTCGATGGGCGCCGATTCCCCGGTCATCGCGCTGCTGTCCACTCCGCTGTGACCCAGCACCACCTCGCCGTCGGTCGCGATGGTCTCGCCAGGGCGAACCACGAAATGATCGCCGAGACGCAGGTGCGCGACGGGGATGCGGCATTCCTGCCCGTCCTCGCGCCGTACCGACACCTCCCGGGCACCAAGTTTGGCCAGACCACTGAGCGCGCCGCCAGCGCGCCGCTTGGCCCGCGCCTCGAACAACCGTCCCCCGAGCAGGAAGATCGTCACGCCGACGGCCACGTCGAGGTAGATGGAGCCCGCGGGCCGGAAGATCAGTCCCCACCCGCCGCCGGCCTGTTGTCCCACACCGTTGTTCACATCCTGTTGAAGAACGTTAAAGAACATCGTGTAGACCGACCAGCAGCTGGATGCGGTGATCCCCAACGACACCAGAGTGTCCATCGAGGTCGAACCATGTCTGGCGGCGACGACGGCCTTGCGGTGAAACGGCCAGGCGCACCACGTCACCACCGGCACGGTCATCGCCAGCAGCACCCATTGCCACCCGGTGAACCGCAACGAGGGCAGGAACACCATGGTCATGGACAGATCCCCCAGCGGTACCCCGAGTAGCAGCGCCACCACCAACCGGCGCAACAGGTCCTGAACCGGGGCATCAGCCAGATCGTCGCGCTCCGGCTGGTCGGGCTGGATCGGCGCGGCGCGGTAGCCGGCGCGCTCCACCTGCGCGATCAGCTCCGCGATCCCTACCTCAGCGCAGGCCGCCACACTGGCTTTCTCAGTCGCGTAGTTCACGCTGGCGTGCACGCCGTCAAGCTTGTTGAGTTTGCGCTCCACCCGCGCCGCGCATGCCGCGCAGGTCATACCCCCGATGGACAGCTCGACCGACCGCACGGCGGACGACGTCATGACCTGGAGCTCACCTCCTTGCGAACAGCGAATAGCTACGGCGGACACAGTGTGCCTTGCCTCGGTATCGAGGCGTCCATCAGGAAGCGAGTAACCAGGTCGACGATGCAGGGGCTGCGCGGTAGCGCGCCATGCGCCTGGCCTTGCCAGCTCACCAGCGTTGCTGAGGGCAGGGACTGCGCGGTGCGCTTGGCTCCTTCGGCTGGGGTCACCGGGTCACCAGTAATGGCCACCACGAGCACCGGCGGCAGCGCCCGGTCCTCCGGTATCCCGGGTGGCGGCCCCGGTGGCAGCGGGGCCACCGGCCACGCGCTGCACCACAGTAGCCGCGCCGCGAACAGCGGCCCGAACAGCGCGGAACGTTGCTGCCACTGGTGCGCCAGCTGCTGGGCACGCTCGGGTGCCACCCGGGTCGAGGTGTCGTTGCAGCGCGTTGCCAGGGCGGGGTCCAAGCGTGCCGGCAGCCCGCGGTCCTTGGCCAGTACCGGCGACACGAGCTCGGCCAGCTCGGCCCCGTCCCCGTCGCGGGCGCTCGCCATCGCGTGGGACAGTCGCGGCCAGCGCTGCGGGTCACCGATTGTCTCGAGCACCGCTTGGTAGGCGATGCCTGCCGTGATCCGCTGCCACCCGACCTGCAGCGGGGCCCGACGCAGCGCCTCGGCCAAGGCCACCAGGGCGCTGCGGGGGTCGGGTCCTAGCGGGCAGCCACGGGCCACGCAGTCGGCGGCGAATGCGGTGTAGCCAGCGTCCGCGGCGTCCAGCGCGGCCTCGTTGGCGCTCACGTCGTCGAGGGTTGGATCAATGGTTCCATCGAGCACGACCCGCCCGACGGAGCTGGGATACCGGTGGAGGAACTCGGTCACCGCCCGGGACGCCTCACCGTGCGAGATCAGGTTGAGCACGGGGGCGTTCAGCGCAATCCGAAGCTGCTCGAGGTCCTCAGCTGTGCCCGTGGAGCTGATCGTGGTGAGCACCTCGCCGAGGTTTTGCGCGCAGGTCTGGATTGCGGTGCGGGTAGTGTCGAGCAGCAAATCCAGTGCTTCGGCCTGGCCCGAGCCGGGGTCGCTGCCGACGATCTGGTCTCGGGTGGTCCTCGGTATGCAGTCCAGCGGTTCGCTGGGACCGGTGCCACGGCGGGCCAGGCCGATGACGGTGAAACGGCTCAGGAGGGCGGGCGGTAGCTGCTGTGCCAGCCGGGCGGCCCGGACCGTTCCGGGCTCGCCGGACGCCTCACCGAGCACGACAAGTGGGGCCGGGCCGTCGCCGATCCTGCTGAGGTCCAACTTGAGGAAATTACCGAACTCTGGTGTCGCCACCGCGGCGTCGACCCGAAGTTCGGTGCACTCCACCCGCCATGGTTTTGTCATGCCCAGTCCGGCCATGCCCAGCGCAGTGCCGATCGCGCCGGTGCAGTCCCGCCAGGGCAGCGAATGGCGGTTGTACTCCCCAGCAGGTGGCAGCGGCGGGCGCTGCGGCGCAACCCGCAGCAAGCGTTGCGGGGGCAGGTTGGTGTCCCGCACCGCCACCGAGGGCCGGTTCGAGGGTCCCGCGGTGCAGCCGCCGATCAGCACCGCCAGCAGCGATACCAGCACCCTCAGATACCGTAGAATCCGGTGGCGCACAGACTCTCCTCGCACTCACGTCAGCGGGAAGTGCGTGGCAATCGCCGGTTTTCAACGCCGGCATTGCGTCGGTACGTCGTCTGACCCTCGGCACTGCGTTGCCTCGGCACTGGAGGCGCAGGGGCTTCGGGGCTCATCACGGTGTTCCTGTCGACCGGCGTGTTCTGCTCGGTTGGGGCTCCGCAGACCTGCCCGAGCGCCTCGGCCGAGAGCTGGTGTGCGGCGGCCAGCGCGGTGGTGACCTCAGTGCGCAGCGCCTCGAGTGTGGTCACCTCGTTGGCAACCTGAATGCGCAGCTCACGCAGCGCCGACTCGTCGTGTTCGACGGCGCAAGCCCGGGCCGACAGCTGCTCGCCGATCACCTGGAGCATGAGGTGCAAGCCGGAGACGCTGCGTACCTCGCAATCTCCGATCCGGGCGTTCGCTGCAGACTCACGCTGCGCGATGGCTTGCGCCGAATCCTGCTCGGCGGCCTCCCGGCGAGCAGCGGACTCCGTTTCGAGCTGATCACGCTGCTGTTTCGCGTGGTCGAGTAGTGACTTAGCCTCGTGGCTGGCATGCGCTCGTAGTCTCGTGATCTCGTTGTCGGCGCGGGCTCTCAGGTCGGCGATGTCCTGATCAGCGCGGGCAATCCGCGCGGCGATCTCTGCCTCGGTCTGGGCCTTGAGTTCAGCTATCTCGTCCTGCGCTAGCTGCATGATGCGCTGGATCCGCGCGCTGGCCTCGGCCATCGGGGTAGCCAGGATACGCTCAACCTGTGACGCTGCCTTATCTGCCTCTTGCCGCAGATGCTCGAGCAACCCGCTCTCTACCCGAAGATGATTCACGACCTTGCTGAGTTCGGTGACCTGGGTCAGGGCGGCATCCCGATCGGCCACAACCATCGCGATGCGGCCATCAAGCGATTCGAGGTGCTCCAGGACTTGCCTTCGGTTGAATCCGCGTAGTTCCGCCTCGAACGGCTGGTGCAGGGGGACTAGGTCGCCGTCATACTGGGATCCGCGCACGGATTCCGATGGTAGTTGACCGAGACTCGCGTGACCACCAGCGCGCTGGTGGGCGATCATGCTTGGCAGGGCTGCGTCCTGAGATCCACCGTCACCGGTTGGTAGAGGGTGCTGCGCTGAGCCAGCGGCCGGCCCAGCGGCTCGACGATCGCGCGGAAGCCGGCCTCGTCCAGGCCCTGCCCATGGCTGGCACCGGCCGCGCGGCTGATGTTCTCGTCCATCAGCGTGCCGCCCAGGTCGTCGACCCCGGCTTGGAGCAGCTGGCGGGCACCGGAGGCACCCAGTTTGACCCAGGACGCCTGGACGTGGTCGATCAGCCCGTGCAACGCGATCCGGGCTACCGCGTGCACCAACAGCACCTCCCGCCAGGTCGGTCCCCGCCGGGCCGCCCGCTTGAGGTACATCGGGGTCGCCATGTGCACGAAAGGCAGACCGACGAACTCGGTGAACCCGCCGGTCTGCGCCTGCAGTTCACGGGCGCGCAGCAGGTGCCGGGCCCAGTGCACGGGTTGCTCGATGGCCCCGAACATCATCGTGACGTTGGAGCGCAGCCCCACCGAGTGCGCTACCCGATGCGCTTCCAGCCATTCCTCGGTGGTGATCTTGTCAGGGCACAGCACGGCGCGGATCTCGTCGTCGAGGATCTCCGCAGCTGTGCCGGGCAGCGAGCGCAAGCCCGCCTCCCGCAGCCGGACCAGGTAGTCGGTCAGCGGTTCGCCCAGCCGCCGGGCGCCTTCGGTGACCTCCAGCGCGGTGAAGCCGTGGATGTGGATTCCGGGCGCGGCCTCATGGATGGCCCGGCACACGGTGAGGTAATAATCGCCGTCAAAGCTGGGATGGATGCCGCCTTGCAGGCACACCTCAGTGGCGCCCCAGCGCTGCGCCTCCAGGACCCGCGCCACGATCTCGGGCAGCTGGAGCAGGTACGGTGCGCCACGCAAGTTCAGCGACAGCTTGCCCTTAGAGAACCCGCAGAACCGGCACCGGTAAGTGCACACGTTGGTGTAGTTGATGTTGCGATTGACCACGTAGGTCACGGTGTCGCCGACGGTTGCTGCGCGCAGCTCGTCGGCCAGCGCGGCAACGGCGCCGACCTCAGGCCCACGGGCGCGCAGCAATGTCACCAGCTCGTCGAGCCCGGGGCGCTGGCCGGCGTGAACCCCGTCGAGCACCGCACGCACCGCGCCGGTGGTCGGTGTTGTTGCCGGCGCGGGGAGCAGCATCGGTGGCGCGACACCGGTACCGGAGTACCACGCGGTGGAGCGGCGCCCGGCCAGGGTCACCTCCGCGCCGTCACCGACGTTGACAGCCTGCTGCGCGCGTTCCGGGAACACCGCGCCCGGATCGTCCCGGCCGAGCCCCTCGGCGTCGGAGCGGTCCAGCACCCCGAAACGCACCGCCTCAGCCAGCCACCGGGCCGGATTCAGGGCATACTCCGGGTACACAGCGAGCCGGGGCGCCAGGGTGTGGCCCGCCGCGTGCGTCGTCCGGCGCAGCTTGTCCAGCGCAGGCCACGGTCGTTCGGGATTGACGTGATCCGCGGTGCTGGGGGAGACCCCGCCCCAGTCGTCGATGCCAGCGGCCAGAACATTCACCGGATCGTCGGTGAGATTGGGCGGGGTTTGCACGTGCACCTGCGGAGGCAGCAGGAGCCGAGCCAGCGCGATGGCTCGGAGGTGCTCCCTCGGTGAGCACGGCGGGACGTGGCGCATCGCGGTGCCCGCCTTGGGCAGGAAGTTCTGCACGATCACTTCCTGCACATGCCCGTACCGGTGGTGCGCCGCCGCGATCGCTTCCAGCGCCACCACACGGTCAGCTTCGGTCTCGCCGATGCCGACCAGGATCCCGGTGGTGAACGGAATCGCCAGCTCACCCGCGGCGTGCAGGGTGGCTAACCGCCGGTCCGGGTGCTTGTCCGGGGCGCCCCGGTGCGCGGCCAGATCCGGCCGCAACGACTCCATCATCATTCCTTGGCTGGCGGTCACCTCGCGCAGCGCGGCCAGCTCGTCGGGGTGCACTGCGCCGGCGTTGGTGTGTGGAAGCAGCCCGGTCTGCTCGAGCACCGCGCGGCACGCCGCCACCAGATAGTCCACCGTGGAGTCGTATCCGTGATCGGCCAGCCAGTTCCGGGCCGACGGGTAGCGGTGCTCAGGGCGCTCGCCGAGGGTGAACAGCGCTTCATGGCAGCCAAGCTCCGCGCCCCGAGCGGCGATCTTCAGCACCTCGTCGAGCCCCAGGAAGGCCGAGGGCAGCTCGCGGGGAGCGTGCGCGAAGGTGCAGTAGCCGCAGCGATCCCGGCATAGCATGGTCAACGGCACGAACACCTTGGGAGAGTAGGTCACCCGCGTGCCGTGTACTGCGTCGCGCACTACGCGAGCCCGGCCCAACAACTCTCCGGTCTCCAGCCGAGTGAGCCCCGTTGTGCTCATCGTGTCGCCGCCAGACGGACGCGGTCGCGGCCGGCGGCTTTGGCGGCCATCAGGGCGCCGTCGGCGGCAAGGAGCAGTTGGTCGATTTTGTCACCATCGTTGGGCCCGACCGCCGCCCCGATCGACACCGATATGCCGTTCACGGTGACTGGCCCATCGAGTGGACCGTCGACCAGGACGTGCAGCTGGCTGATCCGCTCGCGGATCCGGTCCGCAATGTGCTCGACTTGGGCAATTCCCACGCCGGGCAGCAGAATCACGAACTCTTCGCCGCCGAACCGCCCGACCAGATCATAGGGCCGGGTTTCGGAGCGGAGCTTATCGGCGACGGCGCGCAGCAGCTGGTCGCCGACGAGATGCCCCAGCCGGTCGTTGAACGACTTGAAATGATCCAGGTCCAACATCAGCACTCCGAGCGGGTCGGCGAGCCGGCGGGACCGCTCGAGCTCCCGGTTGGCCGCCTCGCGCCAGAAGCCCGCAGTGAGCAGACCGGTTTTGCTGTCTGTACGGGCGGCCTGCTGGAAGTGCGGTAGCAGCAACGCGCGGTGCAGGGTGAAAATAGTGATCATGAGAACGGCGAGCAGCCACGGCTGGATGGCGAGCATCACGGCAATCGCAACTCCCAGCCCGAGCGAGGCCGCCACCACGAGCTGGTCGCTGGGGCTGACCAGGAGCTGGCGAGCCGGTTGCAGTGGGTCAGATATCCGCACCGCGCAGACCACCAATACGTAATTGGTCGTCCAGTATGCCATCCCGGCGCTGATCAGAACAACGAGCCCCCGCGGGCCGTTCGGGATAATCGGGTACTCGGTGGGCTGGAGGAATTGCAGGACCGCAACGGCGGCGGCGGGCGCCAGCACCATCGTTGCCCCGGAGAATAGCTTACGATACAACCTGC
The DNA here is from genome assembly GCA_049673305.1 of Pseudonocardiaceae bacterium. Classification (GTDB taxonomy): domain Bacteria; phylum Actinomycetota; class Actinomycetes; order Mycobacteriales; family Pseudonocardiaceae. The sequence goes on along the minus strand of JBATXM010000170.1, from coordinate 18,080 downwards.
CAGGGCTACCCCGGCACCAAGAGTGCAGGTAGATCACCATCGTCACGGCGAAAACCAGCGGTAACGGAACCGACAGCGCCGCCGCGAAGATCCATAAGGAGGTGAGGTCGGTCAGCAGTCCGTTGCTGGTCATCCGCGCATGCAGGCTCTCGATCCGGCGAGCCGCCTCTCGGTGCACGACCGCCCCGGCGACCAGCAGCGCGAAGCGGAACAGATCGCCGGAGTGGACCGGTATCGCCGCTATCACCCCGAGCGCCAGCGCTACCGCTGCGATGTCCACGGTAAGGACATAGGTGATGACGACTTTTCGCTCGCGCCACAGCCTCCAGCGCTGCGGATGCGCAGCCATCAGGCCGTGCATCCGCTCGACATGCGTCTGTGCGACGCGCTTAAACCCGTGGCTCATACTCACCAGGTCCCCCGGCAGTGACGTTGAGCGATCTCCCTCAGCGTAATCGGTGGACGACTCTTTGTCATCCTCCGAGCGGAGTGCCACATCCAGCAGGTTTTCTGTCACTGTCAGTTGTATGGTACCGCCGAATGGGTTAGTGCTACCGATGAGTTGGGAGCCAGGATTTTCTGGACGTCGATCATCGCTGGTATGAAGTGTCACTCAACGTTGCATCATGCTCTGGCGAAGGAGTGGTAGTGGTGAGCAGGCGGGGACGAGTGCCGTGGGTGCTGGCCCTGTTTGCGCTGGTATTCGTGGTGCCCGTCACGTCGCTGTCCTGCTCCGCTAGCGCGCCACCGCCACCATCCTCAGCGCTCGCTCCACCCGTCTCGCAGGTTGTGCCCAGCCCGATCCCGCCCAGTCCGCCGCCCGGCAGCGTGCCCAGCCCGCCGCCGGTGTCGCCGTTCACCGGCCTGCCCACCGACCTCGGCGCGTCAGTACTCGGTGTCAAGGTTGACAATGCTGCGGTAGCCCGCCCGCAAAGTGGACTTGCCCTGGCGGATGTGGTCTATGTCGAGCCGGTCGAGGGCGGTTTGAGCCGGCTGCTCGCGGTGTACCAGTCCCAGGTCCCGTCGGTGGTAGGGCCGGTGCGCAGCATGCGAGCCTCAGACCTGGAGTTGCTGGCCAATGTGGGTCGACCCGCGCTGGCGTTTTCCGGCGCGGCACCGGCAGTCGGCGCGCTGGTGGCGCGCGCGCCAGTGCTTGACGTCTCAGCCTTGGCTCGGCCGGGTGACTATTACCGGGACCGGCGAAGGTCGATGCCGCACAACCTCTACGGCGACGCCAAGGCGCTACGCCAAGGCGGCGCCCCGCCGCGGGATATCGGGTTCCGCTTCGGGCCTGTTCCGCCTGGCGGCCGCCCAGTGGCGGAGACCGAGGTCAGGTACCCAGCGACCACCATCGGGGTGCAGTGGGTGCCTTCGGAGGCTAGGTGGGTGATCTCGATGGACGGTGCGCCGCTCACCGCCGCGTCGGGACCTCGGCCCAGTGCGGCAACCGTGGTGTTGCAGCGAGTGCCAGTGCATGACACCGCGATCCGCGACGCCGCTGGATCACCGTCGCCGTTCGCGGCGACGGTAGGCGCCGGTGCTGCGGTAGTGCTTCGGGACGGGCTGGCCTTCACCGGGAGCTGGTCGCGCCCAGTCCCAGACGCGATCACCACGTTCACCCTGCCGGATGGATCACCGTTGACCTTTGCGCCTGGCCCGGTATGGGTGGTGCTGGTGCCGTCCTGAACCGCTGGCGGAGCAACTGCAATGATCTCTGGCGCAGTGATCTCCGGCCCACTCGGGCAGAGTGGGCACAATGATACTAATGGGGGGTATTTTGGTACGGGATACGGGTATAGCGGAGGGGCTAGGAGAGGACAGTGCGGTGGCGAGCTACACCAAGGACCGGGACGCCTACCTCAACCGGCTCCGCCGAATCGAAGGTCAAATACGCGGCCTGCAGCGCATGGTGGAGCAGGACCAGTACTGCATCGATGTTCTGACCCAAGTTTCGGCCGCCACGAAAGCGTTGCAATCCTTCGCGCTGGCTCTGCTCGAAGAACACATGGCCACCTGCGTGGTCGACGCTGCGGCCGACCGGGCTGATGCGGCCGTCAAGGTCAAGGAAGCGGCCGAGGCGATCGCTCGCCTGGTTCGCTCGTGACGCGCCCCGCAGGAAACCATAATCAGCTCAAATAGGTCACGGAAGTCAAGGAGGTCAAGAAAGTTATGGACATGGGGGACACCGCCACCCGCAGCGAGTACATCATCACGGGGATGGTCTGCCAGCACTGTGTCTCGGCGGTGACGCAAGAGCTCAGCGCCATCGAGAGCGTGACTGATGTGCAGGTCGACCTGGCCACCGGCCAGGTCACCGTCACCAGCGACGGCCCCGTGGACGATGCTGCGGTTCGCGCCGCGATCGACGAGGCCGGCTACGAGATTTCAGCTGAGATCCCAGACGAGATCTCAGACGAGATCTCAGCCTAGGCACGTGGCCACCGTCGATGATCGCGGCCGAGGCACCGTCACTGGACCCGGCGAACTGAGCCACCAGGTCGAGTTGCTGATCGGTGGTATGACGTGCGCGTCCTGCGCGGCGCGCATCGAAAAGAGGCTCAACCGGCTCGAGGGAGTCAACGCCAGCGTCAACTACGCTACCGAGAAGGCGCGGGTCAGCTACGCCGACGGTGTCACACCCGAGGATCTCGTAGCAACCGTAGCTCGCACCGGCTACACCGCTGAGCTGCTTCAGGACTCAGTGGCCGAGGCCAGCACCGACGGTGCTGAGCTCCGGGTACTGCGGGAACGGTTGGTGGGTAGCGCTGTGCTGGCCGTCCAGGTGATCGCGATATCGATGGTGGCGATGGTGCCGGGCTTGCGGGTGCCGCACAACTTCGAGGCGCTCTCGCTTTTTCTTACTGCCCCCGTTGTGACGTGGGGGGCATGGCCCTTTCACCAGGCCGCGTGGCGGAACCTGCGCCACGGCGCGGCCACCATGGACACGCTGATCTCGATGGGTGTGTCGGCCGCGTTCCTGTGGAGCTGCTACGCGTGGTTCGTCGGTAGCGGTGGTTTCATCACCCGCCACGAGGTCGTTGCCTCGGGATATCACGCGCATAGTCGGGTCTACTTTGAGGTTGCCGCCGGTGTCACGGTGTTCTTGCTGGCCGGTCGCTACTTCGAGGCGCGCTCCAAACGGCGCGCGGGTGCGGCGCTGCGAGCGTTGCTGGACCTCGGTGCCTCGGATGTCGCGGTGCTTCGGGGCGGCCAAGAACTGCGCATCCCCATCACGGCGCTCCTGGTCGGCGATGAGTTCGTAGTCCGCCCAGGGGAGAAGATCGCCACTGACGGAGAGGTGGTGGAAGGGTGTTCCGCCGTTGACGAGAGCATGCTGACCGGCGAGTCGGTACCGAGTGAGGTCAACCCGGGCTCGGTGGTCACCGGTGGGACGGTGAACGCCTCCGGCCGCTTGCGGGTGCGGGCCAAGCGTGTTGGTGTGCACACGCGCCTTGCGCAGATGACGCGGCTGGTCACGGACGCGCAGAACGGCAAGGCCAAGGTGCAGCGGCTGGCTGACCGCGTCTCGGCGGTGTTCGTGCCGATCGTGATGGTGCTCGCGGTGGCCACCTTGTGCGTCTGGCTGGCCCTCGGTGCCAGCGTCGGTACTGCATTCGCCGCCGCGGTCGCCGTGCTGATCATCGCCTGTCCCTGCGCCCTGGGACTGGCCACACCCACCGCCCTGCTGGTCGGTACTGGTCGCGGTGCCCAACTGGGAATCCTCATCAAGGGACCCGAAGTGTTGGAGTCCACCCGGCGGGTGGACACGGTGCTGCTGGACAAGACCGGCACGGTCACCACCGGCATGATGACCCTGGTCGACGTGCTGCCTGCGGCCGGCGAGAACGCCGACGAGGTGCTGCGCCGAGCCGCTGCCGTGGAGAACGCCTCCGAGCACCCGGTGGCCATCGCGATCGCCACCGGGTGCCGGCGGCGGTTGGGCGCGCTGCCTGAGGTGGTCGGTTTCCGCTCGGCGCGAGGGCTGGGCGTGCAGGGTGAGGTGCACGGCGCCGTGGTGCTGGTGGGCCGGCCAGTCTGGTTGGCCGAGCAGTGCACGGTGGCGCTACCGCACCAGTTGGTGACCGCTGCGGAGCAGGCGGAGGCGCACGGCCGCACCGTCGTCGCGGTGGCCTGGGACGGCCGAGCCCGGGGCCTGCTCTCGGTAGCCGACACGGTCAAGCCGAGCAGCGCCGAGGCGGTGCGCCAGCTCCGCGCGTTGGGATTGACACCGGTGCTGCTGAGCGGCGACAACGAGACCGTTGCCCGCGCAGTGGCCGCTGAGGTCGGCATCGACACGGTGATCGCCGGGGTGTCGCCCGAAGGGAAGGTCGAGGAGGTGCGTCGGCTCCAGCGGGCAGGTCGGATCGTGGCGATGGTCGGCGATGGGCTCAACGACGCCGCGGCGTTAGCCCAGGCTGACTTGGGGCTGGCCATGGGCACCGGCACCGACGCCGCCATCGAAGCCAGCGATCTCACCCTGGTCCGTGGTGATTTGCGGGTAGTCGCCGATGCGATCCGGCTGTCCCGGCGCACCTTGCGGACCATCAAGGGCAACCTGTTCTGGGCTTTCGGCTACAACGTGGCCGCGCTCCCGCTGGCGGCGGCGGGCCTGCTCAACCCCATGATCGCTGGAGCGGCCATGGCGTTCTCCTCGGTGTTCGTGGTGTCCAACAGCCTGCGGCTGCGCGGTTTCCGCCCGCTGACGCCCTCAGTGCCCTGACTCGGCGTATTGTCTGGCACAGGTCAGCTGGGTACGTGATCGCCGTGCCCCGCCTCCCGCAGGATCTGGCGCAGGGTGTCTGCGGCGGCATCGAGCTCGGCCGGGTCTGGATCACCGTCCGCTTCGTCGAAGTCGAAGTCGTCCATGGTCCACGCGGGGAACACATGCAGGTGCAGGTGCGCCACCTCGAACCCGGCTACCACCAGGCCAGCCCTCGGCGCGTCGAAGCCTGTTTTCTGCGCCGCGCCGATGTGCTTCGCCACCACCATGAGATGGGTTATCAGGTCGGTGTCCGCATCGGTCCACTCGTCGACTTCGGCCCGGGGGACAACGAGGGTGTGTCCAGGCCGCAGCGGAGCGATGGTGAGAAACGCGACGCACCAGTCGTCACACCAGACGAACCGACCCGGGATTTCGCCCTTGATGATGCGGCTGAACAACGTCGACACGATTCTCCTCCGGTGTGAAGACTACGACGCGGTGGCGCGTTCCAGCCAGGAGCGCAGCTGCGCGCCACCGTCTTCGGCTGGATCGGTGACGGTGATCCGGGGACCAGTGAACGCCCGGGAGCGGCTTGACGTCCCGCCGGCCAGCAACACCGGGCCCGGGTGGCGGCGGGCCAGTTGCGCGAAGTCCCCGTCGCCGGTGGCTAGCAGTAGTGGCTGGTCATCGGTGTGGTAAGCGCCGGCCAGCAGCAGGTCCGCGCGCTGCCACCCGCTGGCCGGCAGGACCTGAGCCTGCGGTGGCCAGTCGAGTGCTTCCAACACAGCCAGCGCACCGGCCACCACGACGTGGGCGGAGGGTGCCAGATTTAGTGCCGCGACGAGCAGCCGCAACCGCGGCACGTCGAGATTGTCCCCGTCGATCAGTATCTGCACGGTGAGATCATGCACCTGCCAGCTTGGGTATGTTTCGCCGCCGTTTCGGGTGAATTTTGGTGACTCTTTGTGTCCTATCTGGTTACGCTGGTCGGGTGCCAACTTTCGACGCCGCGGCGGTGGACTGTCAGGTATCGGTCTTTCGTGAGGGGCTGCTGACCACCTTCGGCCACGACGTGACCCTACGGGTGACGAACTTGTCCTTGGACGTAGGGGAGGACGACGGGATCACAGCCGACTTCGACCCGGGCTCGCTGCGGGTGACGACTGATATCTCAGCGTCTGATCGGAAGGACATCGAGAAAAACGCCCAGAAGATCCTCGAGCCGGGGAAGTATCCGAAGATCCAGTTTCGCTCAGTGTCGGTGCTGCGCGACGGCACCCGGGCGCGCATCGAGGGAGATCTCACCCTGCACGGCGTGACGAATTCGATCTCTATCGAGGCGATCGACGATGGCCAGCGCTGGAAGGCCACGATTATTCTTGATCAGCGGAAGTTTGGTATCAAGCCGTTTTCCGCTATGCTCGGCGCCCTCAAGGTCAAGCCCGACGTCGAGGTGACCATCAGCGTCCCTCACATCCCGCACGGCTCACCGAGGCCGTAGGCGGTCACTGAACCCGGCAGCGAGGGCAGGTTCGCTGCTCACGTCAGCCTTTCACGAGCGTGGTGGCGGGGACCCGTACCGTGTCTAGCAGCGGGGCGTCCTGGTCCACCTTGATGAGGTTGAGCAGTGGTCCGGTCATCGCGGTTGTGGCCAGTGCCACGACCACCATCAGGGTATAGAGGCGATCGTCCAGCAACCCCAGTTGCTGGCCGGTGGTGAGGATGATCAACTCGGTTAGTCCTCGAGTGTTCATCAGTGCGGCGAGGGCAGCCGACTGCCGGCCCGCGAGGCCGTGCGCCCGCGCGGCCAGGAACGTGCCACCGAACTTGCCACCGACCGCGGCCAGCAGGATGAGCCCCAGGGTCACCAGACCGCCCCCGTCAATCTTGGACAGGTCCACCCGCAGGCCGGCGACGACGAAGAAGATCGGCAGCAGCAGCACCTCGTTGAAGCGGCCGATCTGGGTGCCGATCGTCTCGACCCACTCGGCCATCCCCTCCTTCGGTACCGCGATGCCGAACAAGAACGCGCCGAAGATGATATGTAGCCCGACCCATTCGGTGGCCGTGCCGGAGAGCAGCAGGCCAACGACCAGGACAGCGATCATGGTTTGGCTGACTTGCCCACTGCCCTCCCGTGCCACGTACCACCGCAGCAGCGGCCGGACCACCCCGAACAGCACGACGAGGTATGGCAGCACCACCAACAACCGCCAGTGCGTCGCGCCCCCATGCCCGGAGATCGCGACAATCACCGCGAGCATGGACCAGGCGAGCACGTCGGCCAGCGCGGCACAGGTGCACGCCAGCACACCGAGTGGTGACCGGTGCATCCCGCGATCCCGCAGGATGCGAACCAGCACGGGGAACGCGGTGACCGACAACGCGGCGCCGATGAACAGCACGAAACCCGTCCGGTCCGGTGGTGCGTGCTCGGTTGCCAGGGCGAACGCCAGCGCCACGCCCAAGCCGAACGGCAACAGGACCGAGCTGACCGACAGCGTCGTCGCTACCCGCATCTTCCCGTGTAGCACCGTCCGGTCCAGTTCCAGGCCGACGATGAACATGAACACCGCGACGCCGATGTTCGCCAGCGCCCCGAGCATCGGCCGTACTTCAGCGGGGAACAGTGCGTTTGCGATCGCGCCGTTGAACAGCGTCGGGCCGAGCAGGATCCCGGCGAGAATCTCGCCCACCACGGCGGGCTGGCCGATTCGCCTGGCTGCTGCGCCGAAGACGCGAGCCATCAGCACGATGATGGCCAGATCGAAGAGGAGAAACGTCGCCTGTGTGGTGGTCACCGTCACTCCTTGTCAGGGCTTGTGACCAAGAACCGGAAGTAGCCGGAGCGCAATACCAAGATTCCGTTACATTCCCGATGTGATCACGTGTGAGTGATCCAAGAAGTTTGAGCAGTAAATGCCGTCTTTGTCAAGGATGTCGGTTGCACTTAAGACGATTGAAACAGGCCGGCTGGTGGGTTTGCCGCAGCGCAACATGCGTTAGTGGATATTCTCAAGCGATCCGTGGATTGAGTGCACCGAAAACCAGTCGTCTGCGGAGCCACCACGGGGAGGCGGCGAACAGGGCGCCCAGCGCTGCGGCGCTGCCCTGCACGTCCTCCCGGCCGGTCAGGTAGGCCCAGCGGTGTCGCTGGGGTAGCGCGAAGAACACGTCGAAAAAATCCGGAACAAGCTCCGCGGGGAAACGCAGTAGCGACTCGAGGCTGCGGCGGCGTAAGGCGTGCACCGCCAGCGCGGCCGGGCTCCACACAGCCTGCCACGCGGCGGTTCCGGCGGCTGCGGCCCCGCCATGTGGCAGCGCATCGTGCACGGCGGTGGCCACCCGAGGGGCCAACCGCAGCGCCGTGGCGACGCTGTAACCGGTCGCCGGGTGCACCAGCGGGCTCGCCGCCCCGAACGGCACCACTGGTCCGCGCCAGTCCCCGGGCGTCGGTAACGGCCGATCCACTGGGAAGCGCACCCGTTCCTCTTCGCCTGGTGGCACGGTGATGCGGTGGTGAGCCAATCGGGCGTGCAACCGGCGGCGCAACACGGACAACTCGAGCCCTGGGCGGCGGGCCAGCGAGGTCTCCTCAAGCAGCACTCGACCTGGTGTCACCGGCACCGCATAGAGAAACGTGGGCCATCCCGGCTCGCCGTGGTGTGGCCGCCAGTCCATGAACAACGCACTGCCCGGAGTCACCAGATCCTGTGCGGCGTCGGCGTCAACCAGCACACCCACCGCGGTCTGCTCAGCGGCGCTCCGACGGGAAGGAGCACCGAGCACCGAGCGTGGCGCGCCGGTCGCATCGAGTAGAACGGCTGCCCGCTGCTCACCACCGCTCAGATCGATGGCGACCCCGTTCGGGTCCGCGCGAGCATCCCGCACCCGACCCTTGCGCACCCTGACCGGCGCGGCGGTGAACCCGTCCCGCAACACGGCGTTGTCCAGCACCACGTACTCCCAGCCCAGACGGTGCCCGGTGGTGCCGATCGCCTCGCCGTGACCGCTCGCCGCCACCGCCACGTCAGCCCCGGCGGGTAGCTCCGCCCGCCAGGCGCCGTAGGTGGCCCGCCACGGCCGGTCCGGCGCGGGGTCCACGAGCACGGTGTCCAGCCCCAGCCGCGCACACGCCGCCGCCACCGCCCATCCCGCCGGACCACCCCCGGCCACCAGCACGTCGATCACAGCTGCACGCTAGCGCGCATCGTGCGGTATGCCGAGGTGCAGGTCACCCTGGACCGCGCGTCTCAGCTGGTGTCGGGTGCAACGGTGAGGCCGCGGTCGGTGGCCACGCGGGCGAGCCGGTCATCGAAGGTGGCCAGCGTGGCCAGGGCACGTTCGGCGGTCAGCAGCACGCAGCAGTCCGGCATTGTCAGGCCGGTGCGGGCGCGCAGCTCGGCCAACTGCCCACCCACGTCGCGCGGCAGCTCGTGTACCTCGATGCGCAGCCGGTCCAGGATGTCCTGGGTGGCGCGGCGCCGGCCGGCCCGGGTCGGGGAGACCAGCATCTCGGCCAGCGTCAGCACGCTGACCACCTTGGGCTGGCCGACCAGGCTGGCCAGCAGCCGGGTGGCGCGGTCGTGGTGCGCGTCAACGGCATCCAAGTGCGCGATCAGCACGCAGGCGTCCAGGACGATCACGCGGGCCAATCCTGGCGCAGCGTATCCAGGTCGCCGGCCTGGTAGGTCCCAGTCAGTGCGCCGCTGGTGTCGGCCACGGCCGTCCGCTCGGTATCCAGGGAGATCCGCAGCGCCGCATGGCCCTCCGCGATCAGTCGCTTGAGCAACTCGGTCGGCGGCAGGCCTGGCCAGCGGGCGGTGGCATCGGCCAGCGCTGCCGTGATCTCGTCGGTCTCGGTGAGCGTGTGTCGGGGTCGCCCAGTCGGCATACCCGTCAGTGTCGCACCAATAAAGGAAAGTGCAACACCTCGGTGGGGCGGGTAGATAACGACGGAGCGGGGCAGCTCGGCCAGGACAGGTGCGAACGCCGCGCCAGGGCCCTCCCGGGCCGGTCTGTCGGCGGGTACCAGCCGGGCCTGATTATTTACCCACTGGTGGTCGCCCCCGTGGGGGTTTCACGTTTTTCAGGAGCTCTTCGACGGTAAAAGGACCCGTAGCACACGCTGTTTGATCCGCGAGATAGTCCTGAGGGTGGAAGCTGGCCGCAGGACGATGGGCTGGATCTGTTTGCCCCGGACGGGGAGTATGGCCGCTGGTGTGTTCGGTGCTGCCGGTCTACGAACGCCGCTCCATCGGAGCCCGCACCCGCGAAGCGCTGGGCGCCCTTGCCTCCTTCACACTGCGCGGGTACCTCGGGGTGACACTGACTGCTGGGCGAACGCTAACCTACATACATGAACGACCCGCGTAAGATGCAGGCGCAGTTGGATGACCAACGCTGAAGAGTCGACTTAGACAACTACACGATTACTGTGTGCGAGTTGTCAAGCAAGGCCACCGGTCGGCCGGTGCGTCAGAAGCTTGACCAGGTGCATATTTTCTGTTCGACCGTCACCATTTTTTGGCTACTCATCGAACGCAACTGTGCTTAGTGAACCTTGGTCGCTAGGCGCAGTTGCGTTGTGCGAAGCGGTGGCAGGCTGGATCCGTTCCCGTGGTCTGATCAGATCGCCACCGCCAGCTCCTTCGTCCGTGCGAGTAAAACTAACAGGTTTAATGCGGCTTGGCAATCAAATCAAAACGTGAGCCTCCGCCTACTCCGAGTAAAGCCGAGATACGGGTAGTCGGGACCGTGAGGGATAATAAGGGGTACAGCACCGACATCCGCAACACCTTCCGCGAGCTGGTCTTCGCCACCGAGGAGCGCTGAGTGGGCAGTGTGCCATTATTGCCGATCTTGCGTCAGCCCACCGACGCCGAGGCGGTGCGGTTCGGGCAGCGTTCGGTGACTTACCGAGAACTGAGCGTGGTGACTGCGGCGCTGGCGTGTCGAGTGTCCGGTGCCCGGCGGGTCGCGATCTGGGCGCAGCCGGAGCTGGAGACGTGTGTGGCGATGGTGGCAGCGCTCGTGGCCGGCGTGCCCGCGGTGCCGGTCAATCCCCGATTGGGGACCCGCGAGCTGCACCACCTCGTCTCCGACGCAGCTCCTGACCTGGTGCTCGCTACCCCGCAAGCCTCCTTACCGGGGGAGTTGGGTGCCCTCCCTCGGGTCGACGTCGACCTGCGGGCGCGGGGCGGGTCGATGCCGCTCGAGCCGGACCCCGAGTCGCCAGCGCTGATCGTCTACACCTCGGGCACCACCGGCCCACCCAAGGGCGTGGTGCTGCCCCGCCGCGCGCTGGCTGCGGACATCGACGCGCTGGCCTCGGCCTGGGGATGGACCGCCCAGGACGTCCTGGTGCACGCGCTGCCGCTGTTCCACGTGCACGGCTTGGTGCTCGGTGTGCTCGGGCCGCTGCGGCTCGGGGGCGCGCTGCACCATCTGGGCTCGTTCTCGGTCGAAGGGGTGGCCCGGGAGCTGGGTGGCTCCGCGACGATGCTGTTCGGCGTGCCGACGATGTACCACCGGCTGGCCGCGGCCGCGCAGCGGGATCCCCGGGTCGCCGCTGCGCTGGGCCGGGCGCGGCTGCTCGTCTCGGGCTCGGCCGCGCTGTCCGCCCGCGACCACCAGGCAATCGCGGCGGCCACTGGCCAGCAGGTGGTGCAACGGTACGGGATGACCGAGTCGTTGATCACCTGCGCGGAGCGGGTCGAGGGACCGCGCCGGTCGGGCACCGTCGGGCCGCCGGTGGACGGGGTGGCGCTGCGACTGGTGGAAGACCACGGCGGAATCCTCGAGGCACCAGACGACGGCACCGTCGGCGAGATCGAAGTCGCTGGCCCGACGCTGTTCCTCGGCTACCTCAACCGGCCCGATGCCACCGCCGAGGTGATGCGCGACGGATGGTTTCGCACCGGCGACCTCGCCACCTGCGGCCCGGACGGTGACCTACGGCTGGTCGGGCGCCGTGCCACGGACCTGATCTCCAGCGGCGGATACAAGATTGGCGCGGGGGAGATCGAGAACGCTTTGCTGGAGCACCCGCAGGTCATCGACGTGGCGGTGACCGGGGAGCCGGATCCCGATCTCGGAGAGCGGGTGGTGGCCTGGGTCGTTGCCGCCAGCGATCCACCACCCGCCGCCGACGAGCTGGCGGAGCACGTCGCGAGGCTGCTCGCGCCACACAAACGGCCCCGGGTGGTGCACTACCTCCCCGCGCTGCCCCGCAATGAGATGGGCAAGGTCCGCAAGAGTGAATTTGGGCGAGCCCAGTAGGGTGTCCACTTCGGTCCGGACATCTGGGGGTCGAGGAGTGGGTACCGCGCGGGCGGTGGGATTGCTGCTCGGGGTCGCTGCCGACGCGGCGTTCGGCGATCCATCCCGCCATCATCCGGTGGCTGCTTTCGGGCGGGTGGCCGCGAAGGCTGAACGCGTCTGCTACGCCGAGCACCGGTTGGCTGGGTTGATCTACACCGGCGCTCTGGTCGGTACCGTGGCGGCGCTCGGATGCCTGCTGGAACGGGCCGGTCGCGGGCGAGCTACCGTGCAGATGGCGGGAACCGCGCTAGCTACCTGGACGGTGGTGGGCGGGGCCTCGCTGGCCGAGGAAGGCGCCGCGATGGGTCGGGCGCTGGACGCTGGGGACCTGGACACCGCCCGGGCGCGACTGCCGCATTTGTGCGGTCGCGACCCGGACTATCTCAATGTGGCTGGCATGGCACGGGCGAGCGTGGAGTCGGTCGCCGAGAACACCTCCGACGCTGTCGTCGCCCCGCTGGTCTGGGGCGCGGTGGCCGGCGTGCCGGGGTTACTGGCCTACCGCGCGATCAACACCCTGGACGCGATGGTCGGGTATCGCTCGCCGCGCTACCGGCGGTTCGGTTGGGCCGCGGCGCGGCTGGACGACCTGGCCAACCTGCTGCCCTCCCGAGCCACCGCCGTGTTGAGCACCCTGTGCGCGCCGCTGGTGGGCGGCTCAGCCCTCGGGGCGTGGCAAGCGTGGCGACGTGACGCGGCTGCCCATCCCAGCCCCAACGCCGGTCAGGTCGAGGCGGCGTTCGCGGGTGCGCTGGAGGTGCGCTTGGGCGGGCGCACGGTGTACCCGCACGGCACGGAGCAGCGGCCGGTATTGGGTCACGGACGCACCCCCGATGCTGGTGATCTCATTCGGGGAGTCGAGCTGTCCCGGGTTGTCGGGCTCGCGGCTGCGGTGCTGTGCGCGGCGCTGGCCACGGTGATTCAGCGGCCGTACCGGTCAGCAAGAGTGGCCAGCGGCGGATCGTGCGGGTCGTCTGTGTCGTTGTTATCCGGGTTATCCGGGTTATCCGATAACGGAATGTCCTCGCGGCGCCATTCGGTGGCTTCCCGCCAGGCGAAGTAGGCCAGTCCCAGCGGGGCCATCGTGCCGAAGGCGATCCACTGCAGCGCGTAGCCGAAGGAGGGCCCGGGGTCCAGCTGCGGCAGCGGCAGCGCGGACAGCACTCCGGGAGCACCGTTCACCAGCTGGAGGTAACCCGGATCGAGTCGCACCCCGGTGGCGGCGCTCACGGTGCGGGTACTCACCGCGTACACCTGCCGGTGACCGTCCTGCCGCACGACCTCGCCGCCTTGCGGATCTTGTTCGTCGGCTCGCAGCCGGCCGGTCACGGTCACCTCCCCACTCGGGGCCGGAGGGTATTGGGGTATCCGCACTCCCTCGGCCGGGCGCACATAACCGCGGTCCACGAGGATGGTCGATCCATCGGCCAACCGGAGCGGAACCAACACCTCGTAGGCTGGCTCATCTTGCACGGTGCGCAGCCGGACGACCAGCTCAGCGTCGGGCAGGTAGCGCCCGGTGGCCTGAACTTGCCGCCACTCAGTGGCCAGCGTCGGCGCGGTGTGGGCGGCGAGTGCGCTGCGCAGCGGTTGCGGCGGGGTCGTGAAAGAACTCTCGATGCTGGTGTTGCGTTCTGCCCGCTGCGCCGCACGGCGGAACTGCCACGGTGCGAGTACGGTGAATGCCGCCACGGCGAAGCAGATCACCGCCGCCGTCAGCGCCACCCAGCTGGGGCGCAGCAGGAACCGCCACCGCACACCACCACCGTAACCGGTCAGGTATCGCTACCGGACAACGGTCAAGCGGGCGAGCCGGCGGGCGGTTGGCCAGTGGACGTCATGTGCCCAGCCGAACTTCTCGAAGATCCAGATAAGCCGGGCGGTCATGTCGAGCTGGCCGCGGCCGACGCCGTGCCGGGCGCAGGTGGGGTCGGCGTGGTGCAGGTTGTGCCAGGACTCGCCCATGGACAGCACAGCCAGCGGCCAGAAGTTGGTGGAACGGTCGCGCTGGGTGAACGGTCGGTTCCCGATCATGTGGCAGATTGAGTTAGTCGACCAGGTAACGTGGTGCAGCGCGGCGATGCGGACGAGTCCAGCCCAGAAGAACGCGGTCAGCGCACCCCACCAGGACCAACTGATCAGCCCGCCAAGGACGACCGGCATGGTGAGGCTGAGCGTTGACCAGCCGAAGGACTGCTGGTTCACCCGGCGGATGTCGGGGTCGGCGAGCAGGTCGGGGGCGAAACGGGAGACATTGGTCTGGTCCCTCTTGAAGAGCCAGCCGAGGTGGGCGTGCCAGAAGCCCCTGGCCACCGCGACAGCGGAGGTGCCGAACAGCCAGGGTGAGTGCGGGTCGCCCTCCTTGTCGGTGAAGGCGTGGTGGCGGCGGTGGTCGGCGACCCAGGTGATGATCGAGCCTTGAAAGGCCATGCTGCCCGCGACAGCGAGCGCGACTCGCAGGGCGCGGTTGGCCTTGAAGGCCCGGTGGGTGAAGTAACGGTGGAAGCCGGTGGTCACTCCGAGACCACAGAAGAAGTAGAAGGACAGGGCTAGGCCAATGTCGGTCCAGGTCAGTCCCCAGCCCCAAGCGAAGGGGACGGCGACGATCAGGGCGAGTGTCGGCAGTGCGACGAACAGCAGGACGAGGAGTTGTTCGCCCTCGGGGCGCCGGCCGTTGAGTATGGAGTTCATCGTCATGGTTTCCTCATGTCGTCATCACGATCAATGCCACCACGGCGGTGCCATCTCGTGCCGATTAACGCTGAGTACTCCATGGCGGGGTCTTGGCCATGTCTACAGCAGTGCGCCAGGTCTATAGTGCACCGGGTCACGGCCGCCTAACAACCTCCAGTATCCAGGTTGGACGCACCTCCCGCCGGCCCGCCTAGGGTGGACACGATGATGACGCAAGCGCCCCGGATCGTCTCGCTGCTGCCCTCCGCGACCGAGATCGTCTGCGCGCTGGGGTTGGCCGACTCGCTGGTCGGCGTGACTCACGAGTGTGACTACCCGAGCGGTGTCGACCGCAAGCTCCAACTGACCGCCAGCCGCATCTCGAACCAGAGCATGAGCAGCGCGGAGATCGACCACGCCGTGCGCTCGCAGCTGGACGGGCATGGCTGCATCTACGACCTCGACGAGGTCCGGCTGCGGGCGCTCGCCCCCGACGTGATCTTGACTCAGGAGCTCTGCGAGGTCTGCGCGGTCAGCTACCGCACGGTGCAGCAGGCGGCGCGTCGACTGGACGCCGACGTCACCGTCGTCTCGCTGGAGCCGACCACAATCGCCGACATCCTGGCCAACATCGTCACCGTCGGTGCTATGACCGGGCGCGGCGCTCAGGCGAAGGCCCTGGTGGGCGACCTGCGCACCCGCCTCGACGCGCTGGCCGCGTCAGTGTCCGGGATCACCCACCGCCCGCGCACCCTGGTGCTCGAGTGGCTGGAGCCTCCCTTCGCGCCGGGTCACTGGGTGCCCCAGCAGGTCGGCGTCGCGGGCGGCGACCCGGGGTTCGGCACTGTTGGAGGGGTGTCTCGGACGACCACAGCCAAGGAGATCAGCGCGTACGCCCCGGAGGTGATCGTGCTCGCGCCCTGCGGCTTCTACGCGGCCGATACGCTGCGTGAGCTGCCAAGGGCCCGGCTGCCCGCCGGTTGGTCAGAGTTGCCCGCGGTCCGAGCCGGCAACGTGTGGGCAGTCGACGCGACCTCGTACTTCAGCCGCCCGGGCCCTCGGGTGATCGACGGTGCCGAGATTCTCGCCCGCATCCTGCACCCCGACGTGCTCGGCCCACCCGAGAAGCGACACGCCCAGCGCGTACCGCCAGAGCTGATGCATGTCTGACCCGACCGGCATCTGAGCGGACAGGTGCGTCTGAGTGGGATCCGGTCAGCCCGGCGGGTCGGGATCACCTGTGCCGATCGGAGTATCAGTGGCCGTGTCATGGTTCCCAGTAGCCATTCGCAGCTTGTTTGCCAGCTCAATCACCTCGGGCCGGCTCAGGATCACAGCAGTGCGTATCCTGGCATCCAAGGTGATCATGACGTTTCGCACCAACTTACCGTGAATCAAGTCGGTTTCCTTTCACAAGATCAGCGTGCGGTTCCGGTCGTCAGTGCCCCAGCCGGTGATGGCATGTCGGTGGTTCTGGTTGGCCGTGTTCACCGCCTAGCCCAAGGGGTGCACCACCTACAGGGAGCCAGTGCGGGTGGTGGTGACCGGGGTAACGTAGAGCGGCGTGGTGATCACAACGCCCACTGTCGCACATGTCCAGAACCGGTGGAATCCTCTGATTGTCACCAGACGGCGAGCCGACACCGAAGGAGACAGGCGACATGGTTGGCGAAGGTCGGGAGAGTTTCGCGTCGCAGGTGGTGGCGCTGTGCTCTCGTGCTGGTCTGTCGCTGGCTGCGCTCGGTGCTGCGGCGCACGTCGTCTGCGGCTATGTCCACCACATCGAGCACGGGCGGCGCTGGCCCTCTCGCTCGGTGGCCGCTGCTTTGGACTCCCCGCTGAGCGCTAACGGGACGCTGCTGGCAGCGTGGGAAGCTGCAGACCTCGCAGCGCAGGCCGATCGCACAGTTGTCCCTACGCTCGCCGCAGTATCGCCGCAACCGTCGGATAAGCAGTGAACGAATGGCGAGAGTCCAGCAGGTCCGTGCGCATTTGGCGCTGTCCCAGCTCGACGGGGCATACGAGACGCTCGCCCCGGTGCTGGACACCGGTCCTGAGTACCGGGTGCGTCCCTTGGTGCAACGCCTCGGCGAGGTGCACACCCAGGTAGCTACGTGCAAGCAGCGCGACGAGCCACTGCTGCGCGCCATGCAGGAGGCCATCACCGTTTTCCGAAAGCAGCCCTTTGTCGTCTAGTTGACCAGCCGAGAGTGGAAGACCGATGGCAGAGACCGTGCAGGCGATGCGAGATCATTGGTGGTGGCGGCCTGGTTGGCGGGTTGGTCGGTCATTCTACACCTGGCATATGACGTTCGACGATCAACCCGCAGCGCACCAGCTCGCCGCCGACTACGCCCACATGTTGAAGGATCTGTCCACACTCGACCTGATCCCGGTGCGCTGGCTGCATCTGACCATGCAGGGCATCGGTTTCACCGACGAAGTGGACCGGGCCGACGTCGACGCGATCGGTGGCTGCCGTCCGGGACCGCTGCACCGACCTGGCGCCGTTCACGATCACGCTTGGCCCGGCCCAGGTGGATCCTGAGGCACTGATGTTACCGGTGCGGCCCACCGAGCCCGTCACGCGCTTGCGGGCGACGATTCGGGCCGCGATCGCGGACGTGTGGGGGCACGACAGCGTGCCTGAGGACCCCGACGACTTCCGACCGCATGTCTCGCTTGCGTACTCAAACGCGGCCGGCCCCGCCGCGCCGATCGCCCAGCGACTGACGGCATTGCCGGTCACCTCAGCCGAGATTACCATCCGCCGCGCGGTGCTGATCGACCTCAACCGCGATCACAGGGTGTACCAGTGGACCGACATCGCCACGGCTGAACTGGGTACTCCACGAATGGACTATCGGGCGTAACCTGAATGTCGAGGACTTTTGCTTTTCAGGAGTGGACACTGGAGGGTTTGCCCGCGGAGCGGTAGGCGCCGAGCGATTCGCATCGGCCACCGGGGAGAGACGTTTCTCACCAGGGGAGACCGCACGTGGACACGAGCGGCACTAGTAGCAGGCTGGACACAGTTCGTATCAAGGCGCAGCAATGGGCCGATGAGCTGATCGACTTCGGTCGATACAACGCCTTGCTGTATTACCGGGATTCCAAGACGGCGACTCTCGATCTGAGCAATTCCCAGCCGGATTCACTCGCCCAGTTGCTCGGCGGCCGCAAGACCCGGTTGTCTGATGGGCCCCGCGATTTCCGGACAGCTCTCTTGGTGGCTATTTCAGTGGCTATTTCACGCCATGAGGGTTATTCAGCCGGTCGTGTAGAAGTGCAGGCCGATTACGGTTGAGATGGTTGTCGCGAATGTTGCAATGGGGCGGCGGTAGTCGGTGTGCATGATTCTCCAGGTCTTGAAGTTGGCGAT
>JBATXM010000169.1:0-36906 GCA_049673305.1 Pseudonocardiaceae bacterium | reverse complement strand
CACCATCACCCACGGCCTGCACTGGTCAACCTGGCGCCGTCACCACCAAGCCCAAGCCCGCCGAGCCCACGTCCGACGTCACCTCCGCCTCCAAACACTAATGATCTAGCTCTGTAGTACTAGGCCGTCGGCGTCGAGATTGCCGTCTTTGAAGGCGAATCCTTCTGGTCAGCCCTCGATGCGGTGCCAGAAGTTGTTCGAGTGGTGGAACCGGATGCTCGGGAAGGTGGGCTTGCCGGTTGAGGTCGCGTCCTGGAACAGCTCAAGGTAGAGCTGGGTGCCGGTGCCCGCCGCCGTCGACTTGCGGCGCAGCTGAACGTGGGCCGATTCGGCGCCGACGGTCAGCGCCGGTGTCGTTAGTGGTTGGCCGGTTCGCAGCCGCACACTGCCCGGTTGTGACCGTCCTAGGACCAGCCCGCCCGCGTACACGTCGAGCAGGGTGTCGTTGGTGACCGGGCCGTCTTTGAACGCGATGCCTTCTGGGCGCGCTTCGATGCGGTGCACGAACCGGCCGGAGTGGTTGAACCCGATGCACGGGAAGGTGGTTCCGGCGGCCGTGTCGTTCTGGAACAGTTCTATGTACTGCTGCGCGCCGGTTCCGGGCGCGGTCGACTCCCGGCGAAGCTGGAGGTGGCCGGAGTCGGCGCTGACCGTCAGCCGGGACGTTCCTGCGGCCTGGCCGATCCCGACCGTCGATGCGGAGAACAGCAGCGGGGTCCGTTCGGCGGTCAGGGAGACGAAGCCGTCCTGGTAACCGGGGATGTTCTGGTATTCGACGATGATCGGGGCGTGCCCGGGTTCCTCGAGAGCGTAGATGTCGGAGAGGACGAGCTCGACGTGGCCGTCGGCCGGGATCGCCGTGTCCGTGGGCGGGGTCAGGATCCAGCGCCGCCGCTGCCCCAGGTCGTCAGGGGTCACCACCCAGTTCGAGCCGGCGCCGGATGCGGGTAGAGCCAAGTGGACGTCGCCGGCGCGGCCGGAGGTGGTCAACGCCCATTCCCGGCTCTCACCAGCCTGCTGACCCTCGAAAGACACCACGAAGGCCGATGCGGCACCGCCTGCGGTGGCCCTGCCGGTGAGCGCGAGACCAGTGTCGCGGGACACCGTGGACAGCCCAATGCGCAGGGTGCTGGCGCTGCGACCATCGCTGAGCACCCGGTCACCGCCGAGGAAGGACACGTTCAGCGGGATGTCCGGTCGGCCGCGGTGGTTGACCACGTCGAGGAACAGCAGCCGGCTGCCGGTCAGCTCCTCCTGCTCGCCTGCGTATCCGAGCTGCCCGAACTCGGCCTCGACCCGGGTCCCGTGGCTGCCGCCGGCGCCGTCGGCGTTCAGCCCGGTGATCGGTACCTCCAGCCAGCGGCCGCGGCCGATCGTCAGGGTGCCACTGGTGCCGCTGTGCAGCAGATAGAGAGTGGCGCCCGCCGGGTCGCGCTGGATTGTCCAGTCGGGCACCGAGGTGGCCGGAGCCGCAGCGGTGGCGAGTGTGCCCGGCCGGAACAGCAGCGCGACGTGGCGGTTCTGCGCGGACACCGGCCCGGTGCCGGGCCGCAGCTCCACGTCCTGGCGGGAGGAGTTCGTCAGCCGCAGGGTCAGTTGCTGGGTCGCCGAGCCGTCGTCGATGTAGAGCACTGGCTGGCCGTCGAGGTTCGCCAACTCGATCTCGAGTGGGTGGGTCCGGACGAAGGCAGCCAGCGCGGCCTCGTCGTCGGCCATGTCGCGGCGCAGCTCCTCCTCGGTCAGTGCGTCGGTGTAGACCCGTAGGTGCGCGAACCGGCCCGCCGTGTGGGTCGTTCTCAGCAGATCACTGCCGATGACCAGGTCGCCCTGACTCTGGGCCGGTGCGGCCGTAAGCGCCCAGTGCGCCATCTCCGACCCGTCGACAAGGGTCCGGGCGGTGGTTCCGTCGCTGGTGATGGCGAGGTGGTGCCAGGCCGACCAGTCCAGCGAGCCGACCGGCGCGTCGAACGAGTGCCGGTCGCCCGTGCCGGTGACCACCTCGTGCACGAACACGCCGGCGGTGGACATGGCCAGGCTAGATCCCCCGGTCTGGGCGGCGAGCACGTGCGGCCCTGGCCGCGTCGAGGTGGGCTCCGGGGCAGGCAGCTGGGCCCAGACCGCGATCGTGTACGTGCGCAGTCGCAGCGCCGGCGCCGCAGCGGCCACCAGCGCGTCTCTCTGACCGTCCAGGGCCAGGCAGCTGCCGAACCTCTCGTCCAGCTGCGCGCTCGGCTGTCCCTCGACGTGGCCGTTGCGTAGTCCGGGGGAAGAGTCCGTAGTGCCCCATCGGGGGCCACGTGGTCGAGCTGCCAGTGCAGCAGCAGTTCGGCGGTCATGCTGACCGGACCACACCGGCTCGGGCGGTCCCCGCCGGGCGCGGCGGCTCATCCGCCGTACCGGCACCCGCGTCGGTCGCGGGCCGCTCGATCTGCTGGTGCGCCTGCGCGATGATGCTGTCGACCAGTTGGTAAACCCGGACGTACGGCAGCGCTCCAAGCGCCTCCAAGACCAGGTTGGTCTCCTCAAGGGTGAGATCAAGCGTGATCCGCGGCATCAAGACCCCTTCTGTGTCTGGCCAGTGGCGGGATCCGGGCGCAGCACGAGCCAGCCCTCCCGCACGGTGGGTACGCTCAGGAACCGGGCGTCGCTGGCCGGTGTCGTGATCGGGCTCTCAGACCAGCCGGTCCGGCTCAGCTCCCGCCACACCCAGGCCGCGCCGGGCTCGACCGGTGCCGGGACCGTGACCTGGTCGGCGTCGGTGAGAACCGGCGCGGCCAGGAAACCGACCTCCAGCGCGGTGAGCGCGTCCTGGTAATGGTTGGCGGTGATCGTCACGGTCTGGGCCGGCAGTACCCCGCTGGTCGCCCGCACCGTTCCGTGCGGGTCGACAAGCAGCATCAGGTGCACCGGCGGCCGGTCGGCTGCGACGATCACCGGGCTCTCAACGAGCTCGGGTGCGCTGTGGAAAGCCGTGCTGAGCGATCCGGGGGGGTCCTCCAGCCAGAACCCGAGCACGCCATCACCCAGCCGGCCGTGCTCGGCCATCCGGACCGGAAAGCGGACCTCGGGAAAGTCGTTCGTCTCCCGGCCACTACGGGTCAGGTCCTGCCGGAAGACGTTCCAGTCCTGGTGAATGGCGGGCGCTCCGGCCAACTCCAGCCCGACAACGGCCCGACAACGGCCCGACAACGGCCCGACAACGGCCCGGACCATAGCGATGGGCCGTCCGAACAGGACGCTCTGGGCGCTCGGCAGCGCGGCTACCTCCGGCTGAATGCCCGCGAGCGCGTCGCTGAGCGTGTCAAGGAAATCGCCCACCCGTCCCGAGCCCACGTCGGCCAGCCAGCTGACCAGAGTCCGCAGCCGGGTGTTGCTGATCTCGGTCACCGTGACCGGCGCCGCGCCGGGCACCGGCCGCCACACCACAGGCTCATCCGGCGCCGCGTCCGCCCGCAGCGAGCCAAGCCAACTGCCGTCCGCAGCGTAGACCCGGAGACTGTCGTCGAGGAAATCTGGCAGCAACCACCCACAGATCGGTGAGCAGGACGGTGACCCGGTGACCGGGCGGAAGTCGTCGTTCGCGTCGAGCAGCTCCAACCTCAGCCGCGCGGCCTGAGCCAGCCGCGGCGGCAACGCGACCCAGTCGGAATGCTCCGGCACCCGCAGACCGGTGGTGGTGTGCAGCTGGCTGGTGTCGACATCGTGCGGGACACCGAAGTTGTCCACGATCCGCAACCGGTGAACCCGCAGCGCGCCGGCCCGGATCGGGTTGAAGTCGGTGAGCGGCTGCGGGGCGTGCCGGTTCTCCCCAGCCACCGCCGTGGCGACCTCCGCCGCCAGCGCCTGGCCGTGAGGAAACCCCAGCGGGTCGGCAATCGGCAGCTGGCGGGTCAGCCGCAGCATCAGCAGCGCATCGTTCATCCCACCCAAAGACTGGGCAAGATTGTGGTTCTCGTGCACGGCGAGATGGCGATACACAGCGACCAGCGTCCGCAGCCGCGGATCGGTGCCGTGCGCGTCGTACCAGTCCAGCACGGGCCTCGGATCCGCGGTGAACCCGGCCGGCGTGACCGGCGATGAGACCGCCGCGTTGTAGTCCGTGAGCAGCGAGCCGGCCAGATATCGCAGCACCCGCTCGGAAAGCACTGGCCAGCTCGCCGCGGACAACACCGTGCTCCCGCTATAGACATTCGCCGCCTTGTCCGGCACCTCATGCCCAGGCCGCAGCCCCAGCTCACCCTCACCCGCCGCCAGCTCGTAGTTGACGGTGATGAAATCCGGCGCGTAGTTCCGGTTGGCCGGATCGAGGTTATTCCCGGCGCGGGTCGGGAAGAACTCCACCTCCCAGTGCAGCAACACCGGCTGCCACGGCGGGCGGCGCCAGATCCGCCGCGCCGCCACGAGCACCGGCTCCCTCCCGGCCAGGACAGCGACCTGGTCCCGAAGCTCGGCGACGCCCTTACTCGTGGTCATCGCGCCCGCGTCGGCACTGAGCATGGCACACCCGAGCAGCCCGCCGGCGGCGCCCGCGCCGTCCTGGCCGTACCGATCCGAGGGCCGAGCGGCGGACCCGGTCAACAACACCACCGGCTCAGTCGGCCGGTGATAAGCCGGGGCCGGAACAGCTTGCAGCACGAACGAGGACCGGGCCGCCGCAGCGGCGACGTTGACCCGAGCGAGCACCTCGGTGACCGCGGCCCGGGCCCCGGCCAACCGGCCGGCGAGGCTGTCCGCAGTAGGCGTGGCGCTACCGTCGCCGACGGCAGCGGCCAGCTCAGAGACCACGGAAATCCCCCGGCGCAGGTACTCGGCCACCTCATCCGGATCGGGATAGCTCTCCCACGTCCCGCCCGGCCGGTAGGCGCACAACTGGTACCGATACCAATCCGCAGCCAGCCGCCCACGCTGACCAGCCAGCTCCGCCACCGCCCGGTCGTAGCGACACTGCAGCTCATTGAGCTCACCCAGCGCGGGGTCCAACTCCGGCGGCACCGCGAGCCGCTCCCGGGCCTGTTTTTCGGCTGGGGTCACCGCCACCGCCCCGGCCAGGTCGTCCTGCCTCCGCACCGTCCACAGCGTCCCGCCCGGAAGGTCAGCGAACGACGCCGCGTGACGGGCCTCGGCCAGCCGCTCCGGCAGATCAACGGTCGCGCTCTCCAACTCCTCGGCGTAGGCCAACGCCTCCAACAGATTCTCCAGCTCATCCGGTGACGTGCCCGACACAGCGGCGCCGAGATGCGCGGCCAACGCCTCGGTGGCCGTGTTACCGACCCAGACACCCGCGCTGTCCTCCTCGTCGCCCGGCACCTCAACCGGCGGCTCCGGGTCGAATACCAGCTGCCCGAAACAAACCAACCGAACCGGCCGGGACGCAGACGCCGGGGCAGCCCAACCCAGCCGCTCGGCCAACGTCGCCGACCAGTCACCGTTCGCCTCCGAGAGCACCCGGGCCAGCTCGTCGGCACCCGGATCGCCGTACCAACCCAGGACGTCATAACCCAGCCCTGCTGGCGGGGTCCCGACCACCTCCGCATCCCATAAACCGAACACGCTATGGCAATTCGGATAGAACGCGGCAAAAGTCGGCTCCCCATACCCGACCGCAGTCAGCACAGGCAACCGATCGCTCCGGTCTGTACTCGGGTCCGAGGCCGCCAGCGGAACCCGCCGGCCGAGGAAGCGGTACGGCCTTCCGGTCATACCCACCGGCTCCACACCAGTCATCGGGTATGCGACCGCACCGGAGTCCACATCGGACAACACATCGCTGTCCACTACCCACTGCCGGTCGACGACGTCGCCGCGGGTGCGGGTGACCAGCCACCGGTTCGGCACCGCCGGGATCTCGGCCCCGGCCTGCGTGTGCACCAGCCGAGTGAACGCATCCGGCAACGCCCAGTGCAGGTGAACCCCCGCCCGCAGCGGCACCCCCTGTTCCTCGAACGGCGTCGGCAGAACCACCTCACTGAGATACGGCACATCGGCGCCCACATCCCGCCCACTGGCCGGGTCGACATAGGGCAGCCGACTGAAGTCGGCCACCGGCCCAGCCACACCAAGATCCGTCGCCAGACAGAGCGCGTCCACCCGAACCGGGACAACGAGCAGGCCGACCTCCGCCACCTCGCTCCCCTCCGACCCGAACGCAGGAAACGACCCTGCGCTCGAAGTACTTCGGTGAACACCAGGGGGATGCGCTGCATCCAAAAACGCAAATCAGAAGCCACCCACGCCCCAAAACATAGCGTCCATCCCGCTCGTACGGCGATCAAGCCCGAACGCGGGAACCCCCAGACACACCGGAGGAAGAGGTTGCGCGGGAATCGAGTGTCCATCCTGCGTGCTCCCATCGGGCTCCTGCGCTCAACACAGCACGGGGAGGAGCGCCGTCCGCCTCGCACCGCCCACCTCCCACCAGCCGCGATGCCGCGTTGGCTACGATCAGCGCGCGGGGCCGTTAGCTCAACTGGCAGAGCAAAGGACTTTTAATCCTTGGGTTCTGGGTTCGACCCCCAGGCGGCCCACAAAACACCAGGCTAACGACCTGGGGAAGCAGATTAAAGATCGATTTTGAAGATCTTCACGGCTGGTCCTCCGACTCGGTGACAGTGTCGTCCAGTGGGTGAACGCCGACGCGCGCGGCGTTGCGCTCTCGGATGCTTGATCTCGTACCCAGCCCGCCGGAGGAGACTGGCGCGCCTCATTCGACCTCAGGGGTCCAGGATCTTTCGACTGCGGCGCTGCTCGCGGTCCTCCGCCGTCTCACTTGACCGGTCGGGTGCGTCGCCTCCGTCAGGAGTGGGAGCTGGACCCGTAGCGTACGTTCGAGGGCGCCGCCGAATTGATCACGCGGTACGAGGACAGGGTCGGTGAGCACAAGGTCGCCCTCGCCGACTGCCTCACCGCCACCGATCTGCTCGGGCAGACAGCGCAGGTCGCGCTGCAGGCCGCTGGTAGGCAGCCTATGCGGGAGGCTGTGGGTATGGTTTCGGTTTGCTTACGAGTCGATGATGTTCATGGCTTCACTCCTGTGTGGTTGTTACGCCAGCTCGATGAGCGGGTGTGGACTGACCGCCCTGTCGTGCTGGGGACGATTCCGTTTCCCTCGCGGGGATGCCTGGGTGAGCGTGCCACGCTTCGGGAGACTCCGGGCGGATCCCGTGCGTCGTTGGCGAACGCGGCGTTGCTGGATTACCTGGATGAGCGACGTTTCTGCGGGTTGGCTGAGATCGCGGTTCATGGCCTGACTCACGCTGATCACCCGTCGCCAGCCGGGCCGGCGGTCGCTGAACTGATGTCGCCGAGCGCGGCGCGGGTGGAGTGGTTGATGCGAGCGCTGCGGCGCTGGCGGGAACGCTGTGACAGCCGCACCGTGATTCCACCGCACAACTTCATCGACTCCACAGTGGAGGCGGGCTGTCTGGGCGAGGGTTTTCATGTGTGCCGCGCGGTGATGGATCATGAGGTTGCCGCGTTGGGTTTGGATCCAGCGCGGATGGCCGACCGGGCGGAGGCGAAGCGTCGCCGGCCGTTTCACCGTGCCGGTTTCAGCGTGGTTTTCTACCAGTCGGCGGCAGTGTGGGCGCAGCGTGCTCGCCAGGGTGGGATCTCGCCCCAGGTGATGGCTGAGTCGATCATGAGTGTCGTGGTCCCAGCCAGGGTGGGGGTGGTGACGTTTCACTGGTGGGATTTCCTGCTCCCCAGTGGTGCGGTGAACGAGGAATTCGTGGTGTTCACCATCGACCTGCTGCGGGCGTGTGAGCGCTTGGCGGTGGTGGAGTACCTGACGATCTCGCAGCTGGCTGGAAGGCTTGTCCATCGGTGAGACGCATTATGGCGATGGTCATCCCTGCGAGGTGGTCAGTGTCTGGGGTTGCTGGGCCCGGAGCAGTTCGGCCAGGCTCGCGATCCGGCGCAATGGTGCGAGATCAAGCGCTGGCAGGGGGTCGGAACGGAGCAAGGTCCTCACCGCGGTGTCGATCGCGGTGTGCAGGGGCGAGTCCTCGATGACCTCGTCGCGCAGGAGTTGATGTGCGCGTTCGACGGTGATCCGGTGTTGGTTGCGGTCCAGTTGCCATCCGCCGGGTGCGGTGACCGGATCGAGGTGCGCGGTGAACCGGGTCTGGCCGGCGCGCACGGTGATATGGCGATGCCGATCGTCAGCTGGCCGGCGCTCACGTCGCCAGTGACCTGGTTCGCGGGGGTCCGTTCGGGGTGTGCTGCTCAGGGGCATGGTGGAGCCGGTGATGCTGGAGGACAGCTCGATCCGCAGGTGCTGGTCATCGGTGGTGATGGTGGTGCGTTCGGTGAGGGCGGAGACGAACAGCCGGGAGTCATACGTTGCCCACAGTTCGGCGCGCTCGGGGTCGGAGGCCATGTAGGAAGCCATGGTCGATGCGGGCAGGAGTTGACGCAGAACAGCGAGGATGTGGAGCCATTCGTAACCGAGTACCCCGTAGGAGCGATCGATGAATCGGCCACCGCTGATGTCGCTGGTGCGGTCTTTGCTGAAGGTGATCGCGATGGCCTCGAGGGGATGATCCGGCTCGTAGTGGGCGATGAGGTCACGCAGCACCGGCAGCGTTGTGGCATGTGTGTACTGGTCGGCCACCATGATGCGAGCATGGCGATGGCTGGCCAGCAGCGCGGCCAGCGCGTCGATCTCATGGCCTTGGCAGGCGGGTTTCTCCAGCAGCACGCGGGCCTGCGGGTCGCGAGTGAGGATTGTCCGCAGTACCGGGAGGTGCTCGGCGGTGGGGCAGCACACGGACCACAATCGGATGTGGCTGGTGATCGTGTCGGGAAGCTCAGCGACGCCGTGCGGGAAGCTCTGGTGGGTGGTCGGCAGGTCTTGATATTTCGGGTCGAGGATTGTCAGCGCGGCGCCGTGATCGGCGAGGATCGTGGAGTGCAGGCGACCCGCTACCCCGTAGCCGACGACACAGGCCCGCAGCCCCGGTTCAGCCTGGGTCGGGTGGCTGAGGGCGGTGGACACCGCGCGGGGCGGTGTCCGTCCGGGGCCTGGTGTGGTGAGGGCCAGGTAGGTGTCGTAGTAGACGTCGAACAGCCCGGAGGAGGCGATGATCTCGTCGACGAGGTCGGTGTGGACTCCTGGGTCGAGGTGGTCGATGCGGCGACACAGTTCCGTGGCCGCGATGAGGGTGCCCGCTCGGTAGGCGTCGTAGCCCTGGTTGGGGATGGAGTCGGCTTCGTAGAGGTTCAGCGACCGGCCATCTCCCAGCAGAACCGCGCCGCGCCCGGTGGGGAAGTGGTAGTGCCGTCCCACGCCGACGATATCCGTGACCGCCGCGGTGTGACGGGGTTCGGTGAGCAGGCTGAAGTCCTTCGTCGCGAACGGTGCGAGGAGCACCCCGTCGGGCAGTGCTGCCAGATCCGCCTCGGTGAGCGCGTCCTCGCCGGTGGTGCCGACCACGAGAAACGGGCGAATAGCGCGCAACGCGTCACCGACCTGGCGGTAGGTGGGAAACCCGGATTCAGCGGCACCGATCAACGCAAGCGAGTCGGTATCCACGACGCTGACCTGACAACCCACCGCGCGCAGTGCCGCGGCCAGCCGCGATCCCAACATCCCGAATCCGATCATCAGGACAACTCGACCGATGACTTTGTGAGCGGGCAGGAGCTGACGCAACCGCCGCAGGCAGGAATCGGCGATCTCGGGGTAACCCAGACGGGTCTTGAGCTGGGATCTGGCCAGGTTGAACACGGGAATGCCGAGCGGCCCAGCGACGGCGATACGTTTGAGCCCCGAGACGGTCAGCTCCAGCGCGGCCTCGACACGTCGCGGCGCGTCCACACGGCCGTAGCCTTGGGCGAGCAGCCCGCCATCGTCAATGACCAGGACCTTGCGGCCCGCGGCGTGGGCGGCGTCGATGAACGCGTCGCCTCCGCCGATGCCCTGGGCCAGCTCAAGGGCATGGTCTGCGGGCGCGTTGATAGTGGTGTTGTCCAACAGCCCGCTGGCGAACCCGTGGTCGAGCAGCGTGGCGTGCACGCGATCCCGGTTGCGGGTCTGGTCACCTTTGGTCAGCGCGTAGACCCACTCGGCGGGAAGACCCGCCCGGTGGGCACCGAGCAGGAACCCGACCGTGTTCTCCACGTAGTGGTCACGGAAGATCAACGACCACTCTGCCCACACGGGATCCGGGGTTGAGTATCGGGCGAGCAGGGGCATGGATGCGATGATCCCGGCGAGTTCGGCAGGGCTGTAGCGGTGGGCGCGCGTGCTCAGCGGGGCTGTGAGGTGACGATCGGCGGTGGTCATCGTAGCTCCCGGGGTTCCCAGCTGGGTGGTCAGCGACGCGGCACTGGGGCGAGTTCGGTGAGGAGGTCATCGGTGTCGGCGAGGTGGTCGAGCAGGGTGCTGGCGGTGCGGTGACGCAGGAACCAGAATTCGTCGAGGTCGTCAGGGAACAGTCCCGGTTTGAGGTAGTGCTGTGTGACCCCGTACAGGCTGCCCAGCAGTTGCAGAAGGGCAACGCGGGCGCAGGCGCGGATGTCGATGGCCGACACCGTCGGATTCGTCTGCAGGTAGCCGCAGATGAGCGTCGCGGCGGCTTTCGGCCAGTTCTTGTCCCGGGTGACGGTGTTGGGGTAGAACGCCATCCGGCCAAGGTCGTAGGCGATGAGGAACGGGTCTGGTGGACGGAAGTCGATGACGGCGGTGAGGTCGTCACCGTCGAACAGGATATTCACCGGGCTGTAGTCCCCGTGCAGGACCTGCGCGGTGAGTTCCGGCAGTTCGGACAGCAGCGCGGGGATGTGCTCCAGCATGGTTCGGCGCTCGAGGAGGGTCTGTTCGGCAGCCGTGTCGAACTCATCCCTCGCGCCATGGGCTGTGCGCTCGGCGATGATGGCCAGCAAGCGATCGATGGTGGCAGAGCGCCCCGTGAGGTCCACGCTGCGCCAGGACGCCACCTGCGGAGCGGGCCCTGAACTGGCGGGCAGCGGCGCGAATGCCGCGTGGATCCGGCCGAGTGCGGCACCGGCGCCGTGTTGTTGCGCGGTGGTGAGCCCGTTGGTCATGACGCGTCCCTGGACCCACTCCCACACTGAGATCGCGAGGCCCTCACCGGTGCTGATCGGCTCGCCAGCGCGAGTTGGCACGACGGCGGCGACCGGAACTCCGGTGCGACCAGCCAACGTGGACAGGGCGATCGCCTCCCGCTCAGCGGGAAGATCCGCATCACTGGGGTAACACTTGACGAACACGTCCCGGTCACGACAGCGGACCCGGTAGTTGACGGTTCCCTGACCGATCGGTAGCCGGCTTAGCCGGTTCGGGCTCAGGCCATACTCAGTCACCAACACAGCGACCAGTCGTTCCACGGCACCCACTCCTCCCGACAGTCAGCCACTCAGTTTCCTGGCGAGGAGGTGGTACCTGCGGGTGATCTGCCGCCACCGGTCGTCAGCATCAGGGATTCCTCGCTCATCACGAGGGTCCCGGTCAGCGCGGCGCTGGGCATCGAGGTCTGTTTCGGCGGCGCTGAACGCGGACCCGATCTCGTCTGGCTCAGCAAGCCACCGGGGATGATCACGGGTCATCTCGGTGATGGCGGGCAGCCGGGGAGCGATCACTGGAACCCGGAAGCACACCGCGGTTGCGACCGAGCTGGGATGCAGGATCTCGGAGAAGAACGCGAATTCCCTGTCGCTGCGGTACGGGCAGACCGCGGCGTGCGCGGCGGCGTAGAGATGCCCTGCTTGTTCGGGCGCAACGCGCCGCAAGTGCAGCAGGACGCGCCCTGCGGCCGTGGCGGCCAGACGAGTCAGCTCCGTAGCCGTCCGGGGATCCGGGCAGGCCCCAGCGATCGTCAGGTGGGCGATTCGGGTGTGGGTGAGGAACGCGGCCACCGTCGCGGGCGCATCCTTGTAGGCGGTGAGATGCCCCAAGAGCAGGATGCTGATCGGTGTGGATCGCATCACCGACACGACAGTGGCCACCTCGGCGCAGGCACGCTGCTCGGGTGGGC
Source organism: Pseudonocardiaceae bacterium (assembly GCA_049673305.1). GTDB lineage: Bacteria > Actinomycetota > Actinomycetes > Mycobacteriales > Pseudonocardiaceae. Next base: position 24,910 of record JBATXM010000169.1, on the reverse strand, counting down.
CAAGTCCGGCCCACCCGGCGACGGTGATCTCGGCACTGGTGCGGTCGGCCAGCGCGCGGGCATCGGCGGCGGTGTGGCAGAGGACCAGGTCCGCGAGGGCGAGAACACCCTCGGCAGCCGCCTGATCCGCCGTTCTCGATGCCGCGCCGTCAATGGGCAGCAGGTTGTGAACCGTCCACACCAGCCGCCACCCACGAGCCCGCAGGCTGGCCAACCGGTCCAGCATCGACCGCGCGGCGTTCAGGGTCCGTGCCCCGGAATCGTTACGGTAGAGCCGCTTGAGCCGGTGCAGATTGATTGTTCCCGGACCCATCGTGGACTCGATGTCGTCGAGGGAATCCAGATCAGGACGAAACATCAGCCCCAGCTCGGGTGGAGCGTGACGGTGCAACTGCGCGAAATACGGACTGGGCCACCGGGGATAGTCGGTGATCACGACCCACCTCCTCCCGCCCGTCCCCGCCGCACCGGTCACGAGGCGTCTCTGGTGTGCCGCCACCAGGACACGGCGGCGCGATAGCGGGCCAGGCAGCCTGCGGGGCTGCGGTCGGGACCAGTCCATTCGAAGCCCACCTCCACCGCGCCACCCGCGGCGATAGCGGCTGCGAGCAGGTGATGGCCGGTTCCCCCCAGGCCGGAGCCGTTATCGCACAAATGAACGATCGACGCTCGTGCGACGAGCTCGGTGAGCACCAGCTCGTCGAGAACACCCAAGGCGCTCCACGCCCGGTGGACCTGGCCGCTGTCCACCAGCAGTCCCACACCCGCAGGGGCGTCACAGACAGCCCGCACGGTGATCAGAGCGGCTGGGGTGAACCAGCTGGGGTCGTGAAGCTCGACCAGGATGGCCAGCCCGTGCCGGTCCCGCAGGTCAGGCAGCGCCACAGTGCCCGCGACCGCGTCACGCACAGGATGCCGGGCGAGCAGGCGTACCGCGTGGGCGCCGAGAATCGCGCTCGCCCTGCTCAGCCGGTCTAGCTCCGCGCGGGCGTGCTGGTAGCTGGGGCTGGTGGGCTGAAACTGGGCGATGTCGAGGTCCGCGGTGACCAGGGTGATCGGCACACTGGCCCAGCTGTGTCGAGCCCAGCGGGACAGTGTCGTGTCATCACAGCGGGCAAGGTCATAACCACGAGGCCCCCCACGTAGGTGCACGAACGGCACCTGGTGCTCAAGCGCGAGGGTGAGGATCTCGGGGACGTCCAGATCGCGTATTCCGATGCTGTACAAACCTACCGGTTCCGTCATGACGTCCAGTCCAGGAGCAGCAGCGGCTCATCGGGGCGATGTGGTCCGGTCAGCTCCGCGTACACCTGCTCGGCGCGGTCGCCGGGGACCCTGCGGCACCACGACCGCACCATGTCCCCCTCCAGATGGGAGACGGTCCAGGCCAGCACCGTGGTGAACAGGGCGTGGTAACTCGGGGGGTGGTAACCGGCCAGTTCGTGCATCCCCACCGTGCTCAGCCCACGACGATGCAGCTGGTCAGCGGGGAGCACAGTGTCGGGATCCGGGGTGCCCAGCAATCCGAGCACCCCACCGGTCGTGACCATGTCCAGGGCGGTGTCCGCCCGTCCTGTGCAGTCGATCACCACATCAGCGGTTCCCCTCGTGCCGGCCGGTGACACGCTGACGCCAGACAGGTCACCCGCTGCGGGTCGGGGGTGACGGGTCACCACGAGCACCTTCGCCACGCCGAGACGGTGAAGTTCCAGGACGCATCCCAGGGCGACCGGACCGCCGCCCACCACGCACACGGTCCGCGTGGCGCTCACCGCGTGGATCACACGGACCAGGCCCAGGGCCGCCATCAGCTGAAACCGGGCGAGAGCAACCAGCTCCAGCCCGATCCCGGAGGGAACGCGCAACGCCCGGGAATCGGTGCGCCGCACCGGTGCCCCATGCGGAACCGGAGCAAACAAGCACTCCCCACCAGGAGCAGCGGGGCGCGTCAGGGTCATGTACCCAGCGGGATGATCAGGCCCGGTACAGGTCGCGGCCAAGCGGCGAAGCTCAGTACCGGGACTGATCACACTGAGCTGTGCCGCGACTGCACCGTCGGGCATCGCCATCGCTGGATCAACCCGTACCACGCCGTGGCTGAACACCACCCGCGCGCCCGGCTCCTGGCCACCGGTCATGGCCAGCGCTCCAGCAACGCTGGCAACTCCGAGAGATGCGCCACCACCGGCACGTCCTCGGCAAGTCCAGCCGGAGGCGGTCCAGGTTCGATCAGCACCGGCCGCATCCCACAGCGACGAGGCCCCAGCACGTCCTTGTCCACCGTGTCACCGACGAACACCACCCCCTGCGGTCCGCATCCGGTCGCCTCACGGGCCGTCGTGGTGAGCGCCGCGTAGAACCTGGGGTCGGGTTTGCCGACACCTACCACACTCGAGAGCACCAGCGCGGTGAAACAGTCCGCGATGCCAGCCTCACCTAAGGTTCGTTGCCGGGCCGCAAGGGTGCGCTGAGTGTTGCACGCCAACACCAGGATCACCCCCGACCGCCCCAACCATCGCACCGCAGCCGCCGCGACGGGGTCCACCACCGCGTCGGGCACGTCCCGCCAGATCGCCTCGGCCAGCCGGCCCGCATCCGGCAGCCTCGCGCCGGCTCGCCTGGCGCTGCTGGTCAGGATCGTCTCCCACGGGGTCTGCCGGCCAGAAGCGCGGTAGGCGGCTGCCGCTTCGCGATGGGCGCGGTCCACGACGGCGGCGAATCCTGGCGGGACGTGGCAGTCGAACTGGGCGCGTAAGACCTCGACGACGTCGGCGCCATTCGGAGACGGCCCGGGGATGGCGATCGTGCCTCCGAAGTCCAACGCCACGCAGGCCACCGCAGTCTTCACCTCGCTGCTTCCCTTCCGCTCACCCTGCTGATCGCCGCAGCCATCCGATGAGGATCGCCGCAGATCCAGCCACACCCCGTGCTGGCCGCTAAGAACCGAACCAACCGCGCCCGCCGCCGGGCCAGCTCCTTGTCCTCGACCAGCCGTAGCGGATCAGCGTGATGATCGTCAAGGACCTTGTCCAACAGGTGTCCACTGGCCCGATACCAGGCGTTACGCGCGATGTGCTCCTCGCACCGGGTGACCGAGCCGGTCCCGCTGCGACCTGCGTCCACAGCCACCTGGATCACCCCTACCAGCGGAAACCCAGGGTGATCACCGAGTGCCGGTTGGTGGGAGATGTCCACCCTGTCTCCACTTCCCATCGGTAGCGGCAGCTCGGGGAACCACCGGTGGGTTTCCCGTCTGCGCACCAGGTAGGCGCTGGTGCCACCGATCACCATCGGCGCCGCCCGCTCCCTCACTTGGATCAGAACGGTGTCCCCAGCCACCGACCGCCACGCGTGACCCGTCATCAGCGCCAGCCCGGTCAGGCTCTTCCCAGCACCATGGCCACCGAGCAACACCACCGCCCTGCCCTCGCGGGCCACCGCGACACCATGCACGCTGAGCGTCTCACAGCGAAGGTGCACGCAATGCAGATGAGCGTTGATCCACCGCCGCGCGTCAGCGGCGGTGACATTCTCGGGCAGTCTCACCTGCGGGTGCCCCGCCACCGACACCAGCGGGCCGGCAGCCACCCCGGGGACCTGTGGCCCGATCCGGGGCCACCACCAAGACAACTCAGCCGGCCCAGCCACCCGCAGACACTGACCCGCGCTGATCACCTCCCACACAACCCTCACCGGCAACCCCGCAACAACGGCAACCAGACCCGACCAGGTCTGGTCAGCGTCCCGTTGCTCACACACCAGCATGGCGCCGATCACCACAGGACCGCATCCGGTCCGGACGGGAATACTTCCCCGTCCACCGTAGTACCGCTGACCTAGGCAAACGGGTGACCACACTGGGCAGAACTTCCTGTCGATCAGGTCATTGTGCTCTTGCTGCACCGCTGGTCGGGGCTACGATTCACAGTGGGATCGCTACCGCGCGCCGATCGCGCGGTTGTTAATGCGTAGCGGCGAAGGCAAGATCGACTGCTTGCTGCGGATTGGCGGCGGGGGTGGTCGGGTCCGGCAGTGGGGTGCCGTTGTGGGCGAGGATGGTCCAGCCGCCGAGGGTGATCACGGGGATGGTGCCGCGTCGTTTGGCGAGGGCGATTTCGGACAGGGTGCCCCAGGAGCCGCCGATGGCGATGACGGCGTCGGCGGACCAGACGATGACCGCGTTGCGGGCTTCGCCCAGGTTGGCCACGATCACCGCTGAGAGGTCCGGGCAGGCGTCCTCGGCGGTGTCGGGGGGGCGGATGCCGATGACGAGGCTTCTCAGCGCGGGCGCCGGCGGCGGCAGCGGCAGCGGCCATGACACCGGTGCCGCCACCGCAGATGACGACGGCACCAGCTCTGGCGAGCAGGCGTCCCACCTCGTAGGCGTGGGTCGTGTCCTCGTCGGTGCAGTGGCGGGGTCCACACACCGCGACTTGCACGGGCGTGCGCGAGTCCCCCTTCCGGCGTCAGCGGTGAGTCAGGTGGTGGCGTCTGGCTCCAGCCCTGCCGGGGCGGGAGCGGGGTGGGTGCAGAACTCGGCGAGGTCATCGCGCAGCGCGACCAGGGTGGGGGAGGCGAGGTCGGGCCGCTGGGCCAGCAGGGTGTTCAAGGAGCGGGCCCGGCCGATCACTGGCACGCTGCGGTACTCGGCCTGGGTGGCGCGCAGCACGGGGGCGAGGTGCTCGCCGACGGCGTCGAGGTCACCTCGGGCCAGGTGGGCGAGTGCGAGGTCGAAGCGGGCGGCGGCGATGTACGGGGCTCTGGGCTGGGGCTCGGCGGTGAACTCGTCCAGGGCGGTGTGCGCCAAGTCCACGGCGGCGTCTAGGTGCTCGGCGCCGCCAAGTTCCCGGTGGGCTTCGCTGGCGTAGTAGGCGGCGGTCCCGGCGTCGAAGCCGAACACGCCCGGTTCGTCGGGGGTGGGTTCAGTGGGTGCGGTCGCGGCGAGCGCCAAAGCTCGGGTGACGTTGCCGGGTTGCTGGCGGGCGGCATTGATCCGGGCCTGCTGGCTGGCCAGCCGCAACAGCGCGGTACCGCTGGTGGCATCGGGCAGGGCGGACTCCATGAACTGAGCCGCTTCGTCGTAGCGGCCGTCCCAGTAGGCGGTGCCGGACTGGACCCAGCGGATGAACATCCGTAACGGGGTGTAACCAGACACCTCGACGCAGTGCAGCGCGGTCCGGGCGTGAGTATTGGCGGCGTGCGGATGCCCCAGGTCGAACGTGGCCAGGGCCAGTAGCGCGCACATCTGCCCGGCGATCTTGTACAGGCCCGTGGTGTGCCGAGGCTGCTGGCGTCCGGCGATCAGGGTGAACACGTCATCGCGGGCACCGAGCAGACGGGGGAACACCGTGGCGGGCGGGTCGATCAGGTAGCGCTGAGCGATCTCGGCGACGTCGGCGGTCATCTGTTCCAGCACGTCGTCATCGACGTTGGTGGTCGCGCTCCAGCGATGGAACTGGGCGGACTCCTCGGCTGCCATGATGACCTCCTCGCGGATCGGCACACCACGCGCGTCACAGCGCATGATCCGCCGGTTGCCCCGGATAGAGACAGTGTCACCGCTCCGGTGTCCGGGCACCCGATCGGGGTCGGCTTGGTCTGCCGGTGTGGTGCGCGCCAGGGTGGTGATCGTGGCGGCTGCGGACCCGCCCGGGGACGAGGTGAGCAGGCAGCGATCCGCCGGAGTGAACTGCTCCAGATCATCAACGTCCACCAACTGGGACACCGTGCACCCGTGACCATAGGTGACGGCCAACCTGGCCAGGTAGCGCAGGCTCGGTGGGGCGCCACCGTGGGGCCAGTTCTCGTACTCACTGACCCGGTGGTCGGAGAGCCGGGCTCCGGGGTGCAGCGTGTTGTACCGCTGGGCCAGCTTCCACTGCGGCCAGTCCAGGGCCATCCGCCAGGCCAGCCGGGGCCGCAGGTTGAGCCGGCGGCTCATCTCCGCGGCGATCTGCGCCACCGAGCACCCCACGGCACGCAGGCGGTCGCGCAGCTGATCACGCTCCGCTTTCGCGGAATGTCCCGCTTTCCTGGGCATCGCCCACCCCCCACGACGTTTGCCTGCCGTAACGAATCCGCCGCACCACGGTAGCTCCCGGCCGGTCAGGTACGGCAGCCCAGCGGCCGTGTCACCGAGAAGTTCTCCGCCCCCAGTGATCTGTTAACCCAGGTCAGCGGGGTCCTGGTGGGCGGGGAGAAGTTCCCGTTCACTCGGAACCCCGACACCCATGATCAACAGTGGACAGCGACAAGCATCGACGCCCACAGATGTCGCCGCGCGTCTCGGTGATACCGCGCCGTGGCGTGATTGACTACCCACAAACAACCCCACCGCACCTGCCCGTCGGGAGATGGTGGACGGTCACCCCTGGTCAGAGCCGGTAACGCAGGATGGCACCCGGATTGATCGGTCACCGTGAAGGGGCACCGTATGACCGGGTTGTGCGCACCACCAGCGTCCAGCGCGTGCCCCCTGCGGGGGTGTCCCAGACTTTGCCGGGCGGGCGGATTCTCACCCCCTCGAGCCAACCCCTAGACCGCGATCACGAACCTCGCCCGCCGTTACATGCGACCGACCGTATTCGATCAAGATACAGCCCAGCTGCTCGGCTGACCGCTGAGGACACGGACAGTCCTCGCGTTCCCGCACATCGCCCACCCCCACGACGTGGCAGTGCGGGACCGGACCTGCCGCCCGACGGCAGCCCTGCCCGGGCGGGCGCGGCAACGGGACGCGCGACCCGCGTGCCCACGTCAGCACGACCGCGATGATCGGGGAAATGCTCCCGTCCGCGCCGGGACCCACCCACCCGTGATCTACACCACGCTGACGGGCAGCCACGGGCATCACCCCGCAACAAAGCCACCAACGCGAGTCCCCAAGAGGTGGCCCATGACCCGCCGATCAGGCAGCACACCCCACAGCCACAAGCTGGACAGGAGGAAACGGTGAGTGAGCACCCGAGCCGCACCACCGACCACCATGACACACGACCACCACGCGAAGACCGTCACGAGCGACTCACCGCAGCCGATCCTGTCCCCCTCCGCGAAGACGGCATTGCAGACGGTGGCGGCGTGACGCCAGTGAGCCGCCCCAGCCCTTCAGCGGACCAGGTCATCTACGGGGTTGTGTACACGGCGCTGCGCCGGGTCCTGCGCGAGGGCGTGCAGGCCGGGCTAGGCGCTGCGGAGGGACTGAACTCGCTGCAATGCCGGTTCGCGGGCGCGCTGTACGCGCTGTTGATGGCCCACCCAATCGATCGGCGCGGCCGCTGCCGCCGCTGCCGCCGACCGGGCTCGGTGATCGGGCGCCGCCGCCAGAGCTGCGCGGTGTACCTCGAGGTGAACCACTGGCTGCACCACTCCGATGAGCGCCTGCGCACCCAGGCAGCCCTCCAGTGGGGACTCACCCCATCGCCATCCCACGCGGCCACCACACCACAGGCACGGCGGCGGGTGCCCTGAAAGTCGCCGCCCCACACGGACATCATCCACATCGCGGGACTCAGTCACGACCGCGTGGCCGTGCGTCAACGAACACCATCACTGATCGTCCCCGGGAATGGACTGGTGGAGGGCAGCGCACTCGATGTGCTCAACGAGGTCGTGACCTGGTAACCGCCCCCATGCCGGGTGCCCCAACCCCAGTGACCGAAGTCCTCGGCCAGCCGATTCCCGGCATCCGGTTGACAATTCCTAGGAGATCCGCGTGAAACACACCAAGAACAAGAAGAATAGAGGGCTGGTCACCAGGACCATCGTGTACAAGAGCGGTAAACATCCCCATGATCGGCACCGAGAATTGAAAGTGGACGTTCCACGCGGAGAGATAATAGATGCCTGTTATGCGACTGCGATGGTAGCGGTGCGGACCGGCATGCCCTTAGCGGATGTGAGCATTGTCAAGATAGCCGAGACGGATGACTGACGAACCAGAAATTGCTTTCGTGATCATTCAAAGGGAAGGAGCACGGCGGTGAACGCTCCCGCGATCAGGGCGGGTCCAAACGGGATCGGGGTGTGCCGGGAGGCCCGCCGCAGGATGATCAGCGTGACGCCGGTGAGACTGGCATAGAGCAAAGCGAGGATCGTTCCCGCAACCAGTGTTGTCCAGCCTCGCCAGGCCAGCGCGAGTCCCAGCACTCCGGCGAGTCGAATGTCGGCCGCGTCCACCGAGTCGCGGGCCGCGAGGGCGATGAGCAGGTAGAAGAGGAACAGAAGGCCATTCCAGCCAGCGCGCGGAGCATCGCGGTGCCGTGGTGTCCCGCGACCGCCGCGAGTCCGAACAACACCACGAGGGTGGGGTAGGCGGGCAGCAGCAGCCTGGCGGGCATGCGTTGCTCGAGGAGATCGATCAGGGCCAGGGGCACACACACGGCCGCCAGGCCGCTGTAGGCGAGCAGCTCGAGGGGGGTGCCGAGGCGCCAGGCGAGCAGTCCGAAGACCATCGCCGTGGCAGACCCGAGAGCGGCGGCCCCGACCAGCAGATAATCTCGACGCGGGATGCTCAAGAGGCTTCGGACCGGCCAACGCACCGTGACGCCGAGGGCGGCGCCGACCACCGCCCAGCCGGCTACCACCCACCACGGACTCACCATGACACCTCCCAGCGCTGGCGAGATCACACCAGAGAAAGAACTACTCTGCGTCTGCACTTTGGCGCTCCTCTCTGCGAGGACGGCCCAGCCGGAGAGACTCTTCCGTGTCACGCGAGGGTATGAACCCTCCTTCACTACGCCATACGGGTGCTTTTTAGCCACAAAACCCATGCTGACTTCACAGCGTGTCCATGTACACCTTGACGTCAGTATGGGTACACGGTGTGCACCTTCAGTCACTCAACGTAGATGATGTCTGGGTCGGGGGTGGGCCTGTGGTCAGGATCAGAACCTGGGTGCACTGCGGTCACTACGCCGCGTGGGCCGCTGTGGTGACGATGGCCGCTTTGACGGCGACCGCCTGTGGCTCAGGCAAGGCTGCTGGCTCGGCGCCCGCAATGTCCCAGTTCGCCACGCCGGGGGCTACCCTCCCGGCACTCCCGTCGCCAACCTCGCCAGCTGACCTCGCGGGACACCAGGCCATCGCTGCCTACCTGGGCATGTGGCGGGACTTCGCCGATGCCGGCACGACGTCGGATTGGCGGTCTCTCAAGCTCGCGCAGAACGCCACCGGCGATGCGCTCTCCACGCTCTCCCGTGGGCTGTATGCCGATCACTACAACGGCCTGGTCACCAAGGGCACCCCGACCCACAACGCTCAGGTGTCTTCCGTGGACCCGGCATCGGAGCCTACCAAGGTTATCGTGAGCGATTGCAGTGACTCAACCAACGCTCTGAAGTACCGGGCTGACAACGGGCAGCCGGCCAATGACGGGCCCGGTGGCAGGCGGCAGATCAACGCCATTGTGAGAAAGGCCGTGGACGGCTCGTGGAAGGTTACTGACTTCGGCGTTCAAACGGTGGGAACATGCTGAAGCGAGCGAGCACCATCGTTGGCTGCGCTGTTGTGGGCATGCTCGCAAGCGCCGTACCCGCGTTCGCTGACAACTACGGCAGCGTGGAATGCGGTGAGAGTCCGACACCTGCTTGTGAACTTGGCGTGGGCAAGGGTGGAAACGGGCCGGGTCACTACGGCGGCAATCCCGACCGCAGGTCACCTCGCGGTGAGCAAGGTGATCACAGCGGAGGAGCCGACGGGGGTGATCACATCGTTGGTGGCACGCACAAGTGGTCTACGCACTGCTCTTACGTTCGCAGCGACTACCAGCCACCCACTAACGGTGTGACGATTGTTGCGTACCAGCCGCGAGGTGGAAGTGGTGCGATCACCGTGCAGCCGGCCGTCTTCTGGCGGCCGGTAGTGGGCCGGGCGGTACTTGCCGCCGCGACCGCCGCTCCCGCGCCTGGCCAGCCAGGTGCTTGGTATGTCTACCTTTGCGATGGAACGGGCATTATCCCCGCCGTGTATCACCCGCCGGTGTGGATCCCCGACGGGAAGCCCGGTGGGGCACCGTCCGCGGCGGAGCTGGCCCGCCAGGCGCGCAGCCAGCTGGTGCTGCCCTCGCCGAGGATCGAGGCGAATCCGGCGGGCGCCCAGTTGGTGAACCTGCCGACCTGGTTGTGGCTGGATCCGGCTGCTTGGGGTCCACGGTCGGCCACCGCGCAGGTGCCTGGGGTGTCGGTGACGGCGGTGGCCAGGCCGACGTCGGTGTCGTGGTCGCTGGGAGACGGCACGTCGGTGACCTGCCCTGGGCAGGGGACCCCGTTCCTGCCCGGTGGTGACCCGAGGGCGGTGTCTCCGGACTGTGGTCACACCTACCGCTCCTCCTCGGCGGGTCAGGCGAGTCAGGCTTTTCCGGTGACCGCGACGGTGCACTGGGTGATCACCTGGTCCGGAGCCGGTCAAAGCGGGACGTTCCCGGACGTGACAACGACGGCGACCGCGCGGTTGCGGGTGGCCGAGGCGCAGGCGCTGGGTAACGGCACCGGCTGACCGACCGGGGCAATCGTCCCCGGCACCGGTGCTGACAACACAACACGTAGCTGAATCTGTTGTTTCCGCTCGCTGATCTTCCCTCTGGCGACGCGGCGTAGTCCCCCTATGTCTGGAGGCATCCGGTGAGCACTTCCGCGGCACCGCCTGGCACCGAGCGTCGGTCCGCATCACCAGCGGGAGAATCGTGGCTGGGCAGTGGGAAGGGCCCGGATGCCGACTCGCGGTTGCGTGGCGGGCCGCGGCGGCGCAGCGTGCCGCACCTGCTGGTGGGCGCGCTGTTGGTGCTGGCCACCACGGTGGGTTTCGTGTTGTGGTCGCTGACCGTGGGTGGCCGGGTACCGGTGCTGGCGCTGGCCCGACCGGTGTCGGTCGGTCAGGTGCTCACTGCGGCCGACCTGCGCGAGGTGACGATCGCCACCGACCCCGGCGTGTCCACCATGGCCGCCTCGCAGGCGTCCGCGGTGATCGGCCGGAGCGTGGCGACCAGCATGCCCGCCGGGTCGCTGCTGAGCCCCGAGGTGCTGGGAGCGGCGGTGGTTCCCGGGCCGGGACAGGCGATCGCCGCGCTGGCGTTGAAGGCGGGAGCGTTCCCGGTGGAGCTGGCCTCGGGCGCCCGGGTGGCGGTGGTCTTGGTGCCTGGCTCCTCGGTGGGCTCGGTGAGCACAGTGTCGGGCCAGGGTGCCGTGTCGGTGGGGTCGGGCGTCGTGACCAGCGTGACCACCCCGGTCAATGAGCAGATCACGGTGGTGTCGGTGCTGCTGTCCGAGGCCACCGCCCGCCAGGTCGCCGCGGTGCCCCCGGGGCAGTTGTCCGTGGTGATGCTGCCGGGAGGTGATCGGTGATGCTGGTCGCGGTCTGCAGCCTCAAGGGCTCCCCGGGGGTCACCACCTTCTGCGTGGCGCTCGCCGCGCGCTGGCCGGCGACCGACCGGTGTGTGCTGGTGGAGTGCGACCCCTCCGGGGGTGACGTGGCCACCCGCTTCGCGGTGGCGACCTCACCCGGTTTGGTGAGCTTGGCTGCGGCGACCCGGCGCAGTGGCGATCCGGAGTTGCTGTGGCAGCACACGCAGGCGTTGCCAGGTGGCCTGCCGGTGGTGGTCGCCCCGCCGGGCGCGGACCAGGCACTGGCCGCGCTGACCGCCCTGGCCCCCGAGCGTCCCGGTGAGGCGGGGGTGTTGCGGCGGGCGGCGAACGCACCGCAGGCGGTGGTGATCGCCGACTGCGGCCGGGTCGACCCGGCCACGCCAGTGCTGCCGATCGTGTCCTCGGCGGATGTGATGCTGCTGCTGAGCCGGGCGCACGCCGACGACCTGGCACACCTGGCCGCCCGGCTGAGCGTGGTGGGCCGATGGTCACCACGTCCCGGCCTGCTGCTGGTCGGCGAGGGCCACTCGACCGCTGAGGTCTACCGCGAGCTGGGTGTGCCGGCGATGGGCCGGATCCCCGAGGACCGCCAGGGAGCGGCGATCTTGTGTGGCCGGCCCGGTGGCCGTGGCAGGCCCTCGCGTTCCGCGCTGGGCCACGCCGCGAGTGCCGTCGCCAGGTCGTTGCTGTCAGGTCCGGCCGGGCCTGCGGGTCCACAGCGCTCCAGTGCGCCAGCGAGCCAGCGGGTGCCGGTGCCACGCACGGTCCCCTATGGTGGCGACCCGCCGGTGCCGGCCCCGCCGCCGACCGTGCGTGAACCACACGCCACGTCACGACACGGGACCGCGCCATGACCTGGCCAAACAACTCGCGCGGCCTGGCCGCTGCCACAGTAGGGGTGGCCGGGGATACCGCAGCGGCGCTGACCCGGTTGCGGCAGCGGCTGCGCGACGCGCTGAGCACTCAGTTGCCCACCCAGCTCCAGGCGGGGCAACGGCGCACCGGCGCGGTCGTGGATCGTCAGGCGCGCCAGGAGCTGGCCCGGGCGATCCTGGATGAGGCGGTCCGCTCCCACAGTGAAGAGGAGTTGATGGCCAACCGGGAACTCGTCACCCCCGACGCCGAGCAGCGTGTGATCACCGAGGTGCTCAACGAGGTCTTCGGAATGGCGGGGCTGCAACCGCTGCTGGACGACCCGACCGTGGAGACGATCAACGTCAACCGTTTCGACCGGGTCTTTGTCCGCTACCGGGACGGGCGCCGGGCGCAAGTCGACCCGATCGCCGCCTCGAACGAGGAGCTGACCGATCTGGTGCGGATGCTCGCCGCGCGGGCGTCGTCCGAAGAGCGGCGTTTCGACCGGGGATCCCCGGCGGTCAACGTCCAGCTTCCCGGTGGGGAGCGGCTGTTCGCGGTGATGGGACTGACCTCCGGTGGGGTGAGCGCGCTCTCGATCCGCCGGCACGGCTATCTCACCGCCACCCTGGAGCAGCTACGCGCCGCGGGCACGATCGACTTCGGCCTGGAGCAGTTTCTGCGCGCGTTGGTCACCACGCGCAGAAACATTCTCATCACTGGTGGAACGGGGGTAGGCAAGACCACCATGTTGCGGGGGCTGGCCTCGGAGATGGATCCGATGGAGCGCATCGTGACCATCGAGGACGCCTTCGAGCTCGGTTTGGACCTCGACCCCCGGCGCCACGCCGACGTGACCGCCTTGCAGGCACGCGAGCCCAACATCGAGGGTGAGGGCTGCATCTCCCAGGCCGAGCTGGTCCGCTGGGCCTTGCGGATGAGTCCGGACCGGGTGATCGTCGGCGAGATCCGGGGTCCCGAGGTGATCCCGATGTGCAACGCCATGAGCCAGGGCAATGACGGGTCGATGGCCACCCTGCACGCGTCCTCGTCCCGGATCGCGTTCACTCGGCTGGCGTCCTACGCCGCCCAGGGGGTGGAGCGGCTTCCGTTGGAGGCGACCAACCTGCTCGTCGCCTCCGCGGTGCATTTTGTGGTGCACCTGGCCTTCACCACCGGCGGGTCCGCTGGGGGGAGGACCCGGGTGGTGTCCTCGATCCGTGAGGTCGTCGGCGCTGAGGGGGCCCACGTCATCTCCAACGAGGTCTACCGGCCCGGTCCCGACCGGCACGCGGTGCCGGTCGCGGGGGCGCTGCGCGCCGAGACGCTCGATGACCTCGCCGAGGGCGGTCTGGACCCCGGTGTGCTGGAGCACCCCCAGGGCGGGTGGCCCCGATGACCGGGGCGGTGGGCGTGGCGGCCGGTGCCACCACGGTGGTGGCCGCTATAGCCGGCCTTGGCGCCGGGGTGGGTCTGCTGTTGGTGATCATCGGTTGGCGGGGGGTGGACCCGCGTCGGCCCCGGCGGGTCTCTCAGCTGGTGGGCGGGGGCGGTCAGCGGGTGTCGGTGCGGCTGGCCGTCACGGTGGGGGTGGGCGTGATCGCCGGAGTGGTGACCGGGTGGGTGGTGGGCGCGGTGCTGGCTGGTCTGGCGTGCTGGGAGCTGCCGGGTGTGCTGGGCCACGATCCGCGGCACGCCCGGCGGGTTCGCCGGATCGAGGCGATTGCCACCTGGACGGAGATGCTGCGTGACACGCTGGCCGCCGCGGCCGGGCTGGAGCAGGCGATCCTGGTCACCGCGCCGCTGGCCCCGGTCGCGATCCGGCCGGAGATCAGCGAGGTGGCGGATCGGCTGGGACGTGGTGAGCGCCTGGCCCCGTGCCTGCGGGGGCTGGCCGAGCGGCTCGCGGACCCGACCGGGGATCTGGTGATCGCCTCGTTGGTGCTGGCGTGCGAGCATCAGGCCCGCCAGCTCGGGGAGCTGTTGGGTTCGTTGGCCCAGGCCGCCCGTGAGCAAGCCGCCATGCGGATGCGGGTGGAGGCCGGTCGTGCCCGTAGCCGCACCTCGGTCCGGGTCATCGTCGGCACCACGGTGGGTTTCGCGGTGGCGATGGTCGTGCTGGACCGTTCCTACCTGTCGGCCTACGACTCGGCCACGGGTCAGGTGATGCTGCTGGCGGTGGGGGCGCTGTTCGCGGTGGGGTTCGCCTGGCTGGCCCGCGTCGCGGCGGTACCGGAGCCGACCCGGTTGTTGTCGCTGGCCACCGATCCCGACACCGCTGCCGGACACGGACACCAGACACCCGAGCTGATACCGGGAAGGCAGGTGTTGTCGTGATCATCGCGCTGGTGTTGGGTGCCGGGCTCGGGATCGGGTTGTGGGCGCTGGTCGTGGGGTTCTTTCCGCCTCGCCCCGCGTTGGGTGCGGTGCTGGCCCGCGCCACCACATCCCCGGCACCACCGCCGATCCTGCCCACCGGCGAGCAGGGGTGGGCGGCGCTGCTGGGCGGCCCGTTCGTCGCCCCCCTGCGGGCGCTGGGGCTACCCGGTGTTCGGCTGAGCCGTGACCTGGCGGTGCTGGGCCGCCCGGTCTCCGCGCACCTGGCGGGGCAGGCCCTCTGCGCGCTGGCTGGGTTGCTGGCACCGGCGCTGGCGCAGCTGCTGCTCACCTTGGGCGGGCTCTCGCTGGGTGTCGCGCCACCGGTGATCGTCGCGTTGGTGGGGGCCGCGCTCGCCTTCCTGGCTCCCCGGGTTCAGGTTCGTGCCGAGGCGAGGCGACTTCGGGGCGGGTTCCGCCATGCCCTGTCGGCCTACCTGGACCTGGTGGGGATCACCCTGGCCGGTGGCGCCGGAGTCGACAGCGCCCTGAGCGACTCAGCGGCCATCGGGCGGGGCTGGGCCTTCTCCCAGATCCGGGCCGCCCTGGACACCGCCCGGCTGACCCGCATCACACCGTGGGTCACGTTGCGGCAACTCGGTGACGAACTCGACGTCAGCGAGCTGTCCGAGCTCGCCGCCTCGGTCAGCCTCGCGGGCACCGAGGGCGCCAAGGTCCGGGCCTCGCTGGCCGCCAAGGCTGCGGCGTTGCGCACCCACCAGATCACCGACGCCGAAGCCGACGCCCAGGCCGCCACGGAACGGATGTCCCTGCCGGTGATGGTCCTGTTCCTCGGGTTCCTGGTCTTCATCGGCTTTCCCGCGCTCACCCAGGTCCTCAACGGACTGTGATCCCCGCGACGGATGAAGGAGAACCCCCATGCGGAGCTACTGGGCACAGTTGGTCGGCGCCTTGCACGCTCGGATCAACGAGCTACGCCGTGATCCCGACGCCGGCTACACCACCGAGACGGTCGTGGTCACCGCGCTGCTGATCGTGGCGGCGCTGGCTGTGGTCGCGATCATCGTCGCCAAGGTCACGGCCAAGGCCAACGGCATCAACCTCGGGCTGTGAGATGAGAACGCGGCTGCGGCGGGCGCTGCGGGGGGATCGCGGCGCGGTCAGCGCCGAGCTGGTGATCGCCACCCCGCTGCTGCTGTTCATGCTCCTGGCCATCGTGCAGTTCGCCCTGTGGTCACACGCCACCCACATCGCCCAAACCGCAGCCGCACAAGGCCTGGCCGCCGCGCGGGTGCAGAACGCGACCGCCGCCCAGGGCACCGCCAGCGCCCAACACGTCCTCGACCAACTCGGTCGTGGTCCGCTGACCAACACCCGCATAGACACCCACCGCAGCGCCGAGGACGTCTCGATCCGGGTCAGCGGTGAGGCCTCCGCGGTGATCCCGTTCCTGCACCTGCCGGTCCACGCCGAAGCCGCCGGGCCCCTCGAGAGATTCGTCCCCGATCTCGCCGTGGGCGGGAGGTGACCGGCGATGAGGACACCCCGGAATGGCCAACGACGGGCGTCGGCGTGCGACGCGGCGGCTCGCTCCGGCGGCCGACGGGCCGACCGGTGGGGCTGGTGGCTGGCCTGGTGGCGTGCGGATCGCGGTTCGGTGGCCGCCGAGATCACCGTGATCACCCCGTTTCTGATCATGTTGCTGGTGTTCGTCGCGGTCGTGATCCACCGGGGGGTGGACGCGCGGCTGCGCATGGACGATGCTGTCCATCAGGCCGCCCGGGCGGCCAGCCTGCAACGCAGCGCGCCCGCCGCGGCCACTGCGGCACGGTCGACCGCCAACGGAGCGCTGTCGACCGCTGGGGTGGTGTGCCGCTCGGTCGGTGTGGACACCGACACCACCGGGCTCGTCCCCGGCGGCACCATCACCGTCACGCTGTCCTGCACGGTCGATCTGCGTGACGCGCTGCTGCTCGGTGTTGCGGATCACAAGGTCTTGTCCGCGACCGCCAGCGAACCCGTGGACACCTGGCGCTCGGCTGCGGTACCCGCCGGTGGTGACCCGTGACAGGGCAGACTCGGCCCGCCCACCTGGGGTGGTGTCACCGCTGGTGGGTTCGGTGCCGCTCGGGGTGGCGTGGTTGGTGGGCCGGTGACGAGGGCCAGGTCTCGGCGTTCGTGGTGACGCTGGTGGTCGCGATCCTTGCCCTGGCCGGGCTGACCCTGGACGGCGGCCTGGCGCTGGTGGTGAAGGTCCGCGCCAACGGCCAGGCACAGGCCGCTGCCCGCGCTGGCGCCCAAGCCCTCGACCTGGGTGCCTACCGCGCCACCGGAGCCATCCAGCTCATCCCCGCCCAGGCCACCGCGAACGCCCGCCGCTACCTGGCCGCAGTGCGCGCGACCGGCGCCGTGACCGTCACCGGCGACACGGTCACCGTCACTGTCACCGCCACCCAGCCCACTCAACTGCTGGGTCTGGTGGGGATCCGAGCGCTGACGGTGCACGGGTCGGCCAGCGCGCATCCGGTGCGCGGCGTGCTCACCGTCGAGCCATAACAGTAGAAAGGACACGAGCACCGTGACCGCCTCCCCCACTCGCCACCACCCTCCCGGACACCCCCGCGGGCCGGGCATCCCCGGCGCGCTGTGGCGGATGGTCGCGGGCATCGCCCGGATCCTCGGGCGCCTGCTGCGGGGGCTGGCGGCCTTGGCGGTGCTGGTCGCGCTGGTCGCCGCGCTGCCCTGGGCGCTGTGGCACTACATCGGTTGGCCGCTGCCGGGTCACCTTCCCACCGGGGACGAGGTGGTGGCGGTGCTGGGAAGCCCGATGACCACCCCGCTGCTGCTGGATGTGTTGGCGTGCCTGTGCTGGATCGCCTGGGCCGCGTTTGTGATCGACGTGGCGCGCTGTGTCCTGGCGGCGGCGCGAGGCCTGCGCTGGCCTGAGCTGCCTACTGTCGGGCCGGTGCACGCTGTCGCGGCGATCCTCGTCGGTGTCATCGCGCTGTCCCTACTGGGCAACCGCAGCCCCTCGGGTGCGGGCGCGGGGATCACCGAGGTCACCAGCGGACACGGCGTTCTCGTGGCGACCGCTCCCGCCCACTCCTCGGCGACACCGCGTGAGCAACCGGTCGTGGTGGTGACCACCCCCGCCCTCACGGCCACGGTGACGGCCTACCCTGACGCCCCCGCCGCTCCCGCACCGCTGGCGGCGCGCACCGTGGTGGTGCGCGCACCGGAGAACGGGATCCACGACACGCTGTCGCGCATCGCGGCGCGCACACTCGACGACGCCAGGCGCTGGCCGGAGATCTTCCAGGCGAACAGGGGAAAACCCCAACCCCACGGGGGTACGCTCACCAATCCGAACCTGATCTTCCCCGGGGAGTGGCTCGTCCTGCCGCCCAACACCCCGGCCATCCCGCCCACCTCACTGCCGGTCCCGGTGGGCGGCGGTCACCACGACGGGGCGCCTTCCGCCGTGCCGACACCACCAGCGCCCCTGGCACCGACCACGCCACCGTCCCCACCCAGCCGACCTTCGACCAGCCCGCACGCCACTCCCGTCGCGGCCTCGGCATCCTCGAGGGGCTCTGGGCCGGGTATCGGGTGGGAGCCGGGCGTGTTCGTCGGCTTGAGCCTGGCCGCCGCGGTCAGTGCCGCGCTGCTGGTGGCCCGTCGCCGTGCCCGGTGCCGTTACCGGCCCGGCAGCGGCCGACGCGACGATCTCCCCGTGGCGCCGGTAGTCTACCAGCTGCGGCTGGCGCATCTGCGGGCCGAACACGACGACAGTGACCCCGACGACAGCGGTGGTGGCGGGAACGGCCCCGGAACCAACCCGCCGCTACTGGTCGTCCCGACCGCACCCGACTTGGGCACCCCTGCCGGCGGGGGGACCGAGGTGCGGGCGGCACCGGGACTGGGAGTGCGCGACGGGCGGGAGGTCGCGCTGGATCTGGCCGTGGCCTGCGGACTGGGATTGGTCGGCCCGGGGGCGGCGGCGGCGGTCCGGGCGCTACTGCTGGCGATGCTGGCCCCACCGCCGCACCCCGGGTCACTGCGGGGCCCGGCACCAGTGGGCACAGCGCGGGTGATCGTGCCGGCCGAGGATCTCACGCTGGTGCTGGGGCCCGAGCACACCCACGCCCAGTTGCCCGACGCGGTGTCAGTGGTCACTGACCTCGACGCCGCACTCGACGAGCTGGAAACCGAGATCCTCCACCGCGCCCGGGAACAGCACCCGACCCCGGGATCGGCGTGGCCGGTGATCACCCTGGTCGCACGGCCCCCGGCGCAGAGTACGCAGCGGTTGCAGGCGGTGCTGGACAACGGCGCCCACCTCGGGCTGGTAGGCATCATCCTGGGCCAGTGGCGCCCCGGGGTCAGCACCTACATCCGAGCCGACGGCACCGTCTCGGCGACCAGTCCCGGCCCGGGGGAAGCGCTGAAGGGCACCCGGATGTTCCACATGCCGCACGCCGAGACCGTCGAGCTTCTCGCGCTGCTGCGCCACGCCCAACCCAACACCCCCGGCCCCACACCCATCGCGCCCGACCACCCGACACCGTCAACGGTCCAAGCGCACCGGATCGAGGACCCGCCGCTGCCCTCCACGGAACCCCCGGACGGGAACGCCCCCACCGCCCTCGACGCACACGACGGCGCCGCCGTCAACGACACCGCGTTGGAGGTCACCACGATCCCCAGCGCGGAACCCGAGGGGATCGGCCCGCGTCTGGTGCCCGATCCGGCACCCCATCGTGAGCCCGGACCCGCGCCGTCCTACGCGGCCCATGGCGACCGCCAACCCCACCACGGGCACGCCCATCAGGCCGCCGAGCAGACCACCACCGCGCCCCGGTGTTCCCCGGTGGCGCCCGGCCACCAGCCAGGTCACCGCGACGCCCCCGCCACACCGATCACGCTGACCGTGTTGGGCCGCCCCCGGGTGCACTGGACACCCGACCCCACCGGCGAGGACGGCACCGCCGCGGATACCACGGTGCGGGACATCACCGGGGCGTTCCCACCACGGCAACGGGAGTTGCTGGTGTTCCTCGCGGTGCACCCCGACGGCGTGCACCGCGACGCGTTGGTGGGCCGCTGTGGGAGGACAACCCACCACAGCGGCCCACCAACGCCCTGAACACCGCGCTATCGCGGTTACGGCGCACGCTCCACGAGGCGACCGACGGCGCCGTGGGCGACATCACCACGGTCGGGGAAAGCCGCTACCAGCTCGACACCGACCTCGTCGACGTCGACTACTGGCGCTTCAGCGACGCGGTGGCCGCCCGACGGGCGGCATCCACCAGCAGCGAGCGGATCGCCGCCTACCGACAGATCGTGGACTGCTACGGCGGGTGCCTAGCCGAGGGTATGGACACCGAGTGGATCGACGCCGCCCGTGAAGCCACCCGCCGCGACGCCATCGACGCCGTCGCCGCGCTGGCTCGGGCCCTGGTCGACTCCGACCCCCAGCACACCCTCGATCTCCTGGAAACCGCCCGGGCGTTCGACCCGCACAACGAGTTGCTCTACCGCGACATCATGCGCCTGCAGGAACGGCTGGGACAGCTCGACGCGATCCCGCGCACGCTGACCCTGCTCGGTACCCGCCTGGCCGAAATCGACGAGACGCCCACCGCGCCCACGCAGGGGCTGGCGACACACCTGCAGCAGCGCCACGATGCCGCAGACGCCGACACCGCCCGCACACCCGGCCGGCACAATCTTCGGGGTGACCGTCGTGGCGCCGCCGCGGCGAGCTGAGCACCTCGACCCCGACTGTGCGCCACGGCGCCAGGGGTCACCTCGCTTCCAGGTCACCCACCGCAGCCATGTCGTCATCGGGGTCCACATCCCCGCCAACCAAGTCAGGAATACCGGTCGGTGTCGCCTTCCGCTCGCCGTGGTGCCGGCTGTATGCCTGGGCCTGCTCGATGATCTCCCGGTGAGCGCGAGACCACGCCACCAATGGGGCCAGCGCCGTCAACGACTCGACAACCTCAGGGGTCAACGAATAGTAGACCTTCGGCGGAAAACCCTTCGGTTTCTCATCGCGGATCAACAACCCCTCGGCGGTCATCTTCTTCAACACCCGCGCCAGGATGCTA
The DNA here is from genome assembly GCA_049673305.1 of Pseudonocardiaceae bacterium. Taxonomy (GTDB): domain Bacteria; phylum Actinomycetota; class Actinomycetes; order Mycobacteriales; family Pseudonocardiaceae. Next base: position 4,239 of record JBATXM010000169.1, on the reverse strand, counting down.
TCATGTAGGACAATGGATTTGCCCGACCACTCTTGTCCGACAGAATACGAGCGAATAGTGGAAAGAATCTCGACCCGACGCATCGGCCCGTCGGTCAAAGTGACCACAATCGGCGACACCCACTTATCATCGAACAAGTGCAGCAGGTCATACAGATCACGCAAGAACTCTTCGTCATCCACGATCATGACCTCCTCCCGACTCCCCATACCACCCCCCTCTCCATGCCCACACACCCTCGGCACCCCGGTGGTCCGCGCCAGGGCGCCCACTCATCCGATCACCGCACCGGACTCACCTCGTCCAGCGGTAACAGGCCCCGCGACCCTGATCCCGACCCCACCCGCCCCACCCCGCTTCTACCGGGCAATGATTCTCCAGCTCAGCTACTTTCGGTGGCAAATCCCGAGATCAGGTACGCGTACAGTGACATCCGCGGGGGGTGCATACGGAGGATCACCTGGGGGATCAACCGGGGGTACCGGTTAGAACACCACCCCCGGCAGTCGGCCCAGCCGCTGGACGAACCGGCCGTAAGGGGATCCGCTGGTCTCCCAGACTCGCTTGGCCACAAGCGGGACATCACATCGGGCCGGGGGTGCGTGCTTGGTGCCGGTTCGTGTTTCGCCTCACCGGCACTCGCGATTTGTCATCACTTACCCATTCATCCCGATCTAAAGCTAGTTCCCTCTTCCCTGGCCCCGCAGCGTGGGCGTCGAGGATCTCGGCTACCTGTCGGCGAACCGAGCGCTCACCTCGCTCGATCGTGAGGATCGGAGCCCACGCAATGCGACCAGCCGTGCCGGTCTGGGGAATCGGGAAACGCGCGACGACACTAGGAAAAGAGTCATGAAAAGAGGAGTGAACAGCCATTGAGATCCGATTGGAATCGAGCTATATTAGACATGTCACCGGGAGATCGGAACCCCCACCGAATCACCCACCCGGCGCGAGCCATGCCTTTCGCGCCCCTTGAATCCGGAGGTCACGGAAATGACACCCGAACACTGCCGCGAACTGGTCACGCGAGCGGTCAGCGCCGCCCGCGCGGCACGAGACGCCGACCGCGACCGGTTCCCGGACCGCCACCTGGACTGGCGCGCGTGGGAGCTACGGGCGCGGCAGGGCCGCGTGCTGGCTGCCGCGCTGGGCGTGCCCCTCGACCAGGTCAGCGTGATCGACGACCCACAGCGGGTCTACGGCGCGGTGCCCGGAGACCTGCTGATCGTCACCGACCCCGACGGCGCCCACCGGTGGCGGTTCGGGCCCCATCTGGGCGCGACCGAATCCTGACTGCTGCTCGATGAGTGCCCCGACTGCGCGGCCCTCGTCCCGATCACCCGGGTCGCCACCCTGGCCGTCCTCGGCGCTTACCTCGACACCGAGGACCCCGACTACGATCCCAGCGACGGCTGCCCCGACGAGTTCCACACCGACCCTGCCCACCACCCCCGCTGCGGCCTGACCACCCGCCCCTGACCCGGCGCCCTGCCCCACCACAGGCGCGCCACGAACGGAAGGAACGGTTCATGCCCGCCGCCACCCGGCAACCTTGACCGACGCCGACCGCTCCGGGCGGTGGACCCCGTGAGCACCAAGGCCGACTTCTACGACAGGCGCGGACCACAGGATGCTGGCTGGGTCGCTGCAATGCGCCGGTCCTGCCGCCCGTGTCTCCGGCCTACCTCGCCCACCGGACCGGTGCCGCGCTGGCGATCGCCGACGCGGTGCGCATTGTCACCGGCCTCTCGGTGCCGCTGGCCAACCTGACCCGGCCACCCATCACCGCGTTCCTGCACACCCTGCTGCGGCCCTGCCCGGTCACCGGCCTGTGGGTGGACCCCGCCCGGGCGACGCCCTCCTACCGCACCGCGGTGGGCGCGGTGCAAAGCCTGCTGCTTGCCGACCGCTACGCCGAGGGCAACATCCCGCCTCACCGCCCGGGCCCTCACCGCCCACCGGTAGTCAGCGCCGACCCGATCTCTTTTCCACGAGAGGACCGGAGTGTGATTGCCGCGAAACCGGGTGAGCGTGTCCCACACAGGATCCGATGAATCCCTCTCGATGTGGATGGCGCTCGTCCCCACCGGTTAACGAGCGATGCGAGAAGAAAGAACGTGGCAGCCCGGAACAGGTCACACCTCGGGTGTGTGGGCCAGTGTGGGTGTGCTGACGGGTCCGTCCACCCTCGATACCCGCGTCATTGTCAAGCCCCCGCAGTGATCGACGAACGTTTGGTCATCGGGGAAATGAGCGATCACCGGTCCCGCGAACACGGCCTGGAAAACAAGATGGGAGTCTTTGCTCCACGGGGGTTGACTTCCCGCTGTGAAGGAAGCGTCCATAGACCCGTAGCCCGATCCACCGGCAGCGCACCGGGGCTACACCGCCCCCGGGGGCACGACCACCCATTCGACATCGTTCACCGTGAAATGAGGTCGTCATGCCCAGCAAGAACCACAACGTCTGCCCGAACACCGCCACCCGGGCGCTGCACGCCGTGCCCGACACCACCCCGCCCCCCGCCGGGCGCACCGTCGCCGAGGACAAACTGTGGGCCACCCTGCACGCCCACCCCTCCGCCACCGCCGCCGTCCTCGCCGTCCTCGCCGGGATCGGCCGCTCCACCGCCGGGAAGATCCTCACTGCCTGGGCCACCGAGGGCAGCGTGGCCCGCACCCCCGGGTTCGCCAGGGCGGGCGACGCGGCGCCGACACGTGGACGATCTGCGACGCCACCCCCGATCACGGCACCGAACCCACCGTTGGCCAGCAACCGGACATGGCGGACGCGGACGAGCCAGCGCACGACACCGCTCCCGACTCGACCGATGACGCGGGTGGCGCGGTGGCCGATCCCACGGACCACAACGGGGCAGAGCAGCCCCCAGAGTTGCTTACCACGCCCGGCACCGGCGCCGCCACGTCCGGCGACGAGGGTCAGGAACCCGCGAAGGCGCCACGGCTGGGCAAGGGCGCACTGCGCGGCATGGTCGAGGACTACCTCGCCGAGCACCCCGGCGAGCAGCTCAGCCCCAGCGCGATCGGCAAGGCACTGAACCGGTCGTCGGGCGCGGTCAACAACGCGCTGGAAAAACTCGTCGCCGACGGATACGCCGTGCAGACTCAGGACAAGCCCAAGCGGTTCGCTGCCCAGGCCAATACCCCCGAATCCACCGGTGTGGATCAAGAGCGAGTCCTGGCGATCACGGGTCGCTAGGTGCAGGCATTCTTGGAGCTGCGGCTGCGGTACGCGTGGGTGAGCGCCTTGGCTGTGGTGGATGCCCAAATGTCAGGTTTGACGCCTTGGACCGATTCTCGACAGGCGGAGACCAGCGCGGTGCGGGTGCTGGCGCTCGTGCCGGCCTGGACGTCACTGAGGGAGTCGCCGATCATCCATGACTTGCGGAGATCGATGTTGAGCTCCTTGGCTGCGCGCAAAAGCATCCCAGGCCGGGGCTTGCGACAGGCGCAGGTGATGGCGAGTGCGGGCACGCTGCCGTGTGGGTGGTGGGGGCAGGTGTAGATAGCGTCGAGCTTTACCCCGATGCCTTCGAGGAGATCGCGGAGGCGACTGTGCATCGTGGCCAGGGTGTTGTAGTCGAAAAGGCCACGAGCGAGTGCGGACTGGTTGGTGACCACCACGAGGGCGGTGCCGTTGCGCTGGAATGCCCGCAGCGTGGCGGCGATGCCGGGTTGCAGGACGAGGTCTTCGGGGTGGCTGGGGTAGCGGCGGGGTTCGGTGAGCGTGCCGTCCCGATCGAGAAAAACAGCGGACCGCGGAGAGCTGCCGCTAGGCGGATCGTCAGGGCGGCATGTTTGTGGGTAGGCGTGAGCCCTGATGTCCACATCGGCTCCTGTTACGTACTGTGATGAGTAGGTTGACTCTCGTATTGGTTGATTCTGACTGATCGGGGCGGTGATTGGTCGCTTCGGGGAAGGCACACCTACGGGCACTGGCGGATGGAGACCGTGACAAACCGTGGTTGCGACATGAGATCGCAACCACGGTTTGTCACGGTCTTGTGGTGCACCAGGAACCAGAAGGCAACTGGTCAAGACCGTTCCAGACCGGCTGGAACCCCCGCATGAACCCACGGGACATCCCACAGTCTAAGCTGAACTTACTTGATCTTTGTGGGCGTGCGTGGCTGTGAGCTGCGGGTTTGATGTCGGCTGGGTCGGTGTTCGTGGCTACGTGCCGGCGAGGGTCAGGGGGATGGGAGCACCGATCAACTCG
>JBATXM010000168.1:0-8785 GCA_049673305.1 Pseudonocardiaceae bacterium | reverse complement strand
GCCTCGACCTCACGATCCTCGACACTGGTGTCCTGACTCACAGATGGTTCCCTTCCCGGCCGAGTGGTGATCACACCGACCGATCTTGGTCCATCCGTGGCTTACACACTTGTAATGACACGCCCGGAGCTGATCCGAGTTCTGCCCGACGGGAGACCGTCTGTGTCCGTCTCCCGTCGTGTGATCACCTCCCGCCCTCGCGCGTCAGTGTGGATGCGGTAGTTCTGCACCAGCACCCGCCGCAGCACCTCCACTGCGGGCAACTTACACAGCCAGTCCGGCGCCTGGGGGCCATACACCGAGCGCAGCAGCGCGAGGGCGTCGGTGCCGTAGGTATCGGCCAGTTGCTTACGCTTGGTCTGGGAGGTGGGCAGCCGCCAGGAATCTACTCGGGCGCCATAACGCTGCGCCCAGTCCGGCACGTCGATCACCGTGGGCAACCAGCCCGGCGCGGCGACCACGAGGGCCTCCACGCAAGCTCGCACCGATTCTCCGGCCAGCTCCAACCGGTTCAGATCGCGCACCACAGCCAGCACATGGGTGGAATCGGTGCGCTGCTTGCCGCCAGCCTTGACCAGACCCAACTCGCCCAGCCGGGCCAGCAGCACATCCAGGACCTGCTCTTCCAGACCATGGGCGACCAACCGAGCGCGGAACTCGGACAACACCGAAGCGTCGAACCCGGGGTCGCTCAGCGTCATTCCCAACGCATACTTCCAGGAGATCTTCTCCCGCACCGCCTCCGCGGCCTGACGATCAGTCAGGTTCTCAGCCATCTGCAACACCGTGACCAGCGCAAGCCGCCCCGGTGACCAGCCCGGCTTGCCCCGCGCGGCGAACCCGGCACCGAATGCTTCATCGGCGAACACCTCACCAAGCTGATCACGGATCGCCACCGGCAGCGGAACCTTCCCTCCGGGATACATCGCCCGGACCGCCACAGCGATCTCCTCGCTCGGCTCGGGCCAGGGCTGAGGACGCATCGACATCACTGTGCTCCATCCACGACCGGGGACGACGAGAACCGACCGCGAACGATCATGAACACACACAAGGTCAACAAACGGGAGCCACGCCGGACCAACGATCAACAACCAGCCGAATTAGCCAGCAGGATCTCCGCTGTGGCAAAAACACCGGTCTAGCCCACCTACCCTCCCGTGACTATGCGATTAACCAGGCCTGGTGCGCCGCGGTGTCGCTGGCCTGCGACCTGCTGGCCTGGCTACGGCTGCTCGCCCTGTCCGGCGACCTGGCCAAAGCAGAACCCACAACCCTGCGCTACCGACTGCTGCACACCGCCGGGCGCATCGTGCGCGGCCAACGACGCCGACGCCTGAAAATCCCCGACACCTGGCCCTGGGCCACCGACCTCCACCACGCCTTCACCACCATCTGCGCCCTACCACCACCCTGACCAGCCACCATCCGACCCGACGACCCCCAGGAACCCACCCGGCCTGTGGAACCGGCGCCCACCCGACACGACAGTCGGGCACCACACCCCGCCCACCACCCAAAAACAAGATCAACAAAAGGGTGGTTCAAGGCTCCCGACCAGATGATCACACCCGTGAATATGCGAGGCTAAAGGTAGATTAGCATTACTGTGACAGTTAGTAGTGGGGTTGTCACCCAATGCAGCGCCGTGGAACAGTGACCGTGGCATACTTCACTCCAATGGCGCCTCCGCCTAGCGTCTTGACGCGAATATCGATCATCTGGAATCCTCGATAGAGGGACGAGTAGGGAGCAGTGATTATGGGTGCCGACGACGCGACCGGCAGCGTAACGGAGATGGCCGTCGCGCGGGTCCGGATCCTGTCGACCATAATTCTAGACTCTCTGTTCCTTGGCATCTGGCTGGCAATACTTTGGCTATTCGATTTGACAACTGGGCACATTCGGAACAGTGGCGACCTTGAGTGGCGCACTGCAAAGATCATACTTGGCGCCTCAACGCTCATCTGTATCGTCCTCTTTGTTTTCTGGGACCTCAGGGCCACAAACGTACTGCTTCGACTTGGTTTTGAACGAAATTTGCGGACTACTAAAGAAATCCGATCTGTCGCGTCTCCACCCGTCAGGGGAGCAGACGATGTCTAAGACTTCGTTGAGTTCGTTGATGAATACCGCTCGTAGCAGGGATGTCGTGCCCCTCTTGAGGTCATGGCGGTTGAGCACAAGGATATATCTCGCGCGCATCTTCCTGCTCAGTGTACTGGCTGTTATTGTTGGTGCTTTCGTAATATTTATGGGTACAGTGCCAAGGGTAACGGTAATCATTACCTCACTCGCCGGAGGGATCCTCCTGGGAGGGGCGGTAACATTACTCTGGGCACTAGTACCCAGACTTAGCTCTCGCGGAGCCAACGGACGGCGTGTACACGCCGTCCGTTGGCTGAGACTACTACACGTCCTCAGGTACCGCGATGCTGATCGTCCCCGAGGGCCTGTACCGCAGCCCGAAACGTCCCGTGAATCACCCGGCGCTACCGCCTCCGCTGCCGCCGACCCGGACGAAACGCCGCTGGATCTCCCAGACGATTCCGTTGTCATCGTGTTGCCACGCCTAGACCGCATCCGGGAACGTGCGGCGGCGACGACGCCCGCCGACCCGATCGCGACGGAGTGGTTCAGTGAGCAACGGGACATGCGATGCGTGCTGCGCGAAGCCGGTCCTGATGAGGTGGAACTGCTTATCGAGACACTCCACCCACTCACTGCAAATCACATCTTCCACGTGCGTGTAGCAACGGCAGAGCGGAACCTCGACTATTTCCTGCTTCCCACTGTGGACACCTCCGGTCTGCACGTCGCAGATCTGCTGATCCCCGGCGTCGGCCGCTCGCTCAAGGTCGCAGTACTCGCCACCCGTCCGACGTCGTCGCTGGGCCTCGACGATGTGGTGGCCGTCCGCCGTTCGGTCCGGGGCACCGGCCGAGCAGGACGGAACGCCTGGCGGGCGGTCGCCCGGCAGCGTCCGGCGGGCGACCCCGTGCAGGAGGCCATCGTCGCCGAGCTGTGAAGAGCCGAACAAACCGATCTGGAGGTCCGCTTGGAGGTTGGCGAACACGTGCCGGGTCAGGCACATCCCGGCGGAGACGAAATAGCGGCTGGCTCCGAACGTGAGCTACTACGGACTCAGTTCCGGGAACTCACTCAGACGTCCAACTGGTTGCAGATATGCGCCACAATGCTGCGGGACGACCCATCTGGTTTGCCCGCGCTGCTGGACCCGGCGGGCGCGAACTTCGCGGCTTTGCAGAAGGAGGGGCCGGCGTGGCCCCACGTGTCCTCCGACCGAGGCCGGAAGCGCAACCCCGACAGTGCCCTGGCGGACGAAGGTGATGATGCGCCCGCGCTGTCGGCTGCGCAAGCCGTGCTGTCGGTGGCCCTCGCGCTGGCCGATCCGGCGTCCGCCACAACCGAATTGAGCCGGTCCATCGAGCATTGGCGGCGAGCGCAGATCGTCCCGGATGCAATTCCCAGCGCGATTCCCACCGCGCTCTTCGCTCAGCCGAACCAGCGACTCCGATCCGTGCTACATCACGTGGACGAGCTTGCCGACGGTCCACCGGCCGCGTATACCGCGCTCATCGCGCTCGCGCTCCTCGACACGCTCAAGCCGATGGCGCAGGTCGAGGTGCCAGTGCTGTTCGATCGCCATCATTCCGGTGGTACGGCCACCCTGCGGCTCACCACTTTGCTAGCCGGCCCTACTGGCCTATACCCCGACCCGCACGTGATGCCGTTCCTCACCAGTGACGCGGAGTTCGCGGCCGCGCTGCGGGCCGCTTGGCTCTCGTCGCTGCAGCGCCTGGACAGCTGTTGCGTCACCTGGGCGATCGTCAACAACCAGAACGTTCCGTGCAACGAGATCGTCCGCGGTTCGCTGGGTGCCGCCTTCGCTGTCGCGCTCGACGAGCTTGCATGCCGGCTCAGCCGGTTCGCCGCAATGCGCCCAAAGCGGCTCGACCAGCGCTGCGCGGTCACCGGTGCCATCGGCCCGGGTCAGACGCTGCGTCCCGTCCGGGGGTACGAGAACAAGATCGATGCCGCGCGCCGGGCGGAACTCCGGGTGGTGATACCTCGCCCGTCGGAGCGGGAGGTCGCCCCGATCGCCGAGAGGATGCGCGTCCGGGTCGACTTTGCTAGCGACGTGAAGGAGGCGATACGCCTCACACGTACCCGGCTGAACCGACGACTCATCGCCGGCCTTGCCGCGGTCGTCGTTCTCCTCGGGAGCGCCGGCGGTGCGCTTTATCAGCAACATCGAGTCGCGATCGGCTTGGGGCTCCTTGCCACGGCCGACGAACTGCGCGACAGCCAGCCCGCGACGTCGATGGCTCTCGACGTTGAGGCGGTCCATCTCGCGCCCGGTCCCGATACCCGCGCTCACCTGCTTCGCGCCGTGGCCCAACCCCACTACCTGGCGAAAGCGACCGATCAAACCGTACCGAACAAGGTCCTGCTCAGCGCGGACGGGCATCGCCTGCTCACGGCGAATAGCACGGCCACGCTCTGGGAGGTGAGAAACCGCCATCAGCTTACGCAGGTGTCCTCCTGGGGGGGCACCGTGCAGCTCGAACAGGTTGCGCTGAGCCCGGACGGTAACCTGGTGGCGACGGCTGCTAGTGGGGGGACTGTCCAGGTGTGGGACGTCCGCCGTTCCGAACAACCCGTCGAGACAGGTCGGTTCGTCACCGGTTCGTACCGCTCAATGGGCCTCGCCTTCTCCCGTGACGGGAGCCAGCTGAACGCTGTGGGTGTTGGTGACCGAGTTGTGATCTGGGACGTAGCGCGGCACGAGCAGGCCGGGTCATTTCCCATGCCGAAGCCCAAGGAAATCGACTTCGATTTCGGGCAGCATTGGGGCACGGTGTTCAGCCCGGATCTCGACGCCTTGGCTACCGTGGAAGGAGAGGACGCGGTGGCGCTGTGGGCGCTCACGGACCGCTCCCGTATCGCACGCGCGGCCACTGTCCCGGCCGGTCCTACCATCACATCGGTCAACTTCCGACCGGTCGGTCACGAACTGGCCGTCGCCGACCACGACGGTGTGACGCTCTGGGACATATCCGCCCTCGCCCACCCGGCGCGTCTCGGCCTCATCGCCGTTCCCGGGGGTGCCAACGACGTCGCGTTCAGTCCTCGTGGGGACCTGTTGGCAACGGTGGGCACGGACGGTTCGCTGACGTTGTGGAACATTGCGAACCGTGCCCAGCCGTCCGTCGTCGCGAAGCTAATGAGCAAGTCGGCCATTGCGGTGGCGTTCGGCGCGGACGGTCACACGGTGGCGACGACCGGAAGGGACGGCACCGTGTCCCTTTGGGATGTTCCCATTCCACTTGCCGTGTCCGTGCTTATCGACAAGGTGGCGGGTGGTATCGAAGCTGCGGACTACGCTCCGGACAGCCGCACCCTCGCTGTAGCGGCGCAGGGCAAGGTCGTCATATGGGACGTGAGTGATTCCGGCAAACCGGTACCAACCGCGGTCCTGGAAGTTGAGCGCGTACGGGCAGTCCGCTTCGGTTCGAACGGCCGGACGCTGGCCGCAGCGACCGACACAGGGAAACTTCTCACCTGGGATGTAAGCGATCGAACCCGTCCGCAGAGCCTGACGGCGGTCCTCGATCCCGTAGTCTTCAGCACGCCCTCGCAGACAGAGGCGTTCAGTCGCGACGGGCGGTGGTTAGCACTCCCGACGTCGGGTCAGACGATCACCGTCTGGGACACGGCGGGATTCACTCATCTGACTCGGCTCGTCACTCTCGATACGGGCGAGACCACTGTCTACGGGGTTGCCCTCAGCTCCGACGGGCATTATCTCGCCGCGGTCGGCGACCGCGGCACTATCATGCTGTGGGATCTCACACGCCCGGATCATCCGGTCGCGACCCGTCGAGTCAATACCACGTACCTGACCGCCGTTACCTTCAGCTCCGATAACCGCCTACTCGCCGTGGGCGGCGCTGCCGGCGCCGTCGTCCTGTGGGACGTCAGTGCGCCACCTCGCCCGATACAGCTGGCTGCCCCGGGTGGAGCCTCGGGCACCGTCAATGCTGTCGTCTTCAGCCCCGACACCCCAGACGCCCGGATTCTTGTCACCGCAGGTGACCAGCGGACAGCGGAGGTCTGGAGTGTGTCTGATCCAAGCAATCCGGTTCTTCTCGCAACCGCTGCCGGCTTTCCGGCAAGCATCGGTGAGGTCGCGTGGGCCCCCGACGGCAGAACGCTGTTGACCGGAAGTAAAGACCAAGACGCGGTCCTGTGGGACGTCACTGGCGTCACCGGCGACCCGAACCGTGCGATCAAGGAGATCTGCGCGATCGCCGGCTCACGCCTGTCCGGCCCCGATTGGCGTCATTATCTTCCCGGACTGGGGTACCACCCAACCTGCTGAGGCGGCTGCACAGTGCGCAAATCAGCTGTCCCGCCCCCGGACCGCAGCAGCTGCTGAGCTGGCTACCTGGGCGGCGGTGCTGAGCGCGGGGGATTGGCAGGAGATCTCTCGTAGGATCGCCGGGACCTGGTCGTGACCCCCGTATGGTGCACCGGGAGATCGCACGCCACGGCGGCCGGGACCGTACCGGTTGATTCGACCGGGATGCCAGGTGGCCGTCCACCGGCGCCGACCCAAGATCCGCAAGCGCGATGCACGGCCCGAGCTGCGGAATGACGTGGTGGCCTGCTTGGTGCCGGCGCGTCCCTGGATCAGATCGCGGGCCGATTATTTGCTACGGACATCCCAGCCAGAAGGCTTGTCAGGTGTCCTATGAGGCCATCTACACTGCATTTGTGCCTGCCTATCGGTGAGCTCGTCCGCCAGGAGATCCTGCTGCGGATCGGATGGACCTGCCGCCGGCTCCGCAGCTGCACCACAGCCCTGGCGCCCGAGTCGTGGGTATGACCGGCATCGACGCCTGACCCGCCGAGGTGACCGACCGGGACCGTACCCGGCCGCTAGGAAGGTGAACTCGTGAGCGACCAAACCAGGAAGACCGGCATGGCCACCTTCGTCGAGCGAACCTCCCGCTACACCGTGCTCATCGCGCTGCCCACCAACCGCCGCGACGGGCCACGTGCGACGCCCTAATCGGCTCCGTCACCGACAGGCCATCTGCCTTGAGAGGATGCGAAGTGAGGCCCAAATGCCGGTCGTGATGGCTGAAGGCAACGGTGTGTTGAGATGCCGGGTCGCAACGATAATCACCATGGCCTTGTCGCTGATCCTGGTCGCTTGCCAGGAAGGCGGCGCTGACCAGTCTCTGACTGGCTCCGAATCCTCTTCCGCCCAGCACTCGGCTGCTCCGCGCAAGCTTGTCGAAGTCACGCCGTGCGTCACAACTACTTATGGCCGGTCGTCCACTCCGCGTCCGATCGCAGATCGAGTCACGCTGCCGGATATCGTCTCGCTCCCGGCGGATGCCCGGGTGTACGCTGCAACGCCGGACGAGTCCGGCGAATCCGGGTTTGATTCCGGGTTCCTGATTGGCCCTGCTTCCGGCTCCTGTACCCTTGATCTGGGCGGCGACGGCGCCGAATGGGCTCACGTCGATCTTCCCCCGCTTAACGCCAACACACTGGTCCAGCTTACGTTCTCACCAGGTGGGACGGGAATCGTCACCGATACGTTCTGCCCGTACATCCCTGATGCGGTCGCTGTCGAGCGGGCTCTCCGAGGAACGATGAGCGACTGCTCGCGGCCGGTCGAGGAGAAGGTCACCCAGCTACGCATCGTGGGATCCCCGTTGCAGATCGCAGTCGTGCAGGTGCCTCCTGGGGTTGCTGACCTCTACCTTAAGCCTACGGGGAACAACGGCCTCGCGACCTTTGCTGTCTTCACCGCGAAGGTGACCCACGGACCAATGGGTCCTCTACTGACGGTCGCCCGTGAAATGACCTGCACCCTGCCGGTAGACCTAAGAAATATCTGTCGAGCCGCGTTTGAGTACTTCATCGTCGCGCAGGTAGAAACTCAAGGAGTGACCGAGGATCGGTACACCCCTGTCGTGAAGGAACTCGATCACCTGATCTTACAGTAGCGTCGTCAGGACCGGATTTTGGCCCGCGACCAACGCGGTTTAGGTTGAACCGGGTGAAGGCCCGCCAGCCTTTGCGACCGGCTGCGCTGTCGGTCACAGCGGCATGCTTCTCCTGGTCGAGTGACGGTCTGCCGGTCAGTCTTGGCGTGTGGCGGTTGATGTTCTTGTCCTTAGACCCGAATCCGCGAGTAGTGGCGTGACACGGTCTGCAGATGATGATAGGTGCCCTACTGGCCTGGGATGATGGCGGTTACCACGCCACGATCATCCGGGTTGAGAGGCCACTCTTGCGTGCCGTTCTGGCGGAGATACATGCACGCGATCTCCGTCGCTTGATACAGTCCTCATGACTTCGGTCGGCCGACTTTTTTGTGCCAGGGCTCAGTCAACTCCTCGTGAATGCGCCGAACGAGCTCCTGCATCTGGGACGGCATCAAACCTGTAGTACGATGGTATCGCAACGGTCTTTCCTTGATGGTGTCGATATCGGTGTTGGAGCCCCATTGATATCATCGGGAAAGGCCGTTGCTCAGCCGACACGCCGAGCGGTGATCAAGCTGTTATTGAACAGTCACCTTGGTTCACGAGAAGGGTTTTGCATAAACCGTGCGTCCAGCAGCTCGGACGCTATGAAAGGTTGGAGGTTGTGGTGTAACCGAGCGACAAGCTCAGGGCAGCCAGCCGGTGTGAGTCCGGTCCGGGGAGACGCCAGGGTCCCTGGTAGCTGATTCCCGGCG
>JBATXM010000167.1:0-4206 GCA_049673305.1 Pseudonocardiaceae bacterium | reverse complement strand
TGCTCGGCCATCGCATCGTGTTCCTGCGACGACACACAAAACGCGATCACGATGCCTCGACTCCAGCGACAGCAACCGGCCACTTGCCTCAGACACGCTGGCAGTGCCTCAGCTCATCCGGCAGAGGACACGTACACGGTCGGTAGACGCAAGAGTGTGATCTTCAGAGCTATCTGGCGCTGAATCTTCAGCGATAAATGGCGCAGCGCCTCAAGGTCATCAGGCGGCGCGCTCGTGCCGCAACACCCACCCGGACGTTACCGCGCCGCGCGCCAGAAGTGGATCGTCGAGCGGGCGGTAGCCGAGTCAGGAGAGGCAGAGCCAGTCGTCCGTACCGCGAGCGGCCTCTCGGCTTTGGGCGGCGGGGGGTAGTGCTCGCGCAACGCGAACGCGGCGGGGGTTGGGCCGTTTGTCCGTAGAACGTCGGGGCTCATCATCTGGTGTTTCTGTCAATGTCCGAAGTCCTGTGCACCGGCCACCTGCGGCGACACGCGGTGGTGCAGTGGAGCGCGAACATCCGGGGTGTTCGGGTTCCTGTGCACTAACCTGCGCCGTGTTCTGAGTTCCTATGCACGACGGCGAGGTCTTGCGGGATGGGCGACGAGTCTGATGTGGTCTGCGAGCGGGGTCTGCTGTCGGTGTCGGACGAGGTGTGGGCTCGGACGGTCCGCCGCGCGGAGGTGATCGGCCGCCTGGCCAAGGGCTTGGTCGTGGGGCATGAGGACGCTGACGCGGCCGCAACGGAGTTGGGGGTGTCGCGGCGGCAGGTGTATGTGCTGCTGGGTCGCTGGCGCGCGGGCGAGGGTGTGGTCTCGGATCTGTTGCCGCGCCGCTCCAGCGGCGGTCGAGGCCGTGAACAGCTTCCGGGCGAGGTTGAGGCGGTGATCCGCGAGGTCCTGCGGACGCGGTATCTGACCCGGCAGCGCCGTACGGTGGCTGCGGTACACCGGGAGATCAAGCGGGTGTGCCTGGGCCGTGGTCTGCCGGTGCCCTCACGTGGGGCGCTGCTGCGTCGGATCGCCAAGCTGGACCCGGTGGCCACGACGACGGCAAGGGAAGGAACCGACGCGGCGCGGTGTCTGCGCTCGGCCGGTGGTGTACCGCCGGAGGTCACCGGGGTGTTGGAGCGGGTGCAGATCGACCACACCGTGGTGGACGTGATCGTGGTCGACGACCGGGATCGGTTGCCGATCGGCCGCCCGTATGTGACTGCGGCGATCGACGTGGCCAGCCGCTGCGTGGTCGGTGTGGTGGTGACGTTGGAGGCGCCCTCGGCGACCTCGGCGGGGTTGTGCATGGCGCACGCGGCTGGCGACAAGCGGGCCTGGCTGGAGCAGCTCGGTGTGGACGTGGTGTGGCCGATGAGTGGAAAACCCCGAGGGTTGTATCTGGACAACGCCGCAGAGTTCCACAGCGAGGCCCTGCGGCGGGGCTGTGAGCAGCACGGCATCATCCTGGGCTACCGCCCGCCCGGTGCGCCGCACTTCGGCGGGATCATCGAGCGGCTGATCGGCACGATGATGCGGATGGTGCACGACGAGCTGCCGGGAACCACCTTCTCCGATACCAGACGGCGCGGAACATATGACAGCGACGGCAAGGCGGTGCTGACGCTGAGCGAGTTGCAGGCCTGGCTGGCGTTGGCGGTGGCTTGTTACCACGGCCAGGTACACGAGACGCTGGGTCGCACCCCGGCGGGGGTGTGGGACGAGCTGGTCGCCGAGCAGGGCGCCCCGATCACGGTCGCGAACCAGACGGCGTTTTTGGTGGACTTCCTGCCGGTGATCCGCCGTAGTCTGACTCGCACCGGCTTTCAGATCGATCACGTGCAGTACTACGGCGACGCGCTCAAACCGTGGATCGCCCGCCGCGAACAGCTGGGCAAGTTCGTGTTGCGCCGTGACCCGCGTGACATCAGCCGGGTCTGGGCGCTCGACCCCAACGGCGACATCTATATAGAGGTGCCGTACCGGACCCTGTCGCGGCCTCCGATCAGCGTGTGGGAGCAGCAGGCCGCCGTCGCCCGGCTGCGCGAGCAGGGCCGCGCCGAGGTCGACGAGCAAGCCCTGTTCGCGATGGTGGCACAAATGCGCGAGATCACCGACACCGCCGCCGCGAGTACTCGTAAAGCCCGTCGCGACCGTGAACGACGTACAATCCCCGCGCGTTCTTCTGTGGCCGCCGCATTGACCCCGCCCCCGCCTCCGTCTTCGGGCGAGTCGAGTGTCATGGCCGAACCGTTCGAGGTGATCGAACAGTGGTGATCGAGGTCGAGGATGCGCCGGTCGGCATGGCACACCTGCACCCGGCCGCGCAGCGGATCGCGCGGCTGCCGGATGAGGAGCGGCTGCGGTTTGTGCGCGCGGACCGCTGGATCGGCTACCCCCGCGCCACGGCCGCGTTGGAGCGGTTGGAGACGTTGTTGTCCTGGCCGGCCCGGCAACGGATGCCGAACCTGCTGCTGATAGGGGCGACCAACAACGGCAAATCGATGATCGTTGAGAAGTTCCGGCGCTCCCACCCGCCGATCTCCCATCCGGATTGTGAGGAGATCCCGGTGCTGGTGGTGCAGATGCCCTCCGAGCCATCGATCGCTCGGTTCTACACCGCGCTGCTGGCCGCGCTCGGGGCGCCGCTGCGGCCTCGGCAGCGGGTGGGCGAGCTCGAGCAGCTGGTGTTGCGTCTGCTCCGAGGGGCCAGGGTCCGGATGTTGGTGATCGATGAGCTGCACAACGTGCTGGGCGGACGAGGCGAGTCACGCCGGGAGTTTTTGAACCTGTTGCGGTTTCTGGGAAACGAGCTGCGCATCCCACTGGTCGGGGTGGGCATCCGGGACGCCTATCTGGCCATCCGCTCCGACGACCAGTTGGAGAACCGGTTCGCCCCGCTGACCCTGCCACGCTGGGAACCGGACGCGGACATCTGCTCGTTGCTGGCCAGCTTCGCCGCCTCGTTCCCACTGCGCCGGCCCTCGGCGATCGCCACTCCGGAGATGGCCGACTATCTGCTCACCCGCAGCGAGGGCACCATCGGTGAGCTGACCAGCCTGCTCACCGACGCTGCGGTCGCCGCGATCGAGTCCGGCGAGGAGGCGATCAACCAGCGCAGCCTGCTGCTCGCGCCCTATACGGGGCCGACCGAACGGCGCCGATTATTCGAACGCGAACTCCTATGAGTCCGGTTCGTCGATGGCCGCTGCATCCCCAGCCCGGTGCCGTTGAGGCGCTGTCCTCCTGGCTGACACGCCTGGCCGCACCCTACGACCTGTCGGCTGTCGAGCTGCTGCGCCACAACCTGGGCACTGCCTCGTCACTGCTGACCGCCGCGGTGCTCGCCGATCTGGACTGGGATCCGCCCACGGAGGTACTCACCGTACTCGCCGAGCGCACCGGCGTAGGGGTGGCGGCACTACGGACGATGACGATGGCCGGGTGGGTGCCCTGGCTCACCGACACCCTCTCACCCGGCGATGCCCTCGACGCGCAGGAGCTGTTCGATACCTACGTCCGTCAGCACTCGGTGCTGCTGATTCCCGGACAGGTCGGCCGAAACCGGGTGCACCGGTGGCGGGGACCGTGGATGACCGCGCCCGGACCCGCGTCGGAGCGTCGGGTCTGCCCGATCTGCGCTACCGACCCGCAACGAGGCACCGCTTTGGTGTGGCGCTTACCGATCACCATCAGCTGCCCAGAGCACGCCTGCCGGTTGGAGCCCGAATTCGAAGTCAAGCTCGCGCTGGCTCAACAGACCCCGATGCCGACGCTGTCGGTGGGCGAGCACGTCGCGGCGTTGGATCGGCTGACCCACGAGGGCCTGATCACCGGCCGAGTCGGTCTGCCCGGGCACTTGGTGCACGTCGGGGTGTGGTTTCGGCTGCTGCGCACGTTGCTTGACGAGCTGAGCATCAGCCCCTCACGCGTCGGCGTTCGCTCCCGAGACATCCTGAACCACGTGTGGGCCACGGTGGGTGGGCCGGTCCGCGCGGGCCTCACGGCGTGGCGGCCTTTCGAACAACTGGACTGGCCGACCCAACAGAGCCTGCTCGAGGCCGCTGCGGTCGCGCTGCACCTGGTCCAAACCGGCATCGTCAACTTGGTTGCCTGCCTCGTGGCTGGGAGGATCCCTGGGTTGCTCGCGGTGAGGTGGGAGGGGCTGGGGCTGGTGGGGGTCGAGGCGCCGTCGTACAAGGGGTTTCGCTTCCCGGCG
>JBATXM010000166.1:0-3162 GCA_049673305.1 Pseudonocardiaceae bacterium | reverse complement strand
CCAGCTTGTCGGTGACCAGCACCCGGGGCACGTACTCCAGGCCCTTCAGAAGCTTGCGAAAGAACCTGGTCGCGGCCTTGGCGTCGCGCCGGGACGTGACCAGGATGTCCAGCACGGTGCCGTCCTGGTCGACCGCCCGCCACAGGTAGTGGGTCTTGCCGTTGATTGTGATGAACACCTCGTCAAGGTGCCACGTGTCGCCAGGCTGGGCCCGCCGGCGGCGCAACCTATTGGCGTAGACCTGACCGAACTTGGCAGCGCAACAGTCGACGAGTTCCTGATGTTCATGGTGCTTGATCGTTAGCCCGATCTGGCCTGGACCAGGCCTTCTGGTCTCGACTGGGTGATCACGTTTTGTCTTGACGAACCTTCACCTGAGCGTCTCGTTGCTCATCTCGGTGGTGCTGTTTTCATCCAGGGTGAAGTTGGGTGGTGTGAGTTGGCGCTGGCGGCGGTCCGGGACTTGCTGTCCCGTCTCGTTGATGTTGAGGCAGTCTCACTGATTTGAGGTATCCGGCGCGTCGTCTCATGTAGTTGAGGCATCGGTCGCTACTGTGCGGTGTCCGCATGGTGACGATCCTGGGGATGGCGCAGTGGGCAGTGGTGTACCGGCTGTCGCGGTCGGCTTGTCCCGAGCTGATGGGTTCGGTCTGCGGTACTTGGAGACGAGCGGCGCGGGTTATGTCGAGCGCGAGGGCGCGTTGACGGCGTGCTGGAACGGGCGGTTTGAGGATGTTCCGCCGGTGCGGAACTTCCCCTCGTACCAGGGGCAGCGGAGCTTTTCAGGCCTGTATTTTGCCGCTTGCATGGGTCGGCATGTCGGGTTCGAGTCGTGGCTGGAACGCGATCAGTTCGTCATGCTGGACTTCTCGCCAACGGTGGGGTCTTTCTCGTGCCAGCCTTTCTGGTTGCTGTGGTCGACCGCGGGGAAGGCACGTCGGCACGCCCCGGACGTATTCGTTCGGCTGCGCGACGGGACGGGCATGGTGGTCGACGTTCGTGCTGATGACCGGATCGCGCCCGAGGACGCCGAAGTTTTTGAGGTCACCGCGGCGGCGTGTGAGTCGGTGGGCTGGGCTTACCGCAGGGTTGGCGCGGTCGATCCGGTGCTGGCGGCCAACGTGAGGTGGCTGGCTGGTTATCGGCATTCCCGCTGCATGCGGGCGGAGTATGCGGTTCGGCTACGGGAAGTATTCGCTGCTCCGGTTCCATTGTTGGCGGGTGCCGAGGCTGTCGGTGACCGGATTGCTGTGCTGCCGACGTTGTTTCATCTCATGTGGGCGGGAACGTTGGTCGCCGACCTGGCTTCGGCCCCGTTGAACGGGGCGTCGTTGGTGACCGTTGCTGGAGGTGCGCGATGACGGTGTCACGGCCACCAGAGTTAAGAGTTGGGGACGAAGTCCGCGTTGACGGCGCGGTACACACGATCACCGCCGTGTCGGGGGTGGGAGTCCAGTTGGCCGACGTGACCGGGGTCAGGGTCACCTGGGCACGGGCGGACCTGTTCACCGCTGCGGGGTTTTGCGTGGTTACGCGGGTGCCGGCGTCGCTGCCGCCGCAGGGCTTGCTGGACGGGGTTTCGGCGGAGGTGGCCGATCAGGCGCGCTGGTGGGAGCACCACATCGTCGAAGTGATCGCAGGAGTGCCACCGGAAGCAGGACGCGGGGCGACGCCGAAGCGGGAGTACGACCCGCACACATGCTCACTGCGGCAACGGGAGTTGGCCAAGGTCGCTGAGTTGGAGACGACCGGGCACAAGACTCCGTTGAGCACCCTGCAGCGGCTTCGGGTCACCTATGAGAAACACGGGATTTGGGGTCTGGTCGATCGCCGGACTACGCGTCGGCGGGGCATCAAGACTGATGAGCGTGTTCTGGAGGCGATCCGGCAGGCGGTCGCCGAGGAGACGAACCGGTCGACGGGAACGGTCGGCCGGCTGCGGCGGCGCGTGGAGCAGATCCTCGCCAGCGAGCACGACTTGGACCCGTCGTCGGTGATGCCGGCGCAGGCGACGTTCTACCGCCTGGCGGAGCAGGTCGCGGCGGGCAAGCACACCTTCGGGTCGGCCCGCACCCGCAGGTCCCTGGCCAAGCAACCCGCCGGCCCGTTCGGGACGGTGACCGCGGTCCGGCCCGGCGAGTGGATGCAGATCGACTCCACGCCGCTGGACGTCCGGGTCGTGCTGGACAACGGGTTGGTGGATCGCGTGGAACTCACCTGGATGATCGACCTAGCGACGCGGACCATCCCGGCCGCGGTGCTGCGCCCCACGACCAAAGCGGTGGACGCAGCGTTGCTGCTGGCCCGATCACTGACCCCGGAACCGATGCGGCCCGGCTGGGCGGATGCACTGAGGATGTCGCGGTCGGTGCTGCCGCACCGGCGGTTGACCGAGATCGATCAGCGGCTCGAACACGCGGCGGCCCGGCCGGTGATCGTGCCCGAGACCATCGTCTGCGACCACGGCATGGTCTACATGTCGCAGGCCTTCCGCAATGCCTGCCGGGCGATGGGCATCAACCTCCAGCCCTCCCACGAGGGATCCCCTTGGGAGAAGGGTGCGGTGGAGACGAGTTTCTCTTCGGTGGGCACTTTGTTCGCCCAGTACGTCGCGGGCTATGTCGGCAGCAGCGTGGAACGGCGCGGCAAGAACGCCGAATCCGGCCTTGGGCTCAAACGGTGGGCGCGACGGGCAGCGAAGAACCTCTCCAAGCGACGCCAGCAGCCCCGATACCAGACCAACGTCGAGTCCTTGTAACCCAGACGCCTCAACTCTGCGTCCAAACCCGACACCAGCACGGACAAAGTCACCATCACAGCCGACCTCCGATCCAGGGCGGTGCGCAAAGTCGTTTTTCCTGGTCAGATACTGTTTTGAGCATCGGGGCAGGTCGGAGGCGTCGGGATGGTAGTAGATCATGAGGAAGTCCACCTCTCTGACCAGCAGCGTTGCCGGACGAGACATCAGACCGCAGCCAGGCCGCACCTTGTGGCATTGCGGTTGACCTGCGGAAACGACTTTGCACTACGCCCTGCCTCCGATCATGCGGGCCCGACACCGTGCCGAACCCGTGACCAGAATGCTCGGCGCGTTATGCGCAGCGCTCGATCCCCGGCCCCGCCCTCACCAGGCCCAACAGGCCAACGCTGCGCATAATCCAG
>JBATXM010000165.1:0-37892 GCA_049673305.1 Pseudonocardiaceae bacterium | reverse complement strand
ATCGCCAACTTCAAGACCTGGAGAATCATGCACACCGACTACCGCCGCCCCATTGCAACATTCGCGACAACCATCTCAACCGTAATCGGCCTGCACTTCTACACGACCGGCTGAATAACCCTCATGGTCCACGCGTTCACCGGCCTGGCCACGCTCTCTCCCGGATCGCTCCTCGCACAGGTGTCCTGTCCACCGTTGTCGCCGCGTACCGGAAACCTCGCCCGGACACCTGTGATCTTCCCGCCAATACCTCTCGGCGAACATCGGCCTGATGGAAATGCGCAGATCCCCTTGGACGATCTGGCGGTCAGTGGCGATGCCCACCGCTTGTTTCTGGTCTCCCTGCCGAAGGGCCGAATTGTCGAACCCTTGATGGTGAATGCCGTCGAGTTCCGCCGCGCAACTCATCCGCTGGCTAGGTTCCTTTGTGAGATCACCACGGTCCGGGCCGCTGCCTGCGTCCCCTTTGCCTGGGGAGCCGCCAGCAGCCTTCCGTTCCTGCCGCGCGTCCGGTACCGCCGCACTGTGCTCAGGCCCGCTAACTGGAACCTGTCCGCCGCCGACCTGCCGGCGCGCCGTGCCGCCTGGCAGGACTGGACGCAGGCATGGGACGGGCTGCGGTGCAGGTATCGCATCCCGGACGTGGTCCATTTCGGTGAGCAGGACGTGTGGATCTGTCTCGACCTGAACGAGCCCGCGCACCTGGCGATGCTGCGCACCCACCTGAACCGGGCCGGCACCGCCACTGTGACCGAGGCGCCTGACCACTACGACTATGGGTGGAACAACGGGTACGCCCACGAGATCGTCATCCCCTTGGCGACCACTCAGCCGCCATCGGCTCGACAGGCCGGACCGATCGGGGTGACCTTCCACCCAGGACACCCGCCCGGCAGTTCACGGTGGCTCTACGCGAAGCTGTACGGGCACCCACACCGGCAGACCGACATCCTCACCACCCACCTGCCCGATCTGCTGTCCACCTGGGAGGACGGCCAGCCACCCGACTGGTGGTTCCTGCGCTACCGAGGCCCAGAGCCGCACCTGCGCCTGCGTATCCGGCTGCATGACACTCGCGCCTACGGGGCCGCCGCCCAGCGCCTCGGCGCCTGGGCCGATCGCGTCCGACACCTCGGGCTGCTCCGGAACATCGTGCTGGACACCTACTACCCTGAGGTCGGCCGCTACGGCACCGGTGCGGCCATGCACGCAGCCGAGGCCGTGTTCGCCGCTGACTCGACTGTGGCCATCGCAGCGCTGAGCGTCACCTCACACTCATACGCCGTCATCGCGGCGAGCTTCACCAACCTGGCGGCGGCCTTCACCGGCAGCCTCAGCAGCGGCCTGAACTGGCTGACCGACCACGTCAACCACCACCCGACCCCAGCGCTTGCCCTGGCCTGGGACCGCCGCCGGTCAGCGCTGGCGGCCTACCGCGCCCACCTCAGCCTGGCACAGCAACCAGGCCCCGATCCGGTGCTGGCTTCTCTGCTGCATCTGCACCACGCCCGCATGGTCGGGATCAACCAGGACTCTGAACGGATCTGCCTTCGGCTCGCCCGTGCCGCTGCGCTCGGGTGGGTGGCACGCAACGAAAATAACGGGCCGTCCCCGTGCGGCTGAGCACGTCAACTTGCCATGGTGTTAACGAGGTTGGCGAGGGCGTCGGGTGCGCTGCAGCAGCCGTGCCCGCAAAGCGGTCACCTCAGCGGGGCTCAGGTGGCGGGCCGCGAGGCGGACGGCGGCTTCCGCGTCATCGAGCCGCCTTTCCATGGTGGCCAGATGCGCCAGACTGGTGGCAGCCCACGTTGCGGTGTCAGGCGCCGCAGCCTCGCACAGGTACTCCAGGAGTGGCCGTGTGCCGGGAATCAGGCAAATCTTCTTGTCGGCGGCGAGTTGGTCTCCAGTGGTGATCAGCAATGGGCGGGCCAGGTCGCGACGCTCGGTGTCGTCAGTGTCGGTCAACGACTGGTACAGCTGCGCCGCGCGTTCGTCATTGCTCTCCGCGATGGCCAATGAAGCCTCTATCACGTCGGCTCGCACCGACACGTGTGGCAGCGTCGAGCTCCAGTGGGCGCGAATGCGGGCCAGCACTTGGTGAACAGCGTCGAGGTCATCGCGAGCCGCGTGAGCGGCGGCCAGGGCCAGCAGCAGGCTCCCGGCGAAGAGGTCGTCCTCAGCGGCGCGCTGCTCAAGGACAGTCACCGCCTCCTCAACCCGGCCAGCCGCCGCCATGAGCTGCACGTAGTGCCTGGCGTCCGTCTGCCCGTCGTCCGTCCACACGGGGAGCATGGGCTGGTTCAGCAAGTTGCGGTATGCGTCGGCCGCGCCCGACAGGTCGCCGCGGTCGGCGAGCATCGCGGCCAGGCGCTGGCTGTACGCCCGGTGCTGATCTCCGGCTGCGTCCACGGCCAGCCGCATGGCGGCCACTGCCCCATCTTTGTCGTCGTCGAACCAGGCGAGGCCACCCAACAAGCCCCATGCCTGCGCCAGCAATCGTTCGTCGCCGCTACTGAGGACCTCGTGCGCCAGAGCACGCGCCGTGGACCGGTCACCATCCTGGGCGGTGTGACGGGCCAGCCACAGCATCGCGGGCGGCGAGGCAACCGGATGCCCCAAGGCCGCGACGTCGGCGTACCGGCGTGCCGCCTCCGCAGGCTGCTCACGCGACTCGGCGAGTTCGGCCAGCCGCCGCGAGGCCACCGCCGCTGCGTCCGGGTCGTCACTGTCCACGGCGAGCCGATACGACACCTCGGCGGCATCGAGATCGGCCGGGTTCGCATGGTGGTCATCATCTCCCTTGCTCACCAGGTCCACCGGTGTGAGCGCACTGGACACCACTGCGGCGTGGTGATGCTCACGCCAGACCCGCGAACCGACAGCGGACTCCACTCCGTGCACCGGCCGGTAGCGGCCCTGGCCGTCGCACTCCAGTAGCGCCGGGTCTTGCATCGCCCACTCCAAGGCTGTGCCCACCTGGTCCGCGTCGTCCACCGATTCAGCGGGGACTCCCCAGGCGGCTATCAGCCGGCGCGCCTGCGCGCACAGCGTCGAGGGTGCGCGCCACCCCCGACGGTCAAGCTGTTCCCAGGACAACGCCGCCATCACCAGGGCCCACGCCAAAGGTTGATCATCACGCGCCTGCCTCAGCCGTGCGTCGGCGCTGTCCCGGCGCTCGAACAACGTGAGGAAGTCATCAATCCCGTCCGGTACCGGTTCCGACACGTCAGCCACGACGCGCGACGGTACCGCCACCATAGCCACGAGGAACAACCGGTCTACAACTTCGATGCCAGAGAATTTTTGGCTACGGGCACGGGAGGTGTGGACGTGCTCAGGGACGCGCTCAGCGCCGACACCAGGCCGGCGTGCCGGCCCATGTCGTGGAGTAGTGGATCTCTGATGGTATTGTCCCCCTCTCTTGCAGTTCTACTATGGCGCCGCAACCACCCCGGCTATCCGAGGAAGAAAAACGCGCGGTTGCCAACAGGAAGGCTGGGCGGGATTACGACAAAGAAGCCTTCAGGCGGGCGATGAAGAAGCAGATTCAGGCTGAGAAGTATAACAAAGAGCGGAACAAGCAGAAGCGACAGAAATAATAAATACAATTACTATCAAAGGGTGCGAAGAAGATGCCAGGTCCGCGTTACACCGCGTTTCACTTTTCACAGTCCAACCCGCAAGGCGCGGGGCAAGACAATGTCTCAGCACTACTGCGGCATGTTGCCGATAAAATTGATGAATTCGGAGATATCGACGTCAGCGATCTCATTTTACATTCCGAGATGACCTCTGACGGTGAGGACTGGCCGTCCATTACCGTTTACTACCATGACCGCACTGACCTCGAGGGATAGCACGGTCGTTTCACGATCGTATTGTTGGGTCGGGAGTCTGATGTCTGCCAAGCCGCGTACTGATGTCACTGTCGGTGAGGTCCGGGGAAGGACTGTCGCAACGTGGGGGAGGTACCAGACCTTGCCTCCCCCACCAGGACTGCCCTGCGCGATGACCTCGCCGAGTTCCGCGCCCACCCCGCTTCCACCCCACCAGAACTGGAGCCAGACCCCAACACCCCCTGAGGTGGCCTTAATGTCCGTCAGTCGCGATGACACCCCAGTGGCTTCTGGGGGGAGTCCAGCCAGGCGTGTTGGTCACCATCGGGGGTGACGGTGAGTCCGAAGCGGTGGTAGTCGGGTCGGCCAGCGCTGACCCACCAGTCGTACGCGGCGGTGGCCTCATCCCACAGGCGACGGGGGCCGTGCTGACCGATGGGGAATTCGGTGGCCCCGGGAGTGATGGTGACCGATGCGCGGGAGCCGGTGGCGGGGTCGAACAGCCACATGACCGCGTCGTAAGGGTCGTCGTCGCGGGTGCACAGCTGGTAGTGGCAGCCGGGCACGAGAAGACCGATGACAAACGACGCGCTGAACTCGTTGAGCCGGTAGGGATGAGCGCTGGTGGTGGTGTACTGGTAGGTGGCCTCGGGTTGAGCCGCCAGCCAACCGAACGGGATGCGCTGCTCACGCAACCACATGAACGACACATTGCCCCCGAAGTGCCCGCTCGCGGCGCCGTCGTCGCTCACATCGAGGTGCAGCAGGGCGCCGTTGTGGTAACTGCTGGCCCACGGGGTCACGATGCGCCCACCCGGGCGGGTCTGCTCCACCCACGTCTGAGGCACGCGGTGGCAGGTCGCCGTGGACAGCACCCGGTCGTACGGAGCGCCTCGCGGGTGGCCCAGCGCGCCGTCACCGGTGATCACCGTGACCGCGCCGAACCCCGTCTTCTTCAGCGCCACCCGGGCGGCGCTGGCCAGTGCGGGATCGATCTCGACGCTGGTCACCGAGGTGGCACCGAGACGATGGGCAAGCAACGCGGCGTTGTAGCCGGTACCAGTGCCGATCTCCAACACCCGATGCCCCGGCTCCAGCCGCGCGCGGGCCAGCATCGTCGCCACCAACGAGGGTTGGCTGATCGAACTCGTCGGGTAGCGGCCGGGCCGCCCCGCTGCGGTGTCACCGTCATCGACTTGCGTCACCAACGCGACGTCAGAGTGGACCAGCGCCCACCACCGGGCCGGATCCTCCCGGCGAGTCATCGGCAGCAGCGGCGACCGCTCGCCGGTCCACACCGAATCCGGAACGAACAAATCCCGAGCAACGGCCCGGAAAGCATCTGCCCAGTTCTCGTCAACGGCGCCCGTGGTGTACAGCGCATCGACCAGACTAGTGTGATCAGTTGAAACCAACTCACTCATCTAGTGCTTCTCGTGGCCATCATCGGGTGGTGGCAACGGACGCCCCTTCTGCTGGCCGTCCTGACTGATTTCCTCCTCATCCCGGTCCCGATGCTTACCCCCGCCACTACCCTTGTCCTTATCCCCATCCTTGTCTTTGTCGCCCACGAGACCCCCACTCCGCACTCGGTGGTCGCACCGCGAGACAGCAAGGGCGGCGGCACACGTTGACCCACGGTAGCTCGCAATCACCGAAACCAGCACATGATGTACGGAGGTGCCGCGATGGTATGTCCTGGGGTGCCTGAGAGCGGTGTCCTTCGCTTCGAGGGCTGGATCGCCGGGTTGGGCACCGCCGCTGGCCTGCGGGTGGTCATCGGGCACTGGACGTCGTCGCCGTGGGGACCGTTCACCGACGTCATGGTGGAACAGCCTGACGGTCACCGGGTCCTGCTTGCCCCCCAGCCGGCGGTCGCTGAGTTCATCGCGGGGATCTACCAGTTCGACGACGTGCGTACGGTCGGCGTCAACGCCACGGTCGACGGAGCGCGATGGCAGATCGTGGCGCCACCGATCGAGGTCACCTTTGACGTCGGAGGACGGTCGACGCTGGGATTGCTGCTGCGAGCCGTGCCTCGCTGGGTGGCTACCAGCTCGCGCTGGATCGCCGCGATCGACCAGGTCGCGCGCCGGGTGTTTCCGGGCGTGCGCACCCGGGGCAGCGCTGGCGGTGGACGTGAGGAGCTCTACGCGGCGCTGGATCTGCGCCGGATCGTCGGTGCGCGGGTGGTCTGGGGCGGCGTTGACCAAGGCAGCCTTGCCCCGGTCACCCCGCCGGTGCGGTTCGGTTTCGGATCGACGCCACCGACGCCATCGCTGGTGCACGTGCTCACCCTGGTTCGGCACGGCTGAGTTGTGCAGGTGTTCCTGCCCTACCGGGGTTTTGCCGCAAGCGCGGTGGCCTCGCTGATGGAGGTGAAGCCCGCTTGGCGGGCACGGCGGGCCAGGTCTCGGTGAATGCCGCGTGGCCACAGTGGGCCACCGTAGATGAAACCGGTGTAGGCCTGCACGAGTGTCGCTCCCGATCGGATCCGGGCCCAGGCGTCCTCGCCGGTCTCGATCCCGCCGACCGAGATCAGGACCAGGCGATCCCCCACCGTGGCGCGCAGCCGGCGCAACACGGCGAGGGAGCGGTCCTTGAGCGGGGCACCCGACACACCGCCCGCACCGATCGTCTCGAGCTGTGCGGCGTCGCTGGCCAGCCCATCTCGGGAAATCGTGGTGTTGGTGGCGATGATCCCCTCCAGCCCAAGTTCCAGCGCGAGGCCGGCAATCGCGTCGATGTCCGCATCCGCCAGATCTGGGGCGATCTTGACGAGCAAGGGCACCCGCCGTGGACTGGCCTGCTCCAGGGCCGCCCGAACGCCCACCAACAGTGGCCGCAGGTGCTCGAGGGCCTGGAGCTCGCGCAGCCCCGGTGTGTTGGGCGAGCTGACGTTGACAACCAGGTAGTCCGCGACTTCGGCCAGCAGCGTCGCGCTGGCCACGTAGTCAGCGACCGCCTCGTCCTCCGGCACGGCCTTCGTCTTGCCGATGTTGACCCCCACCACCCCCCGAGGGCCCCGGCCACGGGCTCGGCCACGGGTCCGGGCTCGCAAGCGAGCGGCGGCGGCAGCCGAGCCGGCGTTGTTGGACCCCATCCGATTGACCAGTGCCCGATCCTTCACAAGGCGAAACAGCCGCGGCCTCGGGTTGCCCGGCTGCGGTTGCGCGGTCACCGTGCCGATCTCGACGAAGGCGAACCCCAACGCGCCCAGCGCATCAACGCCCAGGGCATCCTTGTCGAACCCCGCCGCCAGACCCAGCGGCCCCGGAAGATCCAGCCCCAGAGCCCGAACCCGCAACACCGGGTCGCGCGGAGCCAGCCAGCGACGCAGCAACCACCCCACCCCGGGCACAGCGGCCACCACGCGAAGCAGCCCGAAGCCCAGGTGGTGCGCGGTCTCCGCCGGGACCCACCGGAAGAAGATCGAGAACAACAGCTTGTACATGGCCTTCCACCCGCGATCGGGTACGGTTCAGCCAGATGATTATCGAAGCGGGACAGGTCGCGGTCGTGACGGGGGCGGCGCAGAGACTGGGCCGCGCTCTGGCCGCTGGGCTTGTCGACCGGGGGGTGTCCGTCGCGCTGGCGGACACGGCGCAGGAACGGCTGCATGACACCGCTGAGGCATTCACCGCACGTGGCGGACAGGTGCTGCCGGTGGTGACCGACGTGAGCGACGCGACGGCGGTCGGCGCGCTGGCTTCACGAACGCTTGAGCACTTCGGTCGGGTGGACGTGGTGGTGAACAACGCCGGGATCGCGGTCGCCAACGGCCGGCCGCTGTGGCAGACAGATCCGCAGGACTGGCAACGCGTCCTGGCGGTGAACCTGCTCGGTGTGGTGCACGGGATTCAGGCGTTCGTGCCGCATCTGGTGACGGCCGGCGCCGGGCACGTGGTCAACATCGCCTCGTTGGCCGGGCTGTTGGCGAGTCCGTTCGGCAGTGCCTACTGCGCTAGCAAGCACGCGGTGGTCGCGGTCTCCGAGACGCTGCGCGCCGAGCTGGACATGCTGGGGCTGTCCATCGGGGTGACCGTGGCCTGTCCGGGATACCTGCGCACGCCACTGGCTGAGCGCATCCTCGCCGCAGTCGAAGCTGACCGGCTGTACGCGTTGACGCATGGAGACATCGAGGACGGTGCCCGCCGCAGAGCTCAAGGCATTCTCGCGGCACTAGATGGTTAACGCACTGGATCATTAGCGCATTCGGGGGTCCCAGTGCGGCCGGATGCTGATCACCGCGTTGACCGGTAGCTTGGCGTGCATCATCGAGACGTTGTATTGGTTGTACTGGGTCATCGTGAAGTAGATGTCGCGCCCCTGCGAATCCGGGTTCAGGAACCCGCCGTAAAGCTTCGGGTACTCGCGCGCGGTGGCGACCGTCATCGGCCTGCCCCACGGCCCAGTTGGCTGCGGCGCCAGCCGGACCACAATCGCTTCACTCGCCTCGTCGAGGTACATCATTTCCCAGTTTCTGAGGATCTGGTCGTAGCGGACCGATATTTCCCCGACGGGCCCCGCCACGATGGGGGCCGCGACCGCGCTGTCGCCTTGTTGCCAGGTGTTCCCGTTCCAGTACTCGTAGGCGGACTGGTCGAGCAGCCGCCCTTCGGGCACCCGGGCGACGTGGGCGGCACCGAAGCGGCCATTCGGCGTGCCGAAGGCGTAGACGAAGCCGTCCCGGCGGGCATAGGACGTCATCTGAAATTTCTCGTCGAGGGCTGGAGTGTTGGGCCGGTGTGCGCTAGGGGCGTCCTTCCAGGTCTGCCCGCCGTCGTCGGAGTACGCGATGCCGGCGCGGTTGGTGATCCAGTGTCCGGGCCGGGTGAAGCTGCGCACCGACATGTAGGCCAGGTAATTGCGCCCACCAATGTTGATTCCGCCGGTGGGGATCTTGGTCATCTCGACGCCGTCTTGCTTGAGCGAGGGCAGCAGCTCTTTGGCGTGGCCGGGACGGTCGGTGATGAAAGCGAACGACATGCCCTCCGCCGGATTGTGGTTCGTGCTGCGGGCCAGCGTGTTCGAACGCCAATCGATCATGGTGGGGTTCGCGAATCCGCTGCTGATACCGGTCCATCCGGGCCCGAATGTGTCGCCGAAAGCGGCCAGGATCTGCCCGCGATCGTCGGTCCACATGATCCCCAGGTCGGTGCCCTTCACCTGGTAGCGGGCCTCAGTCGAGTTGATGGACGTGGCACCGGTGAGCACGGCTACCGGGTTTGCCACGCCCAGCGGGCTCGTTTGCGCCACCCCAGGCGCTGCCGCGCTGACCGTGACTGCTACAGTCGCTGCGCTGAGCACAGCTAGCGCTGCCCCCGCCCGAGCTCGGTGAGTGTGCATCATCTCCCCCTTCTGTGTGAACGCGCGCGCTACAGCGCGGGCGCAGTCCTGCGCCAGCGTTCTGTCGCCCCAAGCGATGCCCCCAGCACTCGAAGGGGGGACAACAGCTCTCTCCTGAGTGTTCTGTAGCTGTGTGCGACCCGCGACTTAGCATAACGTCCGCCCAGCTACTCCCTGGGGGTGAAATCTATGCTGGTGTATCCCTCACAGGTCGCCCGTGCGTCCTTCACTCATGTGGTGGGCTTTCCGGTACGCGTGGACTGTTGCCTGCGCGCAGGCTTGCCAGGTGTAGCGGGCCGCGTGCACTTGGCGGGCGGCCGTGCTGACCGGATCACGACCAACACCGTCGAGGCGGCCGTCTACGCTGGCCAGCGCGGTGGCCAGGGCAGCGGGGTCCGCAGCGGGAACCAGCGTGGCGAGTCCCCCGGCGACCTCCCGCAGCGCCGGCAGGTCGGAGCACACCACCGGTACGCCGGTGGCCATCGCCTCCAGAACCGGTAGGCCGAAACCCTCCTCGCGCGAGGGCAGCGCCAGCGCCACCGCGCCGGCTACCACGCAGCGCAGGTCAGCCTCGTCGAGGTAGCCCAGGGCGTGTACCCGCGACGAGGTGGTGAGCGCCGGCCCCCAGCCGGCTGGCCCGGCGAGCACCAGTGGCGCGAGATCGGGTTGTGCGGCGTGCGCGGCGAGGAGCACGTCCAGGCCCTTTCGTGGCTGTGCCGCACCGACGAACACCAGGTAGCGCGGCGGCAACCCCAGCCTCGCGCGCAGCTCCGGGGACGGCGGGCCAGCGCTCAACCAGGTGGGATCCACACCCAGCGGAGTGACCACAATCCGCTCCTCGGGGACGTGGAGCCAATGGGCCACTTGCCGCGCCACCGCGACGCTGGGGGTGCACACTACCGCCGCGCGAGCCACCGCGCGCATGACCAGCTCAGGCAGGTCCCGCTGGGACGGAGCCAGGAACTCCGGGTGATCTAGGAACGCCAGGTCGTGCACGGTGACGACACCGCGGGCGCGCCGGGATGGCGGCAGCACGAAGTTGGTGGCGTGCAGCACGTCAGCGTCGGTGGCGAGCAGTTCGGTCGGAGGCCAGTCCACGCGGTGCCACAACGCCCGCAACGCCCGAGCCGGGACCGGGCCACCACGTACTGTGACCCCGGAGGGCACCGCCGCGCGCAGCGCACCCTGACCGCGCGCGGTGAACGCAGTGACCGTGACGTCCACATCGGAGCGCGTCGCCAGCTCACGCAGCAGCGCGGCGGTGTAGCGCCCGACCCCGCTGCGCTGCCCGAGCAGCGGCGTGCCATCGATGAGCACATGCGAGTTACCGCTGCGAGTGCCACTCACGGGTGCTCCACAACCGCCGCAGCCGGCCGGCGGCTCGTCGGGCTACCTCACCGGGGCCGCCTTCAGCGAGGTAGGAGCGGGCCAACGCGGCGTCCCGGCGCAGCGCGCCGGCCACCCCAGCCGGGGGCTCGGGCCTGGAGCGCGGGGCGCCGTGCAGGCGGTCCGGCGCGGGCCGTGGGTGCCGGCAGAACTCGACCAGTGGCGCCAGCACCGCCTCCCAGGTATAGCGCTGGGCCACCACCGCGATCCGATCCCGGCAGCTGGCGGCGAAGGCGTCGTCGTAGAGCACCAGCTGTAGCGCTGCGGCCAGCGCCGCAGGATTCCCAGCGGGCACCACCACGCCGAGCTCCTCGGCCGCGACGAGCTCGGCGAAGGCGTCGCCGGTGGTGGTGACGATGGGCAATCCCGCCCACAGGTAGTCCAGCACCCGGGTCCGGAACGCGAACGTGGTCTCCACGTGCTCGAAGTGCGTGGTGACGCCGGCGTCGGCGTCGAGCAGCCAATTCTGCCGGTCGGCGTAGGGCACCCAGGTCTCGTTGAAGAACACCTGCGCACCGGTGAGCCCGAGGCTCGCGGAGAGCTGGCGGGCCTGCCCGGCCATGCCCATCTCGGGCACGTCGGGGTTCGGGTGGCGCATCCCGAGGAACACCAGCCGCAGCTCCGGGTGCTCGGCGCGTAACGCGTGCACGGCGCGCAGCAGGGTCAGCGGGTCGAACCAGGAGTAAACGCCGCCCGCCCAGAGCACGACCTTGTCGCTGGGTCCGAACCCCAAGGTGTCGCGCAACCCAGGACCGGTGCGCTGCGGCGGCTTGCTGGACAGCCCGAAGGGCGCCACCGCGAGCAGCGAGCGGGTCGTCGGATCAGCGTCGTAGACGGTGGGGGACAGCCGCCCGATCGCGGCCAGATGCCCGAGCCAGAAATGCCGCTGCCGCTGCGAGGCGCACAGCAGGAAGTCACCTCGGCGCAGCTGGGTGGACAGCACCGAGGTGACCGCGTCGACGACCTGGGCTCGCTGATCGTCACCCAGATCACGGGTCTGCTCGAGTTGCTCCAGGTGCATCGGGTCGTAGATGTCGACGATCACGATGTGGTTGGACGTCTTTAACGACGGTATGTGCTCGAGCACGTGGCCTTGAAGGACTACCAACTGGGCCCAGTCCAGCTCGGGACCCATCGAGCGGGGCGGTACCTGGCGCACGTCGAAGTCCGCCGGTGAGGGCGAGCAGTGCTGGTTGAGGCTGATCAGGCGCACGTCGTGCTCGCCGGAAAGCACCTCGGCGATGTTCCAGGCGCGGATCGCTGGCCCGGCCATCCGCTGGGACACCGCGTCCGCGGTGATGATGAGGATCCGCCGGCGGGCCCCGTACACTCGCGCCACGTCGAGTGCCTCGACGATCGCGTCGTGCGCGAGCAGGTAGGGGATCTCCGGGGAGGTGCGCTCCAGGGCGTTGCGCATCAGCGGGAGCAGGTCGGCGTCGGTGCGGACCCGAGCGGCCTGCTCGACCTGTCGTGACGCGGTCAGCGCGGGCAGCATCTCGACGAAGCGGTCGATGGCGTAGACCCCGGCCATGGTCACCCGGGGCACGGCCATGGGGCCGCCGACTTCCCTGCCCGGGCCACGGCGGGTCAGCTCCAGCTCGGTCGGGTCGCACTCGCCGCGGGCGGTGGCCCGGCGTACGGCCAGTGCGAGCGCGGCGGGCAGCACGGTGGCCAGGGTCTCGTCGGAGACGTTCTTGTACAGCGTGGCGAGCGCGTTGCGTTCCAGCAGGTAGGTCTCGCGGGCCGGGTCAGCGCCGTGCAGCGAGGCGTGGTGGCGATGGTAGGCGATCGAGGCCGGCTCGTAGCGCACCCGGTATCCGCGCAGATTCAGCCGCCAGCCGAGGTCAACGTCCTCGCCGAACATGAAGAACCGCTCGTCGAACCCGCCGAGTCGGGTAAAGACCTCGCGCCGGACCAGCAGCGCGGCGCCAGTGCCGAACAGCACGTCCCGGGCGGTGTCGTGGGCACCGTCGTCGGGCTTGCCGACGTTCGGCTTGTAGCCCATCCCGTACCAGGTCAGGCCGCCGTCGACGTAGTCGATCCGCTCGCCGTCCCAGTCCAGCACCTTGCTGGCCACCGCGGCGACGTCCGGCTCGGCGTGCAGCACCTCGACCGCGGCGCGCACCCAGTCACGGTGCGGTCGGGCGTCGTTGTTGAGAAAAGCGACGATCGAACCGGTGGCTTTGCCCACCCCGCGATTGCAGCCACCGGCGAATCCGGTGTTGGTGGCCGAGCGGATCAACCGGACCTGCGGTACCTCGGCGGCGATCCGCTGCGCGCTGCCGTCGTCTGAGGCATTGTCCACGCAGATCAGCTCGAGGCGCTCAGCCGGCCAGTCCAGCTTGTCGCGCAGCGCGCGCAGGCAGGGCACGGTGTGCTCAGCGCCGCGATAGTTGACCACGATCACCGACACCTTGGGCAGCGCTGGCTCGCTCACGGTTCCTCCCTCGGGCCGCAGGTAGCCTGCCGCATCGCTCGCTGGTGCGGGCGACAGGGGTCGACCGCCGATGCGAACGGCGCCTACGCCGATGCAGGCAGGGGGATGATCGCTGTTTCGGAAGAATCAACCGTGATGAGCGCGGCTAATTCTGCCAAGATGGCGATCATGGGGAACCGGGGACCCTTTCGGTGCATCTCCCTACTGTGGAGTTGGACTGGTATCTGCGGCGGCAGACCGGTGTGATCAGCCGTGAGCAAGCGCGGACGGCTGGAATGAGCCAAGACGCGGTCGACCGCCGCCTCGCCACCCAGCGCTGGGAGCGGCTGCACCCGGGTGTCTACCTGGCTGCGGATCACCCGTACACCGATGAGGTCCGGTTGCGAGCGGCCGTGCTCTGGGCCGGCAAGGACGCGGTAGCGCACGGCACGTCCGCGGCCTGGTGGCACGACCTCGGTCCGGCATTGCCGGCCACGGTGGAGGTGACCGTGCGGCGCAGCCGCAACCCCGGCACGCAGCCGGGGGTGTCGGTACGCCGACGGGATCTGCCCTACCCGGATCTGGTTGCCGTGCGTGATCTGTGGGTCACCGATCTGTCACGCACAGTGCTTGAGGCGGCAGTGGCGCTGGGTCCGCAGGGTTCGGAGCTGCTCGACCGGGCGCTGCAACGTCGGGTCAAGTTCCCCGCGCTCTATCGAGCGCACTGCCGCAACCAGGGGCGCCAGGATTCTGCGCAGGCCTCCCGGCTGCTCGTCGTCGCGGCCGACCGGGCCGCCTCACATGCCGAGCGGCTGTTGGTTCGGCTGCTCCGGGCTGCGGAAATCACCGGTTGGACACTGGGCCACCCCGCCCAGGGCTACCTGATCGATCTGGCGTTTCCGGTGCATCGGGTGGCCATCGAGGTGGACGGGTGGGCCTGGCACATGACGGCCGACCGGTTCGTCGACGATCGGCGGCGGCAGAACGCCCTGGTGAACGCGCAGTGGACGGTCCTGCGGTTCACCTGGCATGACCTGGTCGCCCGCCCCGACGGCGTGGTCAACGAGATCCGGGTGGCTCTCGCGACCAATGCATGATTGTTGTCTCGGAAGGATCAACCGCGCTGAGCGCGGCTATTCCTTCCCAAACGGTGATCATGAGGGGGGTGCGCGGTGTTCAGCGGCGGCCGGCCCAGGTGGACCACACCAGCGCGCGGGCGACCGTGGCGCGTCGACCGATCCGGTGGCGGGCGACCAGCATTGCGGGCAGCCGGGCCGCCACCTCCGCGAGTACCAGCAGCCGCAGCCGCAGCCCGAAGTTGGGCGCCGCCGGACGGTGCCGGCGCCAGGGCAGCAGCAGGGTCAGCCCGGCGAAGCGGGCCAGTTGCCGGGCGGCCACCCAGGCCGGGGCGCAGCGCAGCAGCACCAGCAGCCGGTTGCGCTCGTTCCAGCGGTGAAAGGCCGGCGTGCCGTGCCGCGCCGAGGCGCCCCCCAGGTGCCGGACCCGGGCATCGGGCACGGCGAGCACCCGGTAGCCGGCCAGCCGCAACCGCCACGACGTGTCGGTGTCCTCGTAGTAGCAGAACAGCGAGCCCGCCACGCCGCCGATGGCGCGCAGCGCGTCGATGCGCAGCAACGCCGCCCCGCCGCAGAAGCCGAACGGCTGCGCTCCGGTGCTGTCCTGGCCGTACCCGCTGCGGGTGAGCGCCACGCCGGTCGAGGTCACCGTGCCGTCGGTGGCGTGCAACATGGAGGCTGCGGCAGCGGCCGTGTTGTCGTCGTCCAGGACCTGCTCCAGCGCCGCGAGCCACTGCAGCTCCGGCTGCGCGTCATCGTTGAGCCATGCCATGAATGGCGTGCTGACCTGTGGAAATGCCGCAGCCAGCGCCCCAGCGTAGCCGACGTTACGGGTCATCCGCAGCACGCGGGGGTGCAGCGAGTGCCCAGCGATTTCCTGCGCGGTGCCGTCGGTCGAGGCGTTGTCGACCACCAGCACCTGGTGCGGACGGGTCTGGGCGGCCAGCGCGTCCAGGCAGCGCCCGATCAGGCCGCGACCTCGCCAGGTGACCACGACCACCGTGGTTCGGACTCCTGCTGGCACGGGGCGTGACGGTACCTGGGCCACGTCGGGCCACATCGGACCACGCCGTGCCACACTGCCGCGCGTGCCCAAGCTGGTGGTGCTGCTGGAGCAGCTGTTCGCCCCGGTGCCGGGAGGTACCGGGCGGTACTCCCGCGAACTCACCGCGGCCCTGGCCGCGACCGCGCCGGCCGGCTGGACGGTGGGCAGCGCGGTGGCCTGGCACGCCGACCCCACCCCGGCGATCATCCACGGAGTGGAGGGCCCACACCTGCTGCCACTGCCCCGCCAGGCGCTCATCGCGGCCTGGGACTGCGGTATCCCGCTGTGGCCGGGCGGCGACACCGTGCACGCCCCCACCCCGCTGGCCCCGCCCGGGCCCCGCTGCGGCTGCGAGCTGGTGGTCACGGTGCACGACACGGTGCCCTGGACCCATCCCGAAGGGCTGACCCGGCGCGGGGTCGGCTGGCACCGCCGGATGGTCGAGCGGGCGGCACAGCGGGCAGATGCCCTGGTGGTGCCCACCGCCGCGGTCGCCCACGACGTGTCGCGACACGTGCCGTGCCAGGCCCGGGTGCACGTGGTCGGCGAAGGGGTCACCTCGGCCGTGACTCGCCTGCCGGCCCACGCTGCCCGCATCGCCACCCAGTTGGGCCTGCCGCCGCGTTACGTGCTGGCCGTGGGCACCCTCGAGCCGCGCAAGGGGATC
This sequence comes from Pseudonocardiaceae bacterium, assembly GCA_049673305.1. Lineage (GTDB taxonomy): Bacteria > Actinomycetota > Actinomycetes > Mycobacteriales > Pseudonocardiaceae. The sequence continues at coordinate 22,117 of JBATXM010000165.1, read as the reverse complement.
GAGACGCTGCTGGCCGCGCTGGCCGTGCCGGATGCGCCGGACCTGCCGGTGGTGCTGGTTGGCCAGCCGGGCTGGGGAGGCCTCGATCCGGTCGCGCTGGCCAGGCGGTCCGGGTTGGATCCGGCCCGAGTGCACCTGCTGGGCCGGATCACCGACCAGCAACTGGCCGTCGTGCTGCATGGCGCGGCGGTGCTCGCGGCTCCGAGCCTGGCGGAGGGCTTCGGCCTGCCGGTGCTGGAGGCGATGGCCGCCGGGGTGCCGGTGGTGCATTCCGACGTCCCCGCGCTGGTCGAGGTCGCCGGGGGCGCAGGCGTGACGGTTGCGCGCAACGACCCCGCCGCGCTGGCCGCCGCCTTACGCGCGGTGCTGTCCGACGCTGGCACGGCGCGGGCCATGAGCGCGGCGGGACGGCGCCGGGCGCAGCGGTTCAGCTGGGAGCGCACCGCCCGCCGGGTGTGGTCGGTCCACGTCGAGCTACGTGAGCGACGCCAGCTACGTCGGCGACGTGCTTGTCGAACACGCCGCGTTATCTCGTAAGCTCCCTGCGTGTTCACCGAGCCCCGGGTGCTCATCGATGCGACGGCGGTGCCGGCTGAGCGCGGGGGTGTCGGGCGCTACGTGGACTGCCTGGTCGCGGCGCTCGAAGCCGACGGTGCCGCGCTCATGGTGGTGTGCCAGCCACGGGACGCCGAGCTTTATGCCGCCCTGGCCCCGCATGCTGACGTGCTGCCCGCCAAGGAGCGGCTCGTCGCCCGGACCGCACGGCTGACCTGGGAGCAGACCACCCTGCCGTGGCTGCTCCGGCGGGCCCGGGTCAGCGTGCTGCACTGCCCGCACTACACGATGCCGCTGGTCAGCCAGGTGGCCACGGTGGTCACCTTGCACGATGCCACCTTCTTCACCGACCCGAGGGTGCACTCGCCGGTCAAGGCGCGCTTCTTCCGAGCCTGGACCAGCACCTCGCTGCGCCGGGCCGATGTGTGCGTGGTGCCCAGCGTGTCGACGGCTCGCGAGCTGGGGCGCGTCGCGGGAGCTGAGGTCAAGAACCTGCACGTAGTACACCACGGGGTGGACGCCGACCGCTTTCACCCACCCGCACCTGAGGAGACGGCCGCCCTGCGGTGCCGGCTGCACTTGGGCGACAACCCCTATGTGGCGTTTCTTGGCGCGCTTGAGCCACGCAAAAACGTGCCGGCGCTGATCCGTGGGTTCGCTCAGGCCAGCCAGCGCCTCGCGGGCCGGCCGAATCCGCCCGCCTTGGTCCTGGCCGGGCAGCCGGGCTGGGACAGGGCGGTGGAGCGTGAACTGCGAGCCGTGTCACACCGGGTTCGGGTGATCCGGGCCGGCTACCTCCCGCTGGCGGAGCTGTCCGGATTCCTCGGTGGCGCGGCTGTGGTGGCCTACCCCTCGCTGGGGGAGGGGTTCGGGCTGCCGGTGCTGGAGGCGATGGCGGCCGGGGCCGCCGTGCTGACCACCCGGCGGCTCGCTATTCCCGAGGTGGGTGGGGACGCGGTGGCCTACTGCGGCATTGGCGCCGCAGACATCGCCGCCGGGCTTGTTGGGCTTCTCGATGACCCGGCTCGCCGGGCGGAGCTCTCAGCCGCCGCGCAGCGGCGCGCCAAGGACTTCTCCTGGGCGGTGAGCGCGGCGAGCCACCGCGAGGCCTACAGTCGTGCTGCGGCGCTGCGTCAGCGGTCCCGCTAGGCTCGCCGCGAACGCCAGGGTGCAGAATCGACAGCCGTGCCCTCTTATGGCCAGGAATTGGCTATCGTCACGGTCACGTACTCGCCCGGCGACACGCTCGAGACGTTCCTGGATTCAGTCATCAAGGCCACCAGCCAGCCGCTGCGGGTGCTGCTGGCCGACAACGGCTCCACCGACGGAGCACCGGAGCGCGCGACGCACCGCGATGGCGTGCGGCTGCTGCGGATGGGGGAGAACGTCGGATACGGCAGTGCTGCCAACCGGGGGGTCGTCGAATGGGGACCTGAGGTGGGCTGGGTGGTGGTGGCCAACCCGGACATCGAGTGGCACCCTGGCAGCTTGGATGAGCTGCTTGCGGCCGCGCAGCGGTGGCCAAGAGCCGGGGCGTTGGGGCCGCTGATCCGGCAACCGGACGGGACGGTGTACCCGTCGGCGCGGCTGCTGCCCGCGCTGGGTCGGGGCATCGGGCACGCGGTGCTGGGGCCGATCTGGCCGGGCAACCCGTGGACCACGGCGTACCGGCAGTCCGCCACTGCGCTGGGGGAGCGCAGCGCCCAGTGGCTGTCCGGGTCGTGCCTGTTGCTGCGCCGGGCCGCCTTCGAGTCCATCGGCGGGTTCGACCCTCGCTATTTCATGTACTTCGAGGACGTTGACCTCGGCGAGCGGCTGGGTCGCGCCGGGTGGCTCAACGTGTACGTGCCTAGTGCGGAAGTCACTCACCTGGGCGGGCACGCCACCAGCCGAGTCCCCGAGCAGATGCTCGCCGAGCATCACCGCAGCACTTATCGTTACCTCGCTGACCGGCATCCCGGTCCGCTGCATGCCCCGCTGCGGCTGGCGCTGCGCGCCGCGCTGGCCGGTCGGCTGCGGTTGGTACGGCGTCACGCTGGCCGTCACGCTGGCCGGCGTGGATAGCGGGACCAAGCAGCGGGCCTGGACCCCGCAGCGCCCGCTGGATCTCTGTGCGGTGCTGGCTCCGCTGCGCCGTGGCCGGGGTGACCCCACGATATTGGACGGGTTGCCCGCGCTGCTCGGTGACGTGTTGGTACCCGCCGTGCTGGAGCAGAAGGTCACGGGCGTTGAGGCGCGACGCCTCCTGGCGTGAGCTGTGCTGGCGCTTCGGAGCACGGGCACCGGGTCCGGTTGAGCTATGGGTGCCGCCCGGTCCGGCGGCGGTGCGGGTGATCCCGGACTGGGAGTGGCACCGCGCTGGGGTGGACCGATCCCGGCGCCGGGCACTGCTGGCGGCGGCTGCGGTGTCGGTTACGCGCTGGCGGGTAAGCCACTGGACGATGCAGGCATGCTCGAGGTCCTCGCGCCCTACCTGCCACAGCGGCACCGGGCCGTGCGTTACGTCGCAGCCGCTGGATTCCGGCGTCCCCGCTTCGGCCCCCGCCTGAGTTTCCGTGATTACCGCGCGATGTAAGTTCACGACGTGGTTAGCTTTGCCGTCCGAATAACCGGTACCACGCGCCAGCCTGGGAATGTGTGGAGCTGTCCCGGTGCCGGCCACGGCCGAACAACTGGCCGAAAAAACCGGTGTCCTGAGCCGGCGAGTCACGCTCAAAGATCAACAAAACGGCGGCTATGCACGAGGGGCAACGCCGGCCTGGTGGGCAGACCATGGATGCGACGGACACCGTCGCGCCACACATGGCCGTGTACTGGCCGGAGCCAAGTGATATCCCGGTTGCCACGTCATCTTCGCTAATTGCATGGTCTATATTTTGGAGGCCACAGGTGAACCAGGTCACAAATGGTGCTCGGGTTCTCGTGTCGTCCATTTCCCCGCGTCCTTCGCTTGCCGATGCCATCGGTCCGCAACCCTAGCTATCCGCTATCTCGTCACGGCTAAGTTCAAGAACCAGCACTGGACTACTCAGGTCGTGAGAATCCGTGCAAGGCTACATAGCTGCTTTGCGGTGCCGCAGCCTTCGAGGCAACCGCCGGTTAGGCACCGTGTTTTGCGCTACGTCACATCGACCGGCCGCGGGTGGCGACATGCCGATGTGGACCATCCCTACCATTGGGTCCCCTTGGGTTGGAGCCCTTCTTTTGTGCGCTTTCACTCTTGCGGGTGACTTCACGCACGGATCGCAAGCTTCGAAGTCTAGCACGTGCTCCTGCATGAGTCAATGCACGTGCAATTGCGGGCGCAAGGACTACGCCTATCGGGTGCGTATCGGGTGCCGGCACAAGGCTCCGCCTCGGCGAAGCCAACCCGCCCCGCTGCGGTGACCGGTGCGCGCCAGCCACCCCTGCCTGCCATAAAGTGCTGGTGACTGCAGGTGAGCGGGCAGGAGGAGACGGTGGATCCGGGCGTAGTGCGGTGCTTGCCGCTCGGCACGCCGGAGATGAGCACATCGAGCAGGACCTGGTGGAGGAGTGGCAGAGCCGGCTGCGGCTGAGTTCGGCTCTAACTGATGTTGATCCACCGCAGGCAGCCACGATCGCCTTGACGCCCACGCTTCTGGCGGGTCCCACATCTACCAAGCTGGTCGCGACATCCACTTGCTTTATTGGGACGGTGTTCACGGTGCGCGGCGGGTCGAGTCAGGCCCGATGGTTTTTCGGTCGGGACGAACTGACGGCGGAGCTCGTCGCACGCCTTGACGAACGGCTGCGTACCGGTGGTATGCAAGTGGTAGTGGCACCGTCGGGCGCCGGAAGTCCTCGCTGCTGCACGCCGGTCTGCTAGCCCAGTTGACCGGTGAAGCCCTCCCGGGCTCGAGCCGATGGCCGACGATCGTGTTCACTCCCAGCGCTCATCCGCTGACCGCCCTGGCCGCCCAGGTTGCCGAGCTCACCGGCGCTGAGGGGGCGAACCCCGCAGTGGTGTGTGCAGGTGTTGCGCGCTCACCTCGGCAGCGAAGGCCCAGGGGCTCGGGTCGTGGTGGGTGTCTGGGCGGACTTCTATGCGTCGAAGGACCTGCCTTATCAGCCACCCTGCCTGTGATGGGCCAGCTGGCCGGGATCGCTGACCGCCGGGTTGTCAGCCACGTCGGCGGCTGATCTCGAAAGCGACGATTGAGGCGGCAACGGCGACGTTCAATGACTCGACGTGGTTGCGCATGGGTATCCGTAGCTGCGCATCGGTGCGGATCGTCGATCCATGGGTTTCGCCGCCGAGCACGAGCGCCGCGCGCGGCGCCAGGTCCGTCTGAAAGATCGACCGCTTGGCGGTCGCCGTCAACCCGTACAGGACGAACCCTCGTTCCCGCAACATCGCTGCGGCCGCCGCGGCGCTTGCTGAATTCAAAATCGACGCCTCAAACGCTACCCCGGCCGATGCCTTGATGACGAGCGGACCGACGTGGGGGCTACCCAACCGAGGAAGAATGACACCATCAAGGCCCGCCGCAGTAGCGCTTCGCAAGATCATGCCGACGTTGCTGGGGTTCGTCACGCCATCAAGGAGGAAGAGTGTGGTGCGCCGGTCGTCGCGCTTGGCGAGGTAGTCACTCAGCCGGGCCATGCGGGGCGCCGTAATGTCGGCGACGACACCCTGATCCTGCTTGCCATTACCAGCCAGCCGCTTGATACGGGCGGAAGACGTGTACTGCACCTCGATGTCCCTCTGGTGTGCCTCGTCAACTATCTGATCGATAGAGGGCCCATGCGCATTGTCGGCTATTATCACCTTCGCGATTTCAAGGTTTTGCTTCTGGAGAGCTTCGAGTACCGGCATCCGGCCATAAATCGTGATGAACTGGTCACGCGGCGAGTAAGAGGTCGTTTCTTGATCTATCTTTCGCGCCACGCGATGAGCCCTCCGAAGCCGCGTCCCTAGTGAGCCCGCTGGGGCTCCACCGTACATATGGATGCTTGTGCACCTTACCGCTCAGGCACGCGTGCGGGCACAGCAGTGTTGCCGGGTCAGGGCACTCCTGGTTGGAGCCGGCTTAGCACGGGCGCCACGTCGGGTGGCGGGGTGTCCACTGGCCACCAGGCCAAGTTCAGGGATTCCGAGCTGCGCACCGGTGTGGCGTGCGCTGGGGCGCGGAGCAGGAACCGCACGTCGAAGTGCCGGGTGGGCACGCCGAGCGAGCAGGTGATCGAGTGCACGTCCAGGTGCAGCGGCTGCGGGCTGATCTCCAGGTCACCGATGCCGGATTCCTCGGTCGCCTCCCGCAACGCCGCCGCAACGAGTCCGGCGTCACTCTCCTCGCAGTGCCCGCCGAGCTGCACCCACCGCCTGATCCGGGGATGCAGGGTGAGCAGCACCTGCGTGCCATCGTGCGAGAGGACCACCGCCGAGGCGGTCAGGTGGCCAGGTACGCAGGAACGGGCGCAGGCGTCCGGACGGGCGGCCAGGAACCCGAGGAAAGCCTCACGCAGCGTCCGCTGCCCGGGCTCGCCAGGCTCCCAGCGGGACAGCACCTGCACCGCATCGGCGTGCACAGCAGCATTCCGGGCGGCGTCATCCAGGGCGGTGATCATCACGGGGATTATCGTAGGACCAATCCGTCCTCCGGATCGCGTGGTGGGCGCGGGTGCAGCGGTTGTGTCGGGTACCCGACGGCGATCGCGCCCAGCGGCCGCCAGTCCGCCGGCACGGCGAGTTCGGCGCGCACCACATCTGGGCAGAACAGCGTCGAGCCGATCCAGCAGGAGCCCAGGCCCTCGGCGGCCAACGCCACCAGCAAGCCCTGGACGGCGGCACCTGCGGCGACGGTGAACATCGCCTCTTCGGCGGCTTGCCGGCACGCGTCGGGGTAGACGCGTGCGCCGTCGGGCACGGCGAAGGGCACCAGCACCTCCGGCGCGTCGTGCAGGATGTCCCCACGCCGTACCCGGCGTTCGATGTGGTCTTCGGTCCACCCGTCGCGGCGCAGGTCAGCCCGCCACGCCTGGGCCATCGCGTCGAGCAGCCGCGCCCGGAGCGCCCGATTGGCCAGCCAGACGAATCGAACCGGCCGGCTGTGATGCGGCGCCGGCGCACGCAGCGCGACTCCCACCGCGCGGCGCAGCGCCCCCGGATCCACCGGATCGCGACGATACGAGCGCACTGATCGGCGCAACAGCACCGCCTGCGCCCGGCCCTCGGCTCGCCCCTTGCTTCGGCCCTCGGCTCGCCCCCTGGCCCGACCTTGGCTCAGTGCCTCGTCGGTGCCCAGCCAGAACAGATCCTCGGCCAGCGGGCGGATCAACTCCGCTGCGGTGCTGCCGTCCGCGCGCCGCGACAACCCCCGCAGTACCGCCACCGGCACCCCCGCCAGCTTGCCTTTGACCAGGTCAGCGGCTGCGGCGACCTCATCGGCGACGGCGACCTGGGTGCTCACCAGGTCGTTGCCGTGCCGGTCGACGGCGCCGAGGTAGCGGTGCAGCACTTCCAGCCCGGCGGCCCCGATCGCCGCGTCGGTCTGCCCTAACCGCCACGCCCGGCCCATCGTGTCGCTGATCACGACGGCGACGTCGATGCCTAGCCGCTCGGCCAGCTCGGCCCGCAGCCGCGCGGCGCTGGCGTCCGGGTCGAGCGGCAGCAGCGCGACCTCATGCAGGGCCACGTTGGAGGTGTCCACCCCCGACGCGGCCTGCACCACGCCCAGCGAGTTCTCCGTGATCATGGTGCGGCCGTGACGGGCGAGCACCCGCCGGGCCTGCTCGGTGACCAGCTTGCGGCGGGCCGCGTCCCGAGCCGGCGGGTCAGCCGGCACCGTGATCAGCCTTCCTTCCACCTTGGACACCACCTTGCTGGTGATGACGACGACGTCGCCGTCAGCGAGCCACGGTGCGGCGGTGACCAGCGCACGGGTCAAGTCGTCCCCCGGCCGGAACTCGGGCAGTCCCTGGACCGGCAGAATGCGGACCTCACCGGGCGCGGCGTGATCGTTCACAGACTCAGCCCGGCGAGTTCCAGAGCTGCGCTGGCCATCGCTGCGGTCGCCGCTACGTCCGTCATCACCAGCGGGACTTCCCGGACCTCAACGCCGGGCACCGTCGCCGGGTTCGCGGTGGCCCCGTCCCCCGTGTGCACCAGCCACCCGTCCAGGATCCCACCCGCGCAGCGGGCCCCGTAGTGCCTGGCGACCGCACCGGCTTCGCAAGGCACACCGATGGCGGCCAGGCAGGCCTGCGCCATTCCACGCAGCGCGCGACCCCCGATGATCGGGGACAGCCCGATCACCGGGGCTGGCGCGCTACGCAGCGCGTGGCGGATCCCCGGCACGGCCAAGATACTGCCGATTGACACCACCGGATTGGACGGCGCGAGCAGGATGGCGTCCGCGCTGGCGATCGCCTCGCGCACCCCAACGGCCGGCTCGGCGCCTTCGGCGCCCACCGACACGAACTCGCTGGCCGGTAGCGCCGCGCGATACCGGATCCACCACTCCTGGAAGTGCATCGCGCGGCGACCCTGGGTTTCTCGACCACCGGGGGCATCGACCACGACCACGTGGGTCTCGCAGCGATCGTCGGTGGCCGGCAACAGCCGGACCCCGGGTCGCCACCGGTTGCACAGCGCTGCGGTGACCGCGGACAACGGGTGGCCGGCCCGCAGCATCCGGGTGCGGACCAGGTGCGTGGCCAGGTCCCGGTCGCCCAGCCCGAACCAGTCCGGATCGGCGCCGTAGCGCGCCAGTTCCGCGGTGACCACCCAGGTCTCCCCGGCACGTCCCCAGCCGCGCTCGGTGTCGATGCCACCACCGAGGGTGTACATGCAGGTGTCCAGGTCGGGGCAGATCCGCAGCCCGTGCAACCAGATGTCGTCGCCGGTGTTGACCACTGCGGTGATCTCATGCTCGCCCGAGACCGGGTCGTGGTCGCCAGCGTCGCCACCGACGGCGGGCAGGCCTAGCGCTGCCTTCAGGCCGAGCAGGAACCGGGCGCCACCGACGCCACCGGCCAGCACCACGAGCTTCACGATCGTGATCAGGGTTTGTCGCTGACGCTGGGTTGATCATCGAACGTGGTCTGCACCTGCTCGAAGTGCTTGTAGCGTTCGGTGTTTGCGTAGGAGCGGTAGGAGGCTTGGTCGGCACGGGTGAGCGTGACGTCGTCGGCGAAGGGGGCGAGCAGGTGGCGGGGCCATAACCGGCGCGCCCGCACCGCGTTGATCTCCGCGCAGAACACCAGAATGAGCGCCTGCAGGTACAGCCAGGCCAGCAATCCGAGAACCACTCCAAAGACGCCGTAGACCTGCGAGGCACCGCTCAACTCGTGGCTGACGAACAACGTGCCCACGGTCTGGAGCACCTGAATCGCGACTCCAGCGCTGACCGCGCCGGGCATCAGGTCAGCCAGCGCAACGTCGCGGGCGGTCAGCACCCGGAACCCGACCAGAAACGCGCCCACGTTGACGATTGTCGCGACTGCGATCGCGGCGATGGGCACCCCGGCGCCGATGCCGTAGCCGAAGCCGGCGGCCACCGGACCGACCGCGGACAGCGCGGTGGACGTCAGAACGACCGCCCCGAGCAGCACGAACAACACCAGACCGCGTATCCGGGACAGCACCGCGTCGGGGCGGGCATAACGGGGCACGGCCCAGACCCGGTTCATCGCTGTCTGGATGGCCACCGAGACGCCCAGGCCCCCGTAGGTTGCCACGAGGATGCCCACAATCACGCCCACGCCGCTGCCGTGGATCGACTTGACGTTCTCTTGTAGCTGCGGGCCGATGATCGGGAGTTGTTTCAGCGCCGAGCCGAGCAGTGCCTGCTGCAAGGCTGGGTCGCCGTGCAGCGTGTAGCCCAGCACACTGACCAGCAACAGCAACATGGGAAACAGCGAGACGAAACCGTAGTAGCTGATCAAAACCGCAAGATAGCTACCCTGATCGTCGATGAACTTGTAGACCACCGCCAGCGGAAAGCCCAACCAGTTATGACGCTGCTGGAAGTCGTCCAGCCGAGCGGTTACACCCATCCCCATGTCCTCGCAGCTTCCCGGGTAGTGCCCGACGTCTGAACGTTAACCTGATGGGCGAACAAGCGGCGACTTGACGGGTTGATAATTCCTTCAGCGCCAGAACAGGAGCTCCTGGAAACCAGCGACCGCTTCCCCCCGGTCGCCACCGAGCGCGTCGAAGATCCTGAAGCTGGCGCCGAACAGCGCGGTGCTCACCGCAGGTACGCCGATGATCAACACGAAGAGCAGCAAGGGGGCATACCAGCCGAGGTTGCCGGCAAACCGGCGAGTCCGGGCGGGCAGGTAAGGCTCGACAACGCCGAATCCGTCCAGCCCTGGCACCGGCAGGATGTTGAGCACGAACGCGAGTACCTGCACCAGTGCCAAACAGGACAGTCCGGCGGCGAGCCCCGCTGGGAGCTCGCTGGTGCCGACCGCAGTGGTGAGGGCCGCCCCCAGCACCAGATTCACCAGCGGACCGGCCAGTGCCACTGCCGAGGCGACCGCCCGGGAACGCAGGGCGGCCCGGTTGATCCACACCGCGCCGCCGGGTAACGGGATTCCACCCAGAGCCAGCAGTGCCAGGGGCAGCAGCAGCGACATTACCGGGTCGGTGTAGCGCCGGATGTCGAGAGTGAGGTAACCCTTGGCGCGCACCGACCTGTCGCCACCCCAGTATGCCGTCAGGGCGTGCCCGAACTCGTGCAGGCACAGCGCGACCGCCCACCCGCCGAGGACCAGCGCTACGATGCCGGCCACGCCGGCTGCGCCGGTGCCCAGGGCGGCCAGCACGCCGCCGGCCACGCTGGCCGCGACCAACAGCAGAAATAGTGGGCTGGGGGCCAGGCCGATGCCGCGCACGGGTGCAGCGTGCCACAAAACCCCACAAAACCCAGTGTCACAAAACGCAATGTGCCCGGGCTTGCATCCCCGATGACAGGGGTGTAATCACAGGCTTGTTACTCTCCGCTGCAGCCCGGGAGGCGCGAGCCGGGGAGGAACTCTATGGCGAGAAGGGCGGACCGCCATGGATGAGGTGGACATCAGCTGGCCTGTGGATGAGGAGATCGAGCATCAGAACAACTGGGCACTGTTCGACGGGCTCGAGCAGCAGGACTGGCAGGAGCGGGCCTTGTGCGCCCAGACCGATCCGGAAGCGTTCTTCCCCGAGAAGGGCGGCTCGACCAGGGAAGCGAAGCGGATTTGCGCCGGCTGCGAGGTCCGGGCCGAGTGTCTGGAGTACGCGTTGACCTTCGACGAGCGGTTCGGCATTTGGGGCGGACTGTCTGAGCGGGAGCGCCGCAGGCTCAAGCGTGGCGCGGTCTGAGGTGGGGCCGCTTCCCGCCGGCCGCGCCGGTTGCCCTGGGACGTTACCGTGTGCCCCGCATCAATGGGGATGGACAGGGAGGAGTCGGCGTGTCGCGCACTGCTGGGACGCTTGCCGGTGACGACAATGCCCGCCCTGCGGCGGAGAATGCGGACAATCTAGCCGCCGAGGTCAGCACGCGAACTCGGCCTTCGCCGCTGCCCAAGCACGCTCACGACTCAGGCTTGCTGATGGTGGACGACGTCGGAGTCGCCGCGCGCGCGCGAAAGTTCCTGCTCTGCGCGCCCGCGTTGCTGACCGCGGCGATGACTGTGCTGGCGGTAGTGCTGAACCGCCACCGGCTGGCCCTGAATCTGGCCGGTGGCCGGCTGCTCCCGGTGGAGAGCCTGGGCCAGACCTGGTCCTCCTACCTGGCTTCCTGGCACCCGGTCGGCGGCGGGAGCGCGGCTCCGCCGCCGGCTGCGCTGGCCGTGCTCGGCATCCTTGGCTTGCCGTTGGGCTCACCGGCCGCTGCGGTGTCGTTGCTGTTACTGGCCGCGCTGCCACTGGCCGCGCTGTCCGCCTATCGGGCCACCCGCGCCCTGTCGGTCAGCCGCGAGCGTCGAGCACTGGCCGCTGCGGGGTACGCGTTGCTCCCGCCGGCCATCGCTGGCCTGGCCCAGGGACGTCTGGACGTCGTGGTGGCCTACCTGCTGCTGCCGCTCGTGCTAGCTGGTGTCGTTTCGGTGCTGCACGGGGGCTTGCTACCCGGGGGCTTGGAGGGAAGCAGGACCAGGCGATCCGCCGGGTGGCTGTCCACCGCAGCCCTCACTGCGCTCGGGGTTGCTGTGCTCGGCGCGTTCGCCCCCCTGTTGCACCTGATGGTGCTCACCGTGGTGCTGATGGGCTTTGTGCTGGTTCCCGATCCTCGGGTGACGACGCCGCGTCGTGCGATCGGCCTCTTCGCTGTGGTGCTCCTGCCGCTGGGGCTGCTCGTGCCGTGGCCGGCAGTGGTGATTCAACGCCCCTCGGTGCTGCTGCAGGGAGTAGGAGCAGTGGTGCCCGAGCAGGTGCCCGGCTGGCTGCGGTTGCTCGCGTTGGACCCCGGCGGTGCGGGCGCCGCGCCGTGGGTGGGGGCGATCGTCGTGGTGGCGGCGGTGCTGGCGTTGGTCGTGCGGCCTTCAGGGAAGATGCTGCCGGGTCTGGGATTAGCGTTGCTGGGTGGCCTCGCGGTGATGTTGCTGGCTCGGTTGCCCATGCGGCCGCTGGCCGGTGGTGATCCACGACCCGGTTTCACCGGGGGTGCGCTGCTCTTCGCCGCTTGCGGGTTGCTGTGGATCGTGTTGCTGGCCGGTGCCCCCCAGTGGGGCAAAGGATGGGGTAAGGCATGGGGGAGGGCATTGCCGGTGACGCCGTGGGTTGGCCTGGTGGTGCTGGCGGTCGCAGCCGTTGCGCTGGGCGCTGGTGGTCCCCTTACCGCCGGTCCGCCAGCGGGGTTGCCGGTACTTGCCCCTTCGCTCGCTGCGGAGCTGGCCCGAGGTGGCACCTCCGTTCTGGTCGTCGGCGCCCCGGGTGAGCCGGTACGGCTGACGAAAGCGCGGACCGCCCGCTTTGGTGACGATGACATTGCCCCGCTGCGGGCTACTGGCTCCCGGCTGCGGCGAGTGGCCGTCGCACTGCGGGATGGGCAGCCGGGCGAGACGTCGGCCGCGATTGCCGACGTGGCTGCCATCGGAGTGCAGTTCGTAGTGTTGCCCACCGCCGCGCAGGGCGCCCGAGCGCTGGCTGCGGCCGGACCGTTGGCCCGGTCCGCGCCTCAGACCACGGACGGCAGGCCGGTGCTGCGGGTGGTGCGGCCAGTCCCGGGCGCGGAACTGCTGGGTCCCGCGCTGGCCGAGCAGGCGCGTAGCGGCGCGGCCCCGCCCATCGAACCGGGGGTCAGTGGGGTTCTGGTGCCGGCCCAGCCGCCGAGGCTGGCGGTGCGAGTCGCGCCCGGTGCGCAGGGAAGGTTGCTCGTGGTCGCGGCCAACGACGAACCAGGCTGGCGGGCCAGCGTGGATGGCCGGCCAGTACCGGTGGTGCGCGGGTGGGGACACCAGGTCGCCATTCCCGTGGGGGATGCGTCGGTCGAGGTTCAGGTGGTTCGCTCGGACGTCACCCGGACCGCCTTGTTGCTGCTCCAAGGTGCGTTGCTGCTCTTGGTTATCGGCTTCGCGCTGCCTTCCCGGAACCGCTCGAGCCGGTAGGGCAGCCGTTGCTGCTCAGCCCGCTTCCTCGGGCCCGCCGATGATGTCCGGATCGACGCCCAGGTAGTTCGCCAGCTGTTCGACCAGTACCTCATGCACCAGCTCGGATAGCTCAACGCCGTCGTGCGCTCGGGTTTCCAGTGGGCGTCGGTAGAGCACGATCCTGGCTCGGGTAGGCAAACCGGCGCGGTCCACCCCAGCCGGAACCAGACGGGCCAGCGGGATGTTGCCGTCCTCCACCACGTCGCTGCCCCAGGTGACCGTGCTCGGATCGCAGTCAGTGACCTCTGGCACGTCGTCGACCGCGACGTCGAGCCGGTCAAGTGCGGTGTGCCAGCGATGGTCGATGGGTTCGAGGGCCTCCAGCACGATCGCGTCGAACCGCTCCGAGCGGCTGCGCGCCGCCGGCAGGGTAGCGGGGAACAGGAGCCCCCGGACGCCGCGCCCGCGCCGGTCCCGGCGCTGGCGTTGGCGCTGGAGCGAGCGGGTTGTCCGGGTCACCGCCATGCACCGAGAATACGCTGTCATCAAGATCGTGCCGCCAGCGAGACTCGCTACCGCATTGGCCAACGCGGTGCTCCGCGCGCCTGCCGCACTCGGCGCACGTCGCGCGCTACAGTCGCCGCCGTGCGCAGCGTGCGGCGATGCTCGAGGACCGGGTGCACAAACCCGGCGGTTGCTACGCTCACTTTTGCCTATGCTGACTCCACCGCTGTGGTGGGTCCGTTAGCCACCTCCAGTGAGCCGCACTCCTATGACTTGTGCGAACGGCACGCACTGCGGCTGACGGCGCCGCGGGGTTGGGACGTCGTGCGTCACGACGGTGAGTTTGCCGAGGCGCAACCTTCGGTGGACGACCTCACCGCGCTCGCTGAGGCGGTCCGGGAGGCCGGCCGGGTGCAACTTCGCCCCCCAGAGCCCACCCCGGTGATCACACACAGTCGCCGCTCCCACCTCAGAGCACTGCCCACCCTGGTCGACGACTGAACTCCCCCTTGCCGCTCAACGCGCGGTGGGGTGCGCGTGGATAGGCTCGTGGGTGAGGGTGGACGTGGGGAAGGAGAGCGGTGCCTGACCTGTCTGGGATAGTCAAGGCCTACGATATCCGGGGTATCGTCGGGGACCAGCTGGATTCTGCGGTGGTGCGCGATATCGGCGCGGCTTTCGCCGACTTTGTCGGTCGCTCAGCCGGTTCGGCTGGTCCGCGAGCCGTGGTCATCGGTCACGACATGCGGGACTCTTCACCCGGTCTGGCGGCCGCCTTCGCTCAAGGCGTGACCAACCGCGGTCTCGACGTCATCTCCATCGGTCTGGCCAGCACCGATATGCTCTACTTCGCCTCCGGCTGGCTCGGGTTACCGGGTGCGATGTTCACCGCAAGTCACAATCCGGCCCGCTACAACGGCATCAAACTGTGCCGGGCCGGAGCCGCCCCGGTCGGCCAGGACAGCGGGCTCGACGAGATCCGGGCCGCTGTCGAGCGCGGCATCGGACCGGGACCGGGCGGCGGTGTCGTCACGGAGCGGGAGATGCTCGCCGACTACGCCAAGTACCTGCGCTCGCTGGTGGACCTGTCCGGGATCCGGCCGCTGCGAATCGTGGTGGATGCCGGTAATGGGATGGGTGGGTACACCGTGCCCGCTGTGGTCGAGGGACTCCCGCTGCACGTTATTCCGCTGTACTTCGAGTTGGACGGCAGTTTTCCCCATCACGAGGCCAACCCGTTGGATCCGGCGAACCTGGTGGACCTGCAGGCGGCCGTGCGCGAGCATGGCGCCGACCTGGGCCTGGCCTTGGATGGCGACGCTGACCGCTGCTTCGTGATCGACGAGTGTGGCGATCCGGTGAGCCCCAGCGCGATCACCGCTTTGGTCGCCACCCGGGAGCTGGCCACCGAGCCCGGTGCCGAGGTGCTCTACAACTTGATCACCTCGCGGGCGGTGCCGGAGATCGTCGCCGAGCACGGGGGGCATCCGGTGCGCACTCGGGTCGGCCATTCGTTCATCAAGGCGCGGATGGCGGAAACCGGGGCGATCTTCGGTGGCGAGCATTCCGCGCATTACTACTTCCGTAGTTTCTGGTGCGCTGACTCGGGGATGCTGGCCGCCCTGCACGTGCTGGCGGCACTGGGCGAGCAGCAACGCCCGGCCTCGGCTCTGCTGGCTCAGTTCAGTCGCTATGCCGCGTCCGGTGAAATCAACTCCATGGTCGCGGACCAGTACGGCAGGATGCAAGCAGTGCGGGAGTGGTTCGCTGCGCGGGAGGCCATTGAGCTCGATGAGCTTGACGGCCTCACCGTACGGTGTCCCGACGGGTCGTGGTTCAACCTGCGCCCGTCGAACACCGAGCCGCTGCTGCGCCTGAATGTGGAGGCTCGCGACGTTGTAGCGGTCGAGGCGTTGCGCGATGAGGTGCTGGCACTGGTTCGAGGCAACTGAGTCGGGACAACTGAGTCGGGACAACTGAGTCGCGGCAACTGAGGAGGACGACGATGGCCGTGAACGTGGACGCTGCGTTGCTGGAGATCTTGGCGTGCCCGTGCCCGGCACACGCCACGTTGCGCGGTGGCACCGCTGCTGATCCCGAAGCTGACGCGTTGACCTGCACCGTGTGCGGGCGCAGCTTCCCGGTGACCGACGGCATCCCGGTGCTGTTGCTGGACGAGGCATTGCCCGGGACCGGCCCAGGCGCCGACGGCAGCGGGCTGGGCGCAGGGTGATGCACCTTCACCCAGGATGTGACGACGACTTACTCGGGTTACTCGATGACCCTGGGCGCCTGGAAGCCACCGACACCGGTGGGTTGCTTCGTGCCGCAGCCACGGCGGGGGCCCAGGTGCGGTCCACGGCCACCGCAGCCGAGGAGGCGGGTCTGGGGTGCCTCCTCGGGGAACGTCCACGGGCATTGGTGCTGCTGACCCGGCCAGGTGCGGTACCGGCTGCCGCACCGCTGCTGCTTGCGCTGCTCGGATCAGCCTGCCCGGTGCCAGTGGTGCTGACGCCCTCGGTCCCGATGTGGGTGGGCGCGCTGGACGTCGTGCTGGCCAACACCACTGATCCTGGTGATCGAGAGCTGGCGGAGGGACTCGACCGCGCGGTCCGCCGGGGAGCCCAGGTGGTGCTCACCGCACCCGCCGAGGGCCCGGTGGCGGCCGCGGTCGCGGGTCGATCGATCCTGGTGGTGCCCCGGATCGAGGTACCACCAGGGCTGGCCCTGCCGCGCGCCCTGACTGTCGGCCTGTTACTGCTGGACACCCTGGGCTGGCTAGCGATCAACTTCGAGACGCTGGCTGGCGAGCTGGACCGCGAAGCGCAGCGCGATCACGTCGCCCATGAGTCGTTGGTCAACCCCGCCAAGGCTCTGGCGTTGCTGCTGACCGCGCGAACCCCGTTGCTGTGGGGCATCGATCCGGTGGCTACCGCAGTGGCTGGGCACTGCGCCGCGTCGCTCGCCGGATACGCGGGGTTGGTGGCGCATGCCACCGGATTCCCAGAAACGGCAGCGTTGCCGGTGTTGCGCCAGGAGGCAGCTCGCGCCGGTGGGGCCGCCGACATATTCGGGGATCCGTGCGAGGATGTGCCACCGCGCGGTGGCCCGCCGGTGCTGCGCCCGGTGCTACTCGGTGTGCTGGGTGATCCTCGCAGCGAGCCGCAGCGCGCCGCGGCGTTGGACGCATTGCCCAACGCTGATGTGGTGACTGTCGACGAGGAGCTGATGGTGCGCCAGGGTGACCCGGGTGCCGCCGCGTGCGCCGCTGCGGTGCTGGCCTTGCGGTTCGACTTCGCCGCGCTCTACCTGGGGCTGAGCCGGGGCATGCTGGGCGGGCCGGGGCGGGTTGGCTCAGCCGGGCTGGTCAACGGATGAACCCCGCCCAGTCAACGGATGAGCACTGTCCAGGCGGCAAGGGAGGGGTTGTGGAGTTGTTGCGCAACGTGGTTCGGCCTTACGCCTGGGGTTCCCGAACCGCGATCCCGGAGCTGCTCGGCCACCCGGTCCCCGCCCCGCACCCGCAGGCGGAGCTGTGGCTTGGCGCGCACCCGGGCGACCCGTCGGTGTTGTTGCACGCGGACGGCGCCCAAACCTCCCTGTTGGAAGCCCTGCACGCCGACCCGGATCGTCACCTCGGCGCCCGCTGCGCACAGCGCTGGGGCGCCCGGTTGCCGTTCCTGCTCAAGGTGCTCGCCGCCGAGGAGCCGCTGAGCCTGCAGGCCCACCCCTCCTCGGCGCAAGCTGCCGAGGGATTCGCCCGCGAGGAAGCCCGAGGGATCCCTCGGGATGCCCCGGAACGCAACTACTCCGACCCCAGCCACAAACCCGAGCTGATCTGCGCGCTCACCGAGCTCCACGCGCTGGCCGGCTTCCGGGATCCGCTGCGCACCGTCGAGTTGCTCGCCGCGCTGGACATGCCGGCGCTCGAGCCCTACCGCAGGATGCTTGCGGCCGAGCCGAACGCCGACGGGCTGCGCACTCTGTTCACCACCTGGATCACCATGCCTGAGCCAACAGTGAAAGCAGTGCTGCCCTGCACCCTGGACGCCTGCGTTGCGCTGCTGCGCCGCGACGGGGTGTGCCACGATTTCCGGCCTCATCGCGGTAGTGATTTTCGCTACGAGTGCCGGGTGGTTCTGGAGCTGGCCGAGACGTATCCAGACGACGTCGGGGTGCTTGCGGCCTTGCTGCTCAACCACGTCGTGCTGGCGCCCGGGGAAGCCATGTACCTCCCGGCTGGCCACCTGCACAGCTACCTGCGGGGCACCGCGGTGGAAATCAGTGCCAATTCGGACAACGTGCTGCGCGGTGGCTTGACCGCCAAGCACATCGACGTTCCGGAACTACTGCGGGTGTTGGACTTCTCCGCTGGGGAGCTGCCGGTGCAATGCGGGGAACGGGTCGGGCCACAGGAGATCGCCTATGACACTCCGGCCGAGGAGTTCCAGCTGAGCCGGCTCGAGTGGGCGCCGGGCGAGTGTGCGCCGGTCCCGCTGCGCAGCTCGTGGCCGCAGATCTTGCTGTGCACCCAGGGGTCGGCGCAGCTGTGTTCCCCAGACGGCGGCTGCGTCACGGTCCGCCGAGGTGGATCGGTCTGGCTGGCCGCCGCTGATCCGGAGGTCACCGTATACCCGGGAGCTGGCCCCGTGCAGCTGTTCCGGGCGCTGCCCGGACTCGCCCCGTGACCCACTGACTCAACGTCGGACCCGGCACGGCTGGGAATGCGAATCAGCGCGCGAGTCACGTCAACGACCGAGCCCTGATTCTCCTTGGCGCCCGCCAGCATCCGCCCACGGTCGATATCATGTGAGCGCACGATCACACCTGCCCTCCGTGACCGGGGTCAGGCGCTTGCCGGAACGCGGCCAGTTGCCCGCCTATCACCACTCTTGCCGCACAGTCGGTCGCACTACCGATCGCCATTCGGAGCCGAATGGCGATCGGGAAGCTGTCCACACCGCCATTCGGCTCCGAATGGCGGCAGCAGCCGGAGTGTGACCAGCTACCGACGCGTCAGTGTGCAAGCACCAGTAGTCGTTGGGCTGTCGCCGGCTGGTTCTTGGCGCCCAGCACGCGGCCGGCCAGGCGTTTGAGGTCCTGAGTATCGTTGCGCGATGACCGTTGACGGTCGGGGAGGGACGGGCACGTGTTCGAGTCGGTGTTGGTCGCTAACCGGGGTGAGATCGCCCGGCGGGTCATCCGCTCGGCGCGGAGTCTGGGCATACGGACCGTCGCGGTGCACTCCTCGGTCGATGCCGCGCTGCCGTTCGTCGCCGAGGCCGACGACACGGTTGAGCTCACCGGGCCACCGGCGCAGGCCTACCGGGACACTCACCAGCTCCTCGACGCCGCCCGCCGGACCGGGGTGGCCGCGGTGCACCCCGGCTACGGGTTCCTGTCCGAGAACCCCGGATTCGCTAGCGCGGTAAGCGATGCCGGCCTGGTGTGGGTCGGGCCCAGTGCCCAGGCGATCTCCGTGATGGGTGACAAGGTGGCCGCGCGGGACACCGTGGCGGCTGCTGGGGTACCGGTGGCGTCGGGGTCCGCTGGTGCGGTGAGCACGCAGGCCGCTGCGGTCGCTGACGCCGAGAAGGTCGGTTTCCCGGTGATGCTCAAGGCTGCCGCCGGGGGCGGCGGGATGGGAATGGCGGTGGCAGCCGACGCTGACACAGTGCGCACCGAGTACACCAAGATCAGCGCCTTCGCGCAGCGGCTCTTTGGGGACTCGCGGCTGTTCGTCGAGCGGTACTTCCCTCGAGTGCGACACGTCGAGGTGCAGGTTCTCGGGTTGGCCGACGGTCGAGTGATAGCGCTGGGGGAGCGCGACTGCTCGGTGCAGCGGCGGCACCAGAAGGTCGCTGAGGAGAGTCCCTCGCCCGCTGTCGAGCCGGATCTGCGCCGCCGGATGGAGCGCGCTGCGGTGTTGGCCGCCGCCACGGTGGGTTACCGCAACGCGGGAACGGTGGAGTTCCTGCTCGATCAGGACTCGGGTGAGTTCTTCTTCCTGGAGATGAACACCCGGTTGCAGGTGGAGCACCCGGTCACCGAGTTGCGCTATGGCGTGGATCTGGTGGCCGCCCAGCTGCGCATCGCTGCGGGCGCGGAACCCGGTTTTGACGTCGACGCCGCCCCTGCCGGGCATGCGATCGAGCTGCGGGTCAACGCGGAGGACCCGAAGCGGTTCCTGCCTGGCCCCGGGCCGGTCACCGAGTGGGTGGAGCCGACCGGGGAGGGGGTGCGGGTGGACGCCGGTTACGCGGCGGGTAGCACGGTGACGCCGTTCTATGACTCGCTGCTGGCCAAGCTGGTGGTGCACGGCTCGGACCGGGAGCAGGCGCTGGCGCGGGCCCGGGCAGCGGTGGCCGGGTTCACCGTCACTGGGCCGAAGTGCAACCTGCCCTTTCACGCCGAGCTGCTGGAGCACCCAGAATTCGTCTCGGGGCGCTACGACACCGGCCTGGTTTCCCGAATGCGCCCGTGACCCTCCCGGCACGCTGGCAGGTATGACTGGGCAGCCGCCGCCCGTGATATCCTGCGATATCATTGGAGGTGCGTGGTGCCTGATGTCTTGATTCGTGATGTTCCTGACGGTGTCGTGGCGGCGATCGATTCTCGGGCGGCTCAGCTCGGCATGTCTCGTAACGAGTATCTGCGTCGACGACTGAGCCAAGACGCGCAGCGCTCCGGATCGCCAGTCGGAGTTGATGATTTTCGCCGATTCGAGACCCTGTTCGGTGACTTGTCCGATCCGGAGGTCATGGATCAGGCATGGTCGTGACCGGCGAGGGCGACACGAACCATTGGTTGATCGATAAATCGGCGCTCGCGCGGCTCGGCCGCAGCGCCCAAGCAGGCGAGTGGGCGCTCCGGGTCGAGCGGGGACTGGTGCGAATCACCACCGTCACCCTCCTGGAGGTCGGCTACTCCGCTAGATCGGCGAGCGACCTGCGGGTGGGGTTACACAGCCCGCCGATCTCAGTCATGCCGGTCGAGTACTTGACTCCGGCGATCGAGGATCGTGCCGTCATCGTGCTCACCTCGCTCGCGGACCGTGGACAGCACCGTGCCCCGTCGGTACCTGATCTGCTCATCGCTGCCACCGCCGAACTCTCCGGGCTCACCGTCCTGCACCTGGACAAAGACTTTGAGGTGATCGCGGAGATCACCGGCCAGCCGGTTGAACGGCTCATGGTGTCGGCTACTTAACCGATCAGTTAGCGCGTTCGCGCACCGGTTTGGTCGCCCGGCTGCACCGAGCCGGCCAGCTCGACGGCGAGCTCACTGTCGCCGCATTCCAGGGCAGACGTCATCCGGTACATGGCGACGTTCGTGGATCCAAAATAGGCCACGTCCGGCCCGGTCTCGCCGGTGCGTTGGGCGACCACTGCCGCCCCCAGTTCGCGCCGTGACACGCTCACTGGACCTGTGCCGGCTGTCGTGTTCGGCTATTTGAGGATGTTGACGGAACGGGCGATGACCAGGGCCAGGGTGACCAGCGAGACCAGGGATTGTCCGAGCATGGTCAGCTTGGCCCACCGGGACAGCGGCATGACGTCGGTGGGGCTAAAGGCGGTGGCGTTGGTGAACGAGAGATAGAGGTAGTCAACGAACTGCGGTTCCCACTCGGGGTGGGCGAGGTCGGGGTTTTGCATCTGCACGAATTGGAAATCAGGCAGCCGACGCCGGGCGTGAGCGCGGGCGGCCGGTCCGCCCCGATCGAACTGCCAGTACCACACGGCGAAGGCAATGATGTTGGTCAGCCAGATCGCCACTCCAGTGGACAACAGAGCACCCGCGTCTTCGCCTTCGGTGCCGAGTACGAGGCCGTGAATCAGCAGGGTGGCCGACCATGCGTTGGCCAGGCTGAGCAACCCGGCCAGGGCCAGGCTGGCTACCCGCAGCGCGGTGGATTCCCGGTCGAACCGGACCGGCCTGGCGATGATCAGCCCAATCAGCATGGCCAACTCCAGCCCGGGCAGCAGCCACCGGGACTGCAAAGCCAACCGGTCAGGCAGCGCGAGCTGCAACCCGATGGCCATCATGATCGCGACGGCGACCGGCCACCGGTTCTCTCCCGGGGTAACGCGCAACCACGCGGGGATGTGCACGTGGTGCGAGGTGTCGCCGGTCCTTGCCGTGCCGGTGGCGACCGCGTGGGCCACTCGGGTGGTGGCCTCTGACACCGGATGGTTCCCGGCGCACAGCGCCTCCTCCACACGGGTCAACTCCGCACGGACCGCGCTCAGCGCACGCAGGTGATCCGGCAACACGCCGTCACCGGCGTTGCCGTTGCCGCTGGCGCCGCTGGCGCCGCGCCCCGCACCGCCCTCGCTGCGCCTGGGACCAACCTCGCCTCGATCCTGCGCGTTGGTCATCATCACTCCTAGCCAGCCGGTTAGTGACACCAGTATCTGCCCTCCTGGCCATTGGGCGGTGTGGTCAAGGCGACGTCACTGTCAGTGAGATCCAGGGAAGGACTGTCACCGCGTGTGGAGGTGCCACAGACGGCAACTTCTTAGCC
>JBATXM010000164.1:0-3426 GCA_049673305.1 Pseudonocardiaceae bacterium | reverse complement strand
CGGCGGATGATGATCCGCATGTCGGGGGGCCAGCCGGCGAGGCGGTCACCGCCCGCGCTGTGGCGCGGCAGCCCGGTGAGCTCAGCGACCTGGGCGTCATCGCGGGGATCGCCGTGGGCGTCCAGCGCGGGCGCCCAGGCGGTGGGAGGGACCGTGCCGATCACGGCGCGGACGCGCTCGTCGAAGTCGAACCCGACCGAATAGTGCACCTGGAAGCCCGGGCGGGTGTTGAGCGCGCTGATGTGCTCCCCCAGGGCATGGGTGGACCCAGCCCCGTCACAGGTGATCAACATCCGACGTCGATGCGACGCGGGGATCTGGGCGATCGCCTCGGTCAACACCTCGATATGATCCCTCGCGGTGTTGGACCCGGCCCGCCCTGGGCGCAGCTTGACCACCAGCGATTCGCCGGTGTTGTCACACCATGCGGTCAAAGGATGAAACCCGAACGTCTTCTTAAACGTCGGCCCAGCCTGCTCCTTGTCACTGTGGGCCAGCACGATCGAGGCGTCCAACCGAATCACCGTCACCCCGCCCAGTTCCCCACCGGCGACCCGAGCGGGCGGGATGGCCCCATGCCGGTTCTCGATCTGGCGCCACACCCACTCTCGGACCCGCGCCCGCGCCGCCGCGATCGTGCCCAGCCGGGCTGGAGTGATCTCCTCCAACGCCCGCCACACCGTGGTGTCCGAAGCCACCGAGGCGAACAACTCACCCTGGTGGCGCAACGTATCGATCTCACTGATCGTCGTGGCACCATCAGCGATCACCACCGCCAGATCGGCCAGCACCCGACCACGATCATGCACCGGCCAGAACCCGGGCCGAGCCAACGCCCCGGACAGGGCAGCGGTCAACCCCACCCGATCAGCTACCAACCGCAGCAACCCCGACCCCACATGCGACACCACACCATGCCCACCCACTTCGACCGACAAACCCTTCGACCACGCGGTAACATCCACCTGAAAAGTGCCTCTCCAGCTCGCCGGAACAAGGACCTTGAAGACCCTCATTCTCGCAGCTCAGAGGCACTTTTCGCGTATCAAAACACCCACCCAGCAAAGATCTTTTCGATCACGGTGAATGACCGAGGGTAGCGATAGTGATCGTCCACTCGCGCCCGCATCCGATGCAGCGTCCTGTGTCCGCACTCGGCGGCACTGTCACATTGGCGCGCACCGTGAGGTGCACCGCAGTGCGGCTACCGCTCCTGCCCCGATACGGCGAGAGTGCTGATCGGTGGAGTGAGCGTAATCATTGGTATGACCTTGACCCAGAAACCCCGGTCACCCTTTGTCCCGGTCGCCTCCCCCGCTATGGCGGGGGAGGCGACCGGCCTGCGAACGCGGAGCGACGCTCAGCGGCTGTGACCGAGCAGCAGTGTGGACAATGAAACTCCGAGGAACCCGATGCCTCAGTCGGTCGAGTCGACGTTGCCACAGAGGTCAGGCACGTCGTTGCCCGGCGCCGCGCCACCGGGCAAATGTCCGGTGACGACATGGTTTGCGCTGCACGGAGCGCGTGCACCTAACTTGGCCTTGACCGCCAGGCCGGCCCGCGCGAGCACGGCCGCCAGGCCGCGCGCAGCAAGCGGGACCGGCCCGAGCGAGCGAGCTGGGTACCAAGTCAGTCATACCGTGCCACCGCAGGCGACGCGCTTGATCTCTATAGGGCGTATTCGACATCATCGCGGCCCGGACACGCCGAGTGGTAGCCACGTGATATCGCGTGATGGAACAGCGCGGTGTCTGACAGGCCCGACCGCACGACACGGCGCTTCGCGCAGAGAGTGCCTGAGCCAGGGCCCGCGAAACTTTGCCGCGTATTTGACGCAAGCAGCCGGATTCGGCTGGCGCCAGCCGTACCCAGCCGAACCGGACAAAGATCGGCCCTTGACCGTGTCTCTACTGGTCAGGGGCCGTTTCTGCTGGTGTGGCGGGTGAAGGATTCGAACCTTCGAAGGCGTCAGCCGACGGATTTACAGCCCGAACGCACTGTGTCCCTGACGCGAAGATTCACTGTTACCCCGCGGCCTCCAGGGGGGTAAGGGTGACGGCGTAGCCCATCTTGCGGAGCTGGTCTAGGGCGCGGTTTTTGGTCTTGTCGGGGTTGAGTCGGGTGTAGAAGTCGGCGCCGGGTTCGCGGTAGCGGGTGCCGTGGGTGATCATGTTCCAGATCGCGATGAGCATGGCGTGCTCGAGGGCGACGATCGCTTTGATGGGTCCTCGCCGGGAGGCGATGCGGCGGTACTTGGTGGCCAGGTAGGTGTCCTTGGTTCGTGCCGCGGACATCGCCGCGACACTGAGGGCGCCTTTGAGGTGGGGGTTGCCGGGTCTGGTGTGGGTGGACTTGACTCGTCCGGCGGACTCGTTGCTGCCCGGGTAGGTGCCGGCCCAGGAGGCCAGATGACCGGCGCTCGGGAACCGGGTCATGTCGGCACCGGTCTCGGCGATAATCACGTCGGCGACGCGCACGCTGATCCCGGGGATCGTGACGATCAGGTCCCGGACCCCGCGAAAGGGCTCGATCACCACCTCGATGCGGGCGGTGAGTTCGTCGATGGCGTGGGTGTGCTGGTCGATCAGGTCCAGATGCAGCCGGGTCAAAAAGGCGTGGTGCTCCCCGAACCGGCCGGTCAGGGCCTCGGTCAGAGCCGGGATCTTGGACCGCAGCCGCCGCTTGGCCAACTCAGCCAGCGCGGCCGGGTCTCGCTGGCCGGCGATCAGCGCCTCGAGCATCGCCCGCCCCGACACCCCGGTGATATCAGAGGCCACCGCGGAGAGCTTGATCCCGGCGTCTTCCAGCAGTTTCTCCAACCGCTGACTCTCCCGGCCCCGCTCCCGCACGATCGCGGTCCGGGTACGGGTCAGGTCACGCAGCCGGCGGATCGGCTCAGGCGGGACGAACGAGGCACGCACCAGCCCGTGGGCACCCAACTGCGCCAGCCACGCCGCGTCGGAAACGTCGCTCTTGCGCCCCGGCAGGTTCTTGACGTGCCGAGCGTTGACGAGCATCACCTCAAACGGGCCATCCTCCAACAGATAGTAGAACGGCTTCCCATAATCGCCCGTCGCCTCCAACACCACCAACGTCACCCCCTCGGCGACCAAATGCTCACGCAACGCCAACACCTAGTTGGTGACCGCACCCCACGTACTCACCGTCGATGTCGCCCCACCCCGACCCCGCCCAGCGACACGCACACAGACCTTCGCGTCACGCTTGGACACATCAATCCCCGCGCAGCGCGGATGAACAACCTCCATAACCGCCTCCCCTCCTCCAACCACACAAATTGAGGGGCCCCCGATTTTCCGGATAGCGAACCCACTAGGGTTCCCTTCCCGGAAGAGAGGAAATACGTGTCAAAGAACCGTCGGGTGTTCACTCCTGAGTATAAGGATGAAGCCGCGAAAATAGTGG
>JBATXM010000163.1:0-13819 GCA_049673305.1 Pseudonocardiaceae bacterium | reverse complement strand
GCTCTCAAGCGAGCCGCCCAACCACCCGGCAAAGTCTACCGGCGCACTGGCGGGATGCCATCCTCGCCGTCGATCAGTCCCAACATGTCCAGCAACACCCGACAGTCCTCGGCGCCCATAGCTGATCGCGCGACCGCCAAGCGGGCCCGAACCACCTGCTCGGCTGTGACGCGATGCGGGTCCTGCCCCCGCTGGGTGGGTACTGATGCCCGGCTGAGTTCCGCGCCGGTCTCCAGACCGAGGTCGTAGGTGCTCGACAGACGGCTCATTCGCCCCTCCTGAACTTCGTTCCGACGTAATCAAGTCGTCACCGCTCGGCGCAACCTATCTGCCGTTCATCCTCCGTCGCAGCCCCCTACCGGGTGATTACTCGGTGTGAACCGTCACCAGCCGGTCTCAGCCCCTCGCCGTTCGGCGCTGCGCTAGCGTCCCTCGAGCGCGTCAGCGTCGAGCAACTCAGCGAGGTGCACCGCGCGCCGGCCCGTCGTCTGGGCAATCTGCAGCCGGCAGCTGAAGCCGTCAGCCAGCACCAACGCCTCAGGTGCGGCCAGCAGCGCAGGCACCAGCGAGCGCCTGGCCAGCGCGGCGGACAAGTCCTCGTGGCCACGTTGGTAGCCGAAACTGCCGGCCAGCCCGCAGCATCCGGATGCCCGGCGCACCCGGATCCCGGCCGCGCGCAGCAGCGAGTCGTCGGCGTCGTGGCCGAGGATCGCATGCTGGTGGCAGTGCACCTGCTGCACCGCCTCGGCCTCGCGCCGGGGCGGCTGCCAGTCTGCCGCCCGCTGCGCCAGCAGCTCGGCAAGCGTCCAGGTCTGCCCGGCAAGCGCGCTGGCTGCTGGGTCGTCGGGGAGCAGCTCTGTCAGATCGCCGCGCAGCATGGCCACGCAGCTGGGCTCCAGCCCGACCACCGGAAGCCCGACCACCGGAAGCCCGGACACCGGAACCCCAGACACCGGAACCCGGGCGGCGGTCGCGGTTCGCAGCAGCCGTAGAGTCCGGCGCAACACCAGCCGGGCGACGCCGAACTGCCCGGTAGCGAACCAGGTCAGGGCACAGCACACGGTGCCCCGAGGCAGCCGGACGGCGAAACCGGCCGCTGTGAGCACCCGAGCGGCGGCGTGGATCACGTGGGGGTCGAAGGACCGGGTGAAGCAGTCCGGCCAGAGCAGCACCGCACCGCGCGGGGCCGGCCCTGCGGGCAGCGCTGGCGGCCGGTAGCGGGCAAACCGGGGCAGCGGGCGTGCCGTGGACACCCCACCCAGCCTGGCGAGCAGCGGCGCGGCCCAGTTGGCCGCCGCTGGCGCCAGCCCGGCCAGGCGGGCCGCCAGCGGCAACCCACCCAACGCGTAGTGCCACCGTGGCCGTAGCCGGCGCCGGTAGTGCTGGTGCAGGAACTCGGCCTTGTAGCTGGCCATGTCCACATTGACCGGACAGTCCGAGACGCATGCCTTGCACGCCAGGCACAGGTCCAAGGCCTCATGCACCTCCGGCGAGCGCCAACCACCGGTAACCAGGTCGCCGGCCAGCATCTCTGCCAGCAGGTGCGCCCGGCCGCGGGTGGAGTGCTTCTCATCCCGGGTGACCTGGAAGCTGGGACACATCACGCCGGGCCCGTCCAGCGCCCGGCAGGCACCGATGCCCACACAGCGCCGGGTGGCCGCGGCCAGGCTGCCCCCGTCGCGCGCCAGCGCGAGACTCACCGGGACCTCGCGTTCCCGGCCAGGGCGCAGGTCGGCGTCCAGTGGCCGGGGATCCACCAGCACTCCGGGATTGAGCAGCCGGTTCGGATCGAAGATCCCCTTGAACCGCGCGAACAGCTCCAGCACCGCTGGCGGGTACATCCGGTCCAGCAGCTCGCCGCGGGCCCGCCCGTCGCCGTGCTCCCCGCACAGCGACCCACCGTGGGCCACCACCAGGTTCGCTGCTTGCTCCAGCAACCGCCGAAAGTCGCGGCGGCCCGGCGCGGTCAGCAGGTCAGCGTCGAGACGCAGGTGCACGCAGCCCTCACCGAAATGCCCGTACACCGAGCCCCGCCTGCCGTGCTCGGTGAGCAGGTCGGCGAAGCCGCGCAGGTAGCCGCCCAGCCGGTCGGGGGGCACGGTGGCGTCCTCCCAGCCCGGCCAGGCCTGCACACCGTCGGAGGGCCGGGTCAGCAGGCCGGCACCCGCCTCCCGGATCCGCCACAGCGCCGCCCGGTGTACCGGATCAGTCACCACCAGGTGCGGACGGCCGGCCTGCGCCGCCACCGCCCGCGCGCTCGCCTGCGCCTCCCCGGGATGATCCGCACCGAACTCGACGAGCAACCAGGCCGCGCCCTCGGGCAACTGGGTGAGCGTGCGCCGGCGGGCCCGCAACGCCTCGATCAGCGCCATTTCCATGGCCTCCACGGCGAGTGGGTGGTGCGCCAGTAGCCCCGGGACGGCGTCAGCGGCGGCGGGCATATCGGGGAACCCCAGCACCAGCAGGGCCACCGCCGGCGGTGGCGCGATCAGCCGCACGGTCGCCTCAAGCAGCACCGCGCAGGTGCCCTCGGTGCCGACCAGGGCTCGAGCCAGTTGCGACCCGTGCTCAGGCAGCAGGTGCGCCAGCGCGTAGCCGGAACCACGGCGTGGCCAGTGCGGCAGCGCGGTCCGGATCAACCCCCGGTACTCGCGCTCCAGGGTGGCCACCGCAGCCGGCAGCTGTCCGGAGCCCGCCACCAGCCGGGCGCCCTCGGGCAGCAACGCGACGAGTTCCTCGACGTTGCCAGCCGTGGTGCCCCAGGCCACCGAGTGCGTCCCGCAGGCGTTGTTGCCGATCATCCCGCCCAGCGTGGCGCGGCTGTGCGAGGAGGGATCCGGGCCGAAGCGCAGGCCGTGCGGGGCTGCGGCAGCCTGCAGCGTGTCGAGCACCACGCCCGGCTGCACCCGGGCCAGCCGGGCGGAAGGGTCGAGGTCGAGCACCGCGTCGAGGTGGCGGGAGAAGTCAAGGATCACGCCCGGACCGATGGCGTTGCCCGCTATCGACGTGCCAGCGCCTCGGGCGGTGAGCGGTATCCCCTGCTCGCGGCAGATGGCCATGACGGCCGACACGTCATCGGCGCACCGGGGCGCCACGACCGCGCGCGGCGGCACCCGGTAGTTCGACGCGTCGGTCGCGTACAGCGCGCGAGTCGCGGGGTCGGCTCCCACCTCACCGCGCACCGCGGCTCGCAATGCGCCGCTAAGCTCGTTGTCATACACCCTATCCAGCATGGCGCACGCTCGAATCGTGTGGCTGTCCGTCAGCTGACAAGTCGCTCCCACTGCTCAGCGATCGTGTTGAGGTTGAATCCTTGAGCTTCGGCATGAGCCGCGTCGGCGAGCCGGTCCCGGCGGGCAGGATCGGCGAGCAGGGTGATGGCAGCGTCCACGAACTGATCTTGGACGTGTTGTGCGGTGATGTCGCCAGGAATGAGAATGCCAGTGCGGTTGTGATGGACTCGCTCGGTGAGGGCGTCACGGGCACTGGTGATCATGGGTGTGCCAGCAGCGGCGCTCTCCGCAGCGGCGTAGCAGAACATCTCGGGGAAGCGGCTGGGGTAGAGGCCGAGCCAGGCTTGGTGTTGCAGATCAATCAACTGGGGTCGGGGTAGCGGGCCAAGTCGGCAGGCTCCGTCGGGGAGGGGGCGGTCGCCGAGGAGCTGACACCAGCGGTCCTCGGCTTCGGAGTTGGTGAGGCCCCACAGTTGCCATCCGCTGGTGATCCATAGTTCAGCATCGGGCACATGGGCACGAATGCGCGGCCAGAAATCGAGCAGGACGTCCAGGCCCCGGTTTGGCATGGAGGAGTACAGGCAGGCTCTTCGCCGACGTTGACCGGGCCGGTAGAGCTCGGTCTCGATGGGCAAACCGATCTTGACTGTGCGCGCGGCGACGCCGGCGGCAGCGAGTCGGCCCCGCAGGTACACGACCACGCCGCACTCCTCGGCGGCAACGGCGGCCAGCGCAGCGTCAAGCTGGGGTCCGCAGTCGCAGCGCAGCGAGCCGAACACCTCCCCGGTCAGGCACTCCGAATGGACCCGGACCAGGGCTTCGGCTCCGGCCAGATCGCCGCGCACCAGAGCCAGGTGTTCGCAGCCGTCGAGGTCGCCTCGGTATCCGACGGCCAGGAAAGGACCGTGCCGGGTCGGGAGGCAAGCGGCCGCAACCCGGTGCACCCGGGGGGTACGGGTCACATCGTGGTCGATGACAGGAACGTTCATCTGCGCAGATCCCCGATCTAAGTCACCGCCACCCACGGACAGGGCTAGGCGTCGTGGACCCAGGGTGGAAGAGGTGCGCAGTAGCGAACAATGCCGCCAGATCAGGCCGTCATTGCCTCGAAAGGCAATGACCAGCTCAACTGGTCCGGGCTACCCTCCCAACACAGGGCTGCGTACTATGCGCGACCAGCACCAAGACGGGACACGCGATGCGGGCAATTGGCCGACGCCGTCGTGCGGAGATCCAACGCCGCGCCGCCCAGGTGCGCTCACACGGCCAACGCGAGCAGTGGAGCGTGACGCGCATCGTTGCCGCCATCTAAGACGAGATTCGCGACATCCACTCGTTGGAGGCCTGGCGGCTGGCTTACGGCTGGACCCGCCCGCAAACACTTGCCCAGCTCACCGAGCTCCACCTCCGCGACGGGCTGTGTCCCCCACTGGCGAACACACAGATGCTTACCCGCTGGGAGCACGGCGCCCGAGCAGTCAGCCCCGAATACGCCGTCATGCTCTGCCGTCTCTACCGGGCCAATCCCAACGAACTCGGGCTGGACACGCCATGCCCGACGACCCCGCAGGCCGCCATGATCGGCGTCGCCGATTGGTACGGTTCCCAGACCCGGAACAGCCACTACGACCAACACCATCACGAACTCAGTGACACATCCAACAGCGGAGGGAACGGGCACCCTGCGATGACTGGCGGCGACCACGACACGCCCAGTGCGCTCTCGGCGGTTCGGGAGTCCCTACAGCTCATCCTCGACACTGAAGGCCCCGCAGGTGGCCAGCTCGCGCACGATCACCTCGACGGCGTGATCGAGCACTACGCCCTGAACTACTCTGCTCTGCGTACCCACCCACCGTGTTGTTCCGCGAAGTCCAGCTGTGCCGCGCGTTGATCTCCCGCATGATGCCCGCCCAACCCGATCCGCAGCACCGCCATCTACGCATAGTGATCGGTTGGTTATCCGGGTTGATGGGCAACCTCGCTTTCCACCGATCCGACTGCGCCGGAGCAACCACTCACTTCGCCGCCGCCGCGCAACTCGGCATCGACATCCACGACGACCGACTCGCCGCATGGGCACGAGGTGCCCAATCCATGGTGGCTCGTTACCAAGGCCGCTTCGTCGACGCCCTCAACTACGCCGAAGACGGCTTCCGTTATGCCCACAGCCCCATCGCTCGCGCGCAACTACTCGCCTGGGCTCAGCTTCCCGCTCTGGCCGGTTTGCAACGCCACGCCGACGCTGACCACGTGCTCGGCCAAGCACGCCGCGAACTCGACCGCGACCCGAACGGCGAGACGCCCGGCCGGTTCGGGTTCGACCGCGCCGAACTCGCCCTCCACGCCGCCGATGCGAATATCATCCTCGGCCGGCCCGATCAGGCCCGCACCTACGCGCAGACCTCCATCGACCACAAGCGCCCCGACACGCCAGGCTGGGCCGCCGCCACCATCACCCTCGCCCAAGCCGAGTTCACCCGACGTCCCGACCACACCGCGGAACTCAGCCACCATGTCCTCGACCGCATCCCCCCAAACCAGCTCCGAGACACCACCCGCCGCCGACTCGCCGTAGCCGACACCCTCCTCCTCAGCATCAACCACCCTCGTGCCGATGAGCTCCACGAACGACTCCGCACGCTCCCGGCCTGCTGAGGCCCTGACATAGCCGCCTCCTGACGCAGCCTGCGTCAATGACCCGTCGGCCACGCCTCGTGGGGCGGACTGGCGCTGGCGCGTAGGCTCGCCCGGGTGGTGGATGGCAACCCGCTGGTCCGGATCCTCGGCCTGTGCCTGATCGCGGGCCTGCTGGTGGCAGGAATCTTGTTCCCCGTCGTGGGCGGTATCGGCCTGGCGTCGAACCAGGCCAGCGACACGGTCACCAGCGTCTCGTCCAACCTGGTCCAAAGCCAGGTGCCGATGGTCACCACGATTACCGACAAAGAGGGGGTGCCGATCGCCTACGTGTTCGACCAGAACCGGTTCAACACGCCGCCCAAGGCCATCGCCGACACGATGAAAGCGGCGATCATCGCCATTGAGGACCGGCGGTTCTTCGAGCACAACGGGGTGGACTGGCGAGGTACCGCCCGCGCCTTGATGACCAACCTGTCTTCCAGCGGCAGCGCGCTGGAAGGCCAGGGCGCCTCCACGCTGACCATGCAATACATCAAGAACTATGTGTTGTACGCGGTAGCTCAGAATGACGCCGAGCGGGCCGCCGCCGTAGAGAGCACCCCGGCCCGCAAACTGCGCGAGATTCGGGTGGCTCTGCAGCTGGAGAAGCAACTGTCCAAGGAAGAGATTCTGGCGCGGTATCTCAACATCGTCTTTTTCGGCCACAACGCCTACGGGGTGGCCTCGGCCGCGCGGACCTACTTCAACACCACGCCGGACCGGCTCACCATCGCCCAAGCGGCCCTGCTCGCTGGCATGGTGCGCTCCACCACCTCCTACGACCCGGTGGAGCACCCCGAGCAGGCCTTGGAACGGCGCAACATCGTCATCGATGAGATGACCAATGTCGGGTCGATCACCCGCTATCAGGCCGACGCGGCCAAGGCGGAGCCGTTGGGCATCCAGCGACCGCTGACCGGGCTGACCAACGGCTGCGTCGGCGCCGGTCCCGCTGACGGCTTCTACTGCCAGTACACCCTGGACTACCTCGCCACCGTGGGCTTCCCCGAAGACAAGCTGCGCCGCGGCGGCTACCTGATCCGCACCAACCTGGACCGGCGGGCCAGTGACATCGCCAAGCGCGCGGTCACCACTGAGGTCCCGACCCAGACGCCGGGGATCGCCAACGCGATGGCGATCGTGGAGCCGGGCCGCGAGCGACACGCGGTCCGGGCGCTGGTGGCCAACCGCGACTACGGACTCGACGCCGACACCGGTCAAACCTCCTACGCGCTTCCCTCGCTCGTGCAGGGCTTCGGCGCCGGATCGATCTACAAGATCTTCACCGCCGCCACCCTGCTGGAGCGGGGCTTGGGGATCATGGCCTCGGTGCCGGTGACGGACGCCTACACCTCGCGGGTGTTCCGGAACAACGGTGGCCCGTACACGGTCACCAACGCCGGCAAGTACCGCACCGGTTCGATCACGCTGCAGACCGCTCTAGCGATCTCACCGAACACCACATTCGTGGCCTTGGAGGATCGGATCGGGTCGATCGACCCGGTGGTGAACATGGCCTACCGACTGGGCATGCGGCAAAGCCTCAACACCAAGGACTCCCAGGGCCGCACGATCGCTGACGCCGTGAAGAAGGAGCGTCGCGGCTCCTACACTCTGGGAGACGAACCGACCAGCCCGCTGGAGCTCGCCAACGTCGGGGCCACCCTGATGAGCGGTGGAAAATGGTGCCCGCCGACGCCGATCGATGCCATGCTGGACCGCAACGGCCACCCGGTGCCAGTATCCGAGGCGCCCTGCGAGCAGGTCGTCCCGGAAGGCCTGGCGAACTCCCTGGTCGTGGGGTTGAGCAAAGACGACCAGCCCAGCGGCACCTCTTACGCTGCGGCGCGGGCCGCGCACTGGAACCGCCCGATCCTCGGCAAGACCGGCACCACCCAGGACAACCGTTCGGCGGGCTTCCTCGGGGCGACGCCGCAGTACTCCGGTGCGGTGCTGGTCTGGCCGGACGGGTCGCACCCAGCGCCGATCTGCGACACCCACCCACCCCGGCTGTGCGGCAGCGGCGACATCTTCGGTGGCACGGTACCGGCCAGGAGCTGGTTTGACGCCATGGTCCCGTTGCATGAGGGGATCCCGGTGGCGCCCCTGCCGCCCACCGAGCCACGCTACGTCACCGGCGCTGGACTCAACGTTCCCAGCGTGGTGGGCCAGGGCGAGAACACCGCCCAGCTCACCCTGGAGCGGGCCGGGTTCCGGGTGACGCGGATGGTAGCGGCCTCAGATCAGCCAGCGGGCACCGTCACCTCCGAGTCGCCCAGCTTCGCCCAGCCCGGTGATGTGATCACTATCTTCGTCAGTGATGGGACGGTTCGGCCGAAACCCGCCCCGAGATCCGAACCCCCCATGGCCCCTTACCGGCCGCCACTGGAGCCAGAGCACCACACCACCGGTGAACCGCCGGAGCCGGCAACCGCTGCGCAGCCCGGTGGCTAGCTTTTCGGTTGGCTTTTGAGGACCGCTATCACCGCTGCGGACAGCCGGGCGCCCTCGACCCGGTTGGCCGCCTTGCCCTTCGCCGCCTTCATCACCAGGCCCAGCTGACCGAATCCGGGGCGCTTGCCGAGCTGCCCGGCGACGTTCTCAATCGCCTCGCCGACCACGGCATTGAGCTCGTCGTCACTGAGCTGGGCTGGCAGGTAGTGGGCGAGCACCTCACCCTCGGCACGCTCGCGGGTCGCCAGCTCATCGCGCCCGGCCGCAGCGAAGGCCTCGGCGGCTTCACGACGTTTTTTTGCCTCCCGGGCCACCACCGCGAGCACCTCGTCGTCGGACAACTCCCGGGCCTTGGCACCGGAAACCTCCTCGGTGGTGATCGCGCTCAGCGTCATCCGCAGGGTCGCCACCTCGATGGTGCTCCGGGATTTCATCGCTGTGGACAAGTCGGCGCGCAGCCGATCCTTTAACGGGGACATAGCCCCTAAGACTATGGCCCATGCCCGCTAGGCTCGCAGCCATGGATCCTCGACGCGCCATCCTCGGCGCCGCCGCGCTGGCACTCGCAGGGACGGTGTACTCCGCCGGTGTCGAAGTCCGCCGCTGGACGCTGCGCCACACCACCCTGCCGGTGCTGCCGGTCGGGGCCACCCCACTGCGGATCTTGCACATCTCCGACCTGCACATGACCCCCAACCAGCGCTCTAAACAGCGTTGGCTGGCCAGCCTGGTCGATCTGGCGCCCGATCTCGTGGTGAACACCGGTGACAACCTGGCGCACCAGCGGGCGGTGCCAGCTGTGCTGCGGGCACTGCAACCGCTGATGACGCTGCCCGGGGTGTTCGTGTTCGGGAACAACGACTACTACGGGCCGAAACCGAAGAACCCGGTTCACTACCTGACGCACACCGGCAAACGGATCCGGGGCACGCCCTTGCCGTGGACGGACCTGCGCGCGGCGTTCGTCGAGCACGGTTGGTTCGACATGACGAACACCCGGCGCCAGCTCACCATCGCCGGGCGCCGGATCGCCGTCGCCGGGGTGGACGACCCGCACCTGCGGCGGGACCGCTACCAACGAATCGCGGGTAGAGCCGATCCCGTCGCCAGCCTCCGGTTGGGTCTGGCGCACTCCCCCGAGCCGCGAGTGCTGGATGCCTTCGCCGCCGACGGCTACGACCTCGTGCTGGCCGGTCACACCCACGGCGGCCAACTGCGGCTGCCCGGCTACGGTGCCATCGTGACCAACTGCGGGCTGGACCGCTCCCGGGCCTGCGGCGCATCCCGGTGGGGCACGCACACCTGGCTGCACGTCTCGGCGGGAGTGGGCACATCCCCGTACGCTCCCGTTCGCTTCGCCTGCCCCCCGGAGGCAAGCCTGCTCATGCTGGTCCCTCGACACAGCGACTCTGCTGTACCAGCCACTGCATGGGACGCCGCTGGCGTCGGCTAGAGTGAGCGACGTCCATCCGGGGTGTGGCGCAGCTTGGTAGCGCGCTTCGTTCGGGACGAAGAGGCCGTGGGTTCGAATCCCGCCACCCCGACACTACTAAAACAGCAGGCCAGAGGCTCCGTGGGGGAGGTCTGGCCTGCTGTTGGTTTCAGGGTGTAGCCGGGAAAGTAAGCGGACCATCCGGCATTCGTTAAACCCCAACCGCACGGTCCGATCGCGTCTTGGCTGGCGGCGGTGGAGTCGGAGATGCACACCAACGCCGGCAAGCCCGCCTCGACGCCGGCCTCGGCGAGTATCTCAACGGTAACGGTCTCTATCCCGATGTCCGCCCCTGCCTACAAGCGTTGAAAGACGCCGGGTACTTCGTCTCATCGCCACATTACCCTGGCCACCGCCGACGACCACCAGCCTGTGCCGGGATGCAGGTGGTTAGGCGGCCCCGCTGGAGAACTCCCTCCCAGCCGTGCTTAGAGATCATCACGGCACCGTCGCAGCAAGGGCGAATGCAGGGTGTCTCCCGGGTGTTGTACGCTCATTAATGCGACTCAATACGACAAGCGGTCGGCTGTGTAAGGAGCGTGTGATGGGTGGTGTGGTTGAGTCGACCGTGCGCCTGACGACGGCGGCGGGGTCGGACAAGCCGTTGGTGCGGATGTTCCTGAGCTTCGCGAAGCGGGACGCTGCGGTCGTCGGGCGGTTGTGGGAGTTGTTGGCTGAGGCAACCGGGGTGGACCGGGCGTACCGGTTTGAGCTGTGGCGATTCGACGAGGCGATCCTGGTGGGTGAGGACTGGGACGCCCAGGTCCGGGACGCGTTGGCGGTGAGTGAGTTGGGCTTGCTCGCGGTGAGTAACGCCTTCCTACGCAGCGCTTACATCACCGGCGTTGAGCTTCCCGCGCTGGTCGACGTTCCTGGGAAGCGCACGATTCCGGTGTCGGTGCGGCGGACGAGTCGGCATGCCGACCTGCATGGGTTGGAGGGCAAGCAGATCTATGGCTGCCAGCGGCCGTTCGGTGAGGTGCGTGGGCGAGCTGGGCAGGAGGTGTGGGTGAACGGTTTGGTCGACCAGCTCCACCGGGTGCTGGCCCGCTACACCGACCCGGGCACTGGGACGGTGTAGCCGCGTGGACAGGATCTCGCCGAGCACGGCGCGGGCCCGGTTGCGGCGGGTGCGGCTGAGCCAGCCCGACCATGAGGCGTTGGGCGCGCTGCTGGAGGAGCTGGGTGAGCAGGTCGAGTTGCCGGTGGAGCGGGCGCAGCAGGTGCTGTTCGCCGGGCGGACACCGGCGGCGGCGACCAAGGCGGTGGAGCGCCTGGTCAAGCTGGTCAATACCGCTGCCGCCGAGGACGGCGTAGACCTGCAATTGGAGGTCCGCGGTGCGAAGAAGTTGGGCGCAAGGGGTCGCCTGCTGGGGTTCTCGGCCGAACGTGTTGAGCCGGCCGGTGACCCGTTGCGTGAGCACGAGGCGGTCCAGGACGCGCTCATCAAGGTTCGGCAGGCGACGCTGCTCGGGCCCCGAAAGATCGTGCTGTGTCACGCTTCGCAGGACGCCAGGTTGGCCGGCCGGTTGTGGGACCTGCTGACGCAGGTCCTGAACTGCGACCAGTCGCAGTTCACGTGGTGGCGACCCGATCGGGACGTGTTGGCTGGCGACGACGCTGAGCAGCAGTTCCGGGAGGCGGTAGCGGATGGTGAGGTGGCGATCGTCGCGCTCAGCAACTCCTGGCTTGGCCAGCCCGAACTAGGCGAGGTGGTGCGGGGGCAGAGCGAGGCCACCGGGTTGCTGGTCGTGCCGGTGGCGTTGCAGGAGCGCAACCCGTATGCCGTTGCGCACAGGTTCGGGACCACGGTCTACCCGCAAGGTCCCCACAGCAAACCGTTCGCCGCGCTGTACGGCGAACCCGCCCGAGACGAATGGGTGCACGGGCTGGTGGACCAAGTGCACCGGGTGCTGGCCCGCTCCAGCGGGGCGGTCCGCGAGACCCGGGCAGTGAGTCCGCCCGACATGGGCCTGCGGGACCTGCGGGCGCTCAGCGCCGAGAGCGGCGACGGCTACTACCGACTACACGGCCGACCGGACAGCATGCAGCCGGACCCGTGGCCTGATACGCAGCTGGGCGCGCGGCGGGTTGATGTCGTGTCCTTCCTGCTGAACTGGGCACGCAACCCTGACGGCACCCCGCTGGCCGCGCTGCTGGGCGAGTACGGGGCGGGCAAGACCATCACCTGCCAGGAGCTGACCGAGCGGCTGCGCCGGGAGCGGGTCGGTGACCAGCCGGAACCGCTCTACTTCGACCTGCGCGGGGTGGGGAACCTGGACCGGGGAGTGCCGGCCCTGGCCGAGATTCTCACGGAATGTATTCACCGTGGCTGGGCGTCTGCCGACGGGCCGCTCCCGTCCGGCGCCGAGGTGATCGCGCAGGCCAGGATGAGGCCGACCTTGTTCGTCATCGACGGGCTGGACGAGGTGCTGGTCCGGCTGGACGCCGCGCAGGGCGTGACGTTCACCCATGAGCTGCTCAAGTTGCGCCCGATCCGCACCCGCCAGGGGATGCGCGCCCCGTTCGCCGGTGAGCACACCAAGGTGCTGCTGTCCTGCCGGACCCACTATTTCCGGTCACTGCGTGAACAGTCCCGGCACTTCCTGGAGCAGGACCGCGACCTCACCAAAGCCGAGGACTACACCGCGTTGGTGCTGCTGCCGTTGACCGAGGAGCAGGTCCTCGACTACCTGGGCAAGGCGCTGCCGGGCCGGGACGCCACCCAGGTGATGGACATGCTGCGCGCCGTGCACGATCTGTCCGACCTGGCCACCCGCCCGTACACGCTGGCCAAGGTGGCCGCGCAGATCCCGTTCATCGAACGGCGGCACGCCGAGCAGCGCCCGGTGCACGCGGCCACGATCTACCGGCAGGTGCTGCGCGACTGGCTGGCGCGTGACCGGGGCAAGCACCGCCTGCGGCCCGACCACAAGCTCACCCTGATGGCCCGGCTGGCCGCCTGGTCCTGGCAGCGGGGCAGCCGGCGGGTGGACAGCACCGACCTGGATGACTGGCTCGACGAGCAACTGGCCACCGACCTGGTGCTCAGCCGACGCTATCGGGAGCGCTCCCGCGACCAACTCGAGGAGGATCTGCGCACCGCGACGTTCGTGATCCGCAGCGACGACAACGGCCCGGACCGCCCGGACTTCCGGTTCGCGCACAGCTCCATCCACGAATACTTCCTGGCCCAGTACCTGTGTGACGCGCTACGCGAGGGTCGCCGTCAGGACTGGTGTTTGCCCATGCCCTCGACGGAGACCCTGGACTTCCTCGGTCAGCTGATCACCGATGACGACGATCCCCACGCGCTCACCGCCGAACTGGGCCGGTGGCGCGCTCCCTATACAGCCCAGGCCAGCGAGCTACAGCTGCGTTATACGCTGTGGGCCCGCGACCACGGCTGGCCTCACCATACGTTGGCCGGCAGCGACCTCACCGGCGCCACCCTGCGCGGCTGGCGATTCACCGGCACCGACACCGACCCGCTCAACCTGAGCGCCGCCACCCTGACCGGCGCGGACTTGCGTGACACCCGCTGGGATCACGTCACCCTCACCCATGCCACCCTCAGTGGCGCCCGTCTCGACCGCGCCACCCTCCACGACACCAACATCACCGCCAGCACTCTGCAGGACGCCAGCCTGTCCGGCGCCTTCTTACACCACTGCCGCCTCGACGGCGCTGACCTCACCGGCATCACCACCCACCGGCTCCGCCACATCGGCTCCGGCACCAACCTGCCCACCCCAGCGCACCCAACCAGTACTCGTCTCCACGCCCTCACCGGCCACATCGGGGGGGTGTGGGGGGTGGCATTTAGCCCGGAGGGCACTCGCCTGGCCACCTCCGGCGACGATGGCACCGCGCGGGTGTGGGATAGCACCACCGGCGAGTCCCTGCTCACCCTCACCGGCCACACCAACGCGGTGCAGGCGGTGGCGTTTAGCCCGGACGG
>JBATXM010000162.1:0-4983 GCA_049673305.1 Pseudonocardiaceae bacterium | reverse complement strand
TCAAGGGTGTCCCTTCCTCGGGTTCATGCAGATCTCGACAATCCGCATTCTCCCAGGCCAGGGACACCCTTCCTCGTTCCGACACCCAGAAAACCCATAATCAAAAACCCGACGTGAATACCCGAGATCGGCGCCAAGCCTGAAAGCTCTCCGCGATCTCGCCGTGCAACAACATGAACTCCAACGGGACATCGCTGGTATTGAACCCTTTGGCAATCTTGTTCGCCCAGGCACGCCGCTGGGCCTCCTTGATTTCCAAGGCTCCTCCACGAGGACGACCGGTCTTGGGCGGCGGCAGCCTACCTCCCCTGCGGCAGAGCGTGTCGGCTGCGTCACGGGCGGCTACTAGGTGTCGAGCCGGACGATGGGTAGGTGCGGAGCGAGCCTCGTGACCACGCGTTCGTAGGCCATGATGAGAGCTTGAGTTCACGGCCAGCGCCGACCGCCAGCGGCACTGCGGGCCGCTCCCCAGAAACCATGATCACTTTTTCGGTGTGTCCAGCGACAATCTTTGTCGTCCCACGCACCCAAACAGTGATCATGCCCTGTTGGCCACTGATGGAGACCACATAGTGTGGCCGCCTTATCAGGCTGGTGTTCGACAGAAAAGCGGGCTATCGCGTGAGCCCCGTGCGAGCGACTCATCAGATGGTTTCCAGGACGGTGACCTGGCGAAGCCGACGGTCGTAGGTCACCAGCGGGGCGGCTCTGGTTAGAGCGGTAGTAGCGATCATCCGGTCGAATGGATCAGCTACCACCGCGCGAGGGATGCGACTGACTGCATGAGCCACAAACCTATCGATTGGCACAACTTCAAATCCAGAATCTGCCGCGTCAAGGATCCCATAGAACGCTTCAACATTCGCTTGCGAAAAGGTACCCTTCTCCACGAGGTAGGTCAGCTCGACGACGGTTACTGCCGAAATCATCAGCGGGACGTCCGCCGCAGTGGCGTCGTCCATCGCTTGGCGTGCCTTATCCGACAGGCGCGGCGATGCCTGGACATACCAGATGAAAGCATGTGAGTCAAGGACGAGCGAAACGCCAGCGGTCACTGCCCGTCCGCCAGATTGCCCCACACCTCACGTCGCTCGTCGGCAATCTCGTCAGCACTTACGTCCGGCAACTGACCAGCGAGCGCTCCATACATGTTCCGTCGATGACCTGCCGCGCTGATCGTGACGCGCACCCGCTGCCCGGGCACAAGCGACAGTTGCCGCACGACCTCGGAGGGCACCACCACGTCACCCGCAGCCGTGACCACGGCATCGACATCTGCGCTGGATCCTGCGGCCATGCCAGAAACACCTCCCGCTAGCAGTGCACACCCTACCTGGTCAGCGCGGCGGGGCGCCGGTGCTCACCCACGGTGGCGGCCTCCTCGTCCGCCGGGGAGTTTGAGAATGGTGCGGACGTTGGCTGGCGGGTCGGCCTTGCCGGTGGCTACCGAGTGCAGGATGCCGTTGTAGACCAGATCCCACAGGGCTCGATTGCGTTGCGCATCAGCCAACGACAGTGAACTGATCGAGCGGCCTTCGGAGTCGGTCAGGCGTAGCCAGAACTTGGCGCCACTGGCTTTGACGTCGATGCTGGTCAGCTCATAGACGTTCACCCAGACGTCATCGTTTTGTAGCCATGTCGCGCCAGCCGCCAGCCAATTTCCGCTCATGGCCTTGTACATCATCAGGCCGAAGAGGATCGGCGGGATCCACATCCACCAGGTTGTCACCCAATCGAACCCGTAGCCTTTAGTGTAGCCATTGACGACGTACACTGATATCCCGATGGCGAAGCCGATCAATCCACTGACGATCGCTGTGGTCGTGCTGTCCTGGTGCCATTCGAGCGTGGGTCCCTGGCCGTTGGGAATCGGTGGGTGCTTGCCGGGCGTCCGTTCGGTCGGCGTGGTTTCTCGTGCGAGGAAGTTGGTCGGGGCGATGGGTGGTCGGGGTTGCCCGCTTTCTGGATCGGGCTTGGGCGGCAGGTACGCGGGGTTCATCGGCGATTTATCGTTCATGGTCGTCAGAAGATGTCGCTGATGAAGTGGCCGGCCGAGGATGCCGCGTTGCCCACGACGTTACTTACGGCCTCGGCGCTGTGGACGATCGCGTCTCCGCCTGTTTGGGCGGCGTGCTCGAGGGCACCGGTGGCGGCGCCGACGTCGTTGCTGCTCTCGCCCCAGTGGTTGACCACATAGCCGACACCGTAGGCGACGCCTGCTCCGACTCCCACCGCGACCAGGGTGACCGGACCCCCAGCCAAGCCAAAAGCGGCGGCGCCAGCCAGCACACCGGCGGTCGCGGTGGATCCGGCGGCGAACCCACCGAAGTCAGCGGCGGCGGCTTTGGCTACTTCGCCGTCATCCTTGGCGTGGAAAGCCTCGACGGTGAACTGCACACCCGTGATCCCGAGACCTACGAGTGGGATCTTCTCCGCGACTTTGGCCAGCATGCTGCCTTTGGTGAAGAACCTGCCGGCGTCACTGGCCAGGATACTTCCAGCCCTCGATCCGGCCAAACCCAGGCCGAGTTTGGAATTGGACGAGACGGCTTTCAGCGCAGCGGTCTCGGATTTCTCGAAAACACCGATCGCGCGGGCAGCAGCGGCTTGCTCAACCGGATCGGCGGCTTCGGCGGCGATCTGCTTGAACACGGCGAGCTGTTTGGTACGAGCCGCCGAGATCGGGGCCCACTTGTTGGCCTCAGCCAGGGCGGCGCCGACCGGGGCGGTCGTGTTGCTGGCGGCCAACCAATACCACTGGCCCTGGAGGTCCTCGACGATCGAGCTCCAGTTGGTGAACTTACGTTCGAGGGTGTCGTGGGCGGCGGTTTCCAGGGTGTGGGCCTCGGACAACGTCTGCGATACTTCGGCGTAGGCGGCGGCCTGAGTGTCGTCGCTCAGCATCTCCGGCGCTTCGATGGTGTCGCCGTTGACCGCCAGCCCGGCATCGCTGGCGACCTGGCGGGCTTGGTCCATCCGGGAGCGCACCGTCGAGAGGTCGTCGGCGAAGGCGTGCAGCGCTTGGCCGATCTCATGGGTGTGATCGGCGAGCTGGTCAGTGCCGGCCGCGATCGGGCTCATGCGGTCCCGGAACGCGTCACCGCCCTGGCCCAGCCACAGGGTTTCCGATTCACTGCGGGCCCGGTAGAAGCTGGTGGCGGCGTTGATGATCCCGTCACCCAGCGATTGCAGCGTGGTGGCGCAGTCCCGGCATGCCTGCACGTCACCGGCGATTCGCAAGTCCACTGACGGCATGGGTTATCGCACCTTTCCCGTGTGGGACAGGTTCTCGGCGCTGTGCTGATCGGTCTGCTGGTAGGTCTCCTCGCTCGCGGTGACCTGATAGCTGGCCACCGCAGCGGTCTCCACGATCGTCGAGACGGCTTTGGTGATCGTGGACACCAGCGCCGCGACCACTGCGGTGGACTGGCCGGCATCGGGAATCTGTGGCGCGCTGTCAGCCTGATCGTTGAGCCTGCGCTCGCCGTCGGCCAGAGTCTGGGCCAGCCGGCCGAGGCCCTCGACATCCAGGATGTGCCCGGCACTGCTCATGGAGCTGACCTCATTTCCGGTGGTAGCAGGACGTTGAGCGCGATCAGGTCGAACTGCGCGCTGCGCTGGGCCTGCTCCAGCTCGACGACGGGGATCGCGATCCACGGCTGCTGCGCACCGCAACCGGCGACCAGCAACTCCAAGGAGGTGTAAGCCAGCAGCGCCAGCTGCCCGTCCTGCCTGCGACGCAGCTCCAACTCGGCCCGGCCACTGTCACCGGAAACCGGCCGGGAGGGAAGGTACACCCACTCCATGTCGGCTGGATCGCCCACAGCGGCTCCTTTCCTGGTCGGATACGCGCGCGTCCATCGGGCAGTTTCACCGGCACGGCGGTCGATAGGGCAGGTCAGGAAAATAACGTTCCCACTCGCTCTTGGTGATGGCGGGCGTGATGCGGCAGATTCGAGCGGCGACAGCGTCAACGGTGGTGTCCCACAGCCGCGCGGTGCCATCGGCGCTGCCAGTGGCCAGGGTGTGCCCATCAGGACTGAACGCCACCGAGTAGACATCGTCGGTGTGGCCGGTGAGGACGCCCAATGGTGTGGGGTGGCGAGGGTCGCTGATATCCCATAACCGCGCGGTGTGGTCTTCGCTGGCGGTGGCTAGTGTGTGCCCGTCGGGGCTGAACGCCACCGAGGTGAGCCAGTTGGTGTGGCCGGTGATGGTGTCCAGTTGCGTGGGGTGGTGGGGATCGCGGATGTCCCATAACCGCGCGGTGTGGTCTTCGCTGGCGGTGGCCAGGGTATGCCCATCGAGACTGAACGCCACCGACTCGACGGCGTCGGTGTGGCCGGTGAGGATGCTCAGTGGTGTGGGGTCGTGGCTATCCCACAGTCGCGCGGTGCGGTCATGGCTGGCGGTGGCCAGGATGTGTCCGTCGGAGCTGAAGGCCACCGAGGTGACGTCGCTGGTGTGGCCGGTGAGGGTGCTCAGGGGGGTGGGCTGGTGGGGGTCGTGGATGTCCCATAGCCGCGCGGTGGTGTCATAGCCGGCGCTGGCCAGGGTGTTCCCGTCGGGGCTGAACGCTACCGACAAGATTACGTTGGTGTGGCCGGTGAGGGTGTTCAGCGGTGTGGGGTGGTGGGGGTCGTGGATGTCCCACAAGCGCGTGGTGTGGTCGGCGCTGCCGGTGGCCAGGTTGTGTCCGTCGCGGCTGAAGGCCACCGAGGAGACGGTGCTGGTGTGGCCGGCCACAACGGGTCCAGGAAGATCCCACAACCGTGCGGTGTGATCGGCGCTGGCGGTGGCCAGGCTGTGTCCGTCGGAGCTGAAGGCCACCGACAAGACGGGCACCTGAGTGGCCATGAGGGGCCCCCGATCTTCCGGATAGCGAACCCACTAGGGTTCCCTTCCCGGAAGAGAGGAAATACGTGTCAAAGAACCGTCGGGTGTTCACTCCTGAGTATAAGGATGAAGCCGCGAAAATAGTGG
>JBATXM010000161.1:0-16168 GCA_049673305.1 Pseudonocardiaceae bacterium | reverse complement strand
CTGCGCGCACAACGGCTCAGCCCCACTCATCAATCATCCCCCAGTAGGCCCCTCGGAAAGGTGGTATCGTAGCAGGATCAAGATCTACTATATTA
The DNA here is from genome assembly GCA_049673305.1 of Pseudonocardiaceae bacterium. Classification (GTDB taxonomy): domain Bacteria; phylum Actinomycetota; class Actinomycetes; order Mycobacteriales; family Pseudonocardiaceae. The sequence continues at coordinate 16,073 of JBATXM010000161.1, read as the reverse complement.
ATTGCCTGTCGCTATGACCGCTTGAGCCCAAGTAGTGTTGGAGAGTTCGGGACAACATAACCCGGCTTGAGCGAAGGGCCCCTGCTTCATCGATGTTCACGTGTGTGGGAAAGGAGTCTGGTCAGTGCCTGAGAACGGGCTAGATCAGCCAGGTGAGTTGGCCGGTTCGCCGGTCGGAAGTGCCGGAATGACGGCTAGGGCCATCAGACGAGCAGACGGACTCACTCCGCTTCACGCCTTGCAGCGTGTGCTGTACCGCTGTGCCAAGCAGGACCCGAAGCGTCGTTTCCATGCCCTCTACGACAAGCTCACCCGCAGTGATGTGATGTGGCAGGCATGGTGCGATGTGGCGGCGAACCACGGTGCCCCCGGAGTTGATGGAATCACGACCGAGTCCATTGCGTCGGAGGGTGCTGAAGGTGTGCGTGCTTTCCTTGGTGAACTAGCGGATCGGATCCGGTCGGGTCGTTATCGACCGGCTCCGTTGCGTCGAGTATACATTCCCAAGCCTGGGCGTGCTGGGGAGCGCAGGCCGCTGTCGATTCCGACGGTGGCCGATCGGGTGGTGATGACCGCGGCGAAACTGGTCCTGGAACCGATTTTCGAGGCCGGGTTCCTGCCGGTGAGTTTCGGGTTCCGTCCGAAGCGATCTACCCATGATGCTCTTGAGATGGTTCGGGTGGAGGCCAATCGGGGTCGGGAGTGGGTGCTGGACGCGGATGTCGCGGACTGTTTCGGCTCATTTGATCATGAGGTGTTGATGGGGCACGTGGCCCATCGGGTCTCTGATCGACGAATGGTGAAATTAGTGCGCGCGTGGCTGCGGGTGGGAGTACTCGATGCGGGAGTTGTGAAGAGCACCGTGTCGGGAACTCCGCAGGGTTCACCGATTTCTCCCTTGCTGGCGAACATCGCGCTGCACGTACTAGATGAAGCGTGGAGCGTGGAAGGAGTCGGCGTCGGGGTGCTGGTGAGGTATTGCGACGACTTTGTCATCTTGTGCTCCAGTCGGAGCCGGGCCGAAGAAGCCCGAAGGCGAGTCGAGGTGATCCTGTTAACGCTGGGACTACGGCTGCACGTGGGCAAGACCAGGATTGTTCGTCTCACCCACGGTGAGGAAGGTTTCGACTTCCTCGGGTTTCATCACCGCAAGGTGGAGTCCTGGAAACAACGGGGACGCTATTACCTGCAGAAATGGCCGTCCGATCGCGCTATGGCCGTGATCCGAAGTAAGATCAGGGACGCGACCGGACGACACCGTGTGGGCAGATCTGTCGGTGCCGTAGTAGAGGAGCTCAACCCTGTGCTCAGAGGGTGGGGCAACTATTTTCGGTGGGGTAACTCCGCTCGAAAATTCAGTACCATTGACAGCTACGTACACCGGCGACTGGCCACTTTCGCCAGCAACAAGGAAGGCCGTCGAGGGCGGAACTGGAAAAGACGATTCACGTCATCCTGGATCCAGTCCCTCGGAGTGCATCACCTGAGCGGAACGGTTCGCTACTACGGAACTGTGCATGCCTGACGGTGAACGATGTCGGTAAGCCGTGTGAGGGAGAACCTCATGCACGGATTGACGGGGGGAAGCTGGAAACGGAGTCACGACCACCGCGCCAGCTTCCTACCCTACACATGGCCTTCAGTCGGATTCTGGATCTTCGACCAGCACGCCATACACATTGATACACCATCCGCTGAATTGACCATCACTCAGCGCAGCGAGATAGTGGTATTTGAGAAGAAATTCGCCAGACATCAGCAATTAGCGGTGTACGGCCAAGAAGCACGAGATCTGATCAACAAGGCTCTTTCCGATCTCTCATCGGAGCCGCCCGACCCGAGTTGAGCAACATCGCGCAACATCCTTGAGGTTGATCTTTGCGCGACCGTACCGTAACGGCCGTGCATGAGACCACGACGCCCGCTGCCTCAGACCACTCCCTCCTGGAGGCCAGCCGGATCCCCGCTGCTCGGGCGGGTGTCGGGAGATAACGCCACGCCCTCAGGACCGGCATCGGGGCGGGTGCCACCACCCAGAGCCGCCAGCCCCGATGCCTTCCACCACCTAATCCACGCAATCCACGAAACGGAGTATGAGCTGGTGCTGGTAGACGCCATAGTAACCGACAACGCAGCAGTGGAAATCATCAGAGACACCGGAACGCGGCTGACAATCCGCATTCCCGGCGGACTGCTGCCAGTGCACCTGACCGTGGACCACCCGGGGGCGGCGCGACTGGTGCGACTGATGGCCGGGTACGCGGAGGAAGCAAGAACACCAGAATAGCGCGTCGAGAACACCCGGCAGCCTCCACCAAGACTCCGGCTGGCCGCCGGTCGAGCAGCCCCACACCGCTTCTAGCTCCTGGCGGCCAGCCGGATCGAACAAGTCACAGTAGACAAAGCTCACGGAGCCTTGCCGTCCCGGCTGCACCAGCAAGGCCAGGCACTATCTGGCCGCACCTGGTGCGCGTACTCACCACACCGGGCGGTCGCTGATGCCCCCGACACTGCCCACCCACACCGGAACGACCCGGCGAAACGACCAGAAACTTGGAGCATCCCACCGTGACCCGCTCCACGCTCTACGGCACCGTCCCATACTTGACACTTCTGCGTACAGCCACGCCCCTGAGGTTCGCCGACGCCACCGCCGGGGTACTCCACCGGAATGGCCGAGCCGTTGCTGTGCATCGTGGAGATCCCTAAGGGGTCACGGAATAAGTATGAGTACGACCCCGATCTCGGTTTGATGGTCTTTGACCGCTTCCTGTCCGCCTCGGTGGTATTCCCGACCGACTACGGCTTTATCCGCGGTGCCTACTCCGTCGACGGAGACCCGATGGACGTGCTCATCACCGTGTCGGAACCAACGTTTCCCGGCTGCGCCGTCCACACCAAGCCGGTGGCTGTGTTGTGGCTGCGCGACCAGGGCGAACGTGAACCCAAGGTGGTCTGCGTACCCTGTGAGGACCCGAACTGGCAAAGCATGGCGGACCTTGGCGATCTCCCCGAGCAGCTCGTCGAGGAGATCGCGCACTTCTTCCTGGCCTATAAACGGCGGGAGGGCCACGAGGTGACCGTCGAGGGGTGGAGCGGCGCCGACGAAGCATGGCAAGTCGTCGAGAAAGGACTCGCCCGCGGGTCGAACGGGTAGCTGAAGCCACCAGCGTGAGAAGATGCCCATCTCGGTACTCCACCGACTTACCAGACGGTGACGCGGTAGCGCGTGTGCGGGTTGGGTTATGGCGGCCGCCGTCGGGCTAGAAACCGCACACCCAGGCTAACCATCGGCCATGACCAGATCATCGTGGGCCCGCAGGCGTAAATCGTCCCTTAGAGTGGCGTGACCTTGACTTCGGTGCCCGTCACCGGATGGCTGAGTAGTGCGGCTGCGCTGGCGCCGCGGGCGAACAACTCATACCAGGCGAGGTCCCCGTCGCGGGTGCGCCACCCGGAGCTTCCGGGTGCAAACGATGTCTCCCCGACCGGTACGTCGAAGGTGCCGTCGCTGACAGTCGCCTCGATGCTGCGGTCACCGATTTGGACGCGCACCCGGGTGCCGGATGACGCCGGTGGCGCCGACCAGGTGGTCTTCAGGTTGCCGTAGCCGTCGATGTACGCCACGACCCGCTCCGGTGGCGGCGGAACCGCCCCGTCGGTGAGCTCAGGGCCAAGCGCGGTGTTCTCGCCGCGTGCGAGTGCAGCGACCAGCTGCGGGAAGACATCACGGGAGCGAAACTGGGAGCTCGACTCCGGCACCTGCACCTCATACAGCGGGGTACCGACCGAGCGCAGAAAGGAGAACGTGTAACTGGAGTTCGGCGCGACCACCAACACGCCCGTCGGAGTGCGACCGGCGACGAGCCGTTCACCCTCGTTGTCTGGCCGCGGGTCGTTCTCGTCCCCCCGCGGCGCGACGTTGCAGTAGACGACGCGGTCGGTGGGGCCATCGGTGAGCGCCAGCTGGGCGAGGCAGAAGCCGGCGCTGAGCGTGTCGAAGGCAGGCACCGGCGTCAGCACAAGCTGTGCATCGGGCAGGTGCTGCGCGAGCCGCTGCGCCACCTCGGCGAAGGCAAGGTCACCCAGCCCATAATCGGCCACCAGGTGAACCAGCACGTGCATCCTCCCTGCCAAGTCCCAACATTGCCACCTCGACACAGACGGTGGTGGAACTGCCGCAGATCGGGGACGAACCGCCCTCTCCTACTGTGCCGGTTACCGGTGAGCAGCGCTCGCCACAGTGCACGTCGGGCACCATCAGCAGCGTGTCACCCAAGGGTAGCCGAACTGAACTGGTTCGCCTGTGGGACCAGATGTATTTCTCGCAGTGGATCCGTTCGGCATGGCGCCCGCCGATCGACTCGGCGCGCACGGCAGCCTAGCCACATGCCATCGCGACACCGAACGGCCACCACTTGATCACCGCTTCGTCGCCGTCGAGCCGACAACCGGCGCCCAATGCACGGTCGAGGTGTTTGCCGCCTCGACGACGATCCCGTCCGCTCTTGCCCGTCCCCAGCACTGGCCCACGTCGACGTGAGGGCCGGCGCGCGCTGATGTTTCTGCTACAGATGGGAGGGTACGAGGGGGGTTACGACAAGCTGCACCGTCTCGGCGGTCAGCCATCACTTGGAGGTGCGATGACGGAGATCACCGCCCATCACGGGCTGTTCAGGAACACGAACCTGCACGTCGACGACACCGGCGGCCCCGGCCGACCCGTCGTGCTGATCCATGGCTGGCCACTGTCCGGTGCGGCATGGAAAGACCAGGTGCCGGCGCTGTACCAGGCTGGGTACCGGGTGGTCACCTACGACCGGCGCGGATTCGGGCGCAGCGACAAGCCGATGAGCGGTTACACCTACAGCACCCTTGCCGAGGACCTGCACACCCTGCTAAGAGAACTTGACATCAACGACGTCACCATCGTCGGCTTCTCGATGGGCGGCGGAGAGGTGGCGCGGTATTTCTCACTCTATGGAGCGGAGCGGTTGCACAGCGTTGTCTTCGCCTCAGCGGTCACGCCGTACCTGCTGCAGACGAGCAACAACCCCGATGGACCGCTGACCAAGACAGAAGCCGCGAAGATGGCCGCGTCCCTCACCACAAACCAGGACTCCTTCTACGACGAGTTCATGACGAAATTCTTTTCCGCGAACGGCAAACTCACGGTGACCGAAGCGCAGCGTCAGGAGGCTCTCGCACTGTGCCAGCAGGCCGACAAGAAGGCCTCGCTCGCCTGCATGACGGCGTTTGGCAGCACGGACTTCCGCGACGACTTGGCGAAGGTCACCGTCCCCACGCTCGTGCTGCATGGTGACAGCGACGCCACCGTGCCGTTCGACGGTTCGGGCAAGCGCACCCACAACGCCATCGCGGGCAGTAAATTGCACCTCATCGTCGGCGCACCGCACGGCTGCAACGTCAGCCACGCCGGCGAGTGGAACAGCGTCCTGCTGGCGTTCCTGACGGCATAGCCGCAGGGCGGCCAGGCTGGCTTTCGGATAATTCATCCATTTTTGGCTTATCGGGTATTGGCGAGGCTCGTCGGGTCGGGCATGGTGGCAGCTGTGCTGGTGTGCCCGCCTGGGGAGGTCCCGAATGTCGGTGTACCCGAGCGCCTGGCGCGGTGGATGACGGTTGCCGAGCAGCAGGAGTGGCTGCGGTTGTTTCTGCGGAAGCGTCGCGTCAGCCGGCGCTCTGCGCTCAAGGAAGGCGCGAGCGTGCTGGTGGCGCTGGGTCTGGCCGGTGCTCCGTGGGCCTTGGCCGGCTGCGCCCGAGCCACCCGGGCGCAGCTCACGGTCGTGGGGCGGCACCTGTCCTTTGGGGTGGACCCGGCCACGACGATGGCGATCGCCGGTGAGCTGACCGGCAAGCCGACCGGAACAGTGCTGGTCGATCTGGGGACCGGTCGCGACTACGGGCACACTGTGCAGGCGGAGGTCCGGGAGCTGGTCAGCATGGTGCCGCAGGAGGACGGGAGTATCCGCGGCGCCGATCAGTTCTTCGTCCACGCGCTGGCCGCTGGGTTGCGGGCCGGGACCTTCTACCACTACCGGTTCCGGCTGCCGGATGGCTCGACGACGCCTGACGCGACGTTCCGCACCGCGCCGACCCTCGGTGATCTCCAGCCTTTCACCTTCACTGCTTTTGCCGATCAGGGTGTCAACACCGGCCCGCCGGATGGCCAGCGGGAGTTCACCGACAACTACTACCAGATCGGCGACACCCGGCGAGCGATCACACCAGCCGATTCCCTGGTCGCGTTGATCGCGGCACAGCGGCCGGCGTTCCACCTGCTGGCGGGTGACATCTGCTACGCGGACCCCAGTGGCACCGGCCAACCGGTCAAGAACAACGCACCACTCAAGGCGGGCAACGGGTTCAACAACTTCGACCCCACCCTGTGGACGACGTACTTCGCCACCATCGAGAAAAGCGCCGCCCAGACACCGTGGATGTTCGCCACCGGCAACCACGACATGGAGGCGCTCTATGACCACAACACCGCACCCGGGGGCGCGAGCCACGGCTACGCGGGGCACGCTGCGCGGCTCGACCTGCCCGTCAATGGTCCGAGCCGCTGCCCCTCGGTCTACTCGATGGTGTACAGCACCGTCGCGGTCATCAGTCTCGACGCCAACGACCTGTCCCAGGAGATTCCCACCAATGCCGGCTACAGCGCGGGGCAGCAGCTCAGCTGGCTGACCGACACCCTGACCAGGTTCCAGGCGGATCCCTCCATCGACTTCATCGTCGCCTTCTTCCACCACTGCGCGTTCGCCACCAGCAGCGGGCACGCCTCCGACGCTGGGGTGCGGGCAGCGCTGGCCCCGTTGTTCGACCAGTTTTCCGTCGATCTGGTCGTGCAGGGCCACAACCACCAGTACGAGCGAACCAACCCGATCCGCGCCGGGAGATCCACCACGCAGGCACCCGACCGATCCACGATCTGGCCAGCGAAAGACGGCACCACGTACATCTGCGTGGGTTCCGGTGGGCGGCCGCGCTACGGGTGGCAACCCGGCGAGGGTGACCGCTACCGCGGCGGCTCTCAACCGGATAGCGGCACCGTCGTGCACAGCTACGTGGCCGGTCCAGGTGGGACGAAAACCCCGGAGACCGTGGACTGGTCCCAGAGCCGCTACCTCGACTACGCCTACCTCAGCATCGAGGTGTACCCCGCACGCCCGGGCGGCACCGCGTCCATGCAGGTGCGGGCACTGAGCGACCTCGGCAAGGAAATCGACCGCGTCGAGCTGCGCCGCTCCGTCCCCGGCTAGTGCAACGGCGCTACCCATTTCTCACCGGCGGCCAGCTCTCGGACCTCCTCGCCGATGCCAATCCGGACGGGTCGGCTGAAGCCTTCGGCCAGGGTGTGCACCGTCAGCTCATCGCCGGAAATGCTGACTCTGATCCAGGTACCGTGGAACTGCAGGGGAAATGTGAGCCCGTCGAGCCGGTCGGTGAGCTTCGGGGCGAAGTGCAGGACCCCATCGCGCACGCTGGCGCCGACGTAGCCGCGCTGCAGAAGATCCAGGGTGCCGGACATGACACCCATGTGGATGCCCTCCTTGGTGGTGCCGCCCTGGATGTCACTCACGTCGCTCTCCAACGCGATGAGGAAGCGCTTCCACGAGCTCTCCGGGTCCAAGCCGCTGAGCACGGCGGCGTGCGTGACCAGGCTCAGGGTCGAGCCGTGCGAGGTGCGCTGGTCGTAGTAGTCGACGGTGCGCCGCGCGAGGTCGAGGTCATAGTGGTACCCGAGTCTTTCGTGCAGCTCGCGGAGCTCGTCGTCGGAGAACAGGAAGAACAACATCACCGCGTCAGCCTGCTTGGCCAGCTGGTAGCGGTTGGGGTCATCGCCGGTGGCCTTGAGGATGCGGTCCAGACGCCCGATGTTGGGGTGCTCGGCGCGGTAGCGCTCCCAATCCAGCTCCTCGAGATCGGCGTAGCCCTCGAACTGGCTGATGATGCCCTCGCCGTGGAAGGGGACGAACATCCTGCGGCTCATCTCATCCCACGTGCGCAGCTCGTCGTCGGTCAGCCCGAGGCGGACCCGCAGTGCGGCGCGACGGCTCCTGGGTAGCAGATTGAGCACCCGAGGGGCGGTGTGGGCGATCCAGGCCACCATCAGGTTGGTGTAGGCGTTGTTGCGCAGCCCAGCGTCCTGCGCGCCCGGGTAGCGCTCGTGGAACTCGTCGGGCCCCATCACCCCGTGGATCTCGTATCGGCCGCGCTCGGTGTTGTAGTGCGCGATCGAGGCCCAGAAGCGGGCGATCTCGAGCATCAGCTCGGCGCCGTAGTCGCGGAGAAACGCCAGGTCGTCGGTGGCCTGGTAGTACTGCCAGACGTTGTAGAAGATCGCCGCGTTGACGTGGCGCTGGTGATGGCTGTGGTCGGAGTGCCACTGCCCGGACAGCGGGTTGAGGTGCACGACCTGCGTCTCCTCGGTGCCGTCGCTGCCGCTCTGCCACGGGAACATCGCGCCGGCGTAGCCGGCCTCCTGTGCCGCAGCCCGCGCCTCGGCGAGGCGGCGGTAGCGGTACAGCAACAGGCCGCGGGTGATCTCAGGCAGCCGGAAGTTGAGGTAGGGGTAGACGTAGAGCTCGTCCCAGAACACGTGCCCTCGGTAGGCCTCGCCATTGAGCCCCCGCGCCGGAACGCCCGCGTCGTGCCGGGCGGTGTGCCGCGAGCACACCTGCAGCACATGGGAGACGTGCAAGCGCAGCAGCAACTGCACCCGGGGCTCGGCGGGCAGCTGGATGTCACCGATGTCCCACAGTTCGGTCCACGCCGACTCGTGCTCGGCCAGCGCCGCGGCGAAGTCCGGGGCACGCGCGACGTGCTTTCCGGCGGCGACCAGAGTCTCGGTGATCGCGTTGTCATGGGAGGTGAACAGCGCGATCATTTTCTCGACGCGCACCGGGCTGCCCCGCTCGACGTCGAAGGCGAGGACCTGCTGGATGTAGTCCTCCATCTGGTACAGGCTGCGGTCAATCTCCACGGGGTCTTCCTGGGGGCCGCCGCGAAAGACGCGAGTGCGCGCGGCTTCGGAGATGTAGATGTTCGACTGCCGGGTCTGCACCTTCAGAGCGATGATCTCCGGGCCGAACGTGCGCGGTGACCCCGGGCTGAGGTGACGTCCCTCAAGCTCGCGGTAGCGGGCGACCATGTGATTCGTCACCCGACCATCGAGCCCGGAGATCACCTCCACCCGGCCGGACCAGTTGTCCGGGGTCACCGTCCACTCGATACCGGCCAAGTGGCTGTTGGCCATGCTCACGAAGCGGTGGCTGCGCAGGGTCGTCTCGCGGCCGATGCGGTCGCGGAACTGGATCTGGCGCGCCACCGCGGCGTTGCGGACGTCGTAGGTGTGGCGATAGGAGAGCACCTCGACGTTGTCGAGCCGGATCGCCTCCTCGCCCTCGATCCTCAGCTTCAGCAGCAACCAGTTGGGCAGGTTGACCAGGTCCTCGTTGAGGACCGGGCGACCTCCGAGGATGGTCGTCTCCCGATTGAAGCAGCCGTGGGCGTAGGTGCCCGGGTAATGGACCGCGTTCGCGTCCTCCCACTCAGCCGTTCCCCGGGTAGCGAAGTAGCCGTTGCCGGTCGAGGTCAGGGCCTCGCGCAGACCTTCCTGCGCGGGATCGAAGCCGTCGTAGGCGAGTGTGAAGTCCGGCACGGGTTCCCCCTCCCGACAGGGTTGCCCCGACAAGGGTGACGCCTCGCAGGTGATTGGTCACCGGAAGATGCCCTCGCGCAGGCCCGCGGCGCTAGTCTACTAACACCGAGAACCTGAAGGGCGTCATGCTCACTGACCGTTCGACCCTCACCCAGTTCCTGATCGAGGAGCGCCGCCGCCATCCGGGCGCGAGCGGGGACCTGAACGCGCTCATTCTCGATGTTGCGCTCGCCTGCAAGGCGATCGCCAAGCGGGTGGCCTACGGGGCGCTCGGTGATGTGCTCGGCGCTGCGGGGACGACCAACATCCAGGGGGAGACGCAGCAGAAACTCGACGTGGTCGCGAACAACCTGTTCTTGCGCGCCAACGAATGGGGTGGCCTCATCGCCGGGATGGTGTCCGAGGAGCTGGAGGCGCCATTTCCCATCCCGGAGCGCTACCCGAGAGGGAAGTACCTGCTGGTGTTCGATCCGCTCGACGGCTCGTCGAACATTGACGTCAATGCCGCGGTGGGCAGCATCTTCTCTATTCTGAGCGCGCCGAATCCGGGTGCGAATGCTGCCGTGGGTGATTTCCTGCAGCCTGGGTCGAAGCAGGTCTGCGCCGGATACGCGATCTACGGCCCTTCGACGATGATTGTTTTGACCGTTGGTACGGGTGTGCACGGCTTCACGCTCGAGCCCCAGCTCGGGGAGTTCATCCTGACCCATCCGGCGATCAGAGTCCCGGCTGCCGCGAGCGAGTTCGCGATCAACGCCTCGAACAGTCGATTCTGGGAGCCGGCGGTGACCCGCTACGTCGATGAGTGCCTCGCCGGCAGTACGGGTCCTCGCGGCAAGGACTTCAACATGCGATGGGTCGCGTCGCTCGTCGCGGAGACGCACCGCATCCTCACCCGCGGCGGAGTGTTCCTCTATCCGCGCGACACGAAGGACCCGGCGAAGCGGGGTCGGTTGCGCTTGCTTTATGAGGCCAACCCAGTCGCCTTCATCGTCGAGCAGGCGGGCGGCATCGCCAGCACCGGGCGCGAGCGGGTTCTCGACGTCGCGCCGGAGGAGCTGCACCAGCGCATTGCGTTCATCTTTGGCGCGAGTGAGGAAGTCGAGCGCATCGAGCAGTATTACCGTGATCACAACGTGGTCGAGTACGACACGCCGCTGTTCAGCACGCGCGGCCTGTTCCGTACCAGCGATTGAGCGAAAAGGGGCGCAGGCCATGTCAGTCAAGCATCCGATCATCGTTATCACCGGCTCTTCGGGCGCCGGGACGACGTCGGTGATGCGCACCTTCGAGCAGATCTTCCGGCGCGACCAGGTGAACGCGGCGCTCATCGAGGGTGACAGTTTCCACCGCTACGACCGCACCGAGATGAAGGCCAAGGTGGCCGAGGCGGAGCAGCGCGGTGACCACAGCCTCAGCCACTTCGGCCCGGAGGCGAACCTGTTCGAGGAACTCGAGGAGCTGTTTCGGCAGTACGGCGAGAATGGCCGCGGCCGGGTGCGCAAGTACCTGCACGATGAGGAGGAGGCGGCGCCCTACGGACAGCCCCCCGGCACGTTCACGCCCTGGGAGGAGCTGCCCGCCGAGACGGACATGCTGTACTACGAAGGACTGCACGGAGCGGTCGCGACCGGCAAGGTGGACGTCGCCCAGCACGTGGACCTGCTGATCGGCGTTGTGCCGGTGATCAACCTGGAGTGGATCCAGAAGCTGCATCGGGACAAGTCGACTCGGGGTTATTCCACCGAGGCGGTGACCGAAACGATTCTGGGCCGCATGCCCGACTACGTGAACTACATCTGCCCGCAGTTCTCGCGTACACACGTCAACTTCCAACGCGTACCCATGGTGGACACCTCCAATCCGTTCATCGCCCGGACCGTCCCAACGGCGGACGAGTCGATGCTCATCATCCGCTTCGCCGATCCGCACGGCATCGACTTCTCCTACCTCCTCTCGATGCTGCACGACTCGTTCATGTCGCGCGCCAACACCATCGTCTGCCCCGGTGGCAAGATGGATCTCGCGATGCAGCTCATTTTCACACCGATGATCTGGCGGTTGATGGAGCGGCGCAAGCAGGCGCTCGAGCACTAACCGAACTCGGCGCGCATCGCGGGCAGCAGCTTGTCCCGGGCATAGTCGAGAAATGGCTGCTGGTGCTGCGGAGCGCCGCCGATCTGCACCAGCGCGAGATCGGTAAACCCCGCCTCGGCGAATGGTCGCGCTGCCGCAACATGCGCGTCGACGTCGGGCCCACAGGAGATGCGCTCGGCGATATCGTCCGCCCGGACGAACTGGCTCGCGGCGGCGAACCCGGCAGTGGAGGGCAGCTCCGCGTTGACCTTCCAGCCCCCGCCGAACCAGCGGAACTGCTCGTGCGCCCGGGCGATCGCGGTCTCCCGATCAGCATCGAAGCAGATCGGCACCTGACCGATCCGGCGGCTGGGGGCCTTTCCGGGCCGCGCGGCGTTCCACATCGTGGCCAACTCGGCGTTCGGCTCGACGGTGATCATGTGCTCGGCCAGCGGGGCGAACAACTCGCACGACTCGGCGCCCGAGACCGCCACCGCGATGGGCACCCGCTGCGTCGGCAGGTCCCACAGTTTCGCCGAGTCGACGTGGTAGTGCTGGCTGCGCTGGGTCACGTAACCGCCATCGAACAGCGCATTGATGATCTTCAACGCCTCGACGAGCATCTCGTGGCGCACCGTGACCGATGGCCAGCCCAGCCCCACCACATGTTCATTGAGATTCTCCCCGGATCCCAGGCCCAGGGTGAACCGGTCGCCCGACAGCAGCCCCATCGTGGCCGCTTGCTGGGCCACCACGGTGGGGTGGTATCGCATGATCGGGCAGGTCACATAGGTCATGAGCTCGACGCGTTCGGTGGCGTGGGCAACGGCGCCCAGCACGGTCCAGGCGTTCGGTGCGTGGCCCTGCGCGTCCAGCCACGGGAAGTAATGATCACTACAGACCTCGAACGCGAACCCGGCCTGCTCGGCGGCCACCGCATACCGCACCAGGTCGATCGGCCCGGATTGCTCGGTCATCAGGGTGTACCCGATCTCCATACCCGCTCCATCCCGCCCGTCGATGAGTCGCGCAGCGTTTCGGGGCCGCGCGAGAGGGCCTCACGCGGACCAGCGAGCCGGGGGAGCGTCCTCGCGACTCAGACTACGGCGACGGGCAACTCGACACCGTACGCTCTTCCCCTGGCGGGAGGGTGCACAAGCATCCATAAGACCCTTCGCGGGCGGGTCACAAGGTGCACAAGCATCCATGAGACCGTCTGGTGCAGGTTGTTGGGTCGCTCCTGCGCGGGGTGGGGGTATCAGGGCCCGCCTGGTGTGGTGAGGACGCGGACCAGGTGCGGCCGGATGCGGACCAGGGTGCTCTCGTCATCGAACAGGACGAACAAGCGGGTGATGCCGTGGTCGATGACCCGGCCGTACCGGTGCAGCCGCAACGGTTCCGCCCCGTGGAACGCGTCGACCGCGATCTGCTCGAACCGGCACAACGGGGGAATCGGGGTGCCGTCGACGTCGCACCAGTGGTCGTCGGGGTCAGCGGGCATGGTGGGCGTCACCTCGGGGCGGGTTGCTGGCCGGTCGGCCGGAGTGTGGGGGATCGTCGAACCGTGGGGCAGGCACCGGGCTGGTAGCCAGCGCCTCGCAGGTTGGGCATGGGCGCCCGGTGGGTTGGGCGTTGGTGCTCACCCACCAGAGCATGCGATGTCCGCACACGCCGACCAGGATCCCGATCTGGTCTGGGCCGGGCTGGGCGAGTAGGTGGCTGAGCTGGTCGCGCGGGGAGTGCCCCCAGAGGTGGGGAATGCTCGCCGCGACTCGTGCGGTGCGGCGTGTTGGCCTGCGGCCAGCGTCCTCCGCCCCGTCAGTCATGACATGCCTCCTATGATCACCGGTGACCTGGCGGGCGGTGGTGGGCCGACCGCACGCGTGCGGTGGCGTTCGGCCGGTTAGAATTCAGAGCATCGCGGAGTGATCTCGTATCGCTCTTGATAACGAGCAGGCTAGCTTGATAGTTATCAAGAGCGGTATACCCTGAACGGGTGAACCACGCCTGATGCCTGTGGCCGGGCAGAGTTCTCGGTGGCTGCTGATGGGACGGGAGTCAAGGGCGCGGATGGCCACCAGCGTGACGTCCAGCACGGTGCAGGCCTGGGAGCTGGGTCAGCGGCTGTGCGAACACCGCGAGCAGCTCGGGCTCACCGCGAACGACGTCGGCAAGACCACCAAGATCGGCGGGACGAACCTGTCGGCGATCGAGAACGGCAAGCGGCGGCTGACCGCCGTCAAGCTCATCGCCCTGGCCGGGGTCTACGAGCTGCCCGCCGACGAGCTGGCGGAACTGGAGCCGATCCGGGCCCGAGCTGAGCAGCGCGAGTGGTACCACGACTACAGCACCCTGCACTCCGACGACTTCCTGCGCTTCCTCGGCTTGGAAGCCGGGGCCGTCAGCGAGCGCAACTATCAGGCCGAGCTCATCCCCGGCCTGCTGCAGACTGCTGACTACGCTCGAGCCCTGACCAAAGACTCGCTCTGCATCCGCCCGGTGGACGTCGGGCCCCGGGTGGAGTCCCGGCTGGCCCGCCAAGCGCGGCTGAGCGGTGCCACCCCGCTGCGCCTGTCGGTGGTGATCAACCAGGCCGCCCTGCTCCAGGAGGTTGGCGGTCGCGCCGTGCAAGCACGCCAGCTCGAGCACCTCGCCGAGGTCATCGAAGACAAACACGACCACGTCGAGATCCGCATCATGCCCTTCACCGCCGGAGCCCACCCGCTGATCGGATCTCCGATCGTGATCTTGAGTTTCGACTCACCACGACTGCCCGACCTGCTCTGGCAAGAGACCGTCAGCTCGCAAGTGCTTGTTGATCGTCGCATTACACTCCGGGAGTGCGCCGTGAGCTTCGATGAAGCCACAGACCAAGCCCTGAACAGGGAAGACTCTCTCGCGCTGATCCACCACACCCGCAAAGAGACCACATGACCACCACCGCGCACGAGCCGCGTACTCCTGCGGCCGGTGGGTGGTTCACGTCGAGCCGGAGCAATCCCTGGGGAGAGTGCGTCGAGGTCAACCTCGACCATCCCGACGGCCTGGTCCGCATCCGGGACAGCAAGGACCGCTGCGCAGGCCCGACGATCAGCGTGACCGGCGAGCAGTGGGCCACGTTTCTCGATGAGTTCGCGAGCATCGCCCCAGCCGGGCGCAACGGCGCTGTGACCCTTGCGAGCAGCGACTGCCCAGACAGGGTGGCGCCCTCATCCGCAAGCACTCCGCCTTCGCAGCACCTCGTGAGGGTACCGCCGCAGTGAGCGTTCTGTGGCCGACGCTTGATCTTCTCTGATTGCTCAGTGTCGTCTCTGCTTGCTCAGTGTTGCTGTGCCGTGTCGGCTTCCAGTTGCCGGGCGGCCTCCACCTGTCCCAACGCACGCAGGTCGAGCGCGAGGTTGTTCGCCGATTCCACGGTGTCGGGGTGGTCGGGGCCCAGTACCCGCCAGCGCCGGTCGAGGGTGTCCTCGTTGAGTTCTCGGGCAGCCTCGTGCTGCCCCAATGCGTGCAGATCGAGCGCGAGGCTGGTCGCCGAGATCAGGGTGTCGGGGTGGTCGGGGCCCAGTACCCGCCGGCGCCGGTCGAGGGTGTCCTCGTTCAGCTCCCGGGCGGCCTCCACCTGCCCCAACGCACGCAGGCCGCACGCGAGGCTGTCCGCCGAGGCCAGGGTGCTGGGGTGGTCGGGGCCCAGCACCTGCCTGCACCGGTCGAGGGTGTCCTCGGCGAGCTTGCGGGCCGGCTCGTAGTGCCCAAGCGCGTGCAGGTCGAGCGCGAGGTTGCTCGCCGAGATCAGGGTGTCGGGGTGGTCGGGGCCCAGTACCCGCTGGCACCGGTTGAGGGTGTCCTCGTTCAGTTCCCGGGCGGCCTCCACCTGCCCCAACGCGTGCAGGTTGAACGCCAGGCTGTACGCCGAGGCCAGGGTGGCGGGGTGGTCGGGGCCCAGCACCCGCCGCCGTCGGTCGAGGGTGTCCTCGTTCAGCTCCCGAGCCTGCTGGTAGCGAGCGAGCATGGCCCACGCCCAGGCGAGGCGGCTGGTCACATGAAGGGTGTGGTGATCGTCGGGGCCCAGTCGGGCGGTCCAGGCCTGGCACAACTGGTGGGTGAGCTGGTGGCCGGTATGGGTGTCACCGCTGCGCAGCAGGTACCGGATGACCTGGCAAGCGTGGTCGCGCAGGGCGGGGTGAGCCTGTCATTTTTTCCGTGTAAGCCACGGATGACTGATGGCATTACCTTATCACAGAGGCAGTCGTCCTGGGAAGAGGACGACCAGCGTGTTCAAAGCCATTTTCCAGCCCGACGTTCCGGTCCC
>JBATXM010000160.1:0-4254 GCA_049673305.1 Pseudonocardiaceae bacterium | reverse complement strand
GGGACCGGAACGTCGGGCTGGAAAATGGCTTTGAACACGCTGGTCGTCCTCTTCCCAGGACGACTGCCTCTGTGATAAGGTAATGCCATCAGTCATCCGTGGCTTACACGGAAAAAATGACAGGCTCGGTGGAGCTGCCCCCGACTCCCCTCGCTCCCGGCGGCCAGCCGGCCCCTGCCCTCCGTCCAACAAACCCACCGGGGGGCCTGCGGCCACCGGCCCAACCAGCCGGGCGGGACACGATCCCAGCCCCGCACGGGAGAAACGAGGTCAACCATGACTGATGACACGACCGCGAGGACAGCTCGCGGCAACCCCACACCGACCCGGGCCCCGCGCGCGCCGCGACGGCTTCACCGGGACCGGTCCGGGTGTGAGATCACCCTGGTGGTGAGCAAGAGCAGCCAGAACACGACCTCGCTCGACAAGGTCGCCGTGAGCGCGTTGCTCGACCACCTCGCCATGTGGACGTGGGTCCCGTGAGCGCCCGCCGCACCCCCTGTCGGTGGGCCGACGCGGACGGCGCCGCCCTGCCCCTGCTGTGTCGGGTGGAGCAGATCAAGGCCTGCCCCCAGGCGGGCGCCACACCCTCCCGGCTGCACCAGCGAGGCCACGTCGTCGGGTGGGACACCACCTGGCTGCCCGTGTGCTTCGAGCGCGACCACGCCTTCGTTGTCCTTCAAGCGCACCTAGTCCGCGCGCTCAACCCCAATCAGTCACGGGGCCCCGCATGAAGAGCGCTGTCGTGACGACCACGACCTGGCTGGAGCTGCGCGACGCCGCGCTGGGCGCGACCCGCCGAGGCTGGCCGGTGACCCCCGGCACCTACCTGGGCACCGACCGGCGCTGGCACGGCCACGACAACACCCAGACACTATGCCCCATCCAGGACACCTGGTGGGACACACCGGTCACTGACCCCGCCCAGGCCTGGGACACGTGGACCCAGGCGCCCTACGGTGTGCTGCTGGTCTGCGGGCACGCGGTGGCCGTGCTCGACCTGCCCATCACGTTGATCGGACTGCTCACACCCACCGAGGCGCTGTTCCCGGTCGTGGTGAGCGCCCAGTCCCGACTGCTGGCCATCACCAAGGCCGACCCGAAGACAACACTGTCACCCCGGCTGGCCCAGGCGGGCGTACGGATCTACGGGACGAGCGGGGCGCCTGCGTGGGTGGCGCTGCCCCCCACCACCACCGGACTCGTGCTCGTCCAACGGTGGTTCACCAGCCCAACCCAAGACCAGACGCGACTGCCCCACACAGCGTGGGTGCAGCAGGTCCTGCTCACCGCGCTGCGCGACACCACCGCGGCGCAATGACGCGCGCCAGCGTGACGCCTCGACACCGGGCACCGTCGCGATGGGTGCGTGGGGAGGGCGCGGAGGATGACCAGCTGGTCACGGTCGCGTGGCTGCTCGCCCAAAACCAGCGCGAACTGTCCTGGTATCAGCAGGTGCTGCACCGGCGCGAGCACGCCCGCCACGCCCGGCGGGTCACCGTCGTACCCCGACCCCGCACCACCCCCGACTAGCGCGCGAGCGCTTCCTCACGCTCCGCGCCGTGGGCTCCGTAGCTGGGATCCGCCCAGCTCCCCTCGACGCGGCCACCGGAGCGAGACCTCCTCACTGGTCTCGATCCGGGCCGGAAAAGCACAGGAGGCTCCGTCCGCCGCACCCGCGGGTGGGGCCTCCTGGGCTCGTCGATCAGCCACACACGACAAACGTCCATCCCATCAGGACAAACCCGAAAGAGCGAATGATGAGCGGGAAGCATCGCAAGCCCTCGCGGTGGCGTCACCGCCGCGACGCGAGACAGCAAGCGCCCAGGCCTCGGTGGTCTCTGCCCGAGATGGTCGATGGCAACGACGTGGCACACCGGGTGACCAGCGACGCGTACGAAACCGGTCTGCGCGAACGCACCGGCCACTACCGAATGGTATGCGGGCGCCGAATCACCGTGGGCAGCATGACCGCCACACCGAACCGCTACTGCCGGCCCTGCCACGTGCTAACGGCCGGGACATGAACCACGTCGAGCCACCATCACCACCCGGCGGGCCCGCCGGGCCGCCACCATGGCCGGACAAAGTCGTCGTGAAGGGCAGAATCGCGACAGGAGCCACCAGGGTGGTGTTGACCAGACTGGCCGATGATCAGATCCGGTTCGAACCCGACCTCAAAGGGACACAGACCTGCGTGTTCACCATCGAGCACTACAACCTGATCACGGCCCTGTCGAGGTGGCTGGTGTGAACCGGTACACGCGGTCCAGAACCCCGGGGGACGTGTATCAGCCGCCGATGAGGACGGGGCCACAACGTTGGACACCCTGCTGAGCGTGTGGCTGGGGTAAACCGGGACAACGGCCACGCCCGCACGACTGGCATCGGGGTGGGTGCCGCCACCCAGAGCCGCCAGCCCCGATGCCTTCCGCCACCGTTGTCCACGCAATCCACGACATGGAGTATGAGGTGGCGCTGGTAGACGCCCTAGTAACCGACAACGCCACAGCGGAGATCATCAGAGACACTGGAACGCGGCTGACAATCCGCATTCCCGGCGGACTCCTGCCAGTACACCTGACTGTGGACCCCCCAGGGGCGGCGCGACTGGTGCGAATGCTGGCCGGGTACGCGAAGAAAGCAGGAACGCCGGAATAGCGCGTCGAGAAAACCCAGCAGTCCCCATCAAGACTCCGGCTGGCCGTCGGTGGAGCTGCCCCCGACCCCCCTCGCTCCCGGCGGCCAGTCGGTCCCCTTCTCTCGCCCAGCGAGTGAGGTGAATGTCGATGAGCGGGAGACACCGCAAACCACCGTGGTGGCGTCGCGGTCGTGGTGGCGGACAGCAGGTGAGACCACGGTGGTCGCTGACGGAGATGGTGGAGGGCGCCGGGTGGGCACACCTGCTGACCAGGGAAGCGTTCGAGCAGGGCTTGAGTGAGGGCGCGGGCCGCTGTGGGGCGTTGTGTGGGCGCCGGATCGCCTCGGCAAGTCTGGTCGCGGCGCCGGATTACTACTGCCGGTCCTGCGTGGTGTTGGAACCCCTGTCATGAGCACTCCTGAGGAGTCGTCGGCTCAGCGCCAGAACCGGGTCGCGCTGCGGGGCATCTGTTCGGTGCATCAGGGTCCGAAGGGGTTCATCAGCGTGGTGGTGACCAAGCTAGCGGATGGTCGGCTCGCATTCGATCCACACGCCAGTGGGGCCTGCACCGTCACGATCGAGGAGCACGAACTGATCAAGGCCATCCTGAGATGGGGACCATGATGAGCTGGTATGTGCGGTCCCTGGCGCCGGGGGACGTACACCGCGGCGTGTTCGACCACGGCAGCGTACGCGCGGCCTGTGGCGTGGAATTCTTCCCCGTGCGGGTGTCGCCTCAGCAGGCGCGCTGCTTCAAGCTGCCGGCGCCCGAGCAGGTCTGTCCGGCGTGCCTGGCGCAGGCGAACGATCAGGTGGTGATCCCCGCGACGTGCTCGGCGCACCCGGAGGGGGTGATCGATCTGGTGGTGCGCGGGCTCGGTGAGCGCCGGATCGAACTGGAATCCCACGCCCCCGGTGGATGCGCGCTCACGGTGGACGCCACCCTGCTCTTCGATGTTCTCGGAGAGTGGTTGGGGTGAACCGGGAACCGCAGTGGGCGGTCTCACCGCTGGACACGATGACGCACCTGCTGCCACCGTTGGGTGATCAGCCCTGTTGGGGGTGTACCGGCCTCCTGCGGGCACCTGCTGCCCTCCTGCGTCGTGCGCTTCGAGCAGCCACCCCACCGGCATCACCCCTCTCTGCCCAGGGTGCGAGGTGGGGTGTCGGATCGTGGCGCGCCGTATCCCCTTCAAGACCGGCATCGGGGCGGACGCCGCTGCCCCAGGGCCGCTCTCCGTCACAACCACCAGGGAGGTGGGGTGATGCGGAGGTGTCAGCGTTGGGGTGCGCTGCTCGCGCGGTTGCGGGAAGGGAAGCGAGCGCGGGAGCGGCTTCGGAGGATGCGGCGGGGGCGGGTCCGGCTCACGCGGCGGAGCTGCTCACGGTGCCGGCGCAGCGTGTTTTTCCTGGCCCGTGATGGCCGGTTGTGCGCTGGCTGCGCTGGAGCAGCCAGCGATCGCACAACACGAGAGCGGCGATGACCTGGGGTGGGCCTTGGAGGAACAGCGGAACGGAAAGTCCCGGGAGCTTTCGTGGGCGTGGGCGGTTGGCGGGACTGGGCGTTCCCTGTCCTCGCGAAACTGAGGAGTGGACAGGCTCAATGGCCGTAG
>JBATXM010000159.1:0-11985 GCA_049673305.1 Pseudonocardiaceae bacterium | reverse complement strand
ATGAGTGGAAACGCGCCGGGGGAGACACCGGAGATCTCATGCTGCTGCTGGGGTGGACCTCTGAGGACATGCCACGTCACTACGGAGCCAGCGCAGCAGCCGAACGAGCCCAAGAAACCCAACTCCGCATGAGAATCGGCGAAGGTGTCTAACCATTCCGATCATCCAGTGGACAAGCTGCATAAGCGCGATACCAAGGGCGGGATGACCGCGCAGCAGCGGAGTCGCCGCGCGCGGATAGCAGCCCATGCATCGTGGGCTAAAACCAGCGATCGCGCCGCCCGTACATCGCGAGGAACGAAAGCTTTTCTTGAGCGATTTGAACGCCAAGTAGACCCAGAGGGAAAACTTCCCGTAGAGATCCGACAGCAGATGGCCAGACACGCTAGAACTGCCTACATGCTCCAACTCGCGCAGCGTTCCGCCCAAGCTCGACAACAAAAATCACAAAGTACGAAAAGTATGCAGAGATCACATACATCCGAGTGAAGTTGTCTAGGATTTGGTTTGAATCGACCTCCTGAGACGTTATTGGAACCGCTCTGACCTGCTAGAACAGCTCCGCAAGGTCTCGGGGATCGTCTCCGCAGACAGCCTCGGTGATGTTGATGTAGCGGGCTCCCGGTGTGCCGCCCCTCGTGCGTGACGCGCGTGGGGGGCGGCTCGCATGGGGCGCTCGGGCGAGGGTCCATCCGCCACAGAGAACCCACACCATGCGACCCGATCACCCACACAAAACAGTTGTGTAAGCTATGTAAGTTGCGTAAGATTATAGGTGCAAGCAGCAACAACGAACCAAGGAGACGGAAACAATGAGCAAACACCGAACGAAATACACCGAGGAACAGCACATCGCGCGAGACACGGCAGACGCCGCGATCAGGGACCGCGCGACCGAGTTGCTGACCGACCCCGACGCCGTGGCCGCGATGATCTCCCACCTCATGACGACCAACTCACCGAAGCTCCTGCGCTACTCGATGCGCAACGCCGCCATGCTCACCACGCAGGCCGAGGAACGCGGCATGACTCTTACCGACATCGACAGCTTCCGGGGATGGATCGAGCGAGGCCGGTGCGTCCGCAAAGGCGAACGGGGCTTGCGCATCGTCGCTCCCAAAGGCACCGAGTCCCCCGGCGACGACTCCGCTGAGCAGGCCGACCAAGGCGACGGCGAGGATATTCGCGTCAGGTTCCGTATGGTCACCGTGTTCGATATCAGTCAGACCGAAGGCATCGAGGACGCCGAAGCTGTTGATGGCGAGATCATCACCGACCCGGCGGCAGTCCTGCGCGCCACCATCGCCGAGCAGATCGAGCGTATGGGCTACACCATCACCACCGACCAGGGCGAAGACCCCGCCACCGTGGACGACGAAGCCCACACGGTCACCGTCCCCGCCGGAGAGCCCGTGCCCGAACTCGCCCGTGCCCTTGCCTGCCTGGTCACCCGCCCCAAGGCCGAGCGCCCCACGATCGACCCGGCAACCATGAGGAGTCGAGCCGGTGACGCGACCGACGTCACGGGTGCCGCGCCGGAGGACACCAGCACGCCGGACTACCTGCGCCGTGTACGACTCCCACTCGGCAACAGCTACGGCACCGCCGACGCACGAATCTGGACCGACTGGACCACCGGCCACACCTACTACAAGATCACCGCCCCGCGCGTGACCGGCACCTGGACCCTCAGCGTGCACAAAGCCGCCACCAGCGACACCGTGCGCGCGATCAACGTCGATTACGGCTGCGACGATGGCCACACCTACTACAACAGGTACCGCCCCCGGCCCAACGTGCCCGAGATCAACGGCATCACGATCCACGGCGCTACCCATGGCATCCAAGCGGAGACCGTGGACGGCCTAGACCGGTGGTGCGTCAACGGCTACCGCGAGAGCGGAGGACAAGCCCCCGCCCGCACCATCGAGCGCTTGGCCGTGATCGTCCGCGCCATCCTCCGCGACTGGCTCACCCGCCCCGACCTAAACCAGCTACACCGTGCCTGCGCCCGCCACCAGGCCCACGAGCGAATGCAGGAAGCCCACCACCAGGCCCGTAAACTCACCGAACAGATCAAAGCCCTCTCCGCCGAACAAGCCCAAGCCGAGGAACAAGCCCAGCACTTCGCCGACATCGCCGCCGACCGCAACCAACCCGACCTCTTCGCCCTCAGCTAACCGCCGTCCTTCTCCGCCGCCCCCTCCACCGAGGCCCCGCCCACAAGCTCCGGCAGGGCCTCCCGCGCCCAGGCGTACGGAGCGATCACCGCGTTCTCGTCCCGGTGCTTGGTGATCACCGTGTGCGCGCCATCCCTCGCCCGATCCAACAGCTTCCGCAGACTCACCCGACTCTCCCGCACACCAATCTCACGGCACCGATCGCCATGCGGCACCCGAACCAACCCACGCCGCCACACCACCGGCGACAGCACCACCGCCACCGGCGTATCAAAGTACGTCACCACAAACGTCCTACCCTCGCGATACGCGGCCTCCCGGTAGCTCATCCAGTGATCGCGAAGCTCCTGCGCGCTGACGCTCTCCACGCCACAAGTCTTACACAACTGACACGAGATGCGATGGAACTGGGGGCCACAATCTCAGTCCGCGTTGGAAAGCTCAACACCCGCGTATGGTGACTGGCCGAGCTGGTGAGCAGTGCTCAGCGAGTGGGTGGGGTTCTCCAGTGAGGGCGGTTGCGACTTCGTGGAGGTCTGCCCGCCATGCAAGGATCTTGGTCTGTGTCGGGACGACAGTGTCTGGTTTCACTACATAGTGGACACCATGTTTCAGGACATAGTGGACACCTTTTGTGAAGGTGTTCATTATGGATCTTGCTCGTTATGCGGTGGATGCTGTTGTCCTGGAAGGCCGTTCGTTACGTGCTGTGGCTGGTGCGTTGGGGATGTCGAAAAGCTGGGTGGCCGATCAAGTCGGCTTGTGTAAAGCCGGTGGCTATGACAACTTAGCTAAACGCTCTACAGCACCACATTCTCGCCCTACCCAGACCTGCACTCAGTTAGAAGATGAGATTGTTTTATTGCGGAAACAGTTGGTCGAGCAGGGTTTAGACGGTGGAGCTAAAACCATTGCCTACCATCTGAAGCAACGTCATGATCAGGAGACTGTGCCCTCGGTGAGCACGGTGTGGCGGATCTTGGCAAGACGAGGGTTTATCGTTGCCCAGCCCCAAAAACGACCCAAAAAATCATGGATCCGTTTCGAATCATCGTTGCCTAACGAAACCTGGCAATCAGACATGACTCACTGGCGCCTAGCCAATGGCACTGGAGTGGAAATTATTCATTTTATTGACGACTACTCTCGCATGGTCTTAGCTTCTCGTGTGTTGGCAGTAACCACTACTGCCGATGTCGTTGCCCTCTTCTATCAAGCAACTTATCAATGGGGATTTCCCGTCTCTGTATTGACCGATAACGGCTGTATCTATACCGCCTCGTATCGCAATGGCCGCTGCGGATTTGAAACCGAGCTCGCCACTTTGGGCATCAAAGCCAAACACGGTAAGCCCTACCACCCACAAACCCAAGGCAAAATCGAACGCTTCCACAAAACCCTCAAACGCTGGCTGACCAAACAACCCCACGCCGAAACAATCACCGATCTGCAAAAACAAGTGGACTGGTTTTGCCGCTACTACAACGAAATCCGCCCACACTCTGCCCGCGACATGACCCCACCACGGCAAGCCTTCAACGCCCGAGACAAAGCCACACCCACCACAAAAAAACTTGATCTTCCACCCCACACCCGAGTACGCCACGACAAAATAGACAAAACCGGCACTTTTACCCTGCGCCACAACACAAAACTACACCACATCGCCATAGGCAGAGCCCACAAAGGACGCAAGATCATAATTCTCATCGCCGATCTTGACATCCGCGTCCTCAGCGACAAAGGCGAACTCCTCAGACACCTCACCCTCGACCCCACCAAAAACTACCAACCCATCAACTGACCTACAATATGTAGGTTCACTTGTCCACGATGTCCTGAGACATCACATGTGTCGGGACGACAGGATTTGAACCTGCGACTTCTTGGCCCCCAGCCAAGCGCGCTACCAAACTGCGCCACGTCCCGTGACATTTTCCCATAAATGGGGCATATGGAATAAATCCTATCGTATCTTTGTGAGGAACCGTTGCCTGCCGCGCCACTATTGGGAGCTTGGTCTCGCCTCCAGTGCTGCCAGCAGCTCCTTAGCTTCCGTGATCGCAACTTTCAATGCCTCGGGGTCCTGACGGTCGCCATGCACAATAATGTTTCGTTGCTGGACTACGCGATCGAACTTCGCGATATCTTCGGCTGACCAGATCCCAGCCTCACGAAGATCGTTCCGAAGCTGGAATAGTCCGCGCCTTCCTTTCTCTGCACTGGAAGTAAAACTCTCAAGTAATTCGTTACTGGTCCGCTCAATCTGACTCGAGAGTTGTACGATATCTGCGTCAATCGCGCGCTGGGCATGAACGAGTGCGAAGACTTCTTCTACTGTCTTCTCGATGGACCCCGCGTCGCCTTGTAGTTCGAGATCTATCCGAATCCCAGACTGCGGGTCGCGAACGGACATCTGAACGTTGGTCTTGCGCGGCATCCGCCGCGCAGCCACAAGCGATGCAGTAATCCCAACCAGTGAGCTTATGCTTGCAACAATTGCGGCTAGTAGTTGGATAGATAATGTGCCGCCGCTCCCAAACGTCGCTGCTGACGGGCTAGCAGAGCATGATGCCAGGAGCAGTGTAGGAGTTGTGACGAGGCTCAAATTTCGCGACCACGAGCGATTCACAGTAGCCTCCGCCATCCTAAGTAAAATATGGCAAAGACCGTCACAAATACAGCGACGCCAAAAAGTGCAATATTGAGGATAGATGTCAGGTGGCCGCTAAGAATTCCGGTTGCTGAACCGGCCAGTGGTGAAATTGCTAAACAAATTCTATCAAAAGTGGCCGGCTTTGTGCGAGTCTCGTATCGATCGGAAACCTATTTCGCTCGAACTACCGAATTTGCTGTAATCTCCAGATGTGTCACACCTGGTGGTCGATTCGACACTTCTTGGCGCTGGCATTCGTCGGCGAGAAATGTAGCGTACGCTTGAACGGCATTTGAGAACTCTGCCTTCGCGCCGTCCGTTGCCCCGTACAGTTGCACCTGCACATTTGCAGACACAGGGGGCGGTACCGACCCTGGTGCAGGGCTAGGCACAGGACCTAGAGCAGGCCCCGGCCCGGCCATGGCTCATCTCCCTGCCCCTGATAGTTAGGTCAAGGAAGCGTACAGGCAGCCCCCCGCCGCCAGAGTGCGACCACCGAGCAACGACATAAGGAGCCGCCCACGGGGACTGTTGCAGGAGTGGCGCGCGAGCTCGGGCAGGTTGTGCCGGTGCGCCGTCGCCCTCACAGGTGCAGGCTGTGTGGGCAGTCTGCCGCCGCGCGGCAGTTGATCTGCCGGACTCCGTAGACTCCTTTACTCGGCTGGTTATACTGAGAGCTGACCTCGAAGAACAGACCAGAGCATGCCGCTTGGACCTTCCGTACCTGGGGGTCAAGGCGTAGTTCAATCTATCTTCGCGACGGTCGTTGTTGCAGGTCAGCGCCTGCGAAGGCCCCCTCTTTATGATCTAAGTTCGGCATCCAGGGTCAAGTACGCCGCTCAGGGACACCTTGACTTGGAAGCAGTGGACCGTGTTGCTGGCGGCGTGGTGAGATCACGATCGTCGGCAAGGGTAGTCCCATCTCCGTGAGACCAGCTTGCGGTGTCAGGTCAGGATCGTCGTGGGCGCCACCGGGGAAGACCTCGACCCAGCGGCGGCGCAGCACGAGCCGGGACAGGCGGCCAGCCACACCCGGTCAGCCGACCTGTAGCGGACCCGCGCCCGCGAACTTTGCCCTCCACGACCGACCCACCCGTGGCGGACCTCAACTATGAACAGATCACGTGTCGGTCGGTTCTTGGTGGCTTGATCAACGAGTACGAACGGGCAGCATGAAACTGCTGATCAGCGCAGGTGACCGAATTCTGGAACCCCGCACCATCTAGATGGTCCCCTGCCGCTGGAGCAATCCATCAACCCCCACCGCACGCGTCGTACCTGGCCGCGACGATCAACGGAGCCCGTCAACGCCGTCGAGCATCACCTGTCCAACGCCAGATCCGAGGCCACCAACACCCACCTGCGGTGACTCACCCGACGCGCCTACGGCTACCACAGCACCGACTCACTGATCGCCATGGCCGACCTCACCTGCGGCGGCCTCTGCCCCCCACTCCCCGGACGACCATGAACAGTTACCCCAAGTAACATCAACAGTTACCCACGGTAACGTCAGTAGAGCCTGTATTCGGTCAGGCGGTGCCGCGAGGGTGTCGGTCCACGGATGCGGTGAAGCTCAGGATGGTCTCGGCGAGGGGCCTGATGACGGGGGTACTGAGCGCCTGGCCCATGCCGGGGATAGTGGTCAGGCGTTCCACTGTTAATCGGACACTCCCGAGGCAGTTCAAAACGCGTCGCGGCTGTCCATTTTACGAACATCTCACTTCACATGAGACGGCTTACAAGCAAGGATCAGCCTCGGGTCTATCGTGTTGTCATTCGCGGGGGGCGGCAGATGACGGGGGAGGGCGTGTGGCCACGGCACCAGACATGAGGATGTCCGCAGCGGCTCGTTGTGGTGTGGGAGTGACCCCACACCCGAGGTTTCCGTGCTACGGGGGGGAACCTCATTTCAGGGTGCGGCGATCTATAGCCGACAACTCGCAGAAAGGGTGGAAAGCGAGCGGAGGGAACGGTTTGATGCCGGCGTTAGGAGGATGGCCACTGGATCAAAATTCAACAATTTTCTTGACCGTCAATGGATGATAATGATGAGGTCAAGTCTGGTTTCGAAAGCTGCGCGGCTGAGCTTTTGGCGGCTAGGTTTGTTCGGGATATTCAATTCCACTGTGTCTCAAGATAAGGAGTTCAACCCATGGCAACAATCGTTTTTTTTGAGGACATCAACTTTAAGGGTCAAAGTCGAAGCTACCATGCTGGAATTGATGACCTGGGAGGGTTTGGCCACAAGGTATCCTCTCTGATCGTTGCCGATGGCTACTGGAAAGTTTATGAAAAACCGCATTTCCAGGGGCCTGGTTATGACGTCTCGTTCGAAGGGGGTCCCAAAGATGACGGCCGCTACCCGAATTATAGCGACTGGGGCGGACCGAACGACAAACTCATGTCAGCGCAGCCGGAGCCTCAAATGTAGTAGCATATTATGTATCTCGGCGGGGTCAACCTGCTCCGGGGTCTGATCCTACTGGGCACGCTATCGCGCTGCTGGCTCACAGACGCTGAGGTGTGAACGGTCACAAAATGAACAGCCGAGGCGTTTTGTGGATAGGTTGATCGCGGTAGGGGGCCGCCCGCAAGGTCGGTCCCTACCGCGATCGATAGGTTGGCTTTCAGATCAATGACGTTATCCGGGCAAGCCTTTACCGATGCAGCGTCTGGCTGGGGAAGCAGCCATACACTGCGTGATAAGCCATCGAGAACCGGCCGGCATGGGCGAAGCCCCACCGGGCGGCGATGGCGCTCACGGTGTCACCCCGGCTGGGGTCTGCGACGAGCAGCTCACGGTGAGCATGATCAAGACGAACCCGGCGCAGGTACTCCATCGGGGTGGTGTCACGGTACTGGCGGAAGGCTCGCTGCAGGGCGCGGGGGCCGATCCGGGCGGCCTCGGCGATCTCGGCGATCCCGATGTCCTCGCCTGCGTGGGCATCGATGAACGCGACCGCGCGGCGCACCGCCCTCGGCTCGACCACACCCGCTGGGGAGTCGGTGAGGGCGTCGAGAGCAGTGTTGGGAAATGTCGCCAGCAAGGATGCCGCCAGCAGCCGGTGGGTCTGGCCGCGGATCAGTGCGCTGGCCATGGCCTCCGCGTTAGGCAGCACGTCGCGAACTACGTGGTGCACCACCGACTGCCAATGCCGGGCCATCAGGGGCGACACCGGCGTCGTCCTGGTGAACTCCAGGCCGGCCGGGTGGATACCACCGGCACCCTCGGCATAGTCGGCCACCACGGCCAGGTCGAGGGTGACTGTCCCGGCGTCAAAGTTGTCCCATGCGACCTGAAACGACCGTGACGGCGGCACGAGCAGCGGCTGCGTGCGGGTGAAGCGGATGGTCTCCTGGCCCAGGTCGTTCTCAAGGTACCCGCTAAAAAGTTGTATGATAAGTAGCTTCCCGAGGGGGTTAGCGTCCGCTTTGACGGCCATGCTGTGACGCACCCGCGCGATCGAGAACCCTGGAGCACTGGTCATGGTGTGAGCAAAGGTGAACTCCTTTGGGCTGCCCGAAAACCGCACGGTGTAGTCACCGTAATTCTGCCAAATGAACGCGTGGGCGCGTTCAGGATCAGCGGTCTTAAACTGGTGGCGCTGTACTGGCGGCAGGGTTTGAGCGGCCACACCCATCCTTCGTACCCCCCAAGCACTCCAGAATGACCCGGAGTATGCCACAGCCAGCCGTCCGGTACGACCGCCGCGTCAGCTGCGCGCCCCGGCCTGGCCAGGGCCGGCCCCGTGCGGCATACGCCGTGGCTCCGTAGTAGCCGCTTGACGCTGCGCAGGCTGATGGTGAAGTCTCGACTACCTGCGTGGCTGTCGAGCCGACCCGTAGAGGTCGATCATGAACAGAAGATCTTCCGAAGGGAAGCGATCACGCAGTCGCCGCGAACAAGCCACGCTATCGGAGCCGATCTCCGTGCCTACGCCACCGCCCTGGCGCCAGCCGACAAGATCACAACCAGAATGTAGACTCCTTTACTCGGCTGGTTACACTGGTAGGCGACCTCGAAGAACAGACCAGAGCACGCCGCTTGGACCTTCCGTACCTGGGGGTCAAGGGGTCGCAGGTTCAAATCCTGTCGTCCCGACCAACACGAGGCCCGCTGATACTGGTCGAAACACCAGGTCAGTGGGCTTTCTTTATGTTTTTTGTTGATCTTTCTGGGTTGGGGACCACGCGCAGTTGGGGACCATTTGGGGACCGGCCGGCAGTCAGGAAGGCCGTCAGCGAGTCGCCTGCGGCCGCGATCGAGGTGGCGTCGGGGTGTAGATACCGCTGTGTCGTGGTGAGCGAACCATGACCGGCGATCTTCCGCAGGACGTGCACCGGGACGCCGGCATCGGCCATCCACGTCAGACCGGTGTGCCTTAAGTCGTGGCGACGCAGATGTTCGTAGCCGAGTGCGGTCACCACCTCATCCCAGTGGGTCGCGTCGCGTAGTACCGCAGTCGTGATCCGGCCACCGCGTGGACCGGTGAACAGCCGGGCCGTGGGGTTCGAGCTGGCTGCGGTGACCTGGTTCGTCACGAGTTCGCGTACCTCGGCGATGAGTGGGACGGTGCGGGCGCGTTTGCCTTTAGTTCCTTTGTCGATCACACCGCCCGGCGCGGGGGTTGTCTGCCGGCGGACGGTCCAGGTCCACGAGGACGTGTCAACGTCGCCGACCCGGACCCCGGCCACCTCGCCAATGCGGGCTGCGGTGCACGCGGCGAAGATCACCACGTGGCCCCAGCCCGGGAACTGGTCTGCGGACCGAGCAACGAGCGCATCAGCGAGCTGCGTCAGCGCCGACCAGTCCGGCAGGGCGAGGGAGCGCGGGTCATCGAGTTCGTCCTCGGCACGCTGGTACTCGCGCTGCCAACCGGTGATCCGCGCTGGGTTGCGGTCGATAATCCCGTCGCGTAGCGCTTGCTCCATCACGCGCACCAGGACCGCCAGGCTGTTCTTCACCGTCGATCGGCTGCACTCGTCAGCGATCCAGCCGTGCACGGCCCGATCCACAGCGCCATTGGTGATCATGCGTACCGGGAGGTGGCCGAGTACGGGCACAACTCGTTTGCGCCAGCCGGAGAGGTACGGGTCGAGGGTCTTGGCCTCCAAACCACGGAGCGCCAATGTCATGTGCGCCGTGCCGTAGTCGGCGAGCTTCATCGTGGCCGCAGTCGGATCAACGCCGCCGAGCGCAGCGCGTCGGAGGCCCGCGATCCAGTCAACCGCCGCTTCTTCGGTCTCGAAGGCCTCCGACTTGGACTGCCGACGCTTGGTCACGGGGTCCACCCACCGGACTCGAGCCCGAAATGGTGCTCGGCGGTCGGACCGGTGCTCGACGTCAGCCGATAATGACACGCCGACCGGGGGAGTGGCAGCAGTCATCAGGCCGCCCTACCAGGATCGACGCGTCGGCTGCGTAGCCAGTGCTCGACGTCCAGCGCGCTGTAGACAGTGACGCGGGACGACAACTTGACGAACGGCGGACCCTGCACAGGACGGGACGTACGCCAGCGTCGGATCGACGACGCGTCCACGCCTAACAGCTTGGCAAGTTCCTCAGTTGAGTACCACCGGCCGCCCAACAGTTCGGCCGCAGTGTCCTCGTTGTGTGACGGATTCACGGGTCGCTTCCTCAGGCGGCTTGATCGCGAGTTGCCGAACAGTCGTGGTCGGGTGGTGGGTCGGTGGTGGCAAGTTGAGCGGCGGTGTATTCGGCTTTCCATCGCTGTCGCTCCGCGATGGCATGCAGCAGCAATACCGGTCGTGGCGGTACGTCGGGGTCGGTGGGTGCGGGGCGTTCCCACAGGTACGGTCCATCCTTGACGCCCTGGGTGGGGTGGATCCCGGCCTGCTGGAGGAGTTGCCGAACGAATTCGCCGCGTTCGGCGCGGTGGTCATCGAGGGTTTTGTTGGACCACTTGCGGGAGACGAGGACGCGGCGCCCGGCGATGCCCAGGTGTTCGGGTTTGTGCGCCTTGCCCTTGCACCGCCCGGGGGTCATGGAGTGTCGGGCGCCTTTGGGTTGGATGCCGTAGAGCAGCCAGACCGGGCACCGGGGTGAGCACGGGGTGACCTGGAGTTCGGCGTGCAGACGGTGGGCGTGGTCGCGTTGCCGATCGGTGGTGTGCTCGTCGAGTCCGGCGGCCTGCCCGATGCTTTTGGTGAGGTATTTCGTCAGGTAGCCGATGTGGCGTCCGGCTTCTTCGGTGCCGCCGAGGATGCCTTTGACGTGCACCTGTTCTCCGAACCGGACGATGTGCGCGGGTTCGGTCAGCTCCTCACAGGCTTGCTCCCAGGTTGGTAGTGGTTGGCCGGTGTCGGGGTCGGTGAAGGTTTTGGCCCGGGTGTCCCACACTGGTAGCCGCTCATTGGTGTAGACGAGTCGGTCATGAGCGGGCCACCACACCTGGTGGTAGGTCGCCGCCGTGATGGCCCGTAACTCGGCCCGGGGGATCGCACCCCGGATGGCGGCGTGGAAGTGCGGTGCGCCGCGTTTTTGGGGTTCGACGGTGCCGAAGTACTGCACCTCCCAGCCCACGCAGCGCCGGGTGTTCTGCCAGAACCGGTCCAGCAACGCCGGGAAGTGGATCGCGTCCCGGGCGGCCCGGTGGTAGTCATAGCGATCCGGGTCCACCGCCGCGCCATCACCATCAACCCGGCCGTAGGAGTCCAGGGTCAGCGTCAAGAAGGTGGAGGGTCGGTAGCGCCCGGCGAACACCCGACCCAGGGTGCGGTGTTCGACGGGTCGCCGGGGTAGGTCCGGGGTGTCTTGGCGGCGCCGGGTCGAGCGCTTGACTGGCTGGGGTGGTGGGTCCAACGGGGTGAGCCGGCCGCGTACGCCCAGAGCGCGGAGTTCGGTGTCAAGTTCGGCCACCGATTCGGCGATCTGCTCACACGCGTCCTCCTCACCGGTCTGCCGGCATTCGGCGTAGGCGGCGGCGAGATCGGCCCGGGTGGCCATCAGCGCTGTGTGGTCCTCGGTGGGGGTGGCCCGGTCTGTGATCGGTTCCGTCTCTAGTCCGAACTTGCTGTGACTCTCCGTAGCAATGCCGGTCTGACCAGCGTCTGAGTCCACGACACGCCTCCAATTGTAGTCACTAAAATACTGGCAAGAAGAAGATCGTTGTGATCTAATTGTCC
>JBATXM010000158.1:0-29757 GCA_049673305.1 Pseudonocardiaceae bacterium | reverse complement strand
CGTCGCAGACGAACTCAACAACCGTCCACGGCAGACACTCAACTGGAAGAAACCGACCGAAGTCCTCAACACCTTCCTTGTCGAGGCTGGTTGAAGCTGGTGGTGCGTCCATGACTTGACACCAAGGTGGGTAACGATGATCGGTATCGTTTCGCCTACCGCGACCAAACCTGGGTCGTGCGCCTGGCCGGCCCGCACAGCCAGCCGGGACAACCCGCCAGTTCCAGCATTCAGCCCAGCCTCGCCGCCCGAATGCTTCACGAGCTCGCGGTCACCGAGAACGACCACATCCTGGAGATCGGCACCGGAACCTGCTACCTGACCGCGCTGCTGTGCCACCGTCTCGGCGCAAGCAGTATCACGAGCATCGACATCGATCCCGACCTGGTCGACTCCGCCGGCAGAGCCCTCGACGAGCTGGGATACACCCCCACGCTGGCCACCGCCGATGGAATCTACGGCTATCTCGATCGCGCACCCTACGATCGCGTCCTCAGCACTGCTGCAGTGGAAAAAGTCCCGCAGTCCTGGATCGACCAAACCCGGACCGGTGGGCGCATCGTCACCCCGTTGCGCAGCGCCATCGCCGTCATCGACGTCCACGACGATCAGCACGCTACGGGACGATTTCTGCCCCTCGTCACGAGGGTTCTGCCCCTGCGGACGGACACTCCTGCCCCACCGACACACCCGCTGCTCCTCAACACTGCACATGATACGTCCGTTCAACGGAGTCCGACCCCTATTCGCGCACTCTACGACGAGAATTTTCGATTTCTCCTCGACCTAGCCATCCCCGGTATCGAATACCACGACCAAGGACCCCTCGGCGGCTTCATCATGCGCCACCGCGACGGCTCCACCGTCCAGATCAGTTCCACCGGCCAAACCCTCCAGCACGGCCCCCGACGACTTTGCGATGATATCGCAGCCATACACGAGATCTGGCACAAAGCGGGAGATCCCCGCCCAGATCGATACCGGCTCACTATTAAGCCGCAGGGCCAAACAATCTCGCTCGATGACCCTCAAAGCCACCATTCGTGGGAACTGTGATTAATCGGTCGCCTCGCTGGGTGGCTGGCGGGCGAGTGGCTCTCGCCCGACCGGTTGCACCAGCGGATCGGTCGGCGGAGCCGGCGGGGTTGGCTGTACCACCGGCGAACCCATGGTGAGCGTGATGAGCTGTCCGTGGTGCCTCAGCTCGAGGCCCGCACCGTCCAGCAGCTGATACTCCGCGTGTTCAGGGGTGATCTCCACTCGCAGTCGCTGCCCGCGCCAGCGCAGCCGGAAGGCGATCCTGGTCAACGCCCCGGGCAGCCGGGGCGCGAAAGCCAGACCGCCGTCGTCGAGGTGACGTAGCCCGCCGAACCCGGCCACCACCGCCGACCAGGCGCCGGCCAGCGCCGCGATGTGCAGGCCATGGGCGGTGTTGTGCGCCAGGTCAGCCAGATCTACCAGCGCGGTCTCGCAGAGGTAGTCATAGGCGAGCTCCAAGTGCCCGGTCTCGGCCGCCAGCACCGCCTGGGTGGCCGCTGACAGCGACGAGTCACGGACGGTGATCCGCTCGTAGTAGGCGAAGTTCCGGGCTTTCTGCTCTGCGGTGAACGCCTCCGAGCATAGATGCATGGCCAGCACCAGGTCGGCCTGTTTTACCACCTGCTTGCGGTACAGGTCGAAGTAGGGGAAGTGCAGCAGCAGTGGGTACTGATCCCGCGCCGTGCCGGCGAAGTCCCAGACCGCGTGCTCGGTGAAGCTCTCTGCCTGCGGGTGCACGTCGAGCTTCTCATCGTAGGGCACGATCATCGCGGCTGCCGCGTCCCGCCAGGACGCGGTCTCCTCGGAGTCGACGCCGAACGTCGCTGCCTTATCCAGGTGCCGCTCGACGGCCGCAGCTGCGGCACGCAGGTTCCGCTGCGCCATCAGGTTGGTGTAGACGTTGTTGTCGGCCACCGCGCTGTACTCGTCTGGCCCGGTGACGCCATCGATGCGGAAGTTGCCGTGCACGTCGTGGTGGCCCAGCGAGCGCCACAGCCGCGCTGTCTGCACCAGCAGCTCCAGCGCGATGTCGCGCTCGAAGTCGGTGTCACCAGTCGCGGTCACATGGCGGATCGCCGCGTCGGCGATGTCAGCATTGACGTGGAAGGCCGCGGTACCGGCCGGCCAGTACCCTGAGCATTCCTGGCCGCGGATGGTGCGCCAGGGAAACGCCGCGCCGGACAGGCCGAGCTGCCCGGCGCGCTCGAGGGCCAGTGGCAGGATCTGGCGCCGCCAGCGCAGCGCGTCAGCAGCCGCGTCCGGCACCGTGTGGCTGAGCACCGGCAGCACGAAGGTCTCGGTGTCCCAGAAGGTGTGGCCGTCGTAGCCTGGGCCGGTCAGGCCCTTGGCCGCGATCCCCCGCCGCTCGGCACGCGCGCCGGCCTGCAGGACGTGGAACAACCCGAACCGGACCGCCTGTTGCAGCTGCGGGTTGCCCTCGATCTCCACATCGGCCGAGGCCCAGAAATCGTCGAGGTAGCGGCGCTGTTCGGTGGTCAGCTCGCTCCAGCCGGTGTACCGGGCCGCCGCCAGCGCGGCCCGGACCTGATCGTTGAGCGCGGGAAACGACCGCTGCGCGGACCAGCCGTAGGCCAGGTACTTCACGACTTGCAACCGCTGGCCGGGTTGCAGCCGGCAGATCACTGTCGTCCGGGCGACGTGCTCGGTGGCCGAGGAGTGAAATTCCGTGCGCGAGGGACCGATCACCTCGTGGTCCATCGCCGCAGCCATCCGCAACCCGGAGTGGCGGGCGCTGTGCATCAGCGTGGCGCCGTTGCCATTGAACCGTTGTTGCTCGGCGACCAGCGGCTCGAAGAGTGCCGCGGCCACCCGAGGGTCATCGGTGGCGGCGGGCAGCTGCTCGTTGGCGAACAGCTCAGACTGCAGGACCAGCAGCACCGGCTCGTCGACCGGCTCGACGTCGTAATTGATCGCGACCACAGCTCGTTGGACCAGCGACACCAGCCGCTGCGAGGTCACCCGCACTGCCTTACCAGCGGGGGAGACCCACTCAAAGCGGCGAGTGAGCGTGCCGGCCCGCAGGTCGAGCACCCGTTCGTGCGAGCGCAGCTCGCCATAGCGCACGTCCAGCGGCTCGTCGTCGACCAACAGCCGGATCAGCTTGCCGTTGGTCACATTGATGATCGTCTGGCCGGACTCGGGATAGCCGTAGCCGCCCTCGGGGTAGGGCAGTGGCCGCAGCTCGTAGAAGGAGTTGAGGTAGCTGCCGGGTAGTGCGTGCGGATCGCCCTCATCGAGATTGCCGCGCAGCCCGATGTGCCCGTTCGCCAGCGCGAAGACCGACTCGGTCTGGCCCAGTGCGGTCAGGTCCAGCCCGCACTCGCGCACGGCCCACGGCTCGACGGCGAACTGATTCTGCTCGATCATGACCGGTCCATCAGCTCAGCGAGGTCACGCACGACGACGTCGGCGCCGTGTGCGCGCAACGCGTCGGCTTGACCGACCCGATCCACTCCGACGACGTAACCGAACTGACCAGCGCGGCCGGCCGCGACGCCAGACAGCGCGTCCTCAAACACCACGGCCGCGTCCGGCGGCACGCCAAGCAACCGGGCACCGGCTAAGTAGGTATCCGGCGCCGGCTTGCCAGCGAGCCCCTCGCGAAGGGCGACCAATCCGTCGACGCGGGCGTCGAACAGCTCAGAGAGCCCCGCCGAGGTGAGCACCTGCTCGGCGTTCGCGCTGGAGGTCACCACCGCGCAGGGCAACCCAGCCTCCCGCACCGCGTGCAGATAGCGCACCGAGCCCGGGTAGACCGCCACTCCCTGGGTGCGGATGAGTTCTAGTAGCAGGTCGTTCTTGCGGTTGGCCAGCCCATACGTTGTTGGTGCTGCTGGCGGGTCCTGCGGTGTGCCCGTCGGCAGCTCGATGTGCCGGGAGGCGAGGAACGACTGGGTGCCGGCCAGCCGCGGCTTGCCATCGACGTAGGTGTCGTAGTCGGCACCGGAGTCGAACGGCACGAAAGGTTCGCCGGTGTCCTGTGCCCGCTGCGCCAGGAACTCGTCGAACATCAGCTTCCACGCTGCGGCGTGCTGCTTGGCGGTCTGAGTGAGCACGCCGTCCAGGTCGAACAAGAAGCCACGTGTGGGGTCGGGCACCCCCAGTGCGCCGAACATGCGCCTACCACCATCCGTTGGGTTTGGCTCAGATCACGATAAAGGGCCGAGATCGTATCGGTCACCTGGCAATGATCAGGTAGAGGCTGTAGCCGACCACCAGGGCGCATGCCAAGAAACAGAGTAGCGCTAGCGGCCGGGCTGCGGTAGTTCCCGGACCGGTGGGCGCGGCGAGCGCGCGCACGCCGAAAGCGAACAGCACGATCACCCCGACCGCTGCCCCGAAGGAGACAACGAACACCGAGCCGAGAGCGCTCCAGTCGATCTTTACACCCATCCTGGACCCTCCTCAGGCCGTGGCTACGGCGGCTTCTGACCGGCCCGCTGGCAGCTCGTTGACGTTGCTCGCATTGACCGGCTGGCGCCGGGACAGGGCGTAGACGCCGCCGCCGATGGCCAGCCCACTCACCGCGACGACCACCGTCCCCGCAGTTCCCGTCTGGGACACCCGGCCGGCCAGGGCGCCCATGATGGCCGCGGACGGCAGAGTGAGCACCCAGGCGATCACCATCTGGCCGGCTAGGCCCCACCGCACCGCGGCCAGCCGGCGTCCAGCACCCGCACCGAAGATCGCACCCGAGCACACCTGGGTGGTCGACAGGGGGAACCCGAGCTGCGCGGACACCAGGATGACTGCGGTGCTGCTCGTCTCGGCGGCGAACCCCTGCGGTGTCTCGATCTCGGTGATCCGCTTGCCGAGCGTCCTGATGATCCGCCAGCCACCGAGATAGGTGCCTGCGGCGATGGCCAGACCGGCTATCAGGATCACCCAGAACGGCGGTGCCGAACCAGCGGGCAGCGTCCCGACGGTGATCAGTGTCAGCGTGATGATGCCCATGGTCTTTTGTGCGTCATTGGTGCCGTGCGCCAGGGACACCATCGAGGCCGAGACCACTTGGCCGACCTTGAAGCCGCTGCCCACCGTGCCCCGGTCGGTTCGCGCGGTGATCCGGTAGGCGAGGTAGGTACCGACCAGCGCCACCACACCGGCGACGATCGGTGACAGCACCGCGGGGACCAGCACTTTGGCCACCACCGCGCCGAAGTGCACCGCGTTGGCGCCGGCTGCCACCCAGGTGGCCCCGATCAGGCCGCCGATCAGCGCGTGCGACGAGCTGGAGGGCAGCCCCAGGAACCAGGTCAGCAGATTCCATACGATGGCCCCGATCAGCCCACCGAAGACCACCACCGGGGTGATCTTGGTCTCGTCAACCAGACCGCCGGAGATTGTCTTGGCGACCGATACCGAAAGGAACGCGCCGACGAGGTTGAACACACCCGAGATGACGACGGCGACTCTCGGTTTCAGCGCCCCGGTGGCGATCGAGGTTGCCATGGCGTTCGCAGTGTCGTGGAAGCCATTAGTGAAGTCGAAGACCACCGCTGTGATGATCACGACCAGGACGATGACGTCCATGTGTGGAGCCCTTCGTCGGTAAGGGGCCGCAGCGCGTGGAGCGTGTCAGACCAAGCGAAACACCCGGTGAACGCCACATGTCAACTCGGAAGTAACTGGTCAACCACCCCGGCGGCAGAGAGTGCGATGGTCGTGATCACCAGTTCGTCACCGCGCAGCCAGCGACCTTCCAACCGGGTGAGCGTCTCGCCGGTGCTGGTTGGCGCGGTCACCAGTAGGCGGGCGGTGAAGGTCCCTTCGGCAGGATCAGTCGTGCCGGGATTGATGGTGACGGCAGCGTCGGCGAATCCCAGCCAACTGCGGGTCAGTGGAAACCACGCCTTGTACACCGTTTCCTTGGCGCAGAAGAGGATACGGTCCCAGCATGTTGCGCCATCTGCGGCAGCCAACTCGGACAGGTTGTCCCGCTCCTCATCCAGGGCGATGACGGCTAAGACACCCGCTGGCAGTGGTTGGTGTGGTTCGGCATCGATTCCCAGCGTATGCAGATCGCGGCTGAGGGCAAGGGCTGCGGCCCGGTAACCGCCGCAGTGGGTCATGCTGCCCACGACGCCTGGTGGCCACTGCGGCTCCCCGCGCTTGCCGGGTAGCACCGGCGCCGGTGGTAGGCCGAGCTGGTGCAGTGCCTGCCGGGCGCAGTGGCGGACGGTGCGGAACTCGCGGCACCGTTTGTCCACGGCGCGGCTGATCACTTCCGCTTCGACCGGGTACAGCACCGCCTCAGGTGGGTCATCGAACGCTTCGACGCTGGCCACCGCACCGGGCAGGATTTTCTCGATCAACTTAGCTCCGAACCGTGCTTCAGTGGTGGCCAACAAGGTTGATCGAGTCAACCAGTTCTTGGATGGCTACCGCGGGCGGGCTTCCTGAAGTGGCAGCCGCGACGCCCTTCCTCGACGACCGGCCCTTCTGTGGTGCGCCTCGGTCACGGATAGTCACCCTGTCGGCGGGCTGGGGGACCGACCGCAGAGGCGGTCCCTAACGTGATCTTACTAAAGACACAACCTAACAGCGTCTTCACAATTGTAATATTTGGTTCGACCAACTCGCTCTCCGAGGGCGGGTGATCGCCTTGCGCTACATGCTGATCCGCCTGAATAGGATAACTGGAATATTTCTTAACGGTACCTTAAGCGTGTGTATATTTTGTTTGGCTAACTCACTCTCTGCGGGCGAGTGATCGCCCCATGCTAAGCGACGATCCGTCTGGATGGATCAGGGATGCGCTTTCCGCTAACAGCTGAGGAAACCTCGCTGAATCAACTCACTTTTTGAAGCCAAGTGATTGCAGCGCGCCACACGATGATCTATCTGAATAGGCCAACCGGGGATATATCTTGACGGTGGGGTGCTTGGCTGCTTAGTATTCATCGCAGTTGGTCGTGATCACCGAGGCGGCTGTTCCCGGCGCATTGGTGGCAGGAATAATTCAGCATGATGGACTCATTCGGGTCAGTTTTGGTTCATGTGCCACGTTAGCCGTAGTTATGCAGGATCGTGAGCTGGTTGTCGGAGCCCGCGAAGGCAATGGGAGAGGGGGAGATTGTGTGGTGACGATGAGAGGAGCCGATATGGCCGCCCAAATGTGTCGGCGCGAGCTCGTCATCGGGGTGAGCCCCTTTGGTGAGCCGAATGCTCGGTTGGTCGGTTCGGTCTGCCGCGGCGGGGGGCTGGGCGTGCTCGATCTAGGCGTCGGGGACCGCCAGGCGAGCCAGGCGCGCACCGCCTTGGAGCTTGTCCAGCGGTGGGCTCCGGGATCTTTCGGCGTCCGGGTGGCGGCTGGCTGCACAGTGCGGCCGAGCGAGCTGCCAGCCGAGGTCCATACCGTGCTGCTTGGCGCGGGTTCGCCTTGGGAGCCAGCGGAGCTGCTGGGGCGCTTCCGGCTCTTGACCGAGATCACCGGAGTCGAGGAGGCGCTGCAGGCGGCGCGGCAAGGGGCTGCAGGCCTGGTCGCCAGAGGGCACGAAGCGGGCGGGCGGGTCGGTGAGCTGGGATCTTTTGTCCTGCTCCAGCGGTTGCTCGCCGAGCCGGGGCTGGACCTCCCCGTGTGGGTCTGCGGCGGTGTCGGGCTGCGCACGGCGGCGGCAGCGGTGCTCGGAGGCGCGGCTGGGGTGGTGCTGGACAGCCAGCTCGCCCTGCTGGCCGAGTCCGAACTGCCCGACGAGGTGTCCTCGACGATCGCCGCGATGGACGGTTCGGAGACCGTGGTGCTCGCCAGCCACCGGGTCCTGATGCGGCGCGGTCCAAGCGCGGCGCAGGCGGACATGGTCGAGACCGAGGCCGGGGTGAGCGCCCGGCTCGGCGCCAACGACCTGCGCACTCAACTCTTGCCCATCGGCCAGGACGCCTGGCTCGCCAAGCGGTTCGCCGACCGTTTCGGCACGGCCGATCGCACGGTGCGCGCGGTC
The DNA here is from genome assembly GCA_049673305.1 of Pseudonocardiaceae bacterium. Lineage (GTDB taxonomy): Bacteria > Actinomycetota > Actinomycetes > Mycobacteriales > Pseudonocardiaceae. Next base: position 21,757 of record JBATXM010000158.1, on the reverse strand, counting down.
CAAGAGTCGATCATCGACACGCTGCGCGACGAGGGTGCCGCAGATGCGTTGCACGCAGGCGCAGCGCTGTCGCACGCGCTAGGCACCGTGCTCCCTGTCGCTCAGGGACCGATGACCAGGGTCAGCGACCAAGCCGGGTTCGCTGCCGCAGTCGCCGAGCACGGCGCGATGCCCTTCGTTGCGCTTGCGTTGGCGACCCGGGATCAGACGCACGCTTTGCTGAGCCAGACCCGAATTGCGCTCGGTGACCGCCCGTGGGGTGTCGGCGTGCTCGGTTTCGCGCCGGAGGAGATCCGCGCCGCCCAACTTGAGGTCATCCGCGAAGCGCGTCCGGCTTGCGCAGTGATCGCGGGTGGGCGACCGTCGCAGGCGGCCGCGCTGGAGGAGGTCGGGACCAGTGCCTTCCTGCACGTTCCCTCACCAGGCCTGCTCGAGCAGTTCCTCGCCGCGGGCGCTCGCAAATTCATCTTCGAGGGCTCTGAGTGCGGCGGCCACGTCGGCCCCCGGTCGAGCTTCGCGCTGTGGGAGGCCCAGCTCACCGTGCTGGCCGACTACCTCGACGCCCCCCTGGCCGCCAACCGTCATGACGAGGGGTTGCCCGGCCAGATCCAGGTGCTGTTCGCCGGCGGGATCCACGACACGCGCTCTGCGGCGATGGTCGCCGCCCTGGCCGCGCCGCTGACGCGCAGGGGTGTTTGTGTCGGCGTGCTGATGGGCACCGCCTACCTCTTTACCGAGGAGGCGGTCTGCTGCGGCGCCATCGAGCCGCTGTTCCAGCGCCAGGTAGTGGCGGCCGAGCGGACTGAGTTGCTGGAGACCGCGCCCGGCCACGTCACCCGCTGCTTAGCGAGCCCGTTCGCCGAGGGCTTCCAGGTCGTCAGAGACGATCTACGCGCCCGTGGTCTCCCGGAACGGCAGGTGTGGGAGAAGCTGGAGCTGCTCAACCAGGGGCGGCTGCGTATCGCCAGCAAGGGCGTCCAACGGGTGGGCGCCGACCTGGTCGCAGTCGGCGAAGGCCAGCAGCTGGCCGAGGGCCTGTTCATGGCCGGCCAGGTCGCGGTGCTGCGCTCGGCCACTACCACGATCGCCGCGTTGCACTCTGCGGTCAGCGACCAGGCGGCGAGATGGTTCACTCGAGCGGCCGAGCAGCTGCAGGCACGGCTGGGAAGCGCCACCGTCGAGGAGCGCGAGCCGGCTGATCCCCCACCGCTGGACGTGGCGATCGTGGGTATGGCCTGCATGTTCCCCGACGCGCCGGACCTCGCGAGTTTCTGGGCGAACGTGGTCGCCGGTGCGAACGCGGTCACCGAGGTCCCCGCCGAACGATGGGACACCGAAATCTATTACTCCCCCGAGGTCACCAACCGCACGACGGGCGCGATGACACCGTCGAAGTGGGGAGGGTTCCTACCCCAGATCCCCTTCGACCCACTGCGCTACGGCATCCCACCGGCCTCGCTGACCAGCATCGAGCCCGTGCAACTGCTCGCGTTGGAGGTCGCGCGACGGGCATTGGCCGACGCCGGCTACGAGCAGGGCGACTTCGACCGCTCCCGAACCGCCGTGGTGTTCGGAGCCGAGGCCGGCGGCGACCTGTCGAACGCGATGGCGCTGCGAACCCTGCTACCGGCCTACATCGGCGAGATCCCCCAGGACCTGGCTGCCCAGCTGCCGCCGATGACCGAGGACTCGTTCCCCGGCATGCTGGCCAACGTCATAGCCGGCCGGATCGCCAACCGGCTTGACCTGGGTGGTGCCAACTACACCGTGGATGCGGCCTGCGCGTCCTCGCTCGCCGCGGTCCACGCTGGGTGCCAAGAACTGGCCAGTGGCACGAGCGACATGGTGCTCTGCGGTGGGGCTGACCTGCACAACTGCATCAACGACTACCTGGTCTTCGCCGCCGTGCACGCGCTGTCGCCCACCGGACAGTGCCGGACCTTCGACGCAGCCGCAGACGGCATCACCCTCGGTGAGGGCATGGCCTGTGTGCTGCTCAAGCGCCTGGCGGACGCCGAGCGTGACGGCGACCGCATCTATGCCGTGATCAAGGGTGTCGGCTGCGCGAGCGATGGCCGCTCGCGCAGCCTCACCGCACCCCGCCCCGAGGGGCAACGCACCGCCTTGGAGCGGGCTTACGGCAACGCCCGTATCTCGCCTGCCGACGTAGGACTTGTCGAGGCTCACGGCACCGGGACCGCACTCGGTGACCGCACCGAGCTGCGCGCGCTCACTGAGCTGTTCACCGAGGCCGGCGCAGCACCTGGCAGCTGCGCATTGGGCTCGGTGAAATCCCAGATTGGGCACACCAAATGCGCGGCGGGCCTGGCGGGGATGGTCAAGGCGGCGCTCGCCGTGCACACCGGGATCCGACCGCCCACGCTGCACGTGACCGAGCCGAACAAAGAGTGGCAGGCCAAGTCCAGCCCCTTCTCCTTCTCCCCGGTGGCGCGACCCTGGGTGGCGCTGCCCGGCGAGCGGGTCGCGGGTGTGAGCGGCTTCGGTTTCGGCGGCACCAACTTCCACGTGGTCCTGCAGGGCTACGACGGCACCACCGCACCGCGGCACGGCATCGACCAGTGGCCGGCGGAGCTGCTCATCTTTCGCGGCGCCGACCATGGCGCAGCCTGCCGCCCGATTGCGCGGCTGCGGGAGCTGGCCAGGGCCAACGACGCCACCGGCCGCCCGTGGCGGCTGCGTGACCTGGCCAAGACGACATCCCGGTGGGCGGACCGGTCGGACGAGCCGGTGCAGGTGGCGATCGTTGCGGGCGATCTCGACGACATGGCCCACTTGCTCGACCGCGCGATCGCGGGTGAGTACGACGCGGCTCGTGGTCTGTTTCTGGCTGGGCACATTCTGGCTGGGCCCAGCGAGCCGGGCAAAGTGGCCGTATTGTTCCCCGGTCAGGGCAGCCAGCGGCCGGGGATGCTCGCCGAGCTGTTCGTCGCCTTTCCCGAGATCGGTTACCTGCTTCAGCGTGGCCGGAAGTGGACCGACACGCTGTTTCCGCCAGCGACGTTCGACCCCGACAGTGCTCGCCAGCGTGAGCTGCGCCTGCGGGACACCCGCGTCGCGCAACCCGCGTTGGGCATCGCTGATCTCGGCATGCATCACCTGCTCACCCGGTTGGGTGTGGCGGCGGACATGTTCGCCGGGCACAGCTACGGCGAGCTGGTCGCGCTGTGCGCCGCTGGCGCCTTCGAGGCGGGGACGCTGCTCGAGTTGAGCGAGGCCAGGGCCGAGGCAATCCTCGCAGCGGCCGGCGACGACCCGGGCATGATGGCCGCGGTCTCGGCCTCCGCGGCGCAGGTCGAGCGGGTTATGCAGGCGGTGGGCCTGTCCGGGCAGGTGGTGGCCGCCAACCACAACGGTCCCCGCCAGGTCGTGATCTCCGGGCCGACCGCGCTGGTCGAGCGCGTGATCACCGAGCTGACCTCCGCTGGCCATCCCAGTAGACGCCTCCCCGTGGCATGCGCGTTCCACAGCCCGGTGGTCGCCGGTGCCGGCACGCGGTTCGCCGAGGCGCTGTCCGGCCATGCGCTGCGAGACCTCGGCACGCCGGTGTGGTCCAACCGCACCGCGTCCGCCTATCCCCAGCAGGCGGGCGGCGTGCGTGCGGAGCTGGCCGCGCAGGTCGGCGCGCCAGTGCGCTTCGCCGAGCAGATCGAGTCGATGTACGAGACAGGCGCCAGGGTCTTCGTGGAGGCCGGCCCCGGGCAGGTACTGACGGGGCTGGTGGGGGCGATCCTGGGTGAGCGCCCCCACGTCGCCGTCGCCTGTGACGGTCAGGCCGTGCCGGGACTTCCTGGCTTCTTGACGGCGATGGCCAAACTCGTGGTTGCCGGGGTGCGGCTGCGCACGGGGTGGCTGTTCAGCGGCCGCGATGCCAACGACGTCGCCAACACCACGCCACCGCCCCAGCCAGGCTGGACCATCGACGGCCACCTGGTCCGCACCGCCGATGGCGCCTGCCTGCCCGGTGGTCTGGCTCCCGCGCGTCGGGTGCAGCTGGCGACGGCGGTGCCTGCCGGCAACGGCGATGCATTGATCAGCGAGTTCCTGCGCACCAGCAAAGAGATGGTCGCCGCGCAACGCGACGTGCTGCTGACCTACCTCGGCGCCGACCCCGGCGCACGGCCAGCCGCGCCGCTGTCTAGCCCCCGACCGGCCCCCCGGTCGGCCGCCCAACCTGCGCTGCCGGTCGCGGAGCCGGCGGCAACCGTCGTCGGCTCTGTCTCTACGCCCGCGACCAAGGACACGTTGACCAGCGTGTTGGAAATCATCAGCCAGCGCACCGGGTACCCGATCGACATGATCGAGCCAGACCTCGACCTCGAGTCCGACCTGTCGATTGACTCCATCAAGCGCACCGAGATCCTGGGCACGCTCACTGCTTGTCTTGGCGAGTGCACCGACGCCACCAAGCTCACCGACCCCGAGATGGACGAGCTCGCGCGGGCGCGCACCGCAGGCGCGCTCGCCAAGTGGCTGGACACCCGCATGGGCGGCGGGACACCGCCCAGCTCCACCGGCGTGACACCCACCCGGTTCGTGATCGAGCCCAGCCCGCTCGGTGACGCTCATTCCGTCGATGTCGCGGCACTGTGCGGTTGCCAGTTCGTGGTCATCGGCGGTGGTGTGCTCGGTGCGGAGCTGGCCGCCCAGCTCAGCGGACACGGCGCCACGGCCCGCGACGCCGACCTCGGCGAGCACCTGAACGAGCACCTGAACGAGCACCTGGACGGGCTCGTCTGGCTCGACGCGCTCACCGCCGACGACGACCCGCTGCTGCCCGAGGCGTTCCTGACCTTCCAGGCAGCGCTGGCGCAGCGCCCACGCTGGCTGCTGGCCACCTGCCCGATCGATGGAGGTATCCAAGCCGCCGGGTTGCGCGGTTTCTTCCGCACGGTGGCCAAGGAGTACCCGGACACGCGGGCGACGCTCGTTGAAGTCGATCCCGCCGCGTCACCCGTAGCGGCCGCCCAACTGCTCGTCAGCGAGCTCCTCGCGCCGGAGGGCGCCCCCGTCGTGCGGCACGCGGAGGGAGCCAGGCACGCCTTCCGCATGGTCGAGGCCCCCCTCCGTGCGGCGGCCCAGGCGAGTGCGTCTGGGAGCACCATCGGGCTGGACCGCGGCTCGGTGGTGCTGCTCGTCGGCGGCGCCAGGGGGATCACCGCCCGGTTCGCGGCCAGGTTAGCCCGCGAGAGCGGCTGCCGGATCGAGTTGGCCGGCCGCACCCCGCTGCCGACCGAGCTCGAGGACCCAGCGATCGCGGCGGCCGCTGACCGGCCAGCGCTGCGGGCCGCCCTTGCCTCTCATGCCTCCCTGGGCTTGCGCTCAACGGCCGAGGTGGAGCGCGCGGCGAGCGAGATACTGGCCCAGCGTGAGGTCCAGGCCACTCTCGCCGAGCTGCGCGCGCTGGGTGGCTCGGCGGGCTATCACTGCCTTGATGCGCGAGATCCCGATGCGGTGCGCCGGTTGGTCAAGGCCGTCCACGCCGAGCACGGGCGGGTCGACGGGGTGATCTACGCCGCTGGCGTGATCGAGGACCGGCTGCTGGCCAGCAAGAACCTGGACTCCTTCCGCCGGGTGTTCACCACCAAGGTCGACGGCGCCAGAGCGTTGCTGGGCGCGTTGCAGGATCTCCCCGAAGGGCCCCGGTTTGTGGTGCTGTTCGGCAGCATCGCGGCAGCACTCGGCAACCCAGGGCAGGCGGACTACGCGGCGGCCAACGACGCGCTCGAGTGCCTCGGCGCATCGTGGTCAGCCCGCACCGGCCACCGCGTGGTGACCGTGCACTGGGGCCCGTGGGCTCCCGGTGACACGCACGGCGGGATGGTGACGCCTGAGCTTGCGCGGGAGTACGGCCGGCGCGGCATCGCGCTGATCGACCCCGAGGAAGGCACCCGCTGCTTGCTCAGCGAGCTCGCCTGGGGCGCGCCGTCGGTGCGCGCCGTCGTCTACACCGCCCCGGGTTGGCCGACGTGACGACGACCCAGCCGCCGGTCGCAATCGTTGGCATGTCGGTGCTGCTACCCGGCGCGGCGGATCTGGAGTCGTACTGGCACAACCTGGTCAACGGCATCGACTCGATCACCGACGTCCCGGAGCACCGGTGGGATGCCTGCTTCTACGATCCCGAAGGGGCAAGTGGCCCACCACAGGCCGACCGGATCTACTGCCGGCGAGGTGGATTTGTCGACGACCTCGCCGAGGTCGACCCGACGGAGTTCGGCATGATGCCGAACTCTGCGACCACCACCGAACCCGATCAGCTCATCGCACTGAAGGTCGCCGCCTCCGCGATCGCCGACGCGGGCGGCGAGGAGCGGCTGCCCGCCCGTGACCGGATCGGCGTGATCCTCGGCGGGGGCGGCTACCTCACCCCGGGGCTGGTCCGGCTGGAGCAACGGGTGCGCACAGCCAACCAGCTGATTCGCACCCTGGGCGAGCTGGTGCCTGACCTCGGTCCAGAGCAGCTGGACCGGATCAAAGCTGCGTTCACCGAGCAGCTCGGCCCGTGCGGTCCCGACACGGTCATCGGCCTGGTACCCGCCCTGGCTGCCTCCCGCATCGCCAACCGGCTCGATTTCTGCGGCCCCGCCTACACCCTAGACGCCGCTTGCGCGTCCTCCCTGGTCGCCGTGGATCAGGCGGTAGCGGAGCTGGCGAGCGGGCGCTGCGATCTGGTGCTGGCCGGTGGTGTACACCATTGCCACGACATCCTGCTCTGGAGTGTGTTGGCGCAAGTGCGGGCGCTGTCACCCAGCCAGCGGATCCGGCCGTTCGACCGCGCTGCGGACGGCATCTTGCTCGGCGAGGGCACCGGCGTGGTGGCGCTCAAACGGCTGGCCGACGCCGAGCGCGACGGTGACCGCGTCTACGCGGTCCTCTGCGGTACCGGAGTAGCCAGCGACGGCAGAGGCGGGAGCTTGTTCCGGCCCGAGCCGGACGGCCAGGCCCTCACGATCCGGCAAGCGTGGCAGGCGGCTGGCCTCAACCCCGCCGAGCCTGGCTCGGTCGGCCTGCTCGAGGCCAGTGGCACGGCCACGCCGGCCGGAGACCAGGCCGAGCTGACCGCCTTGGCGCGCGTGTTCGGCCACTCCACCGGCGAGCGGGCCGTGATCGGCTCGGTGAAGTCGATGATCGGGCACACGATGTTGACGGCCGGCGTCGCCGGCCTGATCAAGGCGGCGCTGGCCGTGCACCATGGTGTCCTGCTTCCCACGCTGGGATGTCACAACCCCCATCCGGCGCTGGCCGGTACCCGCTTCCGAACGATCGGCTCGGCCGAACCGTGGGAGCTGCACGGCGGTCAACGGGTTCGCCGGGCGGCGGTCAACGCCTTCGGCTTCGGCGGCGTCAACGCGCACGTCGTGTTGGAGCAGCACTCGACTGCTCTAGCCGCGCCGCCGCCACGCCGACCGGTCACGGTCCGTGAGCCCGAGCAGGTGCTGCGCCTAGCTGCGGGGACACCGAGCGGATTGGTCGCGCTGCTCGAGGGCGAAGATGCTGTGGCGGGCGCGGATGGTTGCCGGCTGGGTGTCGTAGGGCCAACACGGGAGCGTCTTGCCTTGGCCCGCAGGGTGGTCGCTCAGGGTGCGGCGTGGCGCGGAGGCAACGACATCTGGTTCAGCCCGCAGCCGCTGCTGCTCACCCGGCCCAGCGGGCGCGTCGCATTCGTCTTCCCTGGTCTCGAGGCGGAATTCACACCGAGGGTGGACGACGTCGCCGCGCGCTTCGGCCTGCCACTGCCGCGGACCTCAGCCGGCAACCACGGCCGGCACGCGGTGGGGGTGGTTGCCGTCGGCCGGTTGTTGGACCGGGCGCTACGTCAGCTGGGGATCGCGCCTGACGTGGTGGCCGGCCAGAGTGTCGGCGAGCTGACAGCGATGATCTCTGCGGGGATGTGCGCCGATGCTGAGATCGACGAGCTCCTCGAATCCTTCGATCTGGATGCGCTGCCGGCGCTCGACCTTGTGTCGGCCGCGTTGTGCTGCGGCGGCGACCAGGTTGCCGATGCGATCGCGGATCGTGCGGGGATCGCTGTCTCGCACCACAACTCCCCGAGCCGGTCGATCGTCTGTGGGCCCGCAGGCGCGATCGACGAGCTGGTCAGCTCGCTGCGCGGGCGTGGCGTGCTCGCCACGGTGCTGCCGTTCCGCTCGGGTTTACACACCCCGATGATGCGGCCCTACCTGGCTCCGGCCCGCGAGGCGGCCACCCGCCTGGGGCTGCACCCGCCAACAGTGCCGATCTGGTCGGCGACCACTGCCGCCCCCTACCCCGAGGATGAGGCGGAGGTCAGGGGGCTGCTCGTGCGGCACCTGCTGGAGCCGGTGCGCCTGCGCCAACTCGTCGAGGCCATGCACGCCAGCGGTGTCCGGGTGTTCGTGCAGGTCGGGGTCGGGCAGCTGGGCTCGCTGGTCGGCGACACGCTGCGGGACAACGCGCACTTGGTGGTGGCGGCCAACTCCGCCCACCGCAGCGGTCTCGACCAGCTTCGCCGGGTGGCCACCGCCCTATGGGTAGAAGGCGGCGCGCCGCAGGCGGTCGACGCGCCCGCCGGCTCCCAGCCGCGTCGGCAACCGGTCAAGCTCAACCTCTCGACACCGCTCGTCTCCCTCAACATCGACGGTGCTGCGCCTCTCCTCGTGAGGTCGTCGTCCCCATCGCTTCTCGGCCCATCGCTTGTCGGATCAGAGCTGCTCACAACGCAGGGTCCGCTAGCGGCTGAGCTTGCCGGGCTGTTGCGGGAGACCGCCGACGCTGCCGCCGCGGTGATCGGCACCCGAGCGGCGCCCTCGCGCGAATTCCACACAGTGCTGCGGATCTCAACCGAAACCATGCCCTACCTCCGGGGCCACTGCCTCTTCCGGCAACGCGAGGGCTGGCCGGACGAAGCCGACCGCTGGCCGGTCGTGCCGGGCGCCACGCTGATCCAGCACATGATCGACGCCGCCGAGCAGGCCGTCCCCGGACGGCACGCGGTAGCCGTCCACGAGGTCCGACTGAGCCGCTGGCTGGTGGCGGCGCCCCCCGTGGATGTGGTGATCACCGCCGTCCCCGAGGGGATGGACCGGGTCAGGGTGAGCGTCGGCGAGTATGCGCAGGCGACGATCGAGCTGGGCCGGCGCTTCCCCGCCGGTGCGCCACCCTGTTGGCCCGTGGACGTCACCGCCGAGCGTGCGCCGGACGTCACCGCCGAGGAGTTCTACGCCAAGCGGTGGATCTTCCACGGCCCGAGTTTCCAAGGCGTCACCCGCCTGGTCGCGCAGGGTGAGCGGCACGTGCGTGGCGTGATCACCACGCCTTCCGCACCAGGCGGCCTGCTCGACAACATCGCGCACCTGGTCTGGTACTGGACCATGTCGACGTGCACTACCAAGCGGGTGGTGCTCCCGGTGGACTTCGGGCACATCCGCCTCTTCGGCCCGCATCCCACCGCTGGCACTACGGTGGACGGCGTCGTCCGGTTCCGGTCGATCACCAGCACGACGGTCGTGGCCGACATGCAACTGGCCTGTCAGGGCCAGGTCTGGGCGCACATCAAGGGTTGGCGGGGCCGCCGCTTCGACAGCGACCTGCAGACCGAGGCGGCCGAGCGGTTCCCTGAAACGCATACGCTGTCACGGTTCTCGCCAAACGGCTGGGCGGTGTTGTTCGACCGGTGGCCCGACCTCGCCTCCCGCGCGCTGATCATGCGCGCGTACCTGGGCGCGGCGGAGCGCGCCAATCACGATCAGTGCCCCCCGCGCGGCCGGCGGGAGTGGTTGCTCGGCCGGATCGCGGTCAAGGATGCGGTGCGTCGGTGGCTGTGGGACCACGGGTACGGACCGGTGTTCCCCGCTGAGATACAGGTTCACGAGGACGGGCACGGCCGGCACAGAGTCACCGGAACGCACGGCAGAACGCTGCCTCCTCTCGATGTCTCCCTCGGGCACTGCCCTGGTGTTGGTGTCGCCATCGCTCGGCCACACGGTGAGCGGTCCGGCTCGGGCGTCGGCATCGCCGTCGAGGAGATCACCGAACGAGGCGACCGCGAGCTGTCAGCGGAGGAGACCTCGCTGCTCGCCGCTCGCCGCGCAGAGACCGGGCAGCCATCGGCACTGTGGCTCACGCGGTTCCGGACCGCCAAAGAGGCGGTGCGCAAGGCCGAAGGCCCCGGGTTCGACGGCCGGCCGAAGAGTGTGGTGGTGGTCGAGGCAAGTGCGACTGAGCTGGAGGTCCGGGCGCATGGTGCTCGTTCCTACAAGATCAAATGCGAGAAACTGAGTAATTCTGAGAGTCATGGGAAGCGCCACTACGTCGTCGCGTTGACAATTGGAGCGGAGTAGCGGTGGCCAAGGTCGTGATTGTGTCAGTGGGATACTGGGGCGACGTGATGCCGTTCATTCCGATTGCCGACGAGCTGGTGACACGCGGGCACGAGGTCGTGCTCGCCGTGCCTGAAGGATTCCATGAGGTGCTCGCGGGAAATCGGTTCGATCTCGTGCACCTCGGTACCCACTTCTCACCACGTGAACTCCAGCAGCACGGTGACCTGTTCGGCCGCGCGCGCACGATTGCGGGTATGCGGGCGGGCGCGGATCGGTGTCTGTACCCGCTGCTGATCCAACCTGCTCGAGAGATCGCGGTCGTGTTGACCGACCTCGACGCCGATCTGTTCGTCTCGCATAGAATTACGTCATTTCTCGCGCAACTCGCGAGCGAGCCGGCGGGCATCCCGCTCGTGATCGGCGAGCTCTTCCCGATGGGGGTCCCGAGCATTGAGCAGCCGATGCCGCTGCTGCCACTGCCGAGGCTGCCCGGCCTGCAGCATCTGACAAACCGAGCCGGGTGGGCAGTGTGGCGGCGGATAGTCGCGCGAATGTTCGACGACGACATCAACGCGTTGCGTGCGGAGCGTGGCCTTCCCCAGCGGAGCCCGGACTCCCTCAGCTGGGAGCAGGCCTGCGACCAGATCCTGCTCCTGTGCTCCGAGCACTACTGGCCCCGATGCTCCGACTGGCCCGATCATCTGGTGCATACGGGGTTTACGGTCTGGGGTGATCCGAATGCGGCCCTGCCCACCGGGCTGGACGCCTATCTCGACGCGGGGGATCCGCCTGTGCTCATCACGCTGGGTACGAGCGCGGCTACCAACGCGCATGACGCCTTCCATCTCGCTGCCGAGGCCACTGAGGTCCTGGGACTGCGGTCGCTGCTGCTCGTCGGTTCCGAGCGCAACCTCAATACGTTGCACGGACGCGCCGACGTGTGGACCTTCGCGCCGCTCCCTGCGGTGCTCCCACGCTGCCAGGCTGTCGTGCACGCCGCTGGCCACGGTACGGTGGCAGCGGCGCTCACAGCAGGGACTCCCCAGGTAGTGATGCCCCAAATCACTGATCAGGTCGCTCACGGCGCACGGTTGACAGCACTCGGCGTCGGCGCGGTGGTGCCCTGGAAGCACAGATCAGTCGATCGCATCGCTGCTGCCCTCAGCCATGTCCTCGGAGACCCCGTCGTCACGGCCAATACGCGGAAAATGGCCATGCTGCTGGCTGGGGAGCAAGGGCCACGCACCGCCGCCGACGCTATCGAGAAAGTGCTTGCTGCGGCGGGCTGACGGGAAGAACTCGCAGCTTGCGATGCTGGCGCGCTCGATGCAGGAGAGGCGCTGTCATGTTAACCTTGGCAGGGTCCGAACGTTCACCAGAAATCACCAATAGTTTATCCACATCGCACTAGGAGTGCTGAGCCATGACCAACCCCTTCGATGACCCCGATGGCACTTTCCTCGCGCTGATAAACGACGAGGGCCAGTACTCATTGTGGCCGGCCTTCATTGAGGTGCCAGCAGGTTGGACCATCGTCCACCCCCAGGACACCCGCCAGGCCTGCCTGGACTACATTGAAGAGCACTGGACCGACATGCGGCCGCAAAGCCTCATCGACGCTATGAACAGCCATACCAAGGATTAGTAGCAGCCGAACGATCAGTAGCAGCGCGGGGAAGTCGTGGGGGCCGTCCACAGTCACCGGGTTCGCGGAACGCGCCCCTCGACGGGGTCAAGCTCGAAGGGCGCGTGGGGCTCGGTTTGGTACCAGTAGGCGACGGAGGAGTAGTCGTCGCTGCGTTTGTTCGCGTGGCCATGTTCGATGCTGACCCGGATGGATCGTTCGAATGGCATGGGATCTTCGATGTGGAAGCGGTACAGGCTGATGTGTCCGCTCCAGTTGTCGCCGCCAGGCAGTGTGATGCCATGGTACGGCGCGTGGTAGCTCTGCGTCGGGCACCATGCGGTGTTGAAATAGTCTTCGGTACCGGTGCCGTGGAGGGTGGGCGGCCACTGGTCGCCGTCAATGAAAATCATGTCGTCGCCTTCGCCGTACCAGTTCCACTCGTTGGTGTCGCGGAGGTTGTGGATGTTGAGTACGCAACCGACGTAGTGGCCGCAGCCGGTCGCCTCCAGGATGGTGTAGTTAGCTTTCCCATCAAGGTTTTTTCCGGCGAGCTGGAACTCGGCGTTGTTTTCTAATCCTTGCTCGGTTCCCGGGCAGGGATTGCTGCGGCGCCACTGCGCGTGGAAGCGTCCAATGCCGTCTTCCAGCTCGTCGAACTCCTCGTAATCAATGTAATAGTAGAAGAACACCCGCTCGTCGGTCAACTCGCTGGTGATTTCCAGTCGGGCACCGGTGCCGAACGGCATGTGGAAAAAGCAATTGAACCCCTTGCCGTCCTCGGGGCTCATCTGGAGTGGGGCGGAGACGAAGTTGGTGGTGCGGCCGTGCCCGACCCCGAAGAAATCACCCAGGGGCACGGCGATGCTAGGGTGCGCTTCGCCGTCCCAGTATGCCCGGAGCACGAGCCGGCGCAGGTAGTCGGGTTCCCGCATCCACGGATCGCGAACCATCCGCTCGCTGGCGACGGTCACCCAGATGTGGTTGATGGAGCCGGCTCCCTCGATGCTCGCGAGAGTGGCGGTGTGCCCCGGCTCGAGGGTAAGGCGGTCGTCGTTACCGCCCGTGCGGTCCCAGCTGGACGCGCGGCGCCGACGGGTGCTGCGCAGCCGAGGCAAGTCTCTCAGGCTGGAGCCATACGGACCGTAATTGACGGTCACCTGCTACCTCCTGTGTTCCCAGGCTGTGCTTCCAGAATTCGGCCCCGGATCCTGGTGCCATGGCGAAACGCCGTTTCCAGTGATTCCAGGCTGTGTTCCTTGGTTTCCGGCACGACCCACCACACAATTGGGAAGATCACCACGCCGACGGCGGCGTAGGCAATGAAGACAATGCCTGGGCTGGCGAGTGCGATGAGGGTGGGGAAGGTAAGCAACACGCCGAAGGCGGCCAGCCAGTTGAACAAGGTGGCGATGGCCATCGCCATTCCCCGGGTGGCGAGCGGGAAGATCTCGGCCAGCATCACCCACAGCACCGGTCCCCAGGTGGCGGAAAAGGTAATGGTGAACATGACGAACGCGGTCATCGCGATGACGAACAGCGTGGTCGAGCCGGCCGGGAAGATCAGCGCCGCCGTGCCGAGGGTGGACAAGCTGGCCGACATGCCCACCAGGCCGGCCAGCAGGACGGGCTTGCGCCCGTGCCGGTCCACCACCTTTGCCCGGATGACGAGGGCAATGGTCAGGATGTTCAGCAGTCCGTTGAGAAAGCCAAACAACAGCGCGGTGTGCGTGGACACGCCAAAGCCGGAGAGCACGATGGGTATGTAGGCCATGGCGCCGATTCCGGTGATCTGCTGGAAGATGGCCAGCAGGGCGCCCAGCAGCAGCAGCCGACGTACCCACGGGGCGGACAGACGGGCGCTGGTGGCCGTGTCGAGCCGCTGCGTTTCCAGCGCCACGATCTCGGCGAGCTCAGCCTCAGCCAGCGCGGTGTCGCCGCGCAAGCCGATCAGGACCGCGCGTGCGTGGTCGGCCTGTCCCCGGCGGACCAGCGATCGGGGAGTGTCAGGCATGGTGAGCATGCCCGCTGTCAGCGCGAGGGCGGGAAACACGGCAATGAGCATCATCCACCGCCACGAGCCGGTGAAGCCCAGCCCGTAGCCGAGGGCTGCAGCCAGGGCGGTTCCTACGATGATCATGTACTGGTTCAGGGAAGTGATCACGCCGCGGTCGGATGCGGGTGCCATCTCGGCCAGGTAGAGGGGCACCATCACCGACGCGATGCCAATGCCCAAACCCAGGACCAGGCGGAACGTCACCAGCCCGGCGACGCTGCCAGCGGCGCCAGCGCCCAGGGCTCCGAGGGTGAACACCACCCCGGCAACCAGCAGGATCCGCTGCCGTCCCTGATGATCAGCCGCCGGACCGCTGCCCAGCGCGCCCACCATCGCGCCCACCACGGCGGCGCTCACCACAACACCTTCCAGGGAAGGTGTCAGCGGCAGATCCCGCGGGATGAACAAGATCGCGGCCCCGATGATGCCGTTGTCGTAACCGAACAACACCGCAGCCAACGAACCCAAGGCATACACCCACCGCGTACTTACCCTGGTGTGGAACGTCGACGCGACCATCAGTTACCTCCGGTACGGCGCTGTTCCTGGGCGAGCGCGTGGGCGATCTCTTGGGTGTTCGGATACAGCTTTCGGTAGAGGGCGTAGAAGCGCTCGTAGGCCGCAGCGGACTCCGGGTGCGGCTCGATCGTGGTCGAGAGGGGGTTCCAGTGGGACATCTCCGGTGACTGACCGATTCCAGTCGCGGCGAGCAGCGCGTCGCCCAGGCACGCGCCCATCGTCTGGTGCGGCAGCTGCTGCGGGGCATCCAGGACGTCGGAGACGATCTGCGTCCACAACCCGCCCCTGGTGCCGCCGCCCACCGCGACCAGCCGGCGGTCCTGCCCGCCAGCGTCGCGCATGGCGTGCAGGTTGTGCCGGACCCCGTATGCCGTTGCCTCCAACGCCGCCCGGTAGATGTCCCCTCGGTTGTGCCGCAGGGTTAGCCCGGCCAGCACGCCACGGGCGTCCGGGTCGAACAGGGGCGTCCGCTCGCCGGCGAAGTAGGGCAACAGGAGCAAGCCGTGTGCACCGGGCGGCGACAGCTGGGCTTCCGTGACGAGTGGGTCAAATGAGGATTCCCCGGTCAGCTTGCGGATCCAGTCGGTGATTGCTCCTGAGGTTGCCATTCCGGCGGCGAAGTTGTGCGTGCCGGGAAACGTGCCCACGGTGCCCCACAGATTTGGGCTTCGCCGGGGGCGGTCAAGCACCTCGATGAGGAACATCGTCGTTCCGTACATCAGCATGACGTCGCCGGGTGCCGTGACGCCGACGCTGGTGGCCTCCGCCCAGGCATCGATCGTGCCCGCCACCACCGGTGTACCGGCCGCAATGCCAGTTTCCTCGGCGGCGCGCTGCCGCACCTCACCGACCACTTCCGAGGGCCAGCACAGCCGGGGCAGCTCGAGTCCGGGAGCGACGAGCTCGGACCACTGGCTGATCCAGTGGTGTTCGACCGGGTCATACATCGGGGTGCACTGACTCGCCGAGTGATGGTCGAGGACGTAGCTGCCGGTGAGCCGGTGCACGATAAAGCTGCTCGCCATCAGGAAGCGGCGGGTTGCCGCCCAGATCTCGGGTTCATTCGCGCGCAGCCAGGCCAGCTTGGGACCGACCGCTTGCGAGGTGAGCACCGACCCGCAACGCTCCAGGATGGCCTGTTTGCCCAGTTCCAGGGTCAGCTCCTCGATCTCGAGGCGGGCGCGGGTGTCCACGCCGTACAGGATCGCCGGCCGAAGGGGCCGATCCTCGCGGTCCACCGGGAGCAGGCACGGACCGATGCCACTGACGCCGACCGCTGCGAGGGGTTCGCGCGCCGTCGCTGTCAGCTCCCTGCTGATCGCCGTGAAGTCCGCCCACCACACCGCTTGCGCGTCATGCTCCACCCAGCCGGGACGTGGCATGGACACCTCGTGGGCTCGGGTCGCGGTCGCGACGACGGTGCCATCGGGGCGCACCAGCACGCCTTTGGAGCTGGCGGTGCCGATGTCGACACCGAGCAGCAGCGAACTCACTGTGTCTTCACTGGGCGCTGCCCAGTCGAACCGTGCCCAGCCCAGCCCACTCGATGTCGAGCATGCGGCACACCGCGCGCAGCTCCGCGACGTGCTCGCCGGGTACCGCATGGATGTGGTTGGCCCCGAAGGTGGACAGGAACTCTTCAGCCTCGACTTCCAGCCGAGTGAACGCGTGCGGCCACTGCGGCGTCGACTGTCGAGCCAGCGCCTCGTTGGTCGCGGGGTCGTAGGACTCGAAGGCGCCGCGGGCAACGTGCATCCGGTACCTGCCTTCGATCCGGGTCAGCCGGGCGAAGGTGGCGGGCCCCGGCGCGGCGAAGAACGATACCGAGGCGCCGCCGGCGGGAAAGTAGAAGATCTCGGGATAGAAGTGCACCGAGCGCAGGTTCTCCGCCGGGTCCGCACTGCGCGCGGCGAACCAGGTAGCGTGCTGCCCGGAGTTGCACAGGTCCCAGATGTCGCGGTCGGTGTGGTAATGCCGCACGTCGGCGAAGAGCACCGGCGTGCCGGTGAGTCCCTTGAGCAACTGCATGGTGAGCGCACCGTCCATGTCGGACTCGGTGGCGCACACGTGGGTGGGCTTGGGACCCTCCCAGTCGTAGGGGTCGTTGAGAAAAGCCTCGGTGACGTCCATCGTGGTGAAGTGTGTGGTCAGCTCGGGCTGGCCTTTGATCCCGGAGAAGTCGAGATTCCACTCCTCGATCAGCTCGCGCACGGCGTGGTAGGAGCGGAGCTGGCGCTCCAGCAGCTCAGGCGTCAGCTGCTGGCCGTCGTAGTGCACCCCGGCGGCGTGGCGCTCCAGCCACTGCCGGCCGGCGCTCACCCGCGACTGCTCGACGGCGGCCGATCGCCGCACGATCTCCCACTGGTCGATCTCCTCGACGTCCACCCCGAAGGTGCTCATCCACTGATCGGTATCCGCCACGGCGGTGTACATCCCCATCGGACGGCCGCCGAACCGGCCGAAGGTGCTACCCGACAGCGTGGACACGGCGGCGGCGGCCCGGACCGTCTCCAGGACCCGATCCAGCACGGCCGGGTCGGCCACGTCGCCCCACACCCGGGTGTGCGGCCGGCCGACCTGGTCCAGCCCCCCACCGGCGGCCAGCATGCCAACCATTCCGGGAAACTGTGGATCGATGGTGGAGAACAGCAGCAGCGGACCCGGGGACGCTGTTGCGGCGAGCATCGTGAAGTGCGGGAATGCCCACACCGGATAGTTGAAGATGGTGAGGTCGCACCGCGCGTCAGCGACCCGACGCGCCTCGGCGGTGGCCATCGTGTTGGTCCAGATCGGCTCTGCCGCGCGGATGACCTCGTGGCCGGCCGCCTCGAGCGCCTGGGCGATGCGGTGCTCAACGTCGCGCGCGAACGTCTTGATATCAGCGTGGACGAAGTCGCGTCCGTCGGAGAACGTCAACAGTCCGACGCGTGCCATCTCTGCTCCCGCCTGCTAGTACAGCGCTAAGTGAGGAAGGTATACCCAGCGGCTGGTGAGTGCCGCGCACCGACGCGCGGGCAGCGAGCACACTGGTCGTCGTGAGCCGACCGTCGCCGCGACATCTTCCGGACGCAGCCCGCGCCCGGCGCCGGTTGTCGTCGGGCGCCAGGCGCGGTGAGCTGCTCGACGCGGCGCTGCGGGAGTTCAGCAGCCGAGGTTATTACCTCACCCAGATGGAGCACGTCGCTGCCACCGCCGGGGTGAGCAAGGCGTTGGTGTACCAGCACTTTCCGAGCAAGGAGGAGCTTTTCGCGGCGGTCACCGAGCGGGTGGTGGAGGGCTTCATGGGACGCCTGCCTGAGGTGTTGGGCAAGGCCGGTGACGCGCTCGGCGCCTGGCGCGGGGTGGTCCGGCTGCTCTGTGACGTGGTGACCGAGCGTCCGGAGGCGTGGGCGCTGGTCGCGCGGCATCTGGATAATCCCGAGCTCGGCGCGCCGCTGCGTAGGCTGCGTGAGCAGGTCACTGAGGTGTTCGCGGCGGTTCTCGCTGGCTACTACGCCCCCGAGCCGGGGGTTGCGGTGCCCGCCGAGGAGGAGGTGCTCGAGCAGGCCCGGTTGACCGTCCCGTTGCTCGTCGGGGCGCTGCAGGGGTTGATGTCCTGGTGGCTGGAGCATCCGGAGGTGTCGCGAGCGAAGGTGGAGGCGCGGGCGGTTGATGTCGGGTGGCTGGGCCTGGACCGGATCAGCCGGGGAGAATGGCTCCCTCTTGCTAGTGACTGACGAGTCAGTTATCTTGGGTCTACTCGCTCGTCAAGGAGGCCACCGATGTCCATGACCAGCGCTGGTGGCGTGAGAACCAGGCGTGTTCCCGACCGCGAGGATACTGCGCGGCGGCTGCTGCGGACCTCGGCCAAGCACTCTTACGACCCGGCTATCGAGATCGATTGGGACGCCCCGCTCGCGCCGGATCGCTATTTCATCGATCCGCACCGCAGTTCCCTGTACGGCACGGCGCTGTGGGACCGGATGAGCGAGCAGCAACGGATCGAGCTGACCAAGCATGAGGTGGCGAGCTTGTACAGCATCGGCATCTGGTTTGAGACGATCCTCATGCAGATGCTCGTCCGGCACGTTTATGACCGTCCGAAGGGCAGTGCGCACGCCCGCTACGCGTGGACCGAGATCGCCGACGAGTGTCGGCACTCGGTGATGTTCTCCCGCGCGGCGGAGAAGTTCGGCGGCCCGGAGTACGGTCCCGGCGCCGTCGTGCACCATCTCGGACGGCTGCTCAAGACGATCTCCAACGGCACCGTGACCTTCGGCGCGGCGATCTACGTTGAGGAGATCCTCGACATGTTGCAGCGTGAGCAGATGGCGGATGAGTCACTGCAGCCGATGGTTCAGCAGGTGTCGCGGATCCATGTCATTGAGGAAGCCCGGCACATCCGCTACGCCCGCGAGGAGACGTGTCGGCAGTGGCCCCGGCTGGGTCTGTTGGGTCGGGCGTACAGCCGCTTCATCCTCGCCATGTCGGTCTATTTCGCCACCACCAGATTGATCGATCCGAAGGTTTACGCGGCGGCCGGGCTGGACGTCGACGAGGCCGTCGCGGCGGCTGCCGCGAATCCACACTGGCGGCGGACCAAACAGTTCGCCGCCCACAAGGTCGTCGCGTTCCTCAATGAAGTCGGGCTCATCGCCGGGCCGGGCAAGCTGCTCTGGCGTTGGGCCGGAGTGCTCTAAATCCCGCGGCTGGACTGGTCTTACGGACAGCTTCCTGGGGACGGGTACACCTCGACGGTGGGGGAATGGGGGGGCTTCCTGTTCGCAGAGGGTGAGCAGATTTGTTCCACCACGGGGTTCCTGTCGGTGCGGTTGCCGTTGTTGTCGAAGACAAGGGGTCCTTGTGCTGCTGCCGGGACCGGATGACCGGCTGATGAGAACAACCCGATTGCAGTGTTGACATCGCTCGGGGTGATCGCATGATTGGTGGGTACGACGTCCACCGCAGCTGTCACTGTGCTCAGGGCGTCGTAAGCGTTGATCGCCCAGCCATCGTCGAGGTCTGTCTGGTCAAATCCGATCTCAGTGAACCGTTTCTGGAGGTTGGCAAAGCCGGGACTCCCCTCTTTGACCAGTACCTCCGGGTTGGCCAGCGCAGTGTAGACCAGTCGTACTTTGCCATCGCCGAGCGACTTCAGAGCCTGTATGCGCAGGGATTCGCGAGTGGGTTCTGGTTCGGGCGCGCGGATGCGGGAGGCGTCGGAGATGCTCGCCACGGTGATTGACCTCGCTTGGCAGACTCCATTCTGGTATTGACCGTCGAGTTCGGTGAGGAACCTACTGAGGTCTCCGGCGCGGGCCGCGTAGACGGCGGTGACGTCTTGCGCCTTGCCGCAGAGCTGCTGAACGGCCAGGGGGACGGTGGTCGGGTCGGTGGGATCGAACCGCACCTCGTGAACGGCGTCGCCGAACTGCCGGTGTATGAGCGGGAGCGCCGTGCAGGTGAACGGGTCGGTCGCAGTGGTGGGTGTGATGATGAAGTCGGCATGCTTGAGGTACTGGCCAAGCTGCCGGGCTTGGGTGGCAACGCGGTACGCGACCCGGTAGAAGAAGCCTTGGCCGATCCCCCTGTCGAAGATGTCGGCGTCGGCGCAGCGACTGAAGTCGGGGTTGTCGCTGCGGGATCCGTTCTGATCGAAGCCTTCCGCGGTGATGATGTCGTCGACCATGGGAATGCGGTGCATGGCCAGCACTTGGACGGCCTGCGCCGACCCTTGGTCGCTTTGCCCCATCCCGACCACGGCGACGACGTCGGGGTTGTCCGCGAGGAGTTGCGCGACGCGTTCCGCTGCCTGCTCCGTCTTGCCGATCTGGGCAACCCGCAGCCGAACCGGGCGGATGCACCCAGGCATGTTGGCACTTGCTTGGCCGGCGGCGAAACCTTCCAGCTCGTGCCGGTCGCGGCCACCATTGTTCGGTGAGGTCAAGGTGACGAGTACGCCAACGGTCACGGGCGCATCGCCGGTCCCGCACGGGTTCTTTTTGGCTTCCTCGTTCTGTTTGGCGATCTTCTGGAAGATGGGATCAAAGTCGGAGAGCCCAAACGCGTAGGATCCGTCACTCGCCCCGACACACTCGCTGTCCTGCGACCAGACGCTCTCGGTCGGCAGCAGCCCGGCCCGGCAGCTGATCCGGGGGTACAGCCAGGGACCTGCCCAGACCCCGGCCACGAGCACAACGACGGTCAGTGTGAGGGGGAGCCAGTGTGACCACAGCTTGGGGAATCGGTCTTGCCGGGGGAAGATCAAACAGCGGTAGATCTGCTTCCATGCGCTCCAGCGGGTGACCGAGGTCGGTCGCATCGTGCGATTCCTTCTCTGATCGGTTAGGCCAGGTCGCCCGCGAGCCGCTGGTACCGCTGCACGCGGTCGAGGAAGAGCGTCAGACCATCGGGGGACGTGTGGGCGAGCCTGTTGTAGTCGGAAGCAATGAGCAGGTAGCCACGGCGCAGTACGTCCCGGTCGCTGAGGCGGGGGTCGCTGAGGGTGTGGAGTTGGCTGACCAACTGGGCAACAGGGGCGAGATGATCGTTGCCCGCGTCCGGCGACTCGCTGGCGATCGGGAGATGCCGGCGGGGGTGGGGCGCCGCCACAGTCTGGTCGAGCAAGGTCAACCATTCCTGGCCTGGGCGGTTCGGCAGCAGATGGGTGAGTTTCTCGGCGACTGCGCTGCTATTGCCCAGCGCCAGGTTGTGGTGCAGCCAGCCGCTGCGGTCGGTCTCGCTGAGCCGGTCCAGCATGGTGGTGAAAACGGTATGCCATTGCGGGTCTTGCACTCGGTTCGCGAGCTCGCGCAGCAGGAGGTACCGGATGAACGGTGCCAGCGCGAGGTGACCGCGCGGACCGGTAGTGGACCAGAGGGTGGTCGAGGCAAACAGCACCGGCTCCACCCCTACCGGGGTTCTCAACAGCGGTCTGAGCTCTTGGGCCTCCTCGCGGTCGCGCGCTGCGGACAGCGTGACCAGATCCTCGCGGAGGTGCGGGTCGATGCGCTCGTGCGGGCTCAGCCCCGCGAGGATCCGGTCGAGCAGGTACTGCTCGACGGTGCGCTGGGATTCCGGCGCTGGCCGGCACAGGATCTGGCCCATGTCGTCGATGAGGTGCGGCGCCGGAGCCTGTCATTTTTTCCGTGTAAGCCACGGATGACTGATGGCATTACCTTATCACAGAGGCAGTCGTCCTGGGAAGAGAACGACCAGCGTGTTCAAAGCCATTTTCCAGCCCGACGTTCCGGTCCC
>JBATXM010000157.1:0-21533 GCA_049673305.1 Pseudonocardiaceae bacterium | reverse complement strand
ACCGGAACGTCGGGCTGGAAAATGGCTTTGAACACGCTGGTCGTCCTCTTCCCAGGACGACTGCCTCTGTGATAAGGTAATGCCATCAGTCATCCGTGGCTTACACGGAAAAAATGACAGGCTCCTGGCCGCCCGCTCCGGTGCCGCCCTGTTGTGGCGGGCCCCGACAGGGCTGGGCCTGCCCGTCGTGCGGGTCCTGCCCGACGGCACCTACCTCTCGGTCCTGATCAACCCGGCAATCCGCGGCGCCCGGCACCGCGCGGCGATCCTCGCCGCCGCCGAGGAGGCCGCCCACAGTGCGCTCATCGACGGTGCACAGGCCGAGCTCGACTCCACCGAGGCACACCTGGTACGGGTCGTGGAGTACGACATCCCCGACCGCGACGGCAACGGCACCGGTGAGCTGATCGTGCTGCTGACCACGATCACCGACCCCGCCGCGGCCCGCGCCGATGAGCTCGCCGCCTATCACCAGCGGTGGGAAGAAGAGACCGGCAACGACCAGCTCAAGACCCACCTCCGCGGTCCAGGCAAGATCCTGCGCTCGCGCCTGCCCGAGCTGGTCCACCAGGAAATCTGGGCCTGGTTACTGGTCCACCACGCGATCAGCGCCCTGATCACCCAAGCCGCCGAGGCCGCGGACCTCGACCCCGACAGAGTCTCCTTCACCCGGGTCCTACGCATCACCCGCCGCACCGCCACCGGTACGGCGGGCTTTTCCCCCTGAGGACTGGAACGAGGCACTGCCCCACGTCCTGGCCGAGATCACCAGAAAAATCAACCCACCCCGGCGGTACCGGAGCTGCCCGCGCGCGGTCAAACGAGCCCGCCACAACAGCTACCGGGTCAAGAAACCCAGCGACCGCGCCAGCACCCGCCACACCAGCCCGCCCACGATCCACATCCACACACTGGCACCCCGCGCAGCATGATCAACTTAAGCTACGTGGCATTGGGGTCGTAGTCCTCCCGGTCGTCCCTCTCCCGGTATATCTGGTGAATGGCATGTGACGCATCCTGGTAAATAACGTTCGTCAATACCTTCTTGAGGAGTTCTAGATAGAGTCGACCGTTACGATCCACTGCATGCTCCCTTTACGTATCCATATTCATAGCCCCACCAGAATAACGCCGAGGAATGAAGGACGGAATACCATCCTCCGTGTTGAGCCCCTTTTCTATGACCGCAAGGTTGTGATAGAAATGCAGACCCGCCACGTGCCGATCAGTGTATGAGGGCGTTTTTCCGTCACATTCCGGGAGTTCCTGGTGATTCAGACCATCCACCAACCCTTTCAACATGCGAATCGACGTATCCGCGTTGACCAGATCCTGGTCGTCACCACCGTACCCCGGCCAGTACGCTGTCTGTAGGTCTTCAATGACGTACAGGCCCCCGGGACGCACGTGCGGTAATAAGCTACCGAACGACGTCTTGACGTGGTCGTTGATGTGGCTGCCGTCGTCGATGACGATGTCGAATGGGCCCAGCTGGCAACCGAGTCTATCCAAGAATTCTGGGTCGCTTTGATCTCCTTGTACAGTCCGTATGCGCAGTCCGCGCACGCCCGGTTTCGGGAAGATATCCAACCCGTACACCAGCCCCCGAGGGAAGTAGCGCTGCCACATGCGCAGCGACTCGCCGCCCAGGTCCTCGTACTGGTAACCGCCAATTCCGATCTCGAGCAACCGGATCGGCTTGGTGCGAAGCCGAGCGAAGTGCCGGTCGTAATGCTGGGTGTACCAGTGAAAACTGGCCCATTTGTCCGAACCGAAGCGGGTCGACAACTCGCCAAGGTCCCTCGGCTGCGCCTCGCATGCCACGAGCACGGCATGCATCGCTGAGGTGATCTGCCGCCACCGTTCAAAATACGTCCGCGCGACCGCCATGTCATTCAGACCGGTCTGGTTCGGGGCCTCCGACCAGGTCACATCACGTTGCGGGTTACTCTTGTGATCGGCTGGCGAAAAAAGACTCTCCACAAGTTCAACTACATCGAACCGGATCCGAGCCATGACCGCGTCTGACCAACCAGATCCTACGCTCATTCCACCCTGGTCGATCGTCAGCACACGGCCAGCCTGCTCCGCACCGCAGACAATCTCCAGTTGAAACTGGCACACCAGATCGAGCGGTGGTAGATCGCATCGCAGCACCACTTCATCGACGATGACATCCACCGTGGGGCCCAGCCCGATCTTCTGGACAGTCGCGTTCAGCTGTTCTGGACCGCTGCCCGCGGCCAGCAGCAATTGCTCAACCGCGCCCCAGGGCTTCACCATGACGCGCCATCCCAAAATGATCGTCGTGTCATCCCTCTCCCAGCATGAGGCCAGCGTCCGCGGTGAGGATCGTCCCGGTCAGGTAGGTCGACTCAGCCAGGTGGATGTAGCAACAGGCGATCTCGGCAGGCTCGATGGTTCGATGCAGTGGGATGTGGCTCAGCCAGGACTGTTTGAGGTCCTCGTCCATCCGATCTGTGTAGGATGTGGCCACGAAACCTGGGGCCACCGCGTTGACCCGCACGGTCGGAGCGAGCTGCTTCGCCAGCGCTCTGGTGAAGTTTTCGACAGCGGCCTTGGCTGCCGAGTAGGCCATGGCCCCCTCTTGGCTCTTGGCATCGAAACCCCTGGTCAAATGCCATGCGACTGTTCCGCCACTGGCCGCTGACGAGGTGTTGATGATGGAGCCAGCGCGGTCGGCCATCGTTCTTGCCGCGCACATCGAGCAGGCCACTGTCGACAATAGGTTGATGTTGAGCACGTGGAGCCAGCGCTCCTTGGTGTTCTCAGCCAGTGAAGCATCCTGGGTGAAGCTCCCCGCGTTGTTTACGAGGATGTCCACGGGGCCCAGTTCCGTCTCCGCCTCGTCGAACATCCCCTCGACCTGATGTGGGTCGGTGACATCGGCTTGGACGTAGTGCGCCGTGCCCCCAGCACTGACAATCGCTGCCATGACGTCCTGGCCGCCAGCCACGTCAGTTGAGGAGTTGACCAGGACCTTCGCGCCTCGCGCGGCAAAGGCGAGCGCCACGGCGCGCCCTATGCCGCGAGACGAGCCAGTCACGATCGCCACCTTGCCCTGTAACGTCATGTGGTTGCTCCTGTCAAGTCCGCGATATGCTGCCGTATGCGCTCTGTGTCCCGGCGAACGATCGCCTCGATCAGTGATCCAACTATTCGTCCGCTGCGCGCCATGAGACCGCGAAAACTTCAAGTCCGAGCCGCT
Organism: Pseudonocardiaceae bacterium; assembly: GCA_049673305.1. Classification (GTDB taxonomy): domain Bacteria; phylum Actinomycetota; class Actinomycetes; order Mycobacteriales; family Pseudonocardiaceae. The sequence goes on along the minus strand of JBATXM010000157.1, from coordinate 18,304 downwards.
CGCATCCCTCTTCTATGATCACACCGGGTAACGCAGCCGAGTACTCTTGAAGAAAGTCTTCGCGAGCCAGCGGAACGGCGACTCCAGCCATCTCGAGCCACGTCGGATGTAACACGACCTGCAGTGCGGCAGCGACGTCCTCCAGATCGCCGGTCGCGTTCCATACAGCTCGCGCCGTGCGAAAAGCGAAGTTTACTTGCCAATCCCGACTTCCCCACCCCGGCTCCCACATTGCTTCCATTAGTAACAGCGTCCCGCCCTTCGCGACCAAATTCCGGAGGTGACCGAGCACGAGCTTGGGCGGTCCGACGTTCACAACGCAGCCAAGAGCGAGCACAAGGTCGAAACGGCCGTCGTGCTCCGGCCTCAGACTCAGTACGTCACGGGTCTGGTAGCGGATGTTTGGCCGTAACCGATCCCGCTCGGCGATCTCGATCATCGTAGGCGCCACGTCGATACCTACTACGTCATCGTAACGATCAGCCAACATGACAGTGTACCGGCCTGTGCCACAGCCGACATCAAGTGCGCGGCGCCCAGACCCCAGATTCTTGTCCAGCCAGCGGTTCATCGGAACCTCCGGCGCATCCAGGCTTCGTGTGAACCGGTTGTACAGATCGACGAGATTGTTATCGTTGAATAACCTCGCGGTATCGCGCGGTGGACGTGCTGTCGCACCGCCTGCCTCATCCTTCGTAGTCGGCACCGGAACCTCCGTTCGTCAGGACATCATGTGGTGGAGTATCACACGTCGCTCATCAGTCGACCGGCCGCTGCCGCGAGATCACGCTGGGTTCGCTTGCCACACCGCGCCACTCAAGTTCGGAATCACATTTTCTGTGATCTGCACACCGGGGAAGAACTTACGGTACTCTCGACGAAATTCGCTGAGAGTGAGTGGAGTGTTCTCCTCGCTCATTTCCTTCCATCTTGGGTGGAGCATGTAGCGGAGCGCGTCGATCACGATCTCCGTATCACCAGAGATCTGGTAGATGCTGTGGGCGATCTCAAATGGTTGGAAGCTCTGCGGTCTTTCGGTTCCATTCGTGGGTGCTGACGAATCTTCGTCTGGCCGGGTCATATCGAGAACGACAAGTCTTCCGCCTGGGGCTACTAGCCTTCGGAACTGAGGAAGAACCATGTCGGCCGGCCCCATCAAGAATGCGCTGTTGGTGGTGAGGACGGTGTCGAATGTTCCGTCGCGCTCAGGTGACAGATCCAAGACGTCGCGGCATTCGTAGCGCACGTTCGGTGGGTTATCCTTCGCTTGCGCTATCTCGAGAATTCGCGAAGATACGTCAACGCCGATGACTTCCTGGTACCGGTCCGCAATCATCCGACAGGTACGACCGTTACCGCAGCCGAGGTCGAGTGCCCGGCCACCGCCTGGCAGTGCTTCCATCAGCCATATGCGCCCGGGATTGTCCGGGAGGTCCATGACTTGTATGAAGCGGTCGTAGAGCTCAGCGAGATCATCCAAGTATGGCCTATGCACGGCCCTATCGACTTGACTCGTCTCAACCATGCGTCCTGTCCTTAAAGTCCGAAAGGCGGATCTCGATACGGATCGTAATCTGGAGCGACATCCCGATACAACGGTAGGGCCTGGGTGCGGCGGGTGGTAGGCATTGCGCGGCTTGGACGACAAGAACCGCATGGTTACGTGGTATGACATCCCGGTTTGCCCGCAGTTGCGGTCACCGTCCGGAGGAACCTACGCGGTCCCGGGTCATGGTGAAGGATGCTCCTGATCGCGCTGTGGACACGGAGGCCCACCGCCGAGGAAATTGAGTACCCGATCGGTTGCCGCAAGCGCTGATTGCAGATCACGGAATTGCTCTCTGAGTAGCACAAGAACCGCCAGTGAGACCAACGGCAACAGGAGTAGTCCTGGAATAGCCAGCTGCCACTCGATCATGATTATTGTCAAAATTGCTGCCGCCGGCGTGAGACCAGCCGAGACAAACGATTGCAAAGCATGTACTGGCAGCCCGGATATGGTCACGGCGTCCCTGGTCGCGAAGCGCGGTAGCTGATCTTTATACTCAGTGAGAGAACTCTCTGGCGTCACCAGGATCCGGTCGATGATGCGGTGCGAGAGCTGCCGCAGGACGGCAACACCGGCAGCCTGGGCGCTGCCGCTTGACCAGCGTAATGCGAGCGTGTGTGCGGTGGCTACCGCCAGCAGTGAGAACAATGGCAGCCACAGAGATCTGGGTTGATTGAGCAGCGTCCACACCACGGTTATTGCCAAGGCGAGGCTGACACCCTGTAACAGGGCGGTGACGATCGCAGTGATCGCTGCCTTACGCAGGTTACGCCCAGGAGTAACCGCCGAATATAGCTGTGCCATTGTCGCGCGGATGTTCACGTGAGTGTCGGTCGTGAACTGTGGCGGTGCACCCGGGGGCTGGTGCCGGGTCAGCGTCGCTACGCAGCCACCGAGGAAGGCACCGAGCAGCAGGAAGGCTAGCACGTCGGCACCGGGGGTCGCTAGCACTGTGGCCGCACTAAGGACCACCGCGAGAATGGTCACCGGCGATAACGCGATCTCGGCCAACACCACCGCCGTGCTGACCCGCCGGGTTTGCGCGTTGAAAACATCGTGAAAGTGATCGACCGTCGCTAGATGGTCGTGCCTGACTTTCTCGCTGCGATCAGCCGAGATCAACTTCGCGGTCCCGGCGCTGACTCGATCCAGCACCGCTCCGACGGCGGACATCCCGGCAGTGCGGGCCGTCGCCGCCCGCCGGTTGGCTAGTGCACCGGCCACCAGCGGCACCACAACGACTGCCGTCAACGCCGGATCGGCCCAACCCAGAAAGCCAAGCGCGGCGGCGCCGGCCACGGCGGCGCCCAGCCGGGTGGCTCGTGCCACCAGGGAGTGAACAACCAGCAAGAGCGTCAAAGCCGCCAGCCAGTGCACCGCACCGGGACACCATCCATCTTGGCCCAGCATAATGCTGCCTAAGACGGCGGAGTGACCGTGAGCGGCCAGGACGAGTAGCACCGTAGCCCGTAAAGTAACGGGGCACCCGCTGACACACGGATATCGAACACACGGCCAATGACGATCCTGTGGTCGCCCACCTGAAGCTCACCAGCTACTTCGCAGGCGGCCACCGCGAACGCATCGCGGTGCAGGAACGGCAGCCCTGAGGGGCTCCACGGCTCCCAAGGTATCTCGGCGAACTTGTCGACGTGCAGCGAGGAAAAGACCGTCGCCGCGTGCCGGCCACTGGCGTGCAGGAGATTCACGGCGAATCTTCTGCACGCCAGGACAGCATGGAGTGTCCCGCCTTGCTCACACAGGCAGACCAGAAGAGTGGGTGGGGAGAGGGTGACACTGGACAGCGAGGAGCAGGTCGCTCCCCGGGGCTGGCCTTCGCTGTCCATCGCGGTCACGACCGACACCCCGGTGGGAAACGAACTCATCAAGTCCCGGAAATCATCCACATCAGCCTGCTCGGTCGGCTTGTGGATGGTCAGGTGCAGGGCACCGGTTCGGTCGTGCGGATTCAATTCTTGGTACGCTCCCGTCGTCGGGTCGGCGTAGTTGTGGCCGTGGCCTGTTGGCGCGACCGGTTATGTGTTGTGCAACGTACGGAGATACTCGACCGTCGTGGGCAGGTCGCGGGTCATGGTGTGCTGCTTGTGTTTGACGTCTTCGAACAGGATTTGGGCCTCCCGCACAGCGTTGGGGCGGTGTGACAGCGACGGTAGGGGGGCGTCTGGCAGCACTCCGAGCCCGGTGAAGACGCAGTAATAGCTGCCGTTGGTCCAGAAATTCCGGAACTCCGCCTCAAAGTTTTTGTAGTACGTGGAGACATCAACGATGGGTGCGTTGATCGGCAGTCCAGCCTTGTAGGTAGCGATCTTTTCCTGAATTTGCGGTGTCAGGGTGAGCTCCTTGTTTGCGCGCCAGAAGGCGGTGTCCGTGCGTGGTGACAGGTAGAAGTGCGCCTGGATGAAGTCCCTGGTGTCATCGAACATGGTCTCGATCTCGCTGTTGAACCTGTCGATCAAGACCTCGTTGAACGACTTGTCTGGAAAGTGCTTGGCCAGCTGGTAGATAGCGGCCGTGATGAAGTAGATGCCCGTAGACTCCAGTGGTTCGAGGAAACATGACGACAGTCCGATGCTCACACAGTTTTTGACCCACGCCCTGCGGTTACGTCCGACGCGAAAGCGGATCTGGTTGAGTGGGGTCGTGTCGGTGTTAAGGTCCCACAGTGTGCAGAAGTCCTTAGTCGCCTCGTCTTGGTCGGCGAACTTGCTTGAGTAGACGTATCCGGTGCCGAATCGGCCGAGCATGGGAATCTTCCAGGTCCACCCGGCCTTCATGGCGATTGCTGAGGTGAACGGTTCAACTCCGTTGTCGTCGTCGTGCGGGACCGAGGTCGCGACAGCGCTGTCGCACAGCAGGTGGTCGTTCATGTCGATGAACGGCTCTGTCATTGCATTATTGATCAGCAGACCACGGAAACCGGAGCAGTCGACGAACAAGTCGCCCTCATGTCGATTGCCACTCTTGGTGACCAGCGCCTGCACGAAGCCCCGGCTGTCCTGCTCCACTTCGAGCATCTCGTCCTGAATGTGGCTCACGGCCAGCTGCTCGGTGGCGAACCGGCGTAGGAAGTCGGCGACGAGGTTGGCATCGAAGTGCCAGGCGTAGGACGTTGCCGGTTGTCCGTCCGGCCAGCACGGTGCCTTCATCGCCTGCATCACCGACGGCTCCCAGTAGCAGGAGTAGTCGAACCGCTCCTTGGTCTCACCTCGTAGCCGCAGGTAAGTCCAGTAGTGCGAGAGCGGGAGCTGATTGTGCTGCGAAAGGAGACCGAACAGATGGTAGTAGTAGTCGAAGTCGTTGCCCATCGGCCGGGCGTCAGGCTGGCCCTCTCCTCCTGTGCACCAGTTGATGAACTTGATGCCCATCTTGAAGCTGGCGTTGCACTCGGGCATCCAGTCTTTCTCCGTGAGCCCGAGGAAATCGAAGAAGACTGTCTGGAGGTTCGGAACCGTTGCCTCGCCGACGCCGATCTTGGGGATGCTGGGCGCTTCAAGCACCGTGATTGAAGTCGTCTCACCGAGCATCTTCGCGAGGTAGGACGCGGTCATCCAACCGGCGGTGCCGCCGCCCAGAATGACAATCTTCTCGATTCGCTTGTCCATCTCGATACTCCTCGGGGTCAATCGCGTCGGCGAGATCATCATATTAAGACACGCCGTCCGACGAGCGGTAGGCGTCGTGCGAACCGATCGTTGAAACCCGCTCGCTCGCGTAGGTTGGCTGTCTCTGACCGCGGATGTCCGGGTATCCTGTTTCGTCTAAGCTGTGTGCCTCGACGTCGCCTGCGGGATGTGGCGGCCTGACACCACTAACGAAGATGAACGTAGATTAGCCGGCAGAGAAAGGCCATCACCTGTGGGTGAGATAAAGTATCAGACGGACGTCTTGGTCGTCGGCGGAGGGCCGGTCGGGATGTCACTGGGTCTGGACCTCCGAAATCGTGGTGTTGATTTTCTGCTTCTCGAATCGGCCAACGGGCGGGTCGACCATCCGAAAGTGGGTACGGTCGGGCCGCGGTCAATGGAACTCTTCCGCCGCTGGGGCGTCGCCGACCAGATTCGCAAGGCTGGCTGGCCCGATGACCACCCTCTTGACGTGGCGTGGGTGACTGCGGTCGGTGGGCACGAGATCTACCGGATCGACTTCGGTACAACGGGTACTCGTCCGGTACCCGACCACACGCCCGAACCCGAACAGGTGTGCCCACAGCACTGGCTGGCGCCCCTGCTCACCGAAGCCCTCGGCGTGCACCCCGAGGGCCCAGTCCGGTTCCGCTGGCGGGTCGAGGGCATTGTCGCGCACGACGATGGGATCGTGGCGACGGTGACGGTGCTGAATTCTGGGGAGGTCGTCACTATAGAGGCAGCCTATGCCGTCGCGTGTGACGGTGCGAATTCTCCGATCCGCAAATCCTGCGGGGTGCACGCGCGGTCCCGCTATAAGGAGAAAGTGTTCCGCAACATCCTGTTCCGCGCGCCCAGGCTGCGTAAGCAGCTTGGCGAATCCAACGCGCTGGTGTACTTTCTGACCTCGCCAACAATGCTGCGCTATCCGCTGCGCTCGATAGATGGCGATGCGCTGTACAGACTTACCGCTTCGGGTGAGGACAGCTCGAGGACAAAGAGTCCGGAGGAGCTCTTACATGTGGCGATCGCCCTGGAAACTCCAGTCCAGGTACTGTCCGACGTTCCGTGGCACCTGACGCACCGCGTGGCGGATCGCTACCGGGCCGGGCAAATTCTGTTCGCGGGGGATGCGGCGCATACGCTGTCCCCCTCCGGTGGCTTCGGGATGAACACGGGCATCGCCGATGCAGCCGACCTCGGCTGGAAACTGGACGCCGTGCTGGCAGGCTGGGCGGGCCCGCACCTGATGGACAGCTACGAGACCGAACGAATGCCGGTGGCTGAGGCGAGCCTCGAACAGTCCAATCAGAACCTCGTGCGAGCGCTTCACCGCGAGTTGCCGAAAGAAATCGTGCTTGACAACGCTGAAGGTGCTCTGGCTAGGCGAATTCTGGCCGCCCGTCTGGAAGCCGGTGGAGTGCGCCGTGAGTTCGACGCCCCGGATATTCATTTCGGGTACCGTTACCGTTCGGAGCTTATCGTGGCCGACCCGACCGAAGTACACACCGACACCTGGTCATGCGGCGCACTCCCGGGCGGGAGAGCGCCGCACGCGTGGCTGCGCCCAGGGATGTCGACCGTGGATTTATTCGGCTCAGGTTTCGTGCTGTTGTCCTTCCAGCCGTCCCCGCACACGGAGCGGTTCCAGCAGGCCTTCGCGGCTCGCACGGTTCCGCTGACGGTGACGGAGATCCGCGAGGACGATATCGCGCGGCTTTACGGACGTCCACACGTGCTGGTTCGTCCGGACGGTCATGTCGCGTGGCGCGGCATGGACCTGCCCGACAACGCTCATGCCTTGGTGGACCGCGTTCGCGGCGGCGACCAGAGAGCCAATATGGGCTAAGGCTTGTAGCGGACCAGGTGGATGCGGGAGCGGATTTCCAGCTTGCGGTAGATCTGCCGGAGATGGAATCCTACCGTGTGCGGGGAGACGAACATCTGGCTTGCCACCTGTCGGTTGGTCAGCCCGCTGGCGACCTGCTCCGCTACTTGCCGTTCTGTCTTGGTGAGGCTGTCCCAGCCGGAGACCGGACGGTTGACGTGGGTCCAGTGACGACGCCGGACGCCAAGGCGACGTAGCCGACGCCTGACCCGCGCCGTGTCCCGCTCACCGCCAAGCGTGGTGTAGCCGCACATCGCCCGTTCCAGGTCGCTGATCGCGGTGTCCCGGTCGCCGTGGGCGAGCAGGTGTACGGCGCGGTCCTCGAGCGTTGACGCACGTGCCCAGGGATCCCAGTACAGCTGGGTCACTTGCGCCAGGGCGTCGATGTCGCGGCCCAGCAAGGCTCGGGCATGTATCGCTGCGGCGTGCATTGCGGGTAGATTCCGATTATTTTTCTGGAGGTTTTCCACGGTGTGGACTATCATCGCGGCGACATCCCGCATATCGACCGCAAGCGCGGAGCGTACGCACCAGGCCGCCGCGGCCGGATCCTCCAGGATGAGCTCGCGGCGCGCCCCGGCGTTCGCGAGGACATCTTCCAGAATCTCCATTGCCGCGCGGGGACCGCCCTTCGTCTCAGCCAGTTGCGCGCTAAGCAGGAAGCGCATCGCCCACCATAGGCGGGAGGAATCTCTGGGAAAACGATCCTCAAGCGCACGCAGATGCTCCTGAGCCTGGGTGAGATCTCCCCGGCGCAGCGCGACGAGGGTCAACACACCCCATGCCTGCGGTGCGAGTATTGGCATACCCCCGTCGGTCATGGCCACGATACTGGCCTTCGCGTCCTCTTCGGCATCGCTGAGCCGGCCCTTCGTCAGATGTACCGAGGCCCGAAGGATCGTTAGGACGGCTGCTGACGACTGTGTGCCCGAGGTTTCCTCGACCGCACGGGATAAGGTACGAATGATCGTTGTCGCCTCCTCGAGCTCGCCGAGCTTGGTGTACATCGAGGCCAGGATCCACCGGGGGTCGAGCAACTGCACACCCATGGTGGCGCAGTTTTGTTCGATCGCATCGTGCAAAATTGAGATCGCCCCGTTTACCCGTCCACCGCGCCACTGGTCCAAGGCGCGGACGATCAGTGCACAGGCATGAACGGTATGAGGGTGACGGTCGGATACACCGAGGATCTCATCGGCACGCTGGACTGCGGCGCTGTTGTCGGTCAGGCAGTAGGAGACGAGGCGGGAGATCTCGGCTCGCTCATGATGCTTGGCCGCACCCTCCGGCACGGCCAACGCGTTGTGTGCGGCCCCGACCGCCTCGTGCACCTTGCCCTGTAACAGCAGCGCCATCGACATCCAGGCTTGCAGCGAAGCGACGGCCTCGGCGTGCGCGCCCCACGTCTGCCGTTCGAACTCGGTGACCTCTTTGATGGTGTCCTCGGCCAAGTCGACTGCTCGGTCTACCCTGCCCGCTCGGATGAACGCCTCGACCGCAGTCGAGGCTAGCAGAATCCGCTCGGCCTGTTCGGGGTCGAGTAACTCCATCCCACGGGTAGCCAGCGATGCCGCTGTCAATGGGGCGGAGGTCAGCAGATGATTGGCTGCTTGGGAGATGATCCGCACAGCCTCTGCGTCCCCGTGCTGTGCGCTATGCACCAGGTGCAAGGCTGCGGCCTCCATACCGTCGGGCTGGGAGAGCAGCATCGTCGCTGCCTGCCGGTGGAGCAGCACGCGTATGGGCAGTGGGACTGAATCGAGCACCACCCGCCAGACTGGCTCGTTGCGAAAGGCGAAGTCATCGGGCCGGCAGACCACAAGCCCGCAGGCGAGCGCCTCGTCCAGCACGGTCAGCAAACTGACCGGTGACTCGTCGAGCATCCTCGACAGGTCCATTGGGGTGAAGGACGTTCCCAGCACCGCTGCCAGCTTCAACGCTTTCTTGGTGAACGGCGAGAGCGACTGGAAGCTTCGATGGATCATCGCCGCGAAGCACCTGGGGACCTTCAGCGCTCCTGCAGGCATAGACATGCCTGCAGGAGAAGCGAGCTTCAGATGGGCGGTACCGTCCACGATCTGCAGTTCGCCGTCCTGAGTCAGGCTGTGTACCAGCTCGATCACCGCGCGGGGCATGCTACCGATGCCCTCGGCTAGCGCGACGATGGCCGGATCGGGAATCGCACCGAGACAGTCGGCCACCAGCTGGGCCACCGCGCCTCTGGAGAGCGGATCAAGTTCCTGGATCCGCTCCGCTCTGAGCCTAGTGAGGTGGATTTCCAGCGGCCAATGTGCAATGTTGTTCCGTTTCGAACTAAACGCCATTATCCATGCGATTTGGTAGGTGTCCAGATTCGTGACGAGATCGTACAGAGCCAGCAGCGCATTCGCGTCAGCCCAGTGCAGATCGTCAAGTGTGACCAGAACTGGTCCGTGTTTAAGCACCCCCAGCAACCAAGCCCTGACCTCCTTAACTGGAAATGTGACGACCGGTGTACGGCAACCGTTGTCGGATATTCCTGGCAATATTCCAGATCTCGAAATTTGTACGGGAGACAGACTCAGCGCAAGGTGATTGTCAGAACCGGGGACACCCGAGGATCCATTGACAACCGAGAACCCGCTGCTGATCGCTATGTCGATCGCTTCGACGAGTAGGCGCGTCTTGCCGGCCCCTGGTGGACCCTCCATCAGAAGTATCTTGTTCTGCCGAGCATCCGCCACAGCCCGCAATGCCGCCTCTATATAATTTATTTGATGTTGCCGACCACGCAAGGGGTACGCTGGCCGTCCCCTTCCCCTCAGGCTTGCTAAGTCACTTGATGCAATCATGCCCATTCCGTCCTCCACCTCGCCTCGACTCCGTACTCCGCCGAACCTCCAGAGCTAATGGCCACCGCAGCCACCATCAACTATGATCCCCTCCCCGATGTCAACAGCAAAAATGAACGGCAAAGCAGTTGTACGGCAGTTGCACGAAAATTCTTTGTGTCGCTTGCCGGCGGGTTGCGTCCACCGCTTTTCCACCACCTACAGGTCACCCGGGAACCGTGTAGGATTGGTTGAACCGTGATTGGTTGAACCGTGATTGGTTGAACCACGTAGGATTGGTTCGTGAGAGTCACGTCCCCCCGCTTGCACTCATCGTCCCTCAGCTATATTTTCAGCTGGTCAGATTGGCACCCAACCGCTCAACCGCCCAACTCGGTAGCCAACTAGGGCTGATTGTCGTGATTTGGTCCCAAAGCTTACATCCCTCACCGAAGGTATGTTCTAACGGTTTGGCCGAGTTGCGTTCGGCGCCGAACGTCTGAGTCATCAGTCGCATCCCGCGCGCACGAGCAGTTTTCAGGTTCCAAGCATGAAGCTAGGATGAGTGCGGACTGGCTCGTACAAGAGCCATCGGTACCCGGCGGAGATCATCAGTTACTCCTTCGCGAATGGGCTGCGCCGTTAACTTGATGATAACCCCACGGATCCGGTCGCGACTCGCCTTTCTGTGGCGCGCATCCGCAGTCCACGTGGGCGCAGTATGGCAGACCGTGCGCGGTGGACGCGCTGGCCTGGGAGAAGTCGCGGGCGGTGAGGGTGGCTAGGGTGAGGGTAGCCTCGGTGACAACCCGGCTGGGCCCAATGCCACGTAGCATAATTTGATCATGATGCTGGCCTGCTGTTTCTTGGTGGTGCGGCCGGATCAGGTGTCGGTGGGGGTGGTGGTCTCGGCGGTGCCCCGTGACGCGATCGATGCCGCGGTGATGGCGTGCGGGGTCGGGGACAAGCGCTCGGGTGGGAAGCTTGTGGCGCATGTGACGGCGTATGTGACCATGGCGATGTTCCTGTTCAGCGATGATGATTATGAGGAGGTCGCGACCAAGGTCACGGGATCGCTGTCAGCGGGGGGTGGTGGGACGCTGGCTGGTTGGTGTTGACCGCGAGTGGGATCACCCAGGCCCGCAAACGGTTGGGCCCCCAGGTGCTGGCGGAGGTGTTTGAGCGGGTCGCGGGCCCGGTCGCGGACACGGTGAGTCGGGGGGCGTGGCTGCGGCGGTGGCGGTTGGTGGCGATCGACGGGTTCGAGGTCGATGTGCCCGACCCCGGTACGGCGGGCTTCCCCCTGACCGCTGGAACAACGCGCTGCCCGATGTCCTGACCACCATTACAAAGAAGATCATCCCACCCCGCCGGGACCGGACCTGTCCACGTGCGGTCAAACGCGCCTGGCACAACAGCTACCGGGTCAAGAAACCCAACGACCACAGCATCCACCACACCGGCCCGCCCACCATCAACATCCGCCGGCTAGCCAACCCTCGAGCGGCATGATCAAATTACGCTACGTGGCATTGCGGCTGGGTCAGGCGACGCTGCCGTCGATGCCGGCTGTACGGACAGGTGCCAAGGCCATCACCGAACATCTCTCGGCCCTGGTCGGAAAAGGGTCCGCCCAGACCCATCCGAATAACCACTGGATCACCACGAGCGGACAGGGAGGCTAAAAACCGCAACGGGCTGAGCAGCAGCGGCAGGATGTGACCGAGTAACGGCAACGCCCCTGGTGCGGTGCCAACCGCACACTGAGCACCTGAGGCCCTTGCGGACCGCGCTTTCTGCGATGAAAATCTCGTCACAGCGGCGTTACCAGTCCCAGCTATACTTTTTTCGGACCAATCGTCATAGTATTCTCCAGGTCCTACCTGGATCACCGAGCCGGCCAGCTCCGTCCAAGAGTGGTCACAATTGGATGAGCTGCAGTTCTTTCGGGCCGTGGAAGATGAGGTCCTTGCCGTAGGGCACGGGGTCGCTGTCCACGCGGAGGCTTGGGAGCAGCTTGAGCATCGCGTTGAGGCCGATCTCAGCTTCCATGTGGCCGAGCGCTGAGCCGAGGCAGTAGTGGATACCCATGCCGAAGCCGCTGTGTTGGCGGTTGTGCCGGTCGAGCCGGATGGTGTCCGGAACGGCGAACCTGGCGGGATCGCGGTTGGCCGAGCCAAGGACGACCGTGACCTTGTCCCCACGGCAGATGTCGTGGCCGCCTACGTGTTCATCGCGGTAGGCCCATCTGGTGACCATCTGCGCCGGCGGGTCGAACCGGATCAGCTCGTCGACCAACGCTGGCACCAGCTCGCGCGCCTCGAGGAGTCGGTCCAGCATGTTCGAATGTCTCAGGAGCCATAACACAGCCTTGGACAGTGCGTTTCGCAGCGTCTCATTCCCTGAGGCGAGGACATGCACGCAGGTACCGACCAGAAGATCGTCGGTATCCGGAGAGTCGTCCCACTCGGCCGTGACGAGGGTGGACATGAGGTCGTCCCGCGGTGCCGCACGGCGTGCGGACAGGGCCGTACGGAAGTATTCGTCCAGTGCCCGCGCCGCCTCTTCGGCGATGGCGAGCCGCTGTTTCCGATTGCCGGGCCGGAAACTACTGCCCTGCTGCAGTGCGGCTGTCTGGCCACGCATCCACTTCCAGTCCGACTGCGGCACGCCGAGCGCCTCAAGGATCACCAGCATCGGAACCACCGCAGCGTATTCGCTCACCAGCTCAATTCGCGGCTGGGCCGCGAGCCTGGCCACCAGTTCCTCGACGAGTTTCTGAGCCTGCTCGCGTAACCCCGCGCGCATCCGCTTCGCCAGGCAGTCGGCTACCACCGCGCGGACTGCGGTATGCCGTGGCGGGTCCATGAAGACCAGCCAGTTGTCGACAAGCGTGGTGAGGGCCGGTTGGCCCTGCGCGATCGCCGCCGAGACCGATGCGGAGGTAACTCCGGCGACCGCAGCACTCCGGCCGAAGCCACGTCCGGTCAGCACCGTCGTCGCGCCATCGTAGCGCATCACCAGCCACTCGGGTTCCCGTCCGGTCCCCGGTCGCAGGACACGGTGCAGACCATCAGCCTCGCGGAATCGCCGGTAGATCTGGTACGGATCCTCGATGTTGTCGAGGATCAGCGAGTAGAATTCCTCTGCATCTAGCGCTGACATGTGTGTCCCCTCTTTGTCATCACAGCTCTCGGGGGTCCATACGCCGGAATTCCTCGGCGAAAAAACTCAATAACTGTGATACCGTCTCGGTCAGTCCAGTCACCTTCGCGGCGTCCACGGAAAGCTCCGCGAACCTCGCGCCAAGCCATCTGGTAGCGACATCGGGTCGGGCGATGAACGGCACTTCTCGGTCCATCTCGAATGATGGTCCAGCCGTCCGGCCGGGGCGACCGGACGGCAATGTGACAATATGTTCGCCGAGGGGTCGCAGGACGCCAGTCATCAGATCCAGGGACGCGTTCATCAGCCGGGATCGGCGCAGGCTCTTGTCAGGAGAGTGGCCGAAGTGCTGGACCATGAGCTGCATAATTATGGCATACGAGCGGTTGAACAGCTCCATTGCCGCCCGGGCCTCCTGGTCGGTGACCAGGTCGCTGGCCGAGTTCCCGGCGCGTAGCGTCGGGTTGCGCATCACGGGATAAGCGGGGTTCCAGGGCATCCGGCGACCACCGGGCCCGATGGTGTACTCGGAGGTGAGGAGCTCGGAGATCCGCAGGAACGTGTCGAAATGCGATTCTATGCCTGGCAGCACCGACTCGAGCACATTGCCCTCACCGTGCTCGGTGACGAAGTCGATCGCGAACACCGCACTGGCGACGTCGTCGACCTCCAGTTGGTAGTCTGGGTGGGTCACGTTGAGCGACTCGCGCATGAACAAGTGGTGCTCACCGCCGCCCCGGCCAGGCTCGACCATGATCACATCGGGGATCCGCTGGATGGCCTCGCGGATGGCCGAGTACAACTCGCTCAGTGAGCCATACGGGTACGGGGACGAGTGTTTCGCGGTCGCGAAGGAATTGTTCCCTGAGATGTCGCGGACGAGACCGTACGGGTGCTCAAGCGCGATGAACCGTTGCAGGCTGCCCCGTCCGAAGGCCTCCAAGCAGAAGTCCAGCGGCACCGGTAGCTGACTGCTCACCGTGCCGAAGTCGATGTTCGGGAGATGGAACGGCTGACCGGTGGCCAGGATGATGTTGTTGATGACCAGGAAGTGGATCATCTCCTCCCTGGCGATGCTCAGCAGGTCGCCGCGCATTCCGCCGTTGAGCGTATGGGGACCGTCACCGCACGTCAGCCGTAGTTGTTTCGAGGTCCACTCACCGCGTTTGACGTATGCGACGCCTGCCGAGTACGTCGGGATGGACCACAACGCGAAGAGGTACTGCAGCATCACCGTGAGTTCGATGGTGGCTGCCTGGCGCAGTACCTGGCAGAGCTCGTCGCGGGTCTTGATCATGCAGGTCGAGGGCTTCTCGATGGCCAATGACGGCGGCGTCTGCCGAGCCATTTCGGTTGCCTGCATGAACCGCAGCAGCAGGTTCGTCTGCGGTTCGGTCATGTCTCGAGTCGAGGGCATGTAGTAGGTCTTGCCCTTATTCTGCGGATCGCACATCAGCCAGATCAATCGTGCTTGTGTGGTGACCTTGAAGATGTCCGCGAGGCTCATGACCTCGGCCTTCATGAAGGAGTACATCAGCTCGTAGTAGGCGAAAACCTCGCGATACACCAGATCGAAGGTGACCTCCTCGACGGGAATGTCGTTCAGGTGCCAGGTATCCGGCAGCACCCGAACGGACAGGAAACCGGCCGACGACCAGTAGCTGAGCCGGTCGTCGTTGTCGTAGGCCAGCGCAGCGGAGCCGGCGGTGCCCAGGTCGCAGGGCAGCAGGGCGCCCGCCGGCAGCAGCAGGACCTGGGTCGTTCCGGCTCTGGCTCCCCGGATGGCCAGCCGCCCGTGCCCGGCGTCGTCGGTGGACAGCGTGCACTTGGTCCCGTACTCCTTCGGCTCGCCCGGCCAGGTTGCGGTGGCGAACTCGGCGATGACGATGTCGGTGGACCGGGTATCCGACGCGGTCGCCCGGGGGTCCAGTGGTAGGCCGCGCGGATTGAAGAACTGGTGGACCTCGATTCGGTCGACCTTTGCGGGACGCCCGCGGACAAACGATCGCACCGTGACGTCAACGGCAAAGTCCTGCCCGGTTGCCGTGTTCGGATGATCGAGGAACAGACTTGTCTGGTCGGACTGGACGGTGATCTCCTCCTCGGTGAGCAGCACGGTCCCGTCGGATGCCTGCAGCTGCAGCGGCTCGTCTGGGTCGTCGCAGCGCCCGTCGACTCGTGGCGTCGACAACACACCACCGCTGAGCCGGAAATCTGAACCCAGGTAGGCCCCCCGAGGGAAGACGCCGAGCAGCCGGCCGGTGCTGGTGCGCAGTTCCAGGTCCCCGGCATCGAGCCGGGGACCGAGCTGGTGCGTCGGGCCCGCGCCTCTGGTGGCGGCCCGTGTCACGACGGGCACGGCCGTGATCATGTTGGCGGTCACGCGCTCTGCGCGGACCTCGACGGTGAGGTTGTGCAGCGGAGTAACCCGCCCCTCACGGCGCAACTGCCGGCCCGTCAGCAATCGGCCGGCAGGGTAGGTGCGCATGTCCTGTGGTCGCCACGGCGCGATGGTGCCGTGCATGTCCCACCGATCCGGCGCGTCGTTGTCAACCGGGGTCGCCATGTTGAACAGTGCGAACTGCACGAGCAGGCCACCGAACTCATCGGTGTCGACCACTTCCCGCAACGCCGACACCGCAGGTGATCTGGCGGTCTCATCCAGCCAGTCCAGCCGGTCGGTCTTGTCCATCACGAACTGGTGCACGACTGAGCGAGCGAACTCCCTGCCCAGGGGGTGTTCGTCGATGTGCAGGACGTGCCGTGGATTCTGCCAGCGCGGCGGTGCTATGCCGTACACGTCACCGGTGAGCATGTAGCCGACATCGTGCGAGCGACCGGACCGGCCGAGGCTGAGCTGGCCGACCATCACTGCGGTGGTCCAGTTCGAGGCGGGGTCTACGTCGAATACCCTGGCTCGGTTCGCGGTAGTGGCGAGGTGGTCGTTGTAATGACCCCACACGTCTAGCTGCCGGCCGACAACGGGGTCAGTCGTGTCATTCTCGCCGGGGGAGCGCTCACAGCCAACCACCAAGGCTTCAACCCAGAAGTGCCCGTTGCCGCCGAAGTTCCAGCCCTTGACCGAACCGAACCGCCCGTCCGACGTGACCGTGCCGTCCGGTTCGAAACGCACGCCCTGCCCGTCGAGGTAGTCGTGGTACTCCTGGGCGGGGTGAGTGACCGGGAACGGGGCGGAGTCGGTGACTGCTGCGTTGGTGCCGAGATCGAGCAGCCCCGACCTGGGGCCCGTGGGCAGCCGGGTGATGCCGATACCAGCGAAGTGCAGGCGAGGCAGGTCAAAGACACTCACACTGATTCCTCCACATGACTCCGGTCGCTGACCAGTCGGCGGGCGAAAGTGTCGATCTGCGCCACCGCGTCGAGCGCCGACTCGATCCCCGCGTTGACCCAGGCTGGACTGAGCGAGCAGTGCTCGCCGGCGAAGAACAGACGGCCCTGTGGACGCGCCGCCCGCTCGACCTCACGGGCGCGTTCCGCGTCGGTCATACCCCATCGCCGGGCTGCGCAGCCCTTGTTCCACCGCCGCTCGCCCCAGGCGACGCTCATCGTTTCCAGCACCGTCTCCGGCTGGTGGAGCTGCGGATGCAGCTCCACCAGCTCGTCGGTGACCACCGCGTGCCGGACGGGTTCGCTTAACTGGCCGAGCACGTCGGCGTCCTCGGCGATCGTGTAGCTGCCGAGCAACACAGAGCTGTCATCAGCGCCGGCGTCCGGGTAATAGGTCTGCCGACTCAGCCCTCCCGGCGCCGATCCACCCCCGGCAATGCCGTCCCGGACCCAGAACGCCTCCTGGCAGTGCAGCGCCACTTTCGTCGCCGAGCCGTAGTCGAGCGTCGTGATGGTGCCGATCTTGTCGGCACCGACACCGGTCAGTGACAGCCCGCGCAGAACCGAGAAAGGGATCGTGCACAGCACGATCGGGTAGGTCAGCACCGGACTCCACGCACAGGACAGGTGGACACTCACTCCGTCGCGGCGCACGTCGAGGCCGACTATCTCCCGGCCGGTGTGAATCGGCCCTCGGATCCGGCAGGCTAACCCGTCCACCAGCTGTGTCATGCCCCCAGCGAGGGTCAGCATGTCGGTGCCGGACTCCCGGATGAGGTCGTCGAGGAAACTCTCCAGCCGGCTGCTGCACGCGGCTCTGAACTCCGGGTACGCGCGGAACGCCGCGCCGAGATCGACCCGGTCCTCGTGTATGAACGGCGTCATATCCCGCGAGTCGGCCAGCGCTAGCATCTTCCTGGCGTCGCTATGGCCAAACTTGCGTAGCTCCCGAGGGGCCAGCGCGCGCACCATCGCGTGCAGCCAGCCCAGGAAAAGCAACGTATCCCTCCGGTAGGACTTCTCACCGGAGTACCTTTCGATGTCCAGTATCAGTGGTGCTGCCGCATCTCGGACGCGGACCAGTTGCGAGCCGATACGCAGATAGTTGTTGGGATCGCTCAGAATACCGCGGAAGGGACGTAACCGGTGCCGGAGTCCCAGTTCGTCCACATAGCGCATCGTGAAGCGATGATCAGCCGGAATACGCATCGCGCCAAGCTCCGCGATTGGACCGTCCGACCCACCGAAACTCTGGGTGAACACCCGGCCGCCGATCCGGGAATCGGCCTCCAGCACGACGGCGTCATAGCCGAGCCGCTCGAGCTCGTATCCCGCGACCAAACCAGCGATCCCGGCACCCAACACCGCGATCGTGATCCGCCTGCCACGCGGTGGCGTACCAGGTCCGGAGGTCGTCGCGGCACGGACCGGATCGAAATCAGTCAACGTCACGCACCTCGCTCGGTTATCTCAAGCACTGGCGCTGATTCTGAAGACGGCCGTGGTACGCACACATCCCCAATCGCCGTCGCGAAGCAACGGTTCGGCCAGTGCCGTAGCGGCAGGCGGCTCTCGAGGCGGGACTCCATCCCGTGCACGTGCGTAGATTTGGATAGCCAGGTTGGCGCACCCCTTCCTTGGCGCGATCCGCCTAAGCTAGCCTCATCGCACAATTCCTCGACACAACTCCATATCGGGGATGTTAAGGGGATATCGGGGATGAGGGGGTGGGTTGTGAGCGAAGCGCAGCCATCGGCGGTCGAGCACGGGGCCCAGGTGACGTCCGACGCGATTATGCGGCTCGGGACGGCGTTTTGGGGCTCGAAGACGCTCCTGAGCGCTGTCGAGTTGGGGGTCTTCTCCGAGTTGGCGGTCGCGGGTACGCTCGATGGTGAGGCGC
>JBATXM010000156.1:0-8763 GCA_049673305.1 Pseudonocardiaceae bacterium | reverse complement strand
GACTCGACGACACGAAGTACGCCTACCCCGTGAAGAAAATGTGCGCGTGGCTCTCTGTTTCATCGTCCGGGTTCTTCGACTGGCGAAAGCGACCCACGTCGGCGACGGCGCAACGGCGTGACCGATGGGAAGCGCTCGTCACCAAGGCATTCAAAGAATCCGACGAGACCTACGGCTATCGGCGCGTCCACGCCCAGCTCGCCAGGTGGGGCGTGCCGTGCGGCCCTGAGCTCATCCGCGACATCATGCGCAAGCTGGACCTGCAGCCCTGCCAGCCGCGGCCGTGGCGGACAAACCTGACCGAGGCCGACGGAAAGGCCCACCACATCCCCGACCTGCTCGGTCAAAACTTCACCGCCGAAGCACCCGGACAAAAGATGGTCGGCGATATCACATACATCCCGACCTGGGAAGGATGGCTATACCTGGCGACGGTCATCGACTGCCACACCAAGATGATTATCGGATACTGTATGGGTGAGGACTATCAAGACTCCCCTCATCCAGGCCGCTCTTCACCATGCCGCCAGCCGGATCGCGCTCGAGCCAGGTGCGATCTTCCACTCCGACCGTGGAAGCAATTACACCTCATACGACTTCGCCGTCACCATCGCCGAACTCGACCTGCGCCACTCAGTCGGCCGCACCGGTATCTGCTACGATAATGCCATGGCCGAATCGTTCTTCGCGGCCCTGAAGAATGAACGCGTCCACCGCACCGTCTACCCGACCCGGGAACACGCCCGGCGTGACGTCACTCGGTACATCGAATTCTGGTACAATTCCAACAGGCTCCATTCTGGGCTCGACTACAGGACGCCGCAAGAAGTCCTCAAAGAGTGGACAGACTCACAGGAAGCAGCGTAAGAAGCACACAATCCGACGGTCCGAAAAACGCGGGGCAGATCACCCGGCGGTCGAGCCGGAAAACCCATCTGGGATGACTTCCGATACTGCAACCGCAGCGTGTGACTTTCGTGCTCGGCGTGACCCGCGCCGAGGTGGAGGCCGCCGACGGTCTGGCATCCTGCGTCGGTGAGCGTTCCGGACGAGGAGCCCGGCCAGGTTCGCGCGATGCCCGTGGTGCTTCACATCGAGAAGGCCACGCCCCCGGACCGGACGCCGCTGTTGGAGGCGGCGGCCGCTGCGGCAATCGCGGTCTGTCTCGATCCGCGTGCCGTCGAACCGGACGGTGAATGGCACGACGAGGTAACGGCCTGGACGTCCGGGCAGATCCGCAAGGTGACCCGTCGGGCTCGTGGCACCCACTGGGAGGCGGTTCAGCAGTTGCCTGGAGTGACGGTTCGGGTCGGCACGGCCGAGGCACGCGCTGTGGTGCCGTGCCGAGTCGTCGACACTCCCCCTGAGATCACCCGCCTGCAGATCAGCGGCAGCGATCTGCCCGCCGACTCGCCCGGACCGGTACCCGAGGGCGTGCCGGTACTGTGGATCAATCCTGAGGTGCCGATGAGCGCAGGCAAGGCTGCGGCGCAGGTCGGGCACGCCACGATGTTGCTGGCTGCACTGCTGTCCCCGGAGTCGTTGGCGCGCTGGGCGGCCAACGACTTCCGATGCGCCGTCCGCACGCCCGAACCGGCGGAGTGGAAACTGCTCGTGCCCGGTGACGACCCCGGTCAGGCTTGGCTCGAGCGCCGGGTCGTCGCGGTCCGGGACGCCGGCTTCACCGAAATCGCCCCCGGCACCGTCACCGTCATCGCGCAGTTGAGGTAGGGGTCGAGCCAAACCGCACGCCCAGCCTTGACGGCGACCGCTCACGAGAGGTGGCCGCCTTACGGCCGACGCAAGAACGGCTAGGCGAAGTCGTCGAACTCGCCGGTTTTGACGCCCTTGATCCAGGCGTGCATCTCGGCGCGGGTGAACAACACGGTACCGGCCTCGGGGTGGTTGCTGTTGCGGACGGCGATCCGGCCATCCGGCAGCGCGGCCACCTCGACGCAGCTACCGCCGTTCATGCCACCGGTGTCACCGCAGAAGCTGCTCACGCGCCACTGGTCTTGGGCCGCCAAGGGCTCCAACCTGGTCATCCGCTGCCTCCTTCGGGTCACTCGAAGCTGTGCATCGCCTCGGCGATCAGCTCGGCGGACTCCTGGCAGGACAGTGCCCGCTGGGTCAGGATGCCAAAGCGCAACACCCAGTATCGCACCCGATCCCGGTTTTCGATGTACAGCGTCCCCGCCGGACCCTCGGTGTAGCCGATGTCCGGGATCGGAGCGGGCAGCGTGAGCAGACTGAACGGTCCCTCCAATCCAGGGCTGCCACCCACATCACGGGGCAGCACCTGGACAGTGATGTTCGGCTTCTCACTGGCCTGTAGCAGCTTGCGCATTTGGTCATGCATCACGATTCGATCACCGATCAGGCGGTGCAGGATCGTCTCGTCCAGGATGAAGTGCAGCTGCGGCGGCGGATCCTTGGCGAGGACCTGCTGACGGGCCATCCGTAATGCGACCCGGCGCTCGACCTCAGCTGGACCCAGCACGCCTGGATTGATCGACATGGCGAGTGCCCGGGTGTAGTCGGCGGTCTGCAGCAGGCCGTTGATGAGCTGGTTCTGAAAGTCTCGAAGCCCGATCAGACCACTCTCCAGGCCCAGGGCCGGCAGCCAGTCCTCGGGAAGCTCACCACCGAAGCTGAGCCACCAGCCCGGTTCGGGAGATGGCGCGGCGAGCTGTATCAGCGCGTCCCGAGTGTCGGTGTCGGTGACACCGTAGGCGTCGAGAAGCTGCTCGACCTCGCGCGGCTTGAGGTGGTGCTCGCGGTTCTCCACCCGCGACAGCTTTGATCGTGACCAGCGGCCCCCAGCGCTGGTCAGGCGCTCGATCGCCTGGTCCTGGGTGAGCTCGGCCTGCTCGCGGTGCGCCTTGAGGGCAACGGCGAGCTGCCAGCGACGCACGACGGATCCGCTGGCGTCGAGGCCCTGCGTCATGACCACCTCCCAGGATGTTGACGGCACCGTGGAGTAACCCATACGGGTTAATAATGGACCGTCCACTTGTAGATATGGACGGTCCAGTACACTCTACAGTCAGTCCAGATACGCGGCGTAGGAGGTCACGATGCTAGCGCAGCCAGATCAGCCATCCTCAGAGTTCGACCCGGAGATCGATCCGGAGGTCGACCCGGCCACCCTCGCTCCGCTGTGCGATGAGGAGGAATTCGCCCAGGAGATCGCTGAGCTGGTCGCCGATGAGGCACCCCGGCTGTTCGCCGTGGTACAGGAGTACGGCGAGCGGGTGGATGGCCGCATCGCGGCCTGGGGCCTGGCGTTTGCGGACTACGCCGAGGTGGTCAGACTGGATAGCGTCGGACGCCTGAGCCTGCGATCACCCGAGCGCGCGGTGCGCCTGTTCAGCCGCAGCCCACACATCACCGCCCGCCTGGTGTGGGTCAACCCCACCAAGTAGCGGACGGTGACGTTGCGGCCCCCGCCAGCGCGCATCAACTCAGAGCCGTGAACTCGACGTCACGCACTTCTCACCGCCCAAAAACGTCCGTGACGTCGAGTCCACGGACAGCGCCGACCACGGACAGTGGCGCGGATTCGGGCATCTCATTGACGCTGGCGCAACCCGCTAGCCTGACTATGGTGCACCGGCATCTCGAAAAAGGGGGACACTGGTGCGAACCGACCTGGCGCAGGCGCGGGCAACGCTGGAGACGACCGCAGGCCGGACCGCCGAGCTGCTGGACTCGATCCCCAACGGTGATCTGCCGGTAACGGGATCGCAGTGGACGGTCGGGGAGGTCGGTGCCCACCTGGTGGTCGCGCTGGGGGCGTTCACCCAGGCTGCGGCGGGATTCTTCGACGCGGTGTCGCCCTGTATTCCCGACACTGAGGTCTTCGGTGAGCGCCTGTCGGCGGTCACCGCCGGCACCCTACAGCTGGTACCCGAGCGGGCCCCGGGTGCGCTGGCCGAGCTCGTGCTGGACGCGGCGCGCACGTTCCTGGCGACCACTGCCGGGCGCTCCCCCGACCACATGATCCGCACTCCCTGGTACGGCTCGCAGGCCTCACTGAGCCTGGGAGCCGCCACCGGCTTGCTGGTCGGTGAGCAGATCCTGCACGGCTACGACGTCGCGAAAACTGTCCGACGGCGCTGGCCGATCAGCACCGCCGACGCCGCTCTGATGCTGCATGCTGTGACGGCGATGCTGCCGCTGGCGGTGAACCCCGAGACCGCCCGTGGGTTCACGGCCAGCTACGAGGTGCGCGCCCGGGGCGTGCCCCGGTTCGTCGTCCGCTTCCGAGACGGGGTGGCCACCATGGAGCCCACGGGTGGCCAAACTGTGGACTGCCGCCTCTCGGCCGAACCCGTGGATCTGATGCTCGTGGCCTACGGCCGGATCAGTCAATGGGGTCCCATCGCCCGAGGCCGACTCCGAGCCTGGGGCCGCAAACCGTGGCTGGGCCTGAAGTTCACCAGCCTGTTCGTCAACCCGTGACGCTCAGGGGCGGGTGGTGGGGGCTCCGTGGCAGCGCTTGTACTTCTTGCCTGAGCCACACGAGCAGGGGGCGTTGCGGGACGGCCCCCCGGTGCCGTTGCTGGCTTCCCGACCCGGGTTACCCCGGCGCCGCACCTCAGTGCCGCCGTCCTCGGCCGGTCCGGTATAGGTCAGCGGCCGGGACTCGGGCTCGGCCAGCCTGGCCCGGGTATCCAGCGCGGGCGAGTGCAGAGCACCGTCACCGGCCTGGCCGTCGAGCTGCGAGAGCGCTGAACCGGCCGGCGCGGCGGCAAGCGACGCCGGCGCCTGGTCAGCGGCAAGCGGCGCCGGTACCGGGTCAGCGGCAAGCGGCGCCGGCACCTGGTCCTGCACCATTTCCGGCTCGGCGACCTCGACCGGCACACTGAACAGGAGCCCGACGGACTCCTCCTTGAGCGCCTCGAGCAGTGCGCTGAACATCTCGAAGCCCTCGCGCTTATATTCCACCAGCGGATCACGCTGGGCCATCGCGCGCAGGCCGATGCCCTCCTTGAGGTAGTCCATCTCATAGAGGTGCTCGCGCCACTTGCGATCCAACACCGTGAGCACCACCCGGCGCTCGAGCTCGCGCATCGTGCCCGGGCCGGCCAGCTGCTCGAGCTCCGCCTCGCGACGGGCGTACGCGGCCCGCGCGTCATCGAGCACGGCCGCCAGCAACATCTCGCGGGTCAGATCCCCGGTGTCGTCCACAATGGACTCATACTTGATGCCCACCGGATACAGCGCCTTGAGCGCCGACCACAGCTGATCAAGGTCCCAGTCCTCGGCGTACCCGTTCGCGGTGGCGCCGTTGACGTAGGCGGTGATCACATCGACCATCATGTGCGCGATCTGCTCGCGCAGGTCCTCACCCGCGAGCACCCGGTGGCGCTCGGCATAAATCACCTTGCGTTGCAGGTCCATGACCTCGTCGTACTTCAGGACGTTTTTGCGGATCTCAAAGTTCTGCTGCTCGACCTGGGTCTGCGCGGACTGGATCGCCCTGCTGACCATCTTGGCCTCGATCGGGACGTCCTCCTCCATCCGCAGCCGGGTCATGATGGACTCGACCATCGGGCCGTTGAACCGCACCATCAACTCGTCACGCAAGGACAGGTAGAACCGGGACTCTCCGGGGTCACCTTGACGCCCCGAGCGACCACGCAACTGGTTGTCAATGCGCCGCGACTCGTGCCGCTCGGTGCCCAGCACATACAGACCCCCCGCAGCGACAACCTCCCTGGCCTCGGCCTGGACCTCGACGCGGGCCTCATTCACCGCAGCCTCCCAGGCGGCCTCGTACTCCTCCGGAGTCAACACCGGGTCCAACCCGCGGGCCCGCAGCGCGATGTCGGCGAGGAACTCCGGGTTACCACCCAGCATGATGTCGGTCCCTCGGCCGGCCATGTTGGTGGACACGGTGACCGCGCCCTTGCGGCCGGCCTCGGCGACGATCATCGCCTCTTTCTCGTGCTGTTTGGCGTTGAGCACCGAATGCGGAATGCCAGCGGCCATCAGCGCCTTGGACAGGTACTCGGAGCGCTCCACGCTCGCGGTCCCGACCAGGACCGGCTGGCCCGCCTCGTGCCGCTGGGTGATGTCTTTCACCACCGCGGCAAACTTGGCTTCTTCGGTCTTGTAGATCAGATCGCCATGGTCTCGGCGGACCATCGGCTTGTTGGTGGGAATCGACACCACACCCAGTTTGTAGATCTGCAGCAGCTCGGCGGCCTCGGTCTGCGCGGTACCGGTCATCCCGGCGAGCTTGTCGTAGAGCCGGAAATAGTTCTGCAATGTGATCGTCGCCAAGGTCTGGTTCTCAGCCTTGATCTCCACCTTCTCCTTGGCCTCGATGGCCTGGTGCAAACCCTCGTTGTAGCGCCGGCCATACAGCACCCGACCGGTGAACTCGTCGACGATGAGGACCTCACCGTCGCTGACGATGTAGTCCTTGTCCTTGGTGAACAGCTCCTTGACCTTGAGCGCATTGTTGAGGTAGCCGACCAGCGGCGTGTTGGCCGCCTCGTAGAGGTTCTCGATGCCCAGCTGGTCCTCGACGAGGGCGACACCCTCCTCAGAGACACCCACGGTGCGCTTGCGCTCATCCACCTCGTAGTGCACGTCACGCTTAAGCATTGGGGCGAGCCGGGCGAACTCGGCATACCAGCGGGAGGACTGGTCGGCGGGCCCGGAGATGATCAACGGGGTGCGGGCCTCGTCGATGAGGATGGAATCGACCTCATCGACGATGGCATAGTTGTGCCCGCGCTGTACGCAGTCCTGGAGGTTCCAGGCCATGTTGTCGCGCAGGTAGTCGAAGCCGAACTCGTTGTTCGTGCCGTAGGTGATGTCGGCGTGGTAGGCGGCGCGGCGCTCGTCCGGGCTCATCTGAGACAGGATCACCCCGACTTCCAAGCCGAGGAAGCGGTGCACCCGACCCATCCATTCCGCGTGGAATTTGGCGAGGTAGTCGTTGACCGTGACGACATGCACGCCCTTGCCGGCGATCGCGTTGAGATACGCGGGCAGCACGCAGGTCAGCGTCTTGCCCTCACCGGTGCGCATCTCGGCGACGTTGCCCAGGTGCAACGCGGCACCGCCCATCAACTGAACGTCGAAGCACCGCTGCCCCAAGATCCGGGTGGCGGCCTCCCGGACCACCGCGAACGCCTCAGGCAGCAGGTCATCCAGCGACTCAGCGCCAGCACCACCGCCGCCGTAACGACGGCGGAACTCATCTGTCTTGGCCCGCAGGTCGGCGTCGGACAGGCTGGCGACGTCGTCCGCCAAGCCGTTGATGTGGTCGGCGATGGCGCGCAACCGGCGCACAGTCTTGTGCTCGCCAGCGCGGAGCAGTCGGGACAGGACCACCGTGGGAGACCTCACTCGTATCGGGGCACTCGTATCGGGCACTCGGGTCAGGCGGACGTCGGCTAGTGGCGTTCCGCACGCCCTCCGTGCGCCGCCGGTCTGCGCGCCATCGTATGCCCAGCACCGGCCGTGACGTTATCAGCGCAGGCCAGCGCGGCTCCTTCAGCGCCATGATCGCCGACTGGATGGTGTGCACGACAGATGATGTCATGGCCGCACCCAGCCGGCGATCATGGTTTGGTCAACGTCTCAGAACAGCTGGATCACGCCGTAGTCGAAGCCGTGCCGGCGGTACACCACGCTGGGCAGTCCGGAGGCGGCGTCGGAGAACAGGTAGAAGTCATGGCCCACGAGCTCCATCTCGTAGAGCGCCTCGTCAACAGTCATAGGCTTGGCGCAGTGCCGCTTACGCCGGACGATGCGACCTGGCCCCTGCGCATCCGGTGATTCCCACCGCTGGGTGGGCAGCTCGTAGTCAAGTTCCGGGCCGATCGGGTTAAGCGGCCCAGTCCAGGGGCGTTGATCGTCGGTCTCCACCCCAGTAGGAGTGTCGGGGCTCTCGGTATCGGCGTTCTCGGTATCGAGGGTCAGGGTAGCCGCCAGCGGCGCGGTGGCCTCGGCGACGGAGGTGGGATGACGGCGTCCATAGTGCACTTTGCGGCGATCCGCGACCCGGCGCAGCCGGTTGTCCAGCTTGCTCACCGCCACGTCCAGGGCGGCGTAGAAGTCCGAACCACACGCCTCGGCGCGTATTACCTGCCCACGGCACCGACCGGTGATCTCCACACGTTGGCAGTTCTTGGACTGCCGGGGATTGGGTTCGTGAAACAGCTCGACATCATACTGAACGGCCTTCTGATCATACCGTTCGACGTGGGCAAGCTTCTCAGCGACGTGCAGTCGGTAATGATCGGGTACCTCGACGTTACGACCCTTCACGACAATGTTCACAGGGTGACCTCCTCGCGTTGTCCAACAGGGATTTTGACTTTCTCGCCTCCTCCGGAACGGGTAGCGATGCTGATGCCCGGACGGTAGTCCGCCCTGGGCGCACCCGCTAGAGCTTGGCACCCCGTGTCGCAGGGTCAACGCTGTGGTTGGTATCGCCAGCCGGCGAAGACAACGGTGTGTGACACCCGGCCGCCGCGAGCACCACGATGGCGGGTACCTCAACACCCATCCGGACCAATGCCGCAGTGCACTCCACCACAGTCGCCCCGGTGGTCACCACGTCATCGACGAGCACGACGGGCGTACCGGCGGGCGGCAGGCCGGCCCGTCGCGGCAATACTCGCCCCGCCAGATTGGCTTGCCGGGCCACCGCCGCCAGGCCAACCGAGTCACGCACCCCGGCGGCCACCCGCAACGCCGGGGCGACCGCAGCGGTGACACCCGCGCCCGCCAGCGCAG